>DATLJC010000065.1:0-4815 GCA_035539055.1 Saccharimonadales bacterium (SeqCode) | reverse complement strand
TGGTCGAGCACGAAAACGTGCCTGCCGACCGCATCCTTGCCGTCACCTTCACCAACAAAGCCGCCGCCGAAATGGCCGAGCGCGTCCAGCAACTCATCGGACAGCACTCCCTCGCCAAGCCTGCCATCAGCACCTTCCACTCGTTCTGCGTTCGCATGTTGCGGCGCGACATCAATGCGCTCCAGGTCAACGGCAAGGGCTACACCAAGGATTTCGTCATCTACGACGAAGCCGACCAGCAGCAGGTCGTCAAGTCGGCCATCAAGCGCCTCGGCATCGACGATAAAAAGCTTACGCCGCGCAGTGTTCTCGGACTCATCTCCCACGCCAAGAACCATATGCAGGACCCGCAGGAGATGTACCTCAACTCCGCCGATCCCAAGATGGAGCGCATCGCCCACATCTACAAGATCTATAAAGACGAGCTGCTCAAGGCCAACGCTCTCGACTTCGACGACCTCCTGCTCGAAAGCGTCCGCCTCCTCAAGGGCGACGCCCCCACGCGCGAGAAGTATCAGCGTCGCTACCAGTACATGCTCGTCGACGAGTATCAGGACACCAACCGTCCGCAATACGAAATCATGCTCGCCCTCGCCGGAACGCACCAGAATCTCTGCGCCGTGGGCGACGAAGATCAGTCCATCTATTCGTGGCGCGGCGCCGACATCAACAACATCCTCGACTTCGAAAAGAACTTTCCCAACGCCAAGATCATCCGTCTTGAGCAAAACTACCGCTCCACCCAGCCCATACTTCAGGCCGCCTCCGCCGTCGTCGCCAACAACGTGCAGCGCAAGGGAAAGAACCTGTGGACGGCCCGCGAAGGCGGCAGCAAAATCGGATTCTACGACGCTCCCGATGGCGAGAACGAAGCGCTCTTTGCCGCCGACTTCATCTCAAAGTGGGCACGTGAGCGTGCCCGCGAAGGCAAGGAGAACAAATCGGCCATCCTCTACCGCACCAACTCGCAATCGCGTCTCATGGAAGAGGCCCTGCGCCGCTACAACCTCAACTACAACGTCGTCGGCGGATTCAGTTTCTACGAGCGGGCGGAGATCAAGGACATGATCTCCTACCTCAAACTCATCCTGAATCCCGACGACTCCGTCGCCCTCATGCGCGTCGTCAACACCCCCGTGCGCGGCATCGGACGCACCACCATGGAAACCGTCGAGCGCGTCGCTCTTGAGACGAACAACTCGCTCTGGACTGCCCTCCAGCAGGTGGTCGACCAGCGCCTGTTGCCCGCCCGCGCCTGTGCCGCCCTCACCAACTTCCGCGACCTCGTTCGCGACGCCCGCGCCATGGTCTCCGGCGACCTCGCCGAACGCATGGAAGCCACCACCGCGGCTGAAGTCGAGGCCCCCGCCCGTGTCGCACCTTTGAGGGGCAAGTCTGTTTCGCCGTTTGGCGCTCCTCCGCTCTCTCCTTCCGACGCGTCTCCGATACCTCCCTTTGGCAGACCGGTGGTTGCACCTCAGCCTCAGGAGACCGAAGAGGCCGAACTTGGCACCCAGCACGGATTTGATTTCGGCGACGCCGACGACAGCTTCGATCCCAGCAATTTCGCCGACGAACCTGCGAACAACAGCTCGTCTCCCGATGCCGCCTTCGACCCAAACGAATTCGCAGCAACCGCCATCGACTTCTCCCCCGACGCCTTCGAAGCCGAAGCCGCGACCCCCGTCGAGGAAGTGACTCTGGAGCCGGTGCAAAAGGTCTCCACCGCCGAAATCCTCAAGTTTCTTATCGACCGCACCAAGTACATCCAGCTCCTCGAAGCCGAGGACTCGCCCGACTCCCAGGCGCGCATCGAAAACCTTCGCGAACTCGTCAACGCCGCCATGGATTCCCGTGATCGTGGCGAGACCATAAGCGACTTCCTCGACCATGCCGCCCTCGTCAGCGATGTCGATCAGTTCGACGACGCGCAGCAGATCACGCTGATGTCGCTGCACGCCGCCAAGGGCCTTGAGTTCCCGTTGGTCTTCCTCGTCGGCATGGAGGAGGGCCTCTTTCCGCACTCGCGCACACTCATGTCTCCCACTGAGATCGAAGAGGAGCGCCGCCTCTGCTACGTCGGCATGACGCGCGCCATGGACACGCTCATCCTCAGTCGCGCCCATTACCGCCGCCGCTACGGTACCGATTCCCCTGAGCCATCGACTCCCTCGCGTTTCCTCGAAGAAATTCCCATCGAGTTGCTCGAAGACGTTGGCTCGCCCGGAAAAATCAAGGGCTCCACCCCGCGCTTTCAGGAATACGGCGAAGCCCATTACGACTACGAGAACGAGGATCAGTCCCGCGTTTGGGACAACCGCCCGTCGCGCCAGAAAAGCGCGCCCAAGAGCACCTACACCGGTCAGGCCTACAACTCCATCGACAACATTGCCGACTTTTTCGCCTCACGCGGCAAGAAGTTTTCCCGCCCCGAGATGAACCTCGATCAGCCCTCCCCGGGCCGTGGATTGCGCAAGGGCGACCGCGTCCGCCACCCGAAATATGGCGAAGGCGTCGTCTTCCATCGCGAAGGAGATGGGGATGAGGCCAAGATTACGGTACAATTTCATAGTTTCGGTATTAAAAAGCTTGTCGAGAAATACGCCCAGCTCGTGAAGGCGTAACGGATCGGCAGCGTGACCCATATCCGCCGCATCTGGCAGACGTGGGTCAAGAGCAGCCTCAAACGATTCGCGCTACTTAAGAATTGGCCGTTAATGGCCACACCGCGCCAGCGCGGAGACTTTATTCGCAAAGGAAATTGAGAAAATGCCCAACACCACCGCCCTACCCAAGGAAGAACGCAAGGCCGCCAAGCGCGCCGCCCGCAAGAAGGCTGCTCCCAAGGCTGCCCGCACCCACGAACGCGGCGCTGCCAAACAGAAAGTAAAGAAAGCCGTCCGCGGCACTTCCAAGCGCTAACGGAAATCGACAGATTACTGATGTCCCACGTCCCGCCCGTGCTTTTCGGGCTGACGTGGGGTATTTGATTTTGCTCTTGCCGTTGTTCTCGCTTTTTCTATTCCTGCCCAAACCCTCGGGTGCCCCAGGTTCGCCGTGCGTTCTTTGCGCGGATAACCTGGGATATCCGCACCATCGACCTACCAGCCGTTGTTCTCGCGGTTGTCCTTCACTGTCGCTCCACGTCGGAATTTTCCAATCCCTCCCCGCGCATCCACGCTTTCGCATAGGTCCTGACCGTTTTGCTTGATATGATTTCATTCGGGAACTTTCCACCCAATACATGCCCGATATATAAACCGGGAAGCAGGAGCAATCCGCTGGCGAGTCAACTATTTGCCCGCAAGTCGATCGACAGGCTCATCTCCGATGCCGAAGAACCTGGCCATCGGCTGCAGAAAACACTTGGCCCCTGGTCGCTGACCGCCCTTGGCATCGGCGCCATCATTGGTTCTGGAATCTTCGTCCTCACCGGCACTGCCGCCGCAGGAGAACATTTCGAGGCCCCGTCCATCCTCCACGCCCAGGTGATGGACATCCTCTGGAACTTCCTGAGCCAAGGCAACCTTCACGGTGCGCTCATGCATGGCCGTCCCGCCGCCGGACCCGCCATCGCCATCTCTTTCATCCTCGTCGCCATCGCCTGCTCGTTTGCGGGACTCTGCTACGCCGAACTGGCCTCCATGATCCCCATCGCCGGATCGGCCTACACCTACAGCTACGCAACTCTCGGCGAAATCTTCGCCTGGATCATCGGCTGGGATCTCATCCTCGAATACGCCGTCAGCAACGTCGCCGTTTGTGTCAGTTTTGCCGGATACCTCAAGGCCCAACTCGCCCAATTTGGACTCATTCTTCCCGACCAGTGGTCGTCACCGGTCTGGGCCGCTGGCAAGTGGACCGGCGCGTACTTCAACATCCCGGCTTTCCTCGTGGTCATGATTCTCAGTTGGCTGCTCGTACGCGGGATACGCGAATCCTCCAAGGTCAACAACATCATGGTAGTCGTGAAGATTACTGCCATTGTTCTGTTCCTTGTAGTTGGCGGCAGCCTGGTTCACAAGACAAATTGGGTTCCATTCGCCCCCTCGGGATTCAGTGGCATCCTCACCGGCGGGGCCATCGTATTCTTCACCTACATTGGCTTCGATTCAGTATCGACCGCTGCCGAGGAATCGAAGAACCCACAAAAGGACATCCCCTTCGGCATCATCGCCTCTCTCGTCGTCTGTACGATTCTTTACGTTGGTGTTGCTCTCGTCCTGCTCGGCATGATGAAGTATTCCGTCTTCGGATCCGGCCCGGCCGCAGAGGCGCCCGTGGCATACGCCTTGAAGCAGCTCGGAGCCCGCCCCATCTGGCGCTCGGTCATCATTATTGGCGCTCTCACCGGCATGTTGAGCTCCCTGCTGGTCTTCCAGTACGGACAAACGCGCATCTGGTTTGCCATGTCGCGCGACCGCCTGTTGCCGTCCGTCTTCTCCAAGCTCCACAGCCGGTTCAAAACCCCGCACTGGTCCACCTGGATCGCCGGACTCGCCGTCGGCCTTCCCTCGGGACTGGTAGACATCGGCGACGCCGCCGACCTTTCAAACATCGGCACCCTCTTCGCCTTCGTCCTCGTCTCCATCGGAGTGCTTGTCCTGCGCCGCACTCAACCCGACCGCCCACGCGGCTTCAAAGTCCCCTTTGTCCCCGTCTTTCCCATCATCTCCGTCATTCTCTGCGGAGGCCTGATGGCTGGCCTGACGGTCATCACCTGGATTCGCTTTTTCGTATGGCTCGGCCTCGGCCTCGTAATCTACTTCGGCTTCAGCCGCAACCACAGCGAGTTCGCGCATAAATAAGCAGTAC
>DATLJC010000064.1:0-94155 GCA_035539055.1 Saccharimonadales bacterium (SeqCode) | reverse complement strand
CTCAAGGGCGTGGGCGTGGTGGCAGACCTGTTACGCGAAGTGAGCGGCGATGTGGAAGTGGTCTGGCACGGCGCACAGGCGATTCCCGAGCTCTCTGCTCTGGGTGCGCGCTGCCACGCGACCGGCGACGTGGTGCGCGCTTTGCTGCCGGAACGCTCGCTGGATGCAGCTCTGGATGTGCTTCGCAAGAGTCAAGCTCATCTGACCAGCGTGACCCCTGTGCGGGCAACGCTGGAAGATTACTTCCTGGCGCGCATTGGTCAGGATAAGCCGAACGAGGTGCATGCATGATCGGGCGGCTTTCGGCGATTGCCTACAACACCTATCGCGAAGCGGTGCGCGACCGCGTCCTGTACAACCTGATCCTGTTCGCATTGCTGATCGTTGGCTCTTCCCTGCTCGTCGGCCAAATCTCTGTGGCGATCAACCGGATCGTGTTGATCAATCTTGGCCTGACATCGATCTCACTCTTCGGCATTGTGATTGCTATCTTTATCGGCATCGGACTGGTCTCCAAGGAGATTGAAAAGCGGACGCTCTACACCGTTCTTGCGGCGCGTCCTGTGCGGCGCTGGGAGTTCATAACGGGCAAATTCCTCGGCCTGGTGATGACTCTTACGGTAAATGCGCTGCTGATGAGTGTGGGATTCTTCGCCGCGGTGCTTTATGTCTCGCACGGGCTGGGGCGCGGCGATCTGCAACTGGTCACCGCGATCTATTTCATCCTGCTTCAATTCGTGATGATCACGGCGCTGGCGCTGCTATTTTCGACGTTTTCGACCCCAGTGTTCTCCTCGATCTTTGCGTTCGCTGTTTTTGCCGTGGGCACGTTTGCCGACGATCTTCGCGGATTTTCCCAGATGGCGAGCGGGTTGACACGCTGGATGATGACCGGGGCGGCTTACCTGATTCCTAACTTTGCCTCGCTCAACGTCATCAGCAAAGTGGCCCACGACGCGGTAATTGAGCCGAAGCTGATACTGCTGAACACGCTTTATGTCCTGGTCTATACGGCCGCGGTTCTGACCGCTTCCGTCTGGATTTTCGGGCGACGCAATCTGAAATGAAGCGAAACTTGCGAATTGAGGCGAGCTACACCCTGCTGATGGCTTTGCTGCTGGCGGGAAGCACGCTGCTGTTGCGCCAAATCGATGTCCTGCGCGACGATGAACCGCTGCAGGAAGTCCTGTACATTCCATCCCCAAAAGTAGTGAAACGCATGAGCCTGGGCTATTCCGGGCTACTTGCTGACATTTATTGGACGAGAGTAGTCCAATATTTCGGCGCCAAGCACAAGGCCAAAGCAAAACAATACCTCCTGCTTGAGCCGCTGTTGGAGACAACTACCACCCTGGACCCGAAGCTGCTTCCTGCCTATCAGTTCGGATCCGTGTTCCTGTCGCAAAAGCCTCCCGAGGGCGCGGGAGATCCCCCGGCGGCGGCGCGACTGGTGGAAAAGGGGATTCGGGAAAACCCCGAAGCGTGGCGGCTCTACTATGACCTGGGTTTCATCTACTGGCTGGAATTGAAAGATCCCGCCAAGGCGGCCGACGCTTTCGACCGCGGCTCACATGTTCCGGGCGCTCATCCCTGGATGCAGGTAATGGCAGCCTCGCTGAAGGCGAATGCCGGCGAAACCGAAACCGCTATCTTTATGTGGACTAACATTCTGAACAGCACCGAGGAGCCTAATTTAAGGGCCAACGCAATGAGCCGGTTACGCTGCCTCCGAGTGGACACCGACGTGAAGATTCTGCAGGGACGGGTGGATGAGTTTGCGAGACAGAACGGGCGACTGCCTTCGGGATGGCAGGATTTGATTTCCGTTGGACTGATGCGCCGTGTCCCGGTCGATCCGAAAAATCATCCATACCAGGTGGTGGACGGCAGAGTACAGGTATCGCAGCCCGAACTGTTTCCCTTCATAACGCGTGGACTGCCGCCGGGGATGGAGCCAGGCGATCTACCCGGTAATCCGGGATTCAAGGCTGCTAAACAATTATGAGAAAGCTGAATGCTGGACTTTTATTCTTCCTGCTGTGGAGTTGCGCATTGCCTCTCTGGAGCCAATCCAGGGGAATTGACGCAAGACGCGCCGCAGCAGCCATCGACGCGCGTTACAACGGCATGAAGACCCTGCGGGCAGAGTTTACGGAGGTTTATTCCGGAGGCGGAATACGGCGTAGCGAGAGCGGGACCCTTTGGATCAAAAAGCCGGGGAAAATGCGCTGGGATTATGTCTCTCCGCAGAAGAAGATCTTTGTGACCGACGGCTCCACCGCCTGGTTCTATGTTCCGGGCGAGCGCCAGGCGCGCCGCACACCAGTGAAGAAAATGGACGATCTACGCTCCCCGATTCGCTACCTCCTGGGACGCTCCAAGCTGGAAAAGGAGCTGCGCGGATTGTCCCTGGCCCCGGATATTCACCCTGAAACCTCCGGGGGCGTAGTGCTTCGAGGAATTCCGGTGGGAATGGAAGACCGCATCTCACAGGTATTGCTCGAGAGCGACGGGCAGGGCTATTTGCGAAGAATTGTGATGGACGAGCTCGATGGAAGCAAAACTGAATTTCGCCTTGAGAATCAGCGCGAAAACATCGCGGTCGGCGATGCTGAGTTCACTTTTCACCCCCCAGCGGGCGTAGAAGTATTGCAAGGCAATCAGTTGGAGCCGTGAATCGCCTGAACTTTCCGCTTCGCTCCGTCGATACAGGAAGTGAGAATATAAACCAAGCTCTCAGGACAGCAATCCCCGAGGTTTCATAATGTTACACTGAGGGCCGGGCTCGCGCTCAGCGTGCGTGCCGTGGGTGGAAAACGTATGGCCGAATTTGTTATTCGCGTGGCGGATGAACGCGGCAAGGTGCTTGAAAAGGCCGAGGCCGGATTTTCTGCTGCGGAAATTCGTGACCGTTACCAGCAGTCCGGGTATCTGGTCTACTGGGTTAAGCCACGCGGATTCATCTCTGGCGGTGAACTCCGCTTACCTCAAAGACGCCGCGTCACACTGGAACAGTTCGTCATCTTCAATCAGCAGTTCCTGACCCTTGTGCGAGCGGGCCTGCCCATCGTACAAGCCTTGGATCTGTTGGCGAAGCGGCAACGGAACCAGTATTTCCGAATGTTGCTGGAAGACGTAAGAGACCGCGCCAAGGGCGGAGAGCTGATCTCCGAGGCCTTTGAGAAGCAGGGCGCATTTCCGAAGATTTATTCCACCACACTCATGGCAGGCGAGAAAAGCGGCAACCTTGACGAAGTGCTATCGCGCTACGTTGCGTTCCAGCGTCTAGCCCTAAGTTTTCGTAAGAAGCTGATTTCGTCGCTGGTCTATCCCGTGATCCTGGTGCTGGGCGTGATCGCGCTGATTACGATGCTGGTAACATTCGTGATCCCGAAGTTCGCCGATTTGTTCGCCGACCTTGGCCAGAGACTACCGGCAATGACGGAGTTTACGATCACCACGGCATTGGCGGCTAAGAAGTATCTGCCGTTGATAGTGCTTGTGGCGGTCGCGATCTTCTTCCTTGTCCGGCGCTGGACGCAGACGCAAACCGGCGCCGAAATGATGGATAGGATTAAACTCAACCTGCCCATCGTAGGAAGTATCTGGCAGCGCTACCAGATTGCGGTTTTCTCCCGTATGATGTCCACCCTGCTCTCTGGGGGCCTGCCTCTGGTTACAGCACTGGAAACTGCGGGACAATCGATGGCTAGCCGTCTGATTGTGCGCGGCATCAACGATGCGTCAAAGAGCGTACGCGAAGGCCGAACACTGGCACAGAGCCTGGAACAGACGGGCGTTTTTCCGGACCTCGCCGTGGAAATGGTGGAGGTAGGAGAAGCAACGGGAGCGCTGCCGACAATGCTGAGTTCGATTGCGGAATTCTACGAAGAAGATGTTCAGTCGGCGCTTTCGGCGGCAATGTCATTGATTGAACCAGCGATTCTAGTGGGTATGGGCATTGTGGTCGGCTTCATTTTGATATCGCTTTACCTGCCGATTTTCAGCTTTACCGCAGGGTAAGAGAAGACAGTAGGCCGGAGCTTCCCCTGCGTACCAGCAGCACGGTTCAAAACAAAAGGAACAACACAGTAACGAGGGTTATGTCACAACAGCTTTTTGTAGCGGCAATGGCGGACGGAGACGACGAGCAGAAGCGCGCGCACGAACTGGCGCGCCGCTATCGATGCGAATATGTCGATCTGTCTGGATTCAAAATTCAACACGAGCTCTTCCGGAAGATTCCGGTCGAGTTGATGTTCCGGTATAACTTTATTCCCCTGCAGGAACTCGAAGACGGGCGCTTGGCCATCGCGTTGGCCGACCCCAGCCAGTTGATGGTGATCGACGAAATCAGCCTGCTCCTAAATCGCCGGGTGATTCCAAGAGTTTCAACTCTGACGCAGATCACTGACATTCTGAAGAAGACTGAGCAGTCACAGCGCGTGTTGGACGAAGCCGGCGAAACCTTCACCTTGGATGTCATCCACGACGATGAGGGTAACGGTGACGAGACCATCTCAATTGAGAAGCTGACGGCTGAAAGCGACATCAGCCCGATCATTCGCCTGGTGGATACGACCATCTTTACAGCTCTGCAGCGCCGCGCCAGTGACATTCACATGGAGACGCGCGACGACAGCGTGGTGATCAAGTACCGCATCGACGGCGTGCTGCAGGAGGCGATGAAGCCCATTGCCAAGGAACATCACTCAACCATCATCTCGCGTATCAAGGTGATGAGCGAGTTGGACATCGCAGAACGGCGCGTGCCCCAGGATGGACGCTTCCGTGTACGTTACAACGGTCGGTTCATCGATTTCCGCGTTTCGATCATGCCCAGCATTCATGGCGAGGACGCGGTGCTCCGCGTGCTGGACAAAGAATCCATGAGCGAGAAGTTCCACAAGCTCACACTGGATGTCGTTGGATTCAGCGATTACGACTTGAAGAAGTTCCGCCAGTACATTGCGGAACCCTACGGCATGGTGCTGGTCACGGGTCCGACCGGTTCGGGAAAAACCACGACCCTGTACGCTGCGCTGAATGAGATTAAGTCCGACGAAGACAAGATCATCACCATTGAAGATCCTGTCGAGTACCAGTTGCGCGGCATCACGCAGATTCCCGTGAACGAGAAAAAGGGATTGACATTTGCTCGCGGACTGCGCTCGATTCTTCGTCACGATCCGGACAAGATCATGGTCGGCGAAATCCGCGATCAGGAGACGGCGCAGATCGCCATCAACTCCGCCCTTACGGGCCACCTGGTATTCACCACGGTGCACGCCAACAACGTGGTGGATGTGATCGGGCGCTTCCTGAATATGGGCGTGGAACCCTACAATTTTGTATCTTCGCTGAACTGTATTCTCGCGCAAAGGCTGGTGCGTTTGATTTGCGAGCACTGCAAAAAAGAGGCGCACTACGGCGACGCTCAACTGGAGGCCGCCGGGCTCAAACCCGAAGAGTGGCGCGGCATACCATTCTATGAGGGGCCAGGTTGCATGGAATGCGGAGGAACCGGATTCCACGGGCGAACCGCGATTCACGAGTTGCTGGATTTGACAGACCACATCCGCGAACTAATCCTCGAACGGCGTCCCAGTTCGGAGATTCGGCGGGCGGCGCGAGAGGAAGGAATGCACTTCCTGCGCGAGACAGCGTTGGACAAAGTCAAAGCCGGTATCACCACTTTGAAGGAAGTCAACAAAGTCACGTTCATTGAGTCAACGCGCTAATGACCGATAGGAAGAACGTAATTCGCCTGCCTCAAATTGCCTGCGAAGTCACTCCGAAAGGGGTGGCGGCGGTTCGCTTGGGAAACAAGTCGCGCACTATTGACGCGATGCACTCACGCGCCCTTGCAGCCGGAGTTCTGACTCCCGCGCTCAGCACGCAGAACGTGCAGGATGCGCCCGCCCTGACTGAGGCGATCGAACAAGTGCTATCAGCCGTGGGTGGCCGTGGCCGTGATGTGATTGCAGTGCTGCCGGATTCGGCAGTGCGAGTGACGATTCTGGACTTCGATACTCTTCCCGAGCGGCGGCAGGAAGCTGACGCCGCGGTGCGCTTCCGGCTCCGCAAATCACTGCCGTTCGATATTGAGAAGGCGGCGTTGAGTTTCGATGCACAGCCAACTGCGCATGGTTTGCACGTCGCCACCTCAATCGTGCTGCGCGGCGTGCTTGAGGAATATGAGTCGGCATTCCGCTCTGCCGGCTGTTCGCCGGGTGTGGTGCTTCCCTCAAGTTTGGGAGCGCTGGGCGCTGTGAACGACGAGAGCCCAACCATGCTGCTGAAGATCGCACAGGATTCGACCTCGGTCGCGGTGGTGAACGATGGTCAACTGTTACTGTTCCGAACCCTTGAAGGCGCGGAGACAGGGGTGCTGACGGCAGAACGCATGGCTGACGATATTTATCCTTCGCTCGTGTACTTCCAGGACAACTATGGCGTGAGCATTGGCCGTCTGCTGGTGAGCGGGGTGCAGGATCTGGAAGAGTTTGCTTCGGCTCTGCAGTCGCAGACTGGAGTCAGCGTCAAAGAACTGATCGGGCCAGGCATAGTGGACGGGAATCAGCGCAATGACTTCTCTGGAGCAATTGGAGCGCTGCTTTAAGAAAGAGGAACGTGACGGTGCGACTCAATATCAATCTGGCAACGAAGCCCTACCAGGATATCCGCCGCGTGTTGCTGCAATGGGGCGGGCTGGTTGTGCTGCTTGCAGTTTGCACGATGGCGCTGTGTTGGTATGCGGTTTCGTCGTGGCGTGAATCGCGCGACGTGAACGCGAAGATTGCCACGCTCGAAACTGAGCTTGCCGCGCTGGACCGCCAGCAAGCCGACGCGGTGGCTGTTTTGCGGAATCCGCAGAATAGCTCGGTAGTGGAGACCTCGAAGTTTCTGAACGGATTGATCGCGCGAAAATCATTCTCGTGGACGCGGGTATTTATGCAGTTGGAAGCGATCATGCCGCCAAGGCTGCACGTTGTTTCCATTACTCCCGAGTTGCAGCCCAAGACGAACACCGTGGAAGTACACCTCACGGTTGCAGGAACGTCGCGGCAGGCGGCAGTGGAACTGGTAAAGCGATTGGAGCAATCGCCGTCATTCCGTGATGCGCGGATCACGGAAGAACGCGAAGCGCTCGATAAGGAGAGCCTCGATACCGTGGAGTTCCAGGTGACTGCGGTTTATGTGCCCCGGCCCGCTCCTCCCGAGGCAGCCACTCGCACGGTGGAAGATTCCACGGTCGAAACGCCGAGTGCCGAGCCCCATATTGCACAAACGGGAGGAACGCGATGATCGGCGATCTCCGGGACATCCGAACACAGCTGCTGGTCGTGGTAGGCATCCTGCTGCTGCTCGACATAGGTGCGATTGCGCTGCTCATGTCTCCCGCAGGCCGCTCGCGCGCCGCGCGGCAGCAGGAGTACGAGCAGTTGCGGGTCAAAAAGATTGAAAACGCCAAAGTTGCCATGCCATCCGTAGGCATGGACAAGAAGATTGCAACGACACGCGAACAGGAAGCTGCCTTCAATACGGAGCGATTGACGCAACGCTACTCGGCGATGTCGGAGCAACTCTCGCGCATTGCGACAGAGTCCGGCGTAGGCGTCTCCAACGTGAAGTATGACGAGCGCGTTACCGAAAAGAACGTGCCTAGCGGATACGAGAGCATTGGAATCACAATTCAAGTGCATGGCAGCTACGAGCAGGACATGCGGTTCATCAATGCAGTGGAACGGCAAAAAATGTTGCTATTGATTGACGCGGTCACCTTCAGCGGAATGCAAGGGGACGCCTTGACGGTTTCCGTCCATCTGTCCACCTTCCGAAGGAGTGCGGCATGAAGGCTGGAACGGAAAGCAAAACCAAGGTTCGCGTAGCCATCGGCCTGTGCATCCTAGCGGTATTGGTGGTGGCTTGGACCCTGATGGGTAATAAGACGCCAACACCGGCACCAAGGTTGAAGTCGGCTCCGATCGCGGCGGCTCCAACAGTGGTCAAATCCGCACAGCCCGCCGAGACTTTAGATCCGCGT
The DNA here is from genome assembly GCA_035539055.1 of Saccharimonadales bacterium (SeqCode). GTDB lineage: Bacteria > Acidobacteriota > Terriglobia > Terriglobales > Acidobacteriaceae > TOLSYN. The sequence goes on along the minus strand of DATLJC010000064.1, from coordinate 86,108 downwards.
TTGCGCCTCGATCTGCTGGCCAGTTCCGAAGAGGTTAAGTACCAGGGCAGTGGTAAGAACATTTTTCGGACCTTGGCCGAGCCGATAGAGCGTCCGAAGATCTCTCCTCTTCAACGCAAACAGCAACAGGACGAGGCCAGGAACGTTAACATCCCTCCGCCACCGCCGCCGATCAATCTCAAGTTCTTTGGGATCACGAATACCAAGGGCGAGAAACCGAAGGTCTTTTTATCCCAGGGAGACGACGTCTGGATTGCACACGAGGGCGACGTTGTGAATCGCCGCTACAAGGTTGTGCGCATCTCGCCGATGACGGTGGAGATCGAAGACCTGCTGAATAACAATCGCCAGAACATTCCGCTTACCCAGGGATAAGGATTCATGAGGATCAGAGTGCAGCGCAACGGCCACCAGCGTAGGGACTCCGGCTACATGCTGCTGGTGCTAATGCTGGCCGTAGCAGTGCTTACGATCACGATGTTGGGAGTGGCGCGAAATTACCGTCGCTCCATCCAGCGCGACCGCGAGGTGGAGATGATTCACCGCGGCGAGCAGTACTCTCGCGCCGTCAAACGCTACTATAAGAAATTTGGCAGATATCCGACCACAATCGAGCAGTTGGAAAATACCAACAAGATTCGGTTCCTCCGCAAGAGGTACAAAGACCCCATGTCTCCCGACGGACAGTGGAAGATCGCGCACGCTACTGACATAAAGTTGCCTGGCATAGGGGCAGGTGCGGCGGGAACTGTCGCGGGAGTTGGCGCGGCGGTGGGTGCGACGAGCGCTTTCTCCGGGGTGGGAGGATCTCTTACGCAGACCAATTTGGTGAATGCGAGCGGAAATGCCGTTCAGGATGGGCAGGGCACCGAGGGAACCGTCACAGGAACCACGACCGGAAGCTCTTCTTCCTTCACAGGTACGGCGACACAGGGAACGGGAACGTCCAGCAGCGACTCCGGCAGTACGGGACCAACCGGCACCGGCAACGCCACAAATCAAGTCCTCGGTGGCGGGGATATGTTAGGGGTGGTGAGCAAGGCAAAGACCGATGGCATTCACTCCTTCGGCGACAAGAGGAGGTACAGTGAATGGTTTTTCATTTACGTCCCGACGCAAGACATCGGTACAGCTCTGTTAACCGGCCCCTACAATCCGAAGATGTTCATCGGCTCCGCCAATTCTGGGTTGGACAATACGAATAAGCCGGGAACAGGCAGCGCCTTCGGCAGTTCCACCCCTACCTCGCCAACGACGACAACTCCAGCTACACCCACCACTACACCATAGAATCTGGGTGTAGCTGCCCTTGAAAACAACAAACCCCGCCACTTGGACGGGGTTTAACCTGCTTAGAACAAAGCGCCTTTACACGTTGAATGAGGAACCGCAACCGCAGGTGCTCTTCACATTCGGATTTTCGAACTTGAAGCCTGCGCCTTCCAGCGTCTCGATGTAATCAACGCTTGCGCCCTGCAGATACATCAGGGAGGTCGCATCGATGAAAACCTTCAGTCCATCGAACTCAAAGGTCTTATCCATGGCTCCAGCGCCGTTTTCGAACTGCATGCTGTACGAGAATCCCGAGCAGCCGCCGCCTACAACGCCCACGCGCAGACCCGTGGGAACCGGAGTTTGCTGAGCCATGATCTCCTTAACCTTGGTGATCGCAGCTGCAGTGAGGTTGAGAGGAGCGTTCTTGACTTCAGGAATTGTAGTGGTCGTAGACATGGGCTGTTATTCTCCTCGGACAAAGCCTGATTATATCAAAATCACGGTCGGCGATGTCACAACGGGGTGCCCGCCGGCCAGGTAAATTGCCGCTACCGATTGGATGCGGGCAGCATTAAGGTGGTCGCAAGAATCACGGGAGGATGCACTGGTATTGCGAGCGGTTGCCATTTTTCAGAGCTGGCACGCGAAATATATTTCAGCAAACACTGACGAAAACCATGCTAATAATGCCTGTGACTCGGACGCTTCCCGTCTGCGGGAGAACGCACGAGTGACTCCCCCCAGGTGTTGAGCGCCGTTAGGTGGTGAAGGTATGGAACCGATGTCCGTGATGATGACCGTATGGGCCGTGCTGACGACAGTGCTCGTTGTACTGCTGATCTATCGCAGCGCGCTCTCCATGCATGAGGACGATCAACTTTTTCTGGACAGCACAGACTCTCAATTCGAACGAGAACAAAAAGACGTGATGGCGCGAATGAACCGGGTGCGTCCGTTCGTGAATATTCTGGGCGCATCAAGCGGCTTGCTCGTGCTGCTGATGGTGGGCCTGTGGGTATGGCGCGGATGGAATAGAGTGTAGCCACTCCGTTCCCGTTTCGCGGAAAAGAATCATCCCTTCGAGAATGGCTCGAAGACAAGCGGGTTGGGACGTCGCACGTTCCCGACCCGGACCACTTTTCTGCCTTCCAGGAAGCCGATCAACGACTCCTGGAGAATCTCTCCGCGCCATCCGTCCAAAATCTCTGGTCGCGGAATGGCGTCCTGATTCAGAAACCAGCGCACGAGTTCCTGAATGTCGCTGGTTGTAGCCAACTGGGCAGTATCCACCTCAGCCTCTGCTGCCAGATTCCCCACAGCCACGGAAAGAAGCTTGGAAAGAACCGCCACCTGCGGCGGATCGTCGCGGCGCTCGTTGCTTGGCAGATCTGCTTCGGAAATTGATCGTGCCAATGCGACCGCATCCACCACGTCCTGCTCCGCCTTGCGGAGTAGCCGGCTGTCGAGTCCGCGAATAGAGAATAAATCCTCAACCGTAGCCGGAGAGCGCCGCGCCACTTCAATCAACATGCTGTCGCCCAGCACACGCGCAACCGGAACATTGAGCCCGCTGGCCTGGCGATCGCGCCAGCGCCACACCTCTCTTAGCACCGCAAGTTGACGGCGACTAAGGCGCGAACTTCCAGAGATTCTCCATCGCTCGTCCTCCCGCATCACAGCCTTCACTAACTGCTCGCACTCGCCGCGAACCCAACTTGTGCGGTTCATTTTTTGCGCCCGTGCCAGCAATTTGTCCCGCATCGGCAACAGATGGCGCACGTCATCGGCGGCGTATTCAAGCTGCACTGGACGCAACGGACGCTTGCGCCAGTCCGTAAAACTTTCGCCCCCGTTGACGCGCGCGTTGATCACGCGCAGGCAAAGATTCGTATGCGACAGCGGATATCCATAGCCAAGCAATCCGGCAGCGATCTGAAGATCGAGGACGCAGGCCGGAGCAAAGCCCGCTCCCTTGGCACAGAACTTAATCTCCTGGCGTGCGGCAACCGTGACGATTTCTCGATCGGGCCCGGCCAGCAGTTCCCACATGAGACGAAGATCAGACAGCACAATTGGATCGACAATGAAAATCTGATCGGGCGTAGAAAGCTGTACCAGACAGAGTTCGGGCTCGTAACGGCCTTCGGAGATAAATTCCGTGTCGAGACCGATGACCTTGTGCGAAGAGAGCTGATGCAGCAGGGTCTCGAACTTCTGAGGTGAATCGACGTAGAGAGTTTTATCTGTTGACATTAAGAGATCTGCGCGCTCGATCAACATTCTAAAAGAAGAAGAGCTCCGGTGACCAATTTTGCTTCGGTGACCGGAGAATTCCGCAAACGTTCAAGAGCGCGACCGCACGTCGGGCAGGCCGCGCCTTCGAAAGAGCTAGACTTTCAAACTCGCGACGTTTTGCACCGATGAGGCTTTACGCAGTTCTGCAAGCACTTCGGGCGACACGCTTTCATCCACCTGCACAATGGCCAGCGCCTGCCGGCCTTCGCGTCCAAGGGAAAGGCGTGCGATGTTGATTCCACGCTTGCCTAGCAGCGTACCAATCGATCCCACCACGCCGGGAGCATCCAGATTCGCCACGACGACGAAGTTTCCCTCCAGGTGAGACTCGATATCGATGCCGTTGAGATGAATCAGCCGCGGCGAGGAGCCGTGAACAATGGTGCCACTGCATTCGACGGACCCGGTCTGGCCGGTCAGTTTGAGGTGGATAAGATTCGTGCGGGCATTCGGTTCGTCACGAGTTTCGCGGACCACCACTCCCCGCTCCTCAGCCGCTGCCTGCGCGTTAATGATGTTTGTGGGCGCGTCGGTGTCCGATTGCAGGATGGCGGCAACCGCGGCGCTGCGAATTACCTGCGTTTTCCACGCGCCGATCTCGCCTTCGAACCTCACATCGATCTCCGCCAGGTTTGAGGCGAACAACTGCGCGGCAAAGCGGCCCAACTTCCCCGCCAACGCCATGTAAGGCTTAATCTGCTTGTACTCGACGTCGGAGAGCGACGGCAAGTTCACCGCGTTCTGAGCAATCCCCTGCAGCAGATAGTCGCGCACCTGCTTTGCAATCTGGATGCCGACTGCCTCCTGCCCTTCCTTGGTGGATGCGCCTAAATGCGGCGTAGCCAGCAGATTGGGAGCCGAGAGCAGCGCAGTATTGTGCGTCGGCTCCTCGCAGAAGACGTCAAGCGCTGCCGAGGCAATATGCCCGGAGTTCAACGCCGCCGCAACCGCCGCTTCGTCCACCAGTTCGCCGCGAGCGCAGTTTACCAACCGCACCCCGGCTTTCATCTTGGCAATTGCCTCGGCGTCGATCATTCCGGCGGTCTGATGCGTCAGCGCAAGATGCAACGAGATATAGTCGGCCTGCGCATAAAGCGCGTCGGTCGATACCAACTCAATGCCAAGTTCCTTTGCGCGCGCAGGAGAGAGATACGGATCGCTTCCGATGAGCTTCATACCAAAAGCACGTGCGCGCTGCGCCGTCTCCGTGCCGATCCTGCCAAGGCCGATAATGCCCAGGGTCTTCCCCGCGAGTTCCGTACCCTGCAGATTCTTCTTGTCCCATTTGCCTGCGCGTGTCGTCTGGTCAGCGCGCGGGATGTGCCGCGCCATCGCCAGCATGAGCCCTAGTGTCAGTTCCGCGACCGATACGGCACTGGCCCCTGGCGCATTCATCACCACAATGCCTCGGCGGGTGGAGACCTCTACATCGATGTTGTCCACCCCGACTCCCGCGCGGCCAATGACGCGTATGTTCTTTGCGGCATCAATCAGCGCCGCGTCGGCCTGCACGGCTGAACGCACGATCAGTCCATCGGCGTCAGCCACAGCAACCGCGGGATCGAGCGCAAACTGCTCCGGGGTAATGACCGTGCAGTTTGGAATCGCCTCCAGGACCTTCATCGCCGCCCCAGCTATCTTTTCCGCTACGACGATCTTCACTGGTTCTCCTTCTGTCGGGCATCCGCATAGACGAGTTGCGCGGCACGAAGCCCATCACCAAACTGGAAGCTGTCAGGCTTCAGTTGCGCCAACACTTGCTCCAATCCCGCGATGATCGCAATGCAATCGAGATAGTCGAGAAAACCGATATGAGCAATGCGCAGAATCTGCCCCTTCATTTCACCCTGTCCGTCCGACAGAACTCCGGCAAACTCCTTCCTGAATCCCTTGACCACATCGCTGGACGAAACACCCTCGGGAGCCTTGATGGCCGTAACCGCCGAAGCGTGAGAGCAGGAGAACAGTCCAAGCCCCATCGCCTGCACAGCCGTCCTCATACATAGAGCGCTCAGTTCGGCATTAGCCACCAGCAGGTCTCGACCCTTCGCAAGGTCGCCGCCTCCCTGCTGCTCAAGATAGTCGAGCGCCGCACCCATCGCCGCGATCAGCGCCACCGAAGGCGTGTAGGCGCTTTCGCCCTTCGCCGCAGATTTGCGCTCCTTGCGGAGGTCAAAGTAGTAGCGAGGCTGCTTACTGGTCTCCATGCGCGCCCAGGCGCGTTCGCTGGCCGCCAAGTAGGCAAGCCCCGGAGGAATCATCAGCGCCTTCTGCGAACCGCCGATAATCACATCAATCCCATCGCCATCCACATTGAATGCGGTCGTGCCAAGCCCGGTGATGGCGTCAACTACCAGCAGTGCGTCGGTTCCCTTCACCAACTTCGCCAGTGCGGCCACGTCGTGCCGTACGCCCGTGGATGTTTCCGTAGCCTGCACGAAAACGGCCTTCACGTCGGGAGTAAGCAGGGCCTGAACTTCCTTGATCGGAAACGTCTGGCCATAGGGCTTGGATAGCACAACGGCTTCACAGTTGAACGCCTTTGCCAGTGAGATCCAGCGCTCGCCAAACTTTCCCGCGCTCAGCACCAGCACCTTGTCTCCGGGACTGGTCAGATTGCTGACGGCCGCCTCCATCGCTCCCGTGCCCGAAGAGGCGAGCACGACCACGTCATTGTTGGTTCCGATGAAAACCTTCAACTGCGCCAGCACCTTCAGGTACAGTGCGCGGAACTCAGCCGTGCGGTGATGAATGTCCGCTGCGGCCATGGCAAACTGCGCAGCCGGAAGCAGCGGCGTCGGGCCTGGAGTAAATAGACGAGTCTTACGGAACATGAAGCGATCTCCTGTGGTGATGTGCGGCAAGCCGCGGTGGGAAAGAGGAATGCGCATCCAACAATCCAATGCTGAATTCAACATCATAAATCTTTGTGGGGATACTGCTACTCGAATTTAGCGCACGATCGCGTCAAAACACGGGCTGACCACGATCGTTGGCAACTCTGCGCTTTTGGCATCATGTTCAGCAAGAGAAAACTCCGCGGAATCGCCTGAAGTGTGCCCACCTGGGAGGATGAGCTTGAACAGAATTCTAACAAAGTGCTATTCCTCAATGATATCTCTTTTCTAAGGTGACGCCGCGAATGTCCACGAGCTACGTACTTACGCTCTTAGCAAAGGATTGGAATCAGCAACGCGCTCAGTCCTTCCTGACGAGTGCGCAGGCCCAAGGCCTTTCTTTCCGGGCCGACGAAGCTGGCCCGCTCGATGGCGCCAGTCTTTGGATGCAGCGCGTCTGGGCCGGGTCGCAAACGGGACTCACCGGCGAATCACTCGAACATCTGCGCGCAGCCGCTGAAAATGCAGGCATGGATGTCTTCGTCGAATCCGAGGCGCTCTACCGCACGCCTCGCCGTCTCTTTGTCTTCGACATGGACTCCACCTTGATCCAGGCTGAAGTGATCGACGAGCTGGCCGGATTGGCGGGAGTAAAGGATCAGGTCTCCGCCATTACCGCTGCCGCCATGCGCGGCGAGATCGATTTCCCCACCAGCCTGACCCGCCGCGTTTCGCTGCTGAAAGGTATACGCGAGGAACGAATCGGCGCGTTGAAAACCACTATCGCCTTGGGAGAAGGTCTTGAGAGCTTGATGCAAGCGCTGAAATCCGCAGGATGTAAAACGGCGATTCTTTCCGGCGGCTTCGGCTTCTTTGGACGCGACCTGCAACAGCGCCTAGGCTTCGACCACCTCTGCGCTAATGAATTGGAAATCGCCGACGGCGCACTCACCGGACGCCTCGCAACGGCCGTAGTCGATGGCCAGCGCAAGGCCGCCGCCCTACGCGAAATCGCCGAGCGCGAAAGCATTCCCCTGCAGCAAGTAGTAGCCGTCGGCGATGGCGCCAACGACCTGCGCATGCTCGCCCTGGCGGGCACCGGAGTCGCCTACCACGCCAAGCCGATTGTGCGCGCCGCAGCCGCTTTCCGACTCAACTACTGCGGACTGAACGCACTACTGCACCTGCTCGACAGGAGCTGAGCCGTGAATCAATCCGGTCCGTGCGCTGGATCGCATTACCTCGTGACACTTAGGTAACTTTACGCAAGGGCCCGAGAGCCCCAGAATCGGATTTACGGTTGAAGCGGTTCATGTGCACTGGCCGCTTGGACAGATATGAGGCTGGAGTCAAAAGTTTACAACAGCAGACGACAAAGAAGGGAAATCATCTCCGAGCCAGACACAGGCAAATGAAAACCCCCTTATTCCATCGACGAATTGACTACGGATTTACCTTGATTGAACTGATGGTCGTGGTCATGATTTCCGTTGTCATCGCCGGATTCGCGATACCGAAATATTTGACGATGCAGCAATCCCTAAGGATTAGCGGAGATAGCAGCAGTCTTGCCGGATTGATTGGAGAAGCGAAGCTCCAGGCGGCTGCGAATTTTACGCACACGCGTGTCTACGCGGATCTTAACGCCAACACCTATCGCCTTGAGATTTGGAATAAGAACGCCGGTTGCTGGCAAACGGACGGGGATGTCACGCACCCATGTACCGTTGCGGGTGTCAGCCCAATTCAGTATCTTTCACAGGGCGTCATTTTCGGCTTCGGGACAGTTACTATTCCGCCTGCTAACACGCAATCAACGCTCGCCCAAGCACCCCTTTGCTATACCGGCTATGCGGGGCAGGCAGGTAACACGTTCACGGTTCCTAACACCGCCTGCATTGAGTTCAATTCGCGCGGCGTTCCCGTTGATCCAACTGCAAACGGTGCGCCCAACGCAAAAGACGCGTTTTACGTGACGGACGGAGCATCTGTTTTCGGGAACACGCTGCTCGCATCTGGATTGATTCAGAAATGGTATACCCCCAATGTGTCGACCGCTGCATGGCAGCAGCACTGAGGAGCGATGATGATACGACATGTTAAAACGGGTGGTTCCCGTAAGCGCAGTGCCCAAGCTGGCACAACGCTAATCGAAACCATGATAGCCATCGCAATCATCCTCATTTGTGCAGGTGGTGTTCTGGGGCTGGCTGCATTAGCCGTTTCAACCACGGAGAATCAGGGGCATCTGGTGGCTCGCACCACCGAATACTCCCAGGACAAAATGGAACAGCTTCTCGCGCTCGCCTATTGCGATGCCATTTCCGATACTACTCAAATGCCTTCTGTAGCCTCAGGTGGAACCGGGCTGGCAGGCTGCCCTAATCCTCCGACGAATCCTGCGACCGGAACTGGAACCGGGGGCAGTTCCGATCCAAGCAATCCCGTGACAGGCTACGTGGATTACTTGGATAGCACTGGAACGCCTGTTGCTGGCGCCGGAGGTAACGCACCAGCGTCGTGGGCTTACATTCGAGTCTGGCAGATTTCGGCAGGACCCGGCGGGGTGAGTAAAATGAAACAGATCACGGTCACAACACGTGTGCTTAACCAGGTCGGAATCCGGGGAGAACTCCCAAACTCTACGGTAACGGTGTTGAAAAGCTATCCTTTCTGAGGGACGCCAAATGTTACAGCGCGGAATAGCACGGAAGCTCACAGCGTTCGGCGTTGCTGCGTCCAGCTTCGTCCATCCTCCGAAATCGAATTGCCATGCCTCCCCCCGAGAGAACGTGTGCTCCGCCACACAGTCAGGCCGATCCAGATGGAACGGTACTGGAGAGGGAGGGTTTTCCTTACTGGAGTTGATGGTTAGCTTGGCTATCCTCTCGCTCGTTATCGGAATCATCTCGACGGGAATGATGCAGATAATGAATGTGCAGGGCACCATTAAAAACCGGACCGAGATGCATACAGGCGTTCGCAACGCCACGGAATTAATGCAGCAGGAAATTGGCCAGGCAGGAAGGATCTCGCTGCCTGCCAGCGTGACCCTGTCGGGAACGGCTGGATCGCAGACTGCCACTGTCAGCTCGACGCTGGGTATGTTCCCCAACATGTATCTGAACGTGGATGCAGGTGATAATTATGAAACTGTCCAGGTGAATGCCGTGGGCACAGGTACGATTACCACTACAGCTACAGCCGGATTCACGTTTAACCACACCGGCGCACCAGTAAATGTTTCGGGCGGGTTTGCTACTGGTATTGTGCCGCCCGATTCCTGTACCACCAGTTCCGGTAGCGCGTACTGTTTTAACCAAACTACTGCATCGAGTTACCCCAACGGCTCTACCGGGTCCGTATTGAAGTTATACGGTGATATAAACAGGGACGGAAACATCCTTTACGTGGAGTATACTTGTTCCCCTGGGCCGCCCTCCGCACCTGGATATCTATATCGCAATGAGATGTTGTTTGACGCAGTTTCGAAAACACCTATAGACGCTAGAATGGTATTGGTTGGCAACCTTCTGCCCAATCCAGGCGGCACCCCCTGCTTTCAATATCAAACCGCTTCCGGTAACTCCGGTAATACCTATGTGCTTGACGTGGCCGTGACACTGACAGTGCAGACGCAGTTACAAGACCCGCAAACGCATCAGTTTCAACAAGAAACAAAGGCGTTGCTAAATGTTTCCCCACGTAATGTGTTTGAAACCTGGGAATTAGATACCGCTAAGTATCTGGAAAAGATCCAGCCGATGCCGGCAAGCGTCACCGCCTTATTACAGTGATGGTTGAAAAGGGAGAATAACCATGACCAAACAATGGAACCAAAAGGGAGTGGCTTTATTCTTCGCCCTCATTTTCGTAATGATTCTATCGGTGATGGGCGTATCGATGATGTTTCTTGGCAAATCCGAAACGTGGTCGGGACTCAATTATCGGATGATGACGCAGGCACGGTACGGCGGAGAAGCCGGTCTCAACGCCGCTGCCAACTATCTCATAAACACATACACCGCGCCCGACTCTACCGGAACGGATCTGCTTAGCAACTACGATTTGACAAAATCGCCGGTCCAGTACAATAACGGCGACGTGGTGTTATCGACGACCACTAGCCAGTCAAACTATCCGGTTGACGCGGTCAAGACCGCCTTCAAGAACGCTGCTCAAGGCAGCCTTACATCGGGGACATCAACAGTAAACTACACCGCTAAGGCCACCCTGATGGCAATGAGCCAGGTGAACACGATCTCAGGGCCGGTGACAATCCAGAAGTGGAGTATTACGGCGAACGGCAACATCGGCGGTGTCCGCAGTTCTCAAGTGGAGGTAACGGGAATCATTGAGCGACAGGTCACCTTTTCGGTTGTGTCGGCGCCAAATTTTGGGGCTTTCGGGACCGGCAACCAGTGCGGGGCACTCAAGCTCTCGGGCGGCGTTCTAATTGCGAGCTACGACTCCAAGAACGCTACCCTCGCCGCCGGAAGCCCGCCTACCGTAGTGCCCGATGCATATGGCGGAAACATCGGCTCCAATGGGAACCTGAATGAAAGTGGCAGCGGGTCCATCGTGGACGGTACTATGTCCACTCCACTCACAGGAGTCGGCAACTGCTCCAATGGCTCCAGTGCCTGGACAGTTAACGGAAATGCCACAGTGACAGGCTGCAGCGCCGCGCCTCCTGCCGCTTGCGTGACCGGAGGGCTTGTACACTTGTCGCAGCCCGTGAATTACGCAACACCCACAATAGGAGTTGCTCCCACTGACAATCTTAAGATTCAGGGCAGCGATACCTGCGCAAGCGCTAAAATCGCAACAGGTTGCACTGATGTGTCGGCCGGAAATCTAATTCTCGCCCCGCTTTCAGGCGGATATGGAAACATCACTATCTCGGGCGGAGCGAAGGTGACCTTTGCTCCCGGTGGAACCTACCTCATCAACAGCATCAGCCTCTCAGGAAATTCGAAGATATCAACCGGCACGTCGAATACCACTCCTGTGATTCTCAATATCTCCGGGAAAAACCAAAGCACCCCGATCGATTTCACCGGAGGGACCGTCACAAATATAAGTTCTGGTGGGGTTCCGACGCCGATCAACTTGCAAATTCAGTATGCAGGAACGGGTAACGTAAAACTATCAGGCGGTTCACAGACCGCAGCAGCTGTTTACGCTCCGAATGCCCCCATCAGTCTTTCAGGCGGGTCGAACTTTTACGGAAGCCTTATTGGCTCAACCATCACTGATACCGGTGGCACCAGCATCTTCTACGACCGCGAGCTGGGAAGCACTAGTTCCCCAACGCTGGTTGCCACTGTAGGAAACTTCATGATGGATTCGTTTAGTTGGTCGAGATTCTGACAGGAGCAGCAAACCGTCAATGACGTTTTGCTATTCAACACAGTTCCAATCGCGAACCAGGGATAGTTCGAGAAGAAAATACTTTGTTGGTGCGGGGAGGGGGACTTGAACCCCCATGCCTTGCGGCGCTAGCTCCTAAGGCTAGTGTGTCTGCCATTTCACCATCCCCGCACAGACGGTCCTGCTGCGAGATATCAACCTTGCTGCCATGAATTCCTGGCAGGACTGCCCGATTCAGGCTCAAATCAATGATCTCTCGACAATTGTGCCACAGCGGGCAGCCCAACTCCAGCCATTATCGAGAAAGTGCTCGAACTTGCCTCTCCATTACGCCGTCGTCATGCCCACTGTTTCATCCAGCAGATGCACTTGAATCTCTTCTCCCGTCGCAAAGGAATCGCGATCTTCCGGCAGCACCGCGAGCCCGTTTGCCTGCAGCAAGGTTTTCATCCGCCCAGAATCCTGCTTGCCTGCACTCCACGCCAGGTACTTCCCATCGATGTATTCCAGCCTTACACGCACCAAGTGAATCTGTCCGGCCTTCTTCTTCAGCGCTCCCTGCAGCACCGCCGGAAACAGCGGTTTCAGCGTCTTTCTATGTCCCATCATCTTCAAAAGCGCGGGGGCCACAAACTCCTCGAACGTCAGCATCCCCGACACTGGATTCCCCGGCAACGCGAACACAAACTTGCCGTCTTTCCTGCCGAACGCCATTGACTTACCAGGCTTTACCTTCACCCGCCAGAAGACAATCTCCACGCCCAGGCTCTCCAGCACCTCGCGCACCAGGTCGCGATCGCCCACCGATACTCCGGCAGAGGTAATCAACACATCTGCATTCAATCCTTCCGTCAGCTTTTCGCGAGTGCTCTCCAGGGTGTCGCGCGCGATGCCCACCATGACCGGCACTGCTCCTACACTGGTAATCGCCGCCACCATCGAATACGCATTGCTGTTCACAATCTGCCCTGGCAAGGGTACCGTGCCTAACTCGACCAATTCATCTCCGGTTGCCACCACGGCCACTCTCGGCCTGCGTACCACCGCAACCTGCTTCTTTCCGAAACTGGCAAGCATATTGATCTCATACGGACGAACGACCGTACCGGCCACCAGCACGGTTTCTCCTTTACCCACATCTTCTCCCGCCAGACGAATATGCTGATGCAGCTTCACCGGCTTCACAACACGCAGGCTGCCATCCGATTCGTTTGCGTCTTCCAACGGCACGATGCTGTCGCAACCCTCCGGAACGGGCGCTCCGGTCATGATCTTGATCGCCGTTCCGGGCGTCACATCCTTCGTGGCGTGCCCTCCCGCCGGAATGTAGTCGATGATCGGCAGCACGCGCCCATCGCGACAATCTTCCGCACGCACTGCATACCCATCCATCGCGGAGTTGCTGAACGAGGGCAGGCTCCACGGTGCCATAACATCCTCGGCCAACACTCGGCCCAGCGACTCAAGCAGTTGCACTTGCTCAGCATCAAGCGGTGTTATCTCTTCCAGGATGATGCGGCGTGCTTCCTCAAATGCGGTCATCAAACCGTCTACCCCTTCCGCCCTGTTACTTCGCTTTGTTGTCGCCGTGGAAGTTGCTCTTCTTCGGCGCGCAGCTCCTGCCGCGTATTCACGTTATCCCAGCCCTTAGCGAATTCCGCTGGAGGCATAACAATCGCGGTGCGCGGCAAATCCAGCAGCACCGCTGCGCGCGCATCGCGCGATCCACCGGACTGTGCCTGGCGCGCGATATACTCCAGCGCCTGTGGTTCATAGAGCGCCAGCGTGGGACAAGGATGCCCATCGCTCTGCTTCGGAATCACCGCCCACCTGCCCGGTTGCCGTTGCGCCGCCAACCACGCAATGTGCTCGGGTGCGAGCCACGGATGATCGCACGCAGCCACGATCCACGCCGCCCCAGGAGCCCAGCGATGGGCAGCAATCAATGCGGCGCCCGGCCCCGCGAAGTTCGGCGCATCCGGCAATTGCCCAAGCGTCTTCAGAGATTCCGGCAGCAACCCCGCTCCCAGCACGACAATCCGGGAATTCCCTTCACTACCAATTCCACCCAGTGCCTCCGCCGCAATTTCGCCCAGCATACGTCCGCCGAATAGCACCATCTGCTTGGGCGAACCCATCCGCGAGCTCGCTCCCCCGATTAAAAGTCCGCGATAAAGTGGACGCGCATTCCATGCCGTGGGAAGCCACCGATCAATGTACTCCATCAAGGCCGCCGACCTGTCGCGGTCCCACTCCAAAACCTGCGCTACATTTGTAACGCTTTCCGGAACCTCCACCTGCTCCGCGCTCTTCAGCCAAAGCTTAGGCAGCGGCGTGTCCTTGTGCCCTTCCACCAACAACAGATCGTGGTCGCAAGCTAACCGCGCCAACGTCGTCTCCAACGATAAGATCGCCTTCGCTCCCCGCCGTTCAAACTGCTGCTGCGGCCCGCGCAACGCCACCGCGGCTCCCGCTCGAAACAGCCGGTCCGAATCCTTCCCTGGTTTATCCACTTCGAATCCGTGAGCATCGTGCTTGACCACCGCAACCGCCAGCCCACGTCCCACCAGCTTTGGAATTGCGGTCTCAAGCAGCGTCGTCTTTCCGGAACCGGAAAATCCACACACCGCCAGCACCGGAGCGCCGTACTGACCTGCAGCCTCGTTCAAATCCACAGAAAAGCTCCCGCACATCTTGTTCTTTACCACCAAAGGGTAGCAAAGTCCTGCCCTCATCCAGAAATGATTCGCCGTGAGGAATCGAATTCTTCCGATTTCCACTCCAATCCTTGAGAGCGAGACTAACATCCTTGATAATCGAGGCACATGAGTTTCCGAGCACCTATAAACCTGTTAAGACTGCGAACTGGCAATCTGATTCTTGCCTTGATTCCTGCAATCATCCTGGCGCTGTTCACTCCGGCTCAGGCCCTTCGTTCCGACTCCGTCGAGCAATCCGTGAAGGCAAACGATCTACTCCGCCAGGCTGTCGATAGCGAAAAGCTCGGTAACGATGATGAGTACTACGCCTGGATGGATCGGCTGCAAAAACCGCGCGGCTCTGTAACTAAGTTGATGGTCAAAATACCCGAAGGCATTCTCGCCCGCACCGTCGCGATCAACGACAAACCTCTCAGCGCCGTCGAGCGCCAGCAGGACGACGAGCGCGTCAATCGTCTGCTCGATCCTCAAAAAATGCGCGACAAGGCCAGCAAGCAGCGCGAAGATCAGCAGCACATCGAACGCATCCTGCGCGCACTGCCCGATGCGTTCAATTGCGAGTACGCCTCCACCGCCCACGATGAGCGCAACCACCGCCTGGAGTGTTCCCCGAACCCTGCATTCTCCGCCCCTAATTACGAGTCGCAAGTGTTGCGAGGGATGAAGGCCGTGATCCTCATTGACCGCGAGGAAAAGCGCATCAGCCGAATCGAGGGAACTCTCTTCAGGGACGTCACCTTTGGCTGGGGCTTTATTGGCAGGCTCAATCGCGGCGGGCACATCGAAATCACGCAAGCCAAAGTTGCAGGCAAGCACTGGGGAATGACGCGTATGCAACTGGTCTTCGAAGGGCGCGTCGTTATCGTCAAGCCGCTACGCATCGAAGAAACCGAAACGTCGTGGG
Source organism: Saccharimonadales bacterium (SeqCode) (assembly GCA_035539055.1). Classification (GTDB taxonomy): domain Bacteria; phylum Acidobacteriota; class Terriglobia; order Terriglobales; family Acidobacteriaceae; genus TOLSYN. The sequence continues at coordinate 70,704 of DATLJC010000064.1, read as the reverse complement.
ACTATCGCTCCGTCCCTAAAATGTCCGTCTCACAGGCCTTGGGGTTCATGCGCACAACCAACCCCACAAGGGCCTCCTCCCACTAGTCTCATCGTGTTAGCAATGAGAGCCCGGCCTCCTTAGCCGAACTCTCCCTTCGTTCACGGGTCAGTACGCCCAGAACGGCCCTGCGGTTCCCCCGGCGCTCGCCCCATCGAAGGCCACGAACACCTTGCGACCGAGAAAGAACGGCAAGCCCCAGTCGAAGTAAGGCCCGATCTGCGGATCGGTTCCCGTTCCGGCCAGGTTTGAGAACACGTCGTTATTGGAGTTCAAGAGAGTGTCTGCCTCAGTCACGCTGAAGGTCACCTTGGACAATGTTCCGTTCTTGCCTTTGTTTGTGGCAGTCAACGTCTGCGGAGTCGCCGGACAGTAAAAGCCGGAAACATTCGCACCCGTGCACTCTGCCAGTCCAGTCGTAGCGCTGCTCAGGAAAAAAAGCGCGCTGGAGCCACTGTCGATGAATGCTACGTTGGTGCTTGTGCTGCCAAGCGTAGTCATGAAGTTACCGGAGTTGTCGGGCGTTAACACCACGGCGCTACCCAGTGCGTTGTCTGACTGCGTGGCAATACCAAACTGCAGCGTACCAGAGGTGCTCACTGCTCCGACGTCAGGAATGCTCGACAGCGTGATCGCCAGACCGTTGTTGTCGGTGGCGAACATACTCACCGGGTTCTGCAACTGCTGCGCCAGCGGCGCGGTGGTCTGCTGGCAGGTAGTTGAATTGCAAGCATAGTAGCTGCCGCCATTAAATGTTGTTCCCGGCGCGCACGCCGCTCCGCAATCCTGCAGGAAGAAACTCACGCCCAGAATGCCATTGGCCAGCAGCGTGTCTGTCGTGTTGTTTGCCGTTCCTCCGCAGGTGGCGGGCGCCGCCGGGAACGTATCCCCAGGCTGTGCGATAACCTGGATGGGGACCGATTTTGCAATCTCTCCCCCCATCTGAATGTCTGCCAGTGCCACTGGACCCCAGTTATAACTGTTGTCCAAATACTGCACACAGTTAGTCAGTGTCGTGGTTCCGCCCAATGAAACATTCGTCAGTCCCGCCGCCGTCACCGTGCTCGATAGCAGCCGTAACCCCGTCGATCCCGTATCCAGCAGCACATCCGGAACCGTCGCGCAGGTGCTCGTTCCCGGCTTGCAAATCGTGACACTGACAAATACGCCATTCGTGTACGCAAACTTCGTGGAAGGCCCTGCATTCACCGAAATGGGAACTGTGTTGACCGTGCCCGTCGCTGTTGGTGTACCCGGTATTGTCGGAGTTGTCCCGCCGCCGGTGCTGGCCTTGGACGCCGAACTTCCGCCGCCGCATGCCAATCCAAGCAGCAGCAGGGCACAAGTGATTCCCGCGGAGAGAGCACAAAGAGTTCTGCGCATTATCTAATCTCCTCAGCGATAACTCCCGCAGGTACCATGGAAGGAATGTAGGCACGGCCAGAGTAATACCTCATGTGTCCAAAGGCGGAGAAAACGAATCCCGGCTCGTTGATATTTAGCGGCGCGCGATGATTTCGTCGCGTCTGTGCCGCTTTGTTAAGCCGGGCCGTGTAGCTGCCCAGTAATTGCGAATACTGCGGTACGAACTGAGTCGTCCACGTCACTCCAAAGACGTTCCCATCCGGCGAGACAAACTCACGCACCACGCTGTTACCGTCAGTCTGCAATTCATGAACCTGGAATCGTCCGTTAGAAGTGACCCTTCGGCTCGCCTTCATCTGCGATTGATCAGCCGCAATCGACGACGCTTTGCCGCCCAGCACTGCAAACGAAGGCCCGGTGAGACCCAGCATCACGACGAGGGCTCCAAACATTGCAAAGACTGGCTTCCGTGCCAGAAATCCGAAGACTCGCATTCCCACTCTTCTGCTCCGTTCCTCAAAGTAAGTCACTGCAAATCCTCCAGTGCTGCCGAACACACCTCGTCACCCATGTTGAAGATGCGAAATGCAGGACCGGCGAAAGGGGTTGCGTGCAATTCGGAACGAAGACCATCTCTGCCCAGTGCACCTCGCCATCTATCTAAAGGAATCTCCAGCACAATCAAAAGAAGAAGCCCGGCATCTTTTGCGCCGGGCTCCAAAACTACTGCTGCTTTTTCGCTTACTTCCGCTTCGGACGGTAGAGGTCCGTAGACGTTCCGTAGAACACCTCGGAAGCCTCCATGATCGTTTCCGAAAGCGTAGGATGCGGATGGATCGTGTGCCCCAGATCGTAAGCCGTAGCGGCCATTTCAATCGCGTGCACAATCTCTGCAATCATGTCGCCGGCTCCGGGCCCCACAATCGCCCCGCCCAGCACCCGCTCGGTCTTCCTATCGATCAGCAACTTCGTCAACCCCTCCGTGCGATCCAGCGTCACAGCGCGTCCGCTCGCCGCCCAGGGGAACTTCACGATATCGACTTCCATCCCCTTCGCTTCGGCCTCGGTCTGCGTCAATCCCGCCCACGCAATCTCCGGATCGGTGAACACCACTGCCGGAATCGCATAGGGCGCGAACTCCACCTTGTGCCCCGCAATGTGTTCTATCGCCGTGCGTCCTTCATGTGAAGCTTTGTGCGCCAGCATAGGATCGCCCGCCACGTCGCCAATCGCATAAATCGACGGATCGTCCGTCTGCAACTGCTTGTTGATCGAGATAAATCCGCGCTCGTTCACCTTCACCTTGGTCTTTTCCAGCCCCGGAACCTTCGAGTTCGGACGCCTTCCTACCGACACGAGCACCTTGTCGTATTTTACTTCCTCAACCTTGCCGTCGGGATTCTTGAACGTTACTTTCACGCTCGAAATTTCATCCTTTAGCGCGGTGACTGCCGTGTTCAGCATGATCTTGTTGAACAGCTTTTCCAGCCGCTTCTGCAGCGGCGGAATCAGGTCGCGATCTGCGCCCGGCAGCAGTCCCGGCGTCATTTCCACCACATCCACCTTCGATCCGAGAGTGGCATACACCGTCCCCAACTCCAATCCGATGTAGCCGCCACCGATCACGAGAAATGTTTTGGGCACGTCTTTCAAATCCAGCGCACCCGTCGAATCGAGGATGTTTGCTCCGGTCGCAGCCAGCGGCCCAGGACGCGCCGGAGACGAACCCGTAGCAATGATGATCTTGTCGAACTGCAAAGTCTCTTCGCCACCCGCGGCCTTCTTCACCTTCAGCGTAGTCGAATTCACGAAGCTCGCCTCGCCCTGAATGTAGGTAACCTTGCGCTGCTTCGACATCATTCCCAGCCCGCCGGTCAGCTTTGCCACAACGCCTTCCTTGAAAGCACGCAGCTTCGCCACATCGATCTTCGGCTCGCCAAACTCCACGCCCCAGTTCGCTGCGTGTTTGGATTCATTGATCAGTGCCGATACATGCAGCAACGCCTTCGACGGAATGCACCCGCGATAGAGGCAAACTCCGCCAGGATTTTTTTCATTATCGATGAGAGTAACGTCAAGGCCAAGATCGGCACCAAGGAAGGCAGCGGCGTAGCCACCCGGGCCGCCACCAATCACCGCAACTTTTACGTTTGTGTTCGACATATCTCGCTTCCACTTTCCTAAATTTGCCAAGCCGGAATGGCCGCAACCTTCAACAATTTCTTGAACGCTACTAATACAGAGCACTGCACCCATCAGAAAGGTTCATTGATCGGGAGCCCCGCCATTCTTTAGGCGAAAGGGTGGGGCTCCTGATCCTACCCCTGTACCGACAGCAGGAACGGTTGCTCTAGCGCGTCCACGATCCAACGTGTAAACCGCGCCGCATCGGCCCCGTCGATAATGCGATGGTCATATGACACTGAGAGTGGCAGCATCGTGCGTGGCTCGAACTTATCATTCATCCACACCGGCTCCACCCGAGACCGCGACATCCCCAGAATTGCAACCTCCGGATGATTCACGATAGGAGTAAATGATGTACCGCCCACGCCACCAAGGTTCGTGATCGTAAACGAGCCACCCTCCATGTCCTCCGCCGTAAGCTTTTTATCGCGAGCCTTCTTGGAAATCGTCGAGAGCTCCACCGCCAGTTCGATAATGTTCTTCTTGTCCACATCGCGGATCACCGGAACCAGCAACCCGCGATCTGTATCCACCGCAACGCCCACGTTGATGTAGCGCTTGTAGATGATCTCTTCGCTCGCCATATCGATCGACGCATTGAACTGCGGGAACGCCTTCAGCCCCGAGGCGACAATCTTCAACGCAATCGCCGTCATCGTCATCTTGCCGCCAAGCTTTTCCGCCTTCGGAGCGAAGCGCTTGCGCAGTTCTTCCAACTCAGTGACGTCCGCCTTATCAAATTGCGTAACGTGCGGAATCACATTCCACGCCACCGCCAGATGTTCGGCGGTCTTACGGCGAATTCCGCGCAGCGATACCTTCTCGATCTTTCCGAAGCGGCTGAAGTCGGGCAGTTTCACCACCACGTTCCCCGCACCGGGAGCAACCTGAACCGCGGCTGCTGGATCGGCCATCCTCGCGAACACGCCCTTCGCGAATGCCTTCACATCGCTTTCGCTGATACGTCCGCCCGGACCGCTTCCCTTCACCAAGTAAATATCTATGCCAATTTCGCGAGCCAGTTTGCGCACAATCGGTGCCGCCGGAACTGTGCGGTGCTCGTGACCCGCATGCTTCTCCAACCCCGCCGGATGCGGTTCGTGATCAACCTGCGGCGGAGCGTCAGGAGGAAATGCCTCTTCCTCGCTCTTGCCTTCCAGTGTGCGAGCCGACCGGAAGCTGTGCCGAGCCATCGACATCGAGTTCTGATCCGAGGGATTTTCCTCTACCCCCGGCGCAGCTTTGCGAGGCGTTGCCGGAGCCGCAGCAGGAGCCGTCTCTTTCGGAGCGCCTGCTGTGGCAGCAACCGTAAAAATCAGGTCGCCCACTTTCAGCTTCTGCCCCACTTGCGCCTTCACTTCGCTGACTGTCCCACTCACCGTCGATGGCACTTCCACCACCGCTTTGTCAGTCTCAAGTTCGAGCACCGTCTGGCCGTTGCTAACCGTCCCACCCGGCTCGACTCCGACTCGAACCACCTCTCCGGACTCAATGTTTTCGCCCAGTTCCGGCAGCCTGAATTCGGCACTCGACGCATTCACCGCCGAGGCGCGTAACTCTGGCACATTCCGCGCCACGGTCTTCGCCTCTACCGTGGGCCTCTCCGAAACCGCAGGCTCCGCTACCTCCGGAGGCTCTGCCGAGCTTTCCTTCGATACAGCAGCAGGTTTCTTACCGTCAGTTTCAGCCGATGTTTCCGCAGCCGAGTAAGTGAACAGCACGTCACCCACCTTCACCTTCTGCGAAGGAGTCACAATGACCTGATCGATCACGCCGTTCACCGTCGAGGGCACTTCGACCACAGCCTTGTCAGTCTCAAGTTCGACGACAGCCTGACCTTCCTTGATCGATTCACCAGCGGTAACTGCGATTCTTACCACGTCGCCGGACTCGATGTTTTCACCAAGCTCCGGGAGTTTGAATTCTGTAGCCACAGCATTTCCTTTCGATGGTTGCCGGCCCAGTGGACCGCGCGCCTGTAACTTCGAGCCCGGAATCGCGGCCGCCGAAGCGGCCGCTCCGAAGCGCCTGAACTACCTACGCAGAACCACTACATTGAGAACGGATCCGCCTTCTCGGAATCAATTCCAAGATCGGCAATCGCCTTCTTTACATCGGCAGCCTTCATCTTGCCGTCGCGAAGAAGCCCGGTCAGCGTGGCCAGCACAATGTGCTTGGCATCGACGGCAAAGAAGTCGCGCAATGAAACCCGGCTCTCCGAGCGCCCAAAGCCGTCCGTCCCAAGTGCAATCAACGGTCGCGGCATCCACTGCGAAATCGACTCCGGCATTGCCTTCACATAATCGGAAGCCGCCACCAGGACGCCCTCTGCGCTCTTAAGTTGTGAAGCAACAAAAGACTCGCGAGGGGCCGAGCCCGGATGCAGCATATTCCAGCGTTCGCAGGCATTGCCGTCCTTGTACAGTTCCTTGTAGCTGGTAACGCTCCACACGTCGGCGGCAACCTTGTACTTCTCTTCCAGAATTTCGGCGGCCTTCAAAACCTCCAGCATGATCGCGCCCGAGCCAAACAACTGCGCCTTCAGCTTGAAGTCGTTCTTCTCCGAGGTGCGGAAGCGGTACAAGCCTTTCAGAATGCCGTCGCGAACATCTCCCGGCATGCTCGGCTGCTCCCACGGCTCATTCATCACCGTGATGTAGTAGAAAATGTCTTCCTGTTCTACATACATCCGGCGAATACCTTCTTGAACGATGATCGCAATCTCAAACGCAAAGGCCGGATCGTATGCCAGCAGATTTGGGACTGGATACGCCAGCAGATGGCTGTGCCCGTCCTGATGCTGCAATCCTTCTCCCGCCAGCGTCGTGCGTCCCGCCGTGCCTCCGCACAAGAAGCCCTTTGCGCGCTGATCGCCAGCCGCCCACACCAGGTCGCCCACGCGCTGCAGACCGAACATCGAGTAATACACAAAGAACGGAATCGCGTTGATCCCATGATGTGCAGGCGAGGTTCCCGCGGCGATGAACTCGGAGAGTCCGCCAGCCTCCGTGATGCCCTCTTCTAAAATCTGCCCGTCCTTGGCCTCCTTGTAATACAACAAGGTATCCATATCGACCGGCTCGTAGTTCTGTCCAACGCTCGAATAAATTCCCACCTGCCGGAACAGAGCTTCCATGCCGAACGTGCGGGCTTCATCCGGAATGATGGGAACAATTAGCTTGCCGATCTTCGGATCGCGCAGCATCTTGGCAATCATTCGAACCAGCACCATCGTTGTTGAAACCTTGCGGTCCGGGGCTCCGCTGTAGAACTCTTTGAACAATTCTTCGTTCACCGGCTCCAGCTTTGGCGCGCGCATCTTGCGATCCGGCAAATATCCGCCCAACTGCTTACGCCGTTCGCGCATGTATGAAATTTCAGCCGAGTCATCCGGTGGACGATAGAACGGCGCATCGTGCAGCTTTTCATCCGCGATAGGAATTCCAAATCGCGAACGGAAGATCAGCAACTCCTCGTCGTTGATCTTCTTCTGCTGGTGAGTGATGTTCCTGCCTTCACCGCTCTCACCTAGCCCGTATCCCTTAATGGTCTTCGCCAGTATCACCGTAGGCGAGCCCGTGTGATCGACAGCGGCCTTGTATGCGGTATAAACCTTGATCGGATCATGCCCACCCAGCCGCATCTTCTCAATCTGCTCGTCGCTCAGGTGCTCCACCATCTTCAGCAGTCGCGGATCGGTGCCGAAGAAGTTCTGCCGGAAGTACGTACCGCTCTCGACGAACAACTTCTGATACTGGCCGTCGCACAATTCGCCCATGCGCTTCACCAGCAGACCATCGCGGTCCTTCTGGATTAACTGATCCCAGTCCGTGCCCCATATGACTTTGATCACGTTCCAGCCCGCGCCGCGGAAGATCGCCTCCAGTTCCTGGATGATCTTTCCATTGCCGCGCACCGGCCCGTCCAGCCTCTGCAGGTTACAGTTGACAACGAAGATCAGGTTATCGAGCTTCTCGCGCGAAGCCAGCGTAATTGCGCCCAGCGACTCCGGTTCGTCCGTCTCACCATCGCCGAGGAATGCCCAGACTTTACCCTGGTTGCACTGCTTCAATCCGCGATTTTCAAGATAGCGATTGAAACGTGCCTGGTAGATCGCCTGTATGGGCCCCAGTCCCATTGAGACCGTCGGGAACTCCCAGAACTCCGGCATCAGCCACGGGTGCGGATACGAACTCAGACCGCCGCCATCCGCCAACTCCCGCCTGAAGTTCTCAAGCTTCTTTTCCAAGATACGCCCTTCCAGAAACGCCCGCGCATAGATTCCCGGCGCTGCATGTCCCTGGAAATACACCAGGTCTCGATCTCCGTCCGGAGTCTGCGCCCGAAAGAAATGATTGAACGCCACTTCATATAACGTCGCAGCCGACGCATACGAAGAGATATGTCCGCCAATGCCTTCCTGGCGCTTGTTTGCCCGCATCACCATCGCCAGCGCATTCCAGCGGACAAGGCTCTTAATGCGGCGTTCCAGCTCCTGGCTGCCCGGGAAAGGCGGCTGTTTAACGGATGGAATCGTATTCTGATAAGGAGTAGTTGCCGAAAAGGGAAGGCGATAGCCGGATCGTGCGGTATGCAGTGCCAACTGTTGAAGCAATCGTCCTGCACGTTCCGGACCGCCATTCTCCAGAACGTAATCCAACGAATCTAGCCATTCTCGTGTTTCCAGTACTTCCTGCCCTGCTTGCTCGCGATGATCGGAAGGATTCACTCTTTGTTCCTCTATTGTGCAGACTCGAACTCCTTATCCTACATCTCCATCATTCAAAGAATGAAATTCCGTTCATAAATTCACTCGCAGCAACTCTTCTCCTGAGATTCCACCCCGCTTCTTCCCCTGTATTTTCACCACGATCTGGTCCGCTCCTGAACCGGAACCAAAGTTGCTTCCGCCATGCAGATTTTTATGCATCGCTCAACCAAAACGGGCATATGATGGCGCCGGCGGAGCTTCAAGTTCTGCTGAATCGCAGAAGGCGGTCCCACTTCGGAGGGTACCAACATGTTTGAACAAGAAATTGAAATGGAACAGAAGGAAGGTTCGTCGTTTGGTCCAGTCCTGATCATTCTCCTGCTGGTTGGACTCTTCGTCGGCGGTCTGGGCGTTGTCATTTACCAGGGAAAGCAAAAACCAAAGCCAGAACAGGCCACCGCGGCCGTCCAAACCAAGCTAAAGAAAACCGATCCCGTTACTGTCACTTTTTATACCGGAAACGTAAGCCTCTACGCAGCAGACAGTCCGAATGATCCTCATTACAAACTGTTAGAGAAGGCCGGAATCATCAAGATTGCAAAGCCAAAGGGAACCACCGCCAAGGTCGATCTGACCCCCGCGGGCAAAACGTTTTTAGCCTCGTTCCCTGAAGTAAAAGGCTCACCTGGCAAGAACGACACCGTCGGATACACGCTTCCCCTCGCATCCCGCAAACTCGTTGCCATCGGCGAACTGACCCGCTTGAACCAGGAGGCATTTGAGGTTCACTACACCTGGACCTGGGAGCCCACCAAGGCAGGCGAGATGTTCGACATCGACGGAAAGCTCGTCCAAAGCCTGCCCACCTATGAGCGCGGCATGTTAATCGATCAACACGGAGCCAAGTACTATCACGCAGCGCCCTCCCAGGCCTCGCTCGTAGTCATCAAAGGCGATCATGGTTGGGAGCTTGCTTCCCGCTAATTAGCGCATCCAATACCTAGATTTCCGGGAGGGCTTGCGCGGCCCTCCCAAACTTCCCCACTTCGTTATCGATTCTTCTCTCTCCCCCAAAAAACCTCCGGTGCCCCTGGCTCGCGCCCCGTTCTTTGGTCTCTACGAGCGCACAACTCACGCTTCCCCTGCACACGACGCTTCTGGTGCCCCATCACGTCCCGCCCGGTTTCATCGGGCTGACGTGGGGTCTTTGACTTTGCTCTTGCCGTTACTATTGCACTTTCCGTGACAATCAGTCCTTACGCGCTTCGCCCCTGCATTCGATTGTTCACCAGCTTCTGCCTCCGCTCTCCAGCGTTAATCAGCGAACGCCTCAAATGCTCACGCGCTACCGTAACGTCTGCCTGGACCTGTTCCGCAGTACGCTCGGTAATTGCAGCGATCTCCGTCAGCCGAAAACCTTCCATCGTAAACAGCAGGAAAGCTTCTCGTTGATGCTTCGTCGCGCGACGCAGTGCGCGCTCCACCATCCCCATAAGTTCGTCGCGGGATGCGTCATCTTCAGGCGTGCTTCCGCGATGGTCGGCGATCAGGTTCTCGTTCGTCAAACTCTCGTCCGGATGATAAAACTGCATCATCTCTTCGCCATCGATGTCCTCAACTGGATGCAGCTCTGAATCATTCAGCCGAACCGATTTCGGGCCGGACTCAAGCTGGTTTCCCAGCCTATCCATCGCCGAACGCGAAAGTCTATATAACCACGGCTCCAGCGCAATTTTCTCCGGACGTGGGCGATGCTCATCCAGCGCGCTGGCAATCACCTCGTCGATCACTTCCTCGGCGCTGACCTCCGCCAACCGACGCTGTCCGCTGTCGCGCCGGAAGCGCAACTCGCGTTCGATGTATCGATGCAACCTCTCCAAATTTGCATTCACAAATCCGGTTACGTCTCCGCTGGAAATCGCTTCCGGCCTCACCGCCGCCACTGTGCTCTCAAACGCGACCTGCGGCTCGATTCTGTGCCGTTCCGACCCTCGCACCCGCGGATATCGGTACTGACTCCGCAAGTGTTCTTTATGTTTGCGCAGTTGTTCCGTCAAATCTTCAAACGAAATCCGAATAGCCGCATGAAGCGTTTCCGCACTCGCGCGGGCGGCCATCTGACCTGCGGGCAATCGCAAGTTCAACGCCACCGTGAAGCCCGACTTCGGTGCCTCCTCAATCAACCCCCGCAGCGAAACCATGTCCGGATTGAACACGTGCAGCCGCGGTCCAAGTTTTTCAATTTGTGATTGAAGGTACTCCTCAATCTTCGGAGATTTACCCAGCTTGTAAGTGAAATGGACGTTCATCTGCGAGCCTCGTTAAAATCGATGCCTTCGACAGTACGGCTTGAACTGATGGAATCTATCACTGTTTTACAAAGAGGCAAGCAAAAAGAATGCGGTTGCACGTCCTAAGGTCACAAGCATGCACCGGGTTGGGAATTCCGGAATCTCTGTATCTCAGAGTCGCTTAATTTGGTTATGCACCGCAAAAAAACAAAGCCGTCATCCCTCGATAGATGACGGCCGAGATATGCGATAAATTAACGCGCTATACAGAAACCGTAACCGACGTCTCCGTGCGCGTAACGGCCCTGTACAACGTGTCGCGCTCCACGGGAACCCGCCCTGCGGCCTCGATCAGCCGGATCAGGTCCTGTCGGCTCAAGCCTTGCGGAGTCGTCGCGCCCGCATCATGATATATCTTTTCTTCCACCACCGTACCATCAATATCGTCGGCTCCGAAGCGCAACGCAATCTGCGCAATCTTCGGCGTCAGCATCTGCCAATACGCTTTGATGTGCGGGAAATTATCCAGCACCAACCGCGCAACCGCAACCTGCTTCAAGTCCAGCATTCCGGTCGTCCACGGCAGATGCTGCAACACCGTGTGATCGGGATGGAACGAGAGTCCAATGAAGGTTTGGAAACCCTTGGTTTCGTCCTGCAGTGCCCGCAATTTCAGCAGATGATCGACCCGGTCCTCGTCGCCTTCGATGTGTCCATAAAGCATCGTCGCGTTCGACTTGATTCCCATCAAGTGCGCTTCGCGCGCCACATCCAGCCATTCATTGCCATTGATCTTGTGATCGCAGATGATCGCCCGCACGCGCTCTGAAAAAATTTCCGCTCCGCCGCCCGGCATCGAATCCAGTCCTGCCTCTCTCAATTTCAGCAGCACATCCCTGATCGACATCTTGTTCAGCTTGGCAAAGAACGAGATCTCCACCATCGTGAAGCCCTTCAAGTGCACATGGGGAAATCTTTGCTTCAATCCGCTTAGCATGTCCGTGAAGTATTTCAGCGGAAGTTCCGGATGCAACCCTCCAACAATGTGGAACTCCGTCACCGCTTCCGTGTATCCCGACGCAGCCGACTCGAACACTTCCTCCAGCGCCATTGTGTAAGCGCCTTCTGTTCCCTTCTTACGGCCGAACGCGCACAGCCTGCAAGCTGCCACGCAAACGTTCGTGTGATTGATGTGGCGATTCACATTGAAATACGCAACGTTGCCATGCATCCGCTCACGCACATAGTTTGCCAGCCAGCCTAGGGCCAACATGTCCGGCGTGCGATAAAGGGCTAGCGCGTCGCTCTCATCGAGACGTTCGCCGCCAATCACCTTGTCGTGGATCGTTTTGAGCCGCGCATCATCGCTGAAGAACTCGTGCCGCGGCGCCGCAATGGGAAACTTCACTTCGGGCATACCCGTATGATACCGCAACCACCGAGCTGACGTGGGGTCTTTGACTTTGCTCTTGCTCTTTACGCCGTCACCGCCTCCGTGCTCGCCGTGATGCTTCTGGTGCCCCACGTCCCGCCCGGCTTTATCGGGCTGACGTGGGGTCTTTGACTTTCCTCTTGCTCTTGCTCTTACGCCGTCACCGTTTCCGCGCTCGCCTGGTTCAGTTTCTCCACCGCGCCCGCTGGCAACTCCAATCGCGTAGCCCCCACCAGTTCCCGCAACTGATCCACCTTCGTCGCGGAGGCGATCGGAGCCGTAATACCAGGCCGCGCCATCAGCCACGCCAACGCTACCTGCGCGGGTTTTGCTTTCACCTCCCGAGCCACTTCGATCAGCGATTCCACGATCCGCATTCCGCGCTCATTGAAGTATTTCTTCAGCATCCCAGCTCTCGGAACGCTCGCCGCCTGCTCCGCCGATGTGTACTTACCGCTCAGAAACCCGCTCGCCAGCGAAAAATACGGAATCACTCCCAGTCCTTGTTTCACGCAGACCGGTTCCAGCGTGGATTCATATTTCCCGCGATCATAGAGGTTGTACTCCGGCTGCAGCGTCTCATAGCGCGGCAGATTGTGCTTGCGGCTCATCTCCAGCGAAGACTCAATCCGCTCCGCCGTAAAGTTCGAGCATCCAATCGCGCGAACCTTCCCCTCCTTAATCAACGCCGCGTATGTTTCCAGCGTCTCCAACTGCGGCGTGCTCTCGTCATCGCGATGAGATTGATATAAGTCGATATAGTCGGTCTGCAACCGCTTCAGCGACTCCTCCACCTCTGCGCGAATATAGTTCTTCGACAACCCCTGCTTCCCCTCGCCCATCGGCGAGCCCACCTTGGTTGCCAGAATCACCTTGTCGCGATTTCCCCGCGCTTTGAACCATTTCCCGATGATCGTCTCCGACTCTCCGCCATGATTTCCCGGAGCCCAGGTCGAATACGAGTCCGCCGTATCCACAAAATTCAGACCGCTTTCGAGCAGTGCGTCCAACAGTTCAAAGCTGCGTTGCTCGTCGGCTGTCCAGCCAAACACGTTGCCGCCAAAGCAAAGCGTAGGCACTTCAATTCCAGAATGACCGAGTTGTCTTTTCTTCATATAGCTTTGTCCTCTTCCTTTTTAAGATGACACACGCTACTCTGAGGTGCAGAACTTTCAAGGCACCGGATACAATAGCATCAACCCGTTTCTAATCTGTTTCCGAAATGTTCACACAGCATGTTTCAAAGCATTCTTCACAAGCTCCGCGTTGCCCTCGAAATGATCAAATGGGAGCACTCTTTCCTCACGCTCCCCTTCGGACTCACCGGCGCCGTCATCGCCGCCAACGGAATCCCCTCTCTCCGCACGCTCGGCTGGATCTGCGTAGCCATGATCGCCGCGCGCTCCGCCGCCATGGCCTTCAACCGCCTTGTTGATGCCGACATCGACGCCCTTAACCCGCGCACCTCTATCCGCGCGATCCCTGCCGGACTACTCACTCCAGGCTTCGTTTTGGGCTTTACCATTGCTACTTCGGCCCTGCTCTTCTTCGCCGCCTGGATGCTGAATCCGCTGGCGTTCTATCTCTCGCCCGTAGCCCTAATCATCGTCTGCTCCTACTCCTACACCAAGCGTTTCACCCGCTGGGCGCACCTGTTCCTCGGATTCGCCATGGGCATTGCTCCCGCCGCCGCCTGGGTCGCCGTTCGCGGAACCCTCGATCCCCGCGTGCTTATCGTCACCGCCGCCGTCATGTTCTGGGGCGGAGGCTTCGACATCCTCTACAGTTGTCAGGATTACAAGTACGACATTGCCAGCGGCCTTCACTCTATCCCCTCTGCCTTCGGAATCGCCGGAGCGCTTCGCCTCGCCCGCGTCTTCCATCTCGTCGCATTCGTCTTCTTTGCCTGGATGCTTTTCAGCTTCGGCCTCGGCCACCTCGCCATCGCCGGAGTCGCCATCACCGGCCTGGCCTTGCTCTACGAACACACCCTGGTAAGCGCCAACGACCTCAGCAAACTCAACGCCGCCTTCTTCACCACCAACGGCTTCATCTCAATGCTCATACTCTTCGCCGTAACCGCCGACCGCATCCTGCAATCCCATCGCGGATAATCCCTTTGCAGTCTGAATAAAAATCACGGGGGCCCCAGTAGCGGTGCCGTTCTTAAGGTGTCGTTCCGAGCAAGCGAAGCACCCCATCGCCGCTCAAATCGCCTGTACAGCATCAAAGCAATTTCAACCGACACGGTTGCTTTTGCTCTTGCAGTTGCCTATCGTTTCTATCGAAGAACTGCAACGCGAATTCCGGAGTCCCTGCAAACAATGACCGCCCACGACGGCAACGAAGTCGAAATCAAGTTTCTCGTACACGATGCTGACGCGCTCCTGCGCTCGTTGCGCCGTGCTGGATTTCACCAGCAAACCCCCTCCACTTTCGAGTCCAACACTCTCTACGACACTGCTTCCGGCGACCTTCGTCGTGCGGGAGAGGTTCTGCGCCTCCGCCTCTATGACGACCAATGGCGACTCACCCACAAGACTCGCGGCTCCGAAGGCAAACACAAAAGTCGCACCGAGCACGAAACCGCCATCGACAACGGCGAAGAGATGCACTGCATCCTCACCGCTCTCGGCTACCGTCCTTCCTTCCGATATGAAAAATTTCGTGCCGAGTGGACCGACGACTCCGGAGAAGTCGTAATCGACCGCACCCCTATCGGCAACGTTGCCGAAATCGAAGGCGCGCCCGAGTGGATAGACTTCATCGCCAGAACCTTCGGCATCGATGAGAAGGACTACATCACCGTCTCCTACGCCGAGCTATTCTCTCGCTGGAAGCAGGAAACCGGCAGTACCGCAAATAACATGACCTTTGAGGAGACCGGCACGCCACGCCCCTAGCTCATCTGCGCGTGGAGCGGCATCGAGAGCTCTACCGGATGGAACCATTTCCGGATGCAAGCCGTATCGTATCGAGAAGGCATCAACCTCAAGCAAGGATACGCATGACGACTTCTGCCACGTCCTCAGCCCCGGCAATTTCTCGCGCCACCCCCGGCCGTCCCACTCCTCGCACCGTGTGGTTCATCTCCGCCGCGGTTTTCGTGCTGCTCATGGCCGTCGCACCGCGCTACGGATACTTCCGCGACGAACTCTACTACCTCGCCTGCGGAGAGCATCCCGCCTGGGGATACGTCGATCAGCCGCCGCTCATCTGCTGGATCTCCTGGCTCCTCCAGCACACCATCGGAACCTCGCTATACGCGCTACGCCTGCTGCCAGCCTTGGCCGTCGCCACCACTCCCTGGCTCACCGCCCGACTCGCCGGCGAACTCGGCGGCTCACGCCGCGCCGAAATTTTCGCCGCCCTCATTGCTGCCATCATGCCGGTCGCGGCAGGGATGGCGCACCTGTTCACCATGAACATCTTCGATTTCGTTTTCTGGACGCTCCTCGCCCTCATCCTCGTGCGGCTTGAGAACACCGGCAACCCACGACTCTGGATCGCCTTCGGAGCCACCGCTGGCATCACGGTTCTCAACAAATATGGCGTCGTCTTCTTCCTCATCGCCCTGCTCGCCGGAATCGTCATTACGCGCTGGCGCAGATGGTTCGTCAGCCTCCACTTCTGGGCCGGAACTCTGCTTGCGATCCTCATCGCGCTTCCCAATTTCCTCTGGCAGCAGCACCGGCATTTCCCATTCCTCGAACTCATGGCCAACATCCACCATAACGGCCGCGATGTTGCGCTACCCCCTCTCGGCTTCTTCCTGCAGCAAGTGCAGATCGTCAATCCCGTTTCCGTGCTCGTCGTTTTCTGTGGAGCCATCTACCTTCTGCGCAGCAGGCGTTACCGCGCTCTCGGCATCGCCTTCGTCGTCTTCTACGTCACGATGATGCTGATGAGAGCGAAGAATTATTACCTCGCTCCCATCTATCCCATGGTCTTCGCCGCCGGAGCCGTCGCCGTCGTCGAGTGGACCGACCGACCGCGCCTGCGCTGGATTCCCATCGCCATCGGAGTTCTCGCTTCCCTGATCTTCGTCCTGGCACTCCCCATGCTCATCCCCGTACTTGACGTCCCTCACTTTCAGCAGTACACGCAAGTCACCGGCCTCAAAACGCCCGAGTTCGAACACCACGGAAGAGCCGCCCTCCCCCAGCTCTATGCCGACATGTTCGGATGGCAGGAGATGGTTGAAAAGGCCGCAGCCTTCTACAACACGCTCACTCCCGAGCAAAAACAGAACACCGCCATCTGGGGCAATAACTACGGGGTTGCCGGTGCCATCGATTTCTTCGGCCCGCGTTTCGGATTACCCAAAGCCATCGCCGGACACCAGAGCTACTTCTTATGGGGGCCTCGCGACTACCACCGTCCGGACATGATTAACCTCGGCTCGCACGACTACCGCACGCTGCAACGCGAGTGCGACAGCGTCCGCGTCGTCGGCCACGCCGACCACCCCCTGTCCCGCACCGAAGAGCACTTCGACATCTACTACTGCCAGGGTCTTCACTTCGACCTGCAGCAAGCATGGAACAAAACAAAGAAGTGGGACTAGCCAACAACCCTTACTGATCCAAACACCATCATCGAAGTGGTCTAGCTCACGCTCACAAAAAATGCAGGTCCGTTCAGGCCTGCATCCCATAGCGTCACCTTCTCTACTTATCTTTCTCCCTGTCCTTATTGTCCTTGTTCTCCCTAGGAGGAGGAGTATTGCGATGTTCCTGTGCCGCTTCTGCACGGGGTGCCGGTGCAGGATGTTGCGGTGCAGCCTCACGTGGCGCCGCCGATTCTCGTGCCGGAGCTACGTCCCGTGCCGGGGCGGCGTTATGGGGCGGCACGGCTGGACGCACCGGAGCAGCCTCACGCACCGGAGCAGCGTCACGAGTTGGAGCCACATCGCGGTTTGGTACCGCACTGTGCGACGGAGCCGACGGGCGCACCGGAGGAGGCGTATCGCGTACCGGTGCCACTTCGCGGCTCACCGGGGCATTTCTATCGATCGGAGTTCCCGCGCCCGGACCGCGACCCGTATTGCCATACGACGATCCCGGACTGCGTTGCGAGTTTGCCTGGCCGTCGTTCGGACGCATCACCGGCAACTGCCCATTGTTATTTCCACCCGCTTGCGGCGGACGCGGAACGTTATGTCCCGGCCTGTCGCCCTGGTTCACATTCGCCGCTGGCTCCCTGCCTGCAGGCGGTGCCTGATTCGCCGGACGATTCGGAGCATTGTTTGGCTCATTCCTCATCGCGGGCTGATTTGCCGCCGGAGGCCTTCCAAACTGCTGGTTCCCGTCAGGCCGATTTACAATCGGCGCTCTTCCCTGCTGATTTCCGCCCTGCTGATTCATTCCCGGCAGTCTCCCCTGGTTTGCCGGAGGCTGATTGCCCGCAGGCTGTCCGCCCCTTGCTGCCGAAGGAGGATTCGATCTGCGCAAGTTGTTCCTCGTCTCCGGGCTCAACGGCACGCCATTGTTCTTTTCCAGCAACGGACGCTGCTGATCGAAACTCACCGGACGAGGTGGCGGAGCCTGCTTGGAAATCACCTGCCGCGGGGTCACCAGATGTTGCGGAACCCGAGCCGGAGGACGTCCACCAAGAACCGCCTCTTTCGTCGGCGCCACGGCCGCAGCGGTCATCACGTTCGAGCGTCCTACCTCATTCTGCGGAACCACAACGTAGCTGCTGCGGCCCGCCGGCTTTCCCGCAGCAAACGTATGGCTCTGCGCTCCCGTAACCGCGCCGCGCACACCCGCGTTTTCGTAGCGAATGTTGTTAATCGTCGTATTCCTCACGTTCACGTTATTCGTCGTGTAGTAGTTGTTAACGACCGTAACGTTCACTTCTCGCGAGTTGGAGATATTTACGTTCCGCGCGTACCTCGGACTCACGCGATAGGACGGAAGATACGGATCGCGATAGCCCAGCGGGAACCATCCCACGCCGCCGCCGATCCCAATCGACACTCCAAAACTCGGTCCCCCAACCCACGCCACCAGCGCCGGAGCATACACCGGACGAACTCCTACCGGTCCCGGAACCCATCCCCAGCGGTCGTGAACACAAACCCAGCGGCCATAGTGGAACGGAGCGAATCCCCAGGGCGCGTCATCCACCCAGGTCCACCCCCACGGCTCCACCCAGGCCCAGTGGCCTTCACGATAAGGAGCCCACCCCGAGTGTACCCGCGGATACCAAACCGTGCCATACGTCGGCGTCGGTTCCCAATTTCCGCTGTCGTCCAAATCCTCGTAGCCAACCGTTCCTGCCGCCACATAGCGCGCCGAAGCCGACGATTCTTCCCGCCGCTCTCGCACGTTGCACCAGTCGTCAAACCCGTCGGGACCCGGCACGCGACCCGCCGTGTAAGCCAGCGACTGTTGCCCGCTGAAGCGGAACTGTTGTCCGCTATGCACCCGCACAGCGTTTCCCTCCCCGGTAGCCTCACCATCGCCGCGCCGCACCGTGATCCAGCTCTGGTCCTCACTCGGCACTACGTCAAAGCGATAATCGCCGGGCTTCATCACCGTGTACGCGAAGTTCGGTGTATCCACTTCGATAATTTCGCCCGCATTCAGATATCGCACTGACAGATTTAGAGCACCTTGATCCAGTTCGATTTGCGCCGTGTTGTCATCCAAATTGCTGAGCGTGACGCTAGTCTCGCTTCCCAACCTCAAGGCAGCCGATCCCATCGTTAACTCTGCACGCGCACCCTGGTCCGTCCATATCCGGTCGGCAGTGGTCAATGGTCGATTCAGGTTAGCCGCCACCCAGTCATCAACTCCACCCGGCTGCATCGATACTTCGCCCTGCAAATACTGAAGGCGCATTACCCGGCTCGGCGGATCGCCGCCCGGTTCATCCTGAGCGGCCGCCAAACCGCTGATCGCCAATATGGCGAGCACAACTAGAAACTTGAACCGCAGCGATGACTTCATATTCTTCTCCTTACTATGACAACGACCGGAAAGCAGCAAGAGATCACACCATAACCTTGCACACCTTCTCTGAGATGACCAAACCCCGGGACTCGCCATATGTTTCGGACCCGTCAAAAACAAAACCGCCCCATTTAGGGCGATCTTTTATAAAGAAGCCGCAAGCTCAGGCAACTCTTTCCGCCACGCTGATGTTTCCGATAGCCCCTCTTGCAAAAGAAAATGGCATCATAAAAAAGTGACTGACCGCACAACGAACTCCAGGTCACCAAATAACTCTACACTTTGCCCAAGACGACAAGGCTCCTGAGCCATGCCCAGGAGCCTTGTCGAAATCCGGAGGAATTACTCGTTCGCTCCGTGGCACTTCTTATACTTCTTCCCGCTCCCGCAGGGACAAGGATCATTGCGCCCGACCTTCTCCCCGCGAACCACTTGCTGCACCGCTTCCGCCGGACCTGCTCCTGCGCGGCGCGCCTGCTCCAACTCCCGGGTCTTTCTGCGCTGGAATTGCTTCTCAACGTCATCCAGCGAAGTCTGCATCCTTCGCGGCGCTGGCGATTCCGCATCTGTCTCCACCGCCGAACCGGAATATTGCAGCGCCTCCGCTGTCCCTGAAGTGCTGTGTGTGGGTGCGCCGCCCGCGGTCGCAGCGTAACCGATCTCGTCGCCATTTTCGTCCACTACTCGCATCATGTACAAGTATCGAACTGTCTCTTCCTCGAAGTGCTCCATCATCTCTTCGAAGAGCGTGAACGATTCCCTCTTGTACTCCACCAACGGATCGTGCTGCCCATAGCCGCGCAGTCCGATCCCTTCTTTCAGGTGGTCCATTTGCAGCAGATGGTCTTTCCACAACTGGTCCAGCACACTCAGCATGATGACGCGCTCGTGCTGTCGCATGGCTTCTGAGCCAATCAACTTTTCCTTCGCATCATAGCGCGCAATCAGGCGTTCAAAAATCGCGTCTCCCAGTTCATGATGGTTCAGCGACTTCGGCTCAACGCCTTCGGCCAGAATATCCACGCCAAAGCGCCCATAGATTTCGGTTTTCAGTCCCGCGACATCCCAGTTTTCCGGATGCGTCTGTTCGCCAGCGAACTTCTCCAGGATTCCGCCCAGCAAGTCGCGAACGTAATCCTGTTGAATCAGTTCTTTCTGCTCGCTGCCTTCGAGTAATTGGCGGCGCAGGCCATACACCGCCTCGCGCTGCTTGTTCATCACGTCGTCGTACTCAAGCAGATGCTTACGGGCCTCAAAGTTCTGGCCTTCTACTGCCTTCTGTGCGGCTTCAATGCGCCGCGTAATCAGCCCCGACTCAATCGGGATACCTTCTTCCATACCAAGCTGCCGCAGCAGGTTTGACACCCACTCCTTGGCGAAGATGCGCATCAAGTCGTCTTCCAGCGACAGGTAGAAACGCGACGCGCCCGGATCGCCCTGGCGTCCCGCGCGTCCACGCAACTGGTTATCGATGCGCCGCGACTCGTGCCGTTCCGTACCCATGATGAACAGGCCGCCCGCGTCGATCACCTTCGCATGCTCTTCGACGGTTTCTTTTCCGTACTTCGTCAGCAGTTCCCTCCACGTCTGCGCGGGAATGCTGAACTCCTGTCCCTGGTAATACCAATAAGCGGTGGTCGGATCGTCGGGCCGCGCGTCCACGCCGCCCGCCACGGCCTTCACCGCCGTCGCCAACCCGTTCTTGAGCGCCTCCTGCTTGGCCATAAATTCCGGGTTGCCGCCCAGCAGAATATCCGTACCGCGGCCTGCCATGTTGGTCGCAATCGTGACCATCCCATAGCGTCCTGCCTGGGCCACAATCTCGGCTTCCCGCTCGTGGAACTTCGCGTTCAGCACCACGTGCTTGATGCCTTTTTTCTTCAGCAGATCGCTGAGCCGTTCCGACTTCTCAATCGAAACCGTGCCCACCAGCACCGGCTGCTTCAATTCGTGGATCTTTGCAATCTCATCGGCTACGGCGAAGTATTTCTCCTTCTCCGTGCGATACACCACGTCTTTGTTTTCCTTGCGCAGCATCGGCTGATTCGTCGGAATCACCACGACTTCGAGCCGATAAATCTTGTCGAACTCGGCAGCTTCGGTCTCCGCCGTTCCGGTCATGCCGGCCAGCTTCTTGTACATGCGGAAGTAATTCTGGAAGGTGATGGTCGCCAGCGTCTGGTTCTCACGCTCGATCTTCACCCCTTCTTTTGCTTCCACCGCCTGATGCAGACCGTCCGACCAGCGCCGCCCCGGCATCAGGCGTCCCGTGAACTCGTCCACGATCAGCACTTCGCCGTCCTTCACCACGTATTCCACATCGCGCTTGTAGAGATGGTGCGCCTTCACCGCCACTTCCACGTGATGCTTCAGGTCCCAGTTTTCCGGGTCCGCGATGTTCTCGATTCCAAGCAGCTTTTCAACTTTTTCCCAGCCTGCCTCGGTCACCATCGTGTTCTTGTGTTTTTCATCGATCACGAAGTCGCCGGTATAAATCTTCTCATTCGGCTCGGCTCCAGGCAGTTCCTCGCCCTTCACCAGCTTGGGAATAATCACGTTGATGCGTGCATATTTGTCGGTTGACTCTTCGCTCGCTCCGCTGATGATCAAAGGCGTACGCGCTTCGTCGATCAGGATCGAATCCACTTCGTCGACGATGCTGAAGTTATGACCGCGCTGTACGCAATCGCGCATATCAAACTTCATGTTGTCGCGCAGGTAATCAAAGCCGAATTCGTTGTTCGTTCCGTACGTGATATCGGAGCCGTAAGCCGCCTTGCGCTGCTCGTCGTCCAGGTCGTGAACGATCACGCCCACCGTCAGTCCCAGGAAGGTGTAAAGCTTTCCCATCCACTCCGAGTCGCGTTTCGCCAGGTAGTCGTTCACCGTGACCACGTGCACGCCGCGTCCTGAAAGCGAATTCAGATACACCGGCAAGGTCGCAACCAGCGTCTTACCTTCACCGGTCTTCATTTCGGAGATGCGCCCGGAGTGCAGCACCATGCCGCCAATCAGTTGCACGTCGAAGTGGCGCATATTGAGCACGCGCCGTCCCGCCTCGCGCACCACGGCAAACGCCTCTTCCAGAATCGTGTCCAGCACCTCTTGAATGGCGCTGTACTGCTCCTTCTCCCACTGTTTGCGGCGATCCGCATCCATCTCTTCATCGGACGGCTCCTGCATCTGGGCCAGTCGCTCCTGCACCCGACGCCGGAATTCCTCGGTCTTGGCGCGCAGTTGCGCGTCCGTCAGCTTCTGTATTTCGGGCTCAAGTGCATTGATGCGCTGCACGCGAGGCAGCAGCTTCTTAACTTCGCGCTCGTTATGTGTCCCGAAAACCTTTGCAATCAGAGAGTTAATCAATGCTATGTTCCTTCAGATGCTTACCGGGGAATAGGCTCGGTCAAAATTGCGTTTTAGCGGTGTCAACCAACCCACACCGCACCATTGGAAAGCCTACCATATTGGATGAACCGAAGCGCATTCTGCCACTTGCTCCATCACGCGATAGTATGGAAGGTTGCTGAAAACAATTCGGATACATTCCGTTAACAGGTGGCATTGCGTGATAGTTGGCGTTCCCAAAGAAATCAAAGATCATGAAACTCGAGTAGGCATCACCCCCGCCGGAGCTAAAGCCCTGGTCGATGCCGGGCACAAAGTTCTGGTTGAAGCCTCCGCCGGAGAGCTCTCCGCCTTCCCTGACAGCGAATACAGCGCTGCCGGAGCCGAGGTCCTCCCCACGGCTGCCCAGGTCTGGGCCTCTGCCCAGATGATCGTCAAGGTCAAGGAGCCCATCGCTCAGGAATTTCCATACTTCCGCGAAGGACTGGCCCTGTTCACCTATCTTCATCTAGCCCCCGCGCCCGAGCTGACTGATGCCCTTCTGAAGAGAAACATCACCGGCATCGCCTACGAAACCATCCACGACAAATCCGGAGCTCTACCCCTCCTTACTCCCATGTCGGAAGTAGCAGGCCGCATGTCAGTGCAGGTCGGAGCAGCCTATCTCCAAACCGAGCATGGCGGACGCGGCCTTCTCCTCGGCGGAGTACCCGGAGTACCTCCTGCCAATGTCTGCGTGATTGGCGGCGGAATCGTCGGCACCAACGCTGCCCGCATGGCCATGGGATTCGGAGCCAAAGTCACGCTCGTCGATCTCAACCTCAACCGCCTCCGCGAACTTGACGACATCTTCAATGGACGCCTCTATACGCTGGCCTCCAACTCCTACAACGTAACCCGCGCCGTACAGGAGTCCGACCTCGTCATCGGAGGCGTTCTCATCCCCGGTGCCACTGCTCCCAAAATCGTCACCCGCCAAATGGTGAGTACGATGAAAAAAGGCGCCGTCATCGTGGACGTGGCTATCGATCAGGGCGGTTGCGTCGAGACCGCCCGCCCCACCAGTCACAGCAACCCTTCCTACACGGAATACGGCGTCGTCCACTACTGCGTAACGAACATGCCCGCCGCCGTCCCCCACACCTCGACCCTTGCCCTCACCAACGCGACCTTCCCCTATGTAATGAAGTTCGCAAAGTACGGCATCGAAGCCGCTCTCCGCTCCGATCCATACCTCCAGGAAGGCGTGAATACCTATCAGGGCAAGGTCACTTACAAAGGCGTCGCCGATTCTCAAGCAAAACCGTGGAGTCCCATCGCCGGCTTGGTCTAGCCGCTTCGTATCCATCGATCACAGGCACCCCATCCTAAACTCGCGCTGCTTGCGAGTTTAGGATGGTTTTTTGCTCTTTCTCTTGCTGATTGCCTTTGCTGCTGCCTGTGGTGTCAGTTTCCCGTGTGCCCAACTGAGCGTTCTTTATCTTGACTTCCCAAAACAAAACGGCCGCCCGCGAGGACAGCCGTTTTCATCTCGCCTAAAACCTAAATCAACCCGCTCTGCCGAGCCATCGCGAGAGCCTCAATAGCCGCGCCTCTCGCTCCAGCCGTATCCCCATTCGGCATCGCGTAAATCGGAATCCCCGCCTGCTCTTCGCGCTGTGCAGGCATTCCCTTTCGTATCTCCGCCAGGAACCAGTTCTTGAACTGCTCACTGGCCTCCAGCACGCCGCCCCCAACAATGAACGCATCCGGATCGAACGTATTCACCATCATGTCGAACAACAGTCCCACCGCATGAGCCTGTACTCTGAATATCTCCAGACTCATCGCATCGCCGCCATCGGCCAATCCGCGAACCAGCTTCGCCGCCTGATGAGCGTTGTTCATCCTGGAAAGCTCATGTCCGGGATACTTTTTCAGGAAGTACGGCAGCAGCGTCTTCTCAATCGACGTCAGCGAGGCCAGCGATTCCAGATCGCCAATGCGGCCGCAGTTGCAGTGCGGCTCCATCCCTGCAATTGCAGGAATCGACTGATACGGAATCAGGCAATGTCCGAGCTCACCACCAAATCCCACTTTGCCCTTTAGCACGTTGCCTTCAATGATGACGCCGCCACCTGTTCCGGTGCCAATCACTACCGAGATCGAGGTTTCCCTGCCCTTGCTACCAAACAGAGAGAAGTGTCCCCACAAAGCGCCCGCATTAGCATCATTCAGATACGTAACCGGCTTACCCAGCTTGCGCGCCAGGTGCTCCCTTATGTCGTAGCCCTTCCACTGCTCATGCGCAAAGTTCGTCGAACCGCGTTGGCTCAGTACTCCCCCCGAGCTCGCTGGCCCCGGAGTATCCAGCCCAATCGCGACGATATCGGCAACGTTGATCCCGGAGCGCTCCGCCACTAACCGAAGGCCATCTTCAATCTGCTTCAAGCAGACATCAGGCCCCTGCTTTGTCAGTGCGGGATGCTCGCACAGCCCCTCAACCAGGAACTGTTCGTCTTTGTTGACCAGGGTATAGTTGATGGCGGTTCCGCCAAGATCGACTCCAGCCACTACTTGCACGATTTATATCTCCAATAATGCCGTGATTGCTCGCCCCGAGTAGCCTAGCAGAAAATTATCGTGTCTTGTCCTCGAGCGCGGGCAGATTCCTCCCTGCATTCCCACTTCAATCCACTCTCGACTCACAAAGCGCAAGCCATCCATCAGTAAACCTATTAGAATCTCCAGAGCACCGAAAGTTCTTCGTGGAGGCCATGCATTGGCTCGGACGGTTTTGGTTACAGGCGGAGCAGGTTTCATCGGCTCCAATTTTGTATTGCAGCGGATCGCCGCAGGTGATCGTGTTATCAATCTGGACAAGCTCACCTATGCCGGAAATCTCGGCAATCTTGCTTCCGTCACGAACAACCCCGCGCACATCTTCGTGCAGGGCGGCATCGAAGACGCGGAGCTCTTACGCTCACTCTTTCAGCTCCACCATCCCGACGCGGTCGTGAACTTCGCCGCCGAAAGCCACGTTGACCGTTCAATCGCCAGTCCTGAAGAGTTCATCTCCACCAACGTCGTCGGAACCTTCCGCCTTCTTCACGAATCGCTCAATTACTATCGCATGCTTCCAGCGGAACTCCAGGCGCGCTTCCGCTTCCTTCACGTCTCCACCGACGAGGTTTACGGATCGCTCAGCAAAACCGATCCCGCTTTTATCGAGAGCAAAGCCTACGAACCCAACAGCCCTTACTCCGCCTCCAAGGCCAGCAGCGACCACCTCGTGCGCGCCTATCAGCACACCTACGGACTGCCCACGCTTACCACCAATTGCTCCAACAATTACGGCCCCTACCAGTTTCCTGAAAAGCTCATCCCGCTCGTCATCCTCAACGCGCTCAACGGTAAGCCTCTCCCCATCTACGGAGACGGCCTCAACGTCCGCGACTGGCTTTACGTCGGCGACCACTGCGAGGCCATCGCTCTTGTGCTTGAAAAGGGCATCTCCGGCGAAACCTACAACGTCGGCGGCGACAGCGAAAAGGCCAACATCGACGTCGTCACCACCATCTGCTCCATCATGGACGAGGTTCACCCCCAGGGCGCTCCCCACAATCGCCTCATCACTTTCGTCAAAGACCGTCCCGGCCACGATCGCCGCTACGCCGTCGATGCCTCGAAGATCAAGCGCGAACTCGGCTGGCGCCCGCAGGAAACCTTTACCACCGGAATCCGCCGCACCGTCGAGTGGTACCTTGCCAACTCTGCCTGGATTCAGGAAGTGACCAGCGGAGACTACCGCAAGTGGATCGCCGCCAACTACGAAGCCCGGGGTGCAAAATGAAAGGCATCATTCTAGCGGGAGGCTCCGGCACCCGGCTCTATCCGGCCACCATCGCCGTCAGCAAGCAGCTCATTCCCATCTACGATAAGCCGATGGTCTATTACCCGCTCAGCACTCTCATGCTGGCCGGAATCCGAGACATCCTGCTCATTTCCACTCCCTCCGACCTGCCGCGATTCCGCGAACTCCTCGGCTCCGGCGCGCAGTGGGGAATCAAAATCCAGTACGCCGAGCAGCCCCGCCCCGAGGGTCTAGCCCAAGCCTTCCTCATCGCCGAAGATTTCATCGCTGGCGAACCTTGCGCCCTCGTCCTCGGCGACAACATCTTCTACGGACAGGACATGTCCAAGCTGCTCCAGCACGCCGCTGCCCTGGAAAACTGTGCCAGCATCTTCGCCTACCTCGTGCAGGACCCAACCTCCTACGGCGTCGTTGAATTCGACTCCACCGGACGCGCCATCAGCGTCGAAGAAAAGCCCGCGCATCCCCGCTCGCGCTTCGCCATCACCGGACTCTACTTCTACGACTCGCAGGTAGTCTCACTCGCAAAGTCCTTGAAACCTTCCGCCCGTGGCGAGCTCGAAATTACCGACCTCAACCGCCTCTACCTCGAGCGCAACCAGCTCAACGTCGTCACCTTCGGACGCGGCACTGCCTGGCTCGACACCGGAACCCACGACTCCATGCTCGAAGCCTCCAGCTTCATCGCCACTCTCGAAAAGCGTCAGGGCCTCAAGATCGCCTGCCCCGAAGAGATCGCCTACCGCATGGGCTTCATCACCGCCACCAAACTCTGCACGCTCGCCCAACCGCTCCTCAAGAGCGGCTACGGCAAATACCTCCTCCAGATTCTCGAAAGCTAACCCAGCACGAGATCGCATTCGAACAAATGTGATCTCGTGCGTCGTTTAACTTCCCTCTTTTGGCAAGCTGAACGGGGCACGAACGGGTTCATTGTAGATGTTTCTGCCATCTGCTCAGAGGGTCGCTGAGCCGAAGGCGAAGGATCCCAGCAATGCCCAAGTCTCCCGTGTGGCCTCAAGCTTTTCAGCCCGCCATCGATTCTCTTTAACAAAGACCCGCGCGAAGCACGTTCCAAGCCTCCCCGTCCCAGACCAGGCTTGTCTACCGCTTTGCCTCATAAACCAAATTGAACGGAGTCTGCGCCGCCCTCCGGAAACTCCCGAACCCCGCACTTTTCACGACCTCCGTCATTCGCTTTTCTCCGCTCTGCGCCCCCAGCGCCAGTCCAACTTCCTGCGCCTTCGAAGCCGGTGTGCAGATCATCGTAGAAGCAGCGTAGAACACTCGCCCCACGGGATTCAGATTGTCCTGCAGATCATCGTTCGCAAACGGCTCGACAATCATCCACACACCATCCGGTGCCAGAGCCTGCAACACGTGCCTGGCCGCGCCAACCGGGTCGCCCATGTCGTGTAGACAATCGAAGAACGTGATTAGATCATAGGTGCCCGAAAATTCCTTCGCCGTGGAAACCTGAAACGCAGCGCGCTCCCCGACCCCGGCTTTCTTCGCCCGCTCGCGCGCCCGCTCAATCGATGCCTGGTGATAGTCAAAGCCCGTGAACTTCGACTTTGGAAAAGCTTCCGCCATCAAAATCGTCGAAGCTCCATATCCGCAGCCGACATCCGCCACCTTTGCACCTTTTTTCAGCTTTGCCATCATTCCATCGAGCGCCGGAATCCAGTTGCTGATCAGGTTCGTCGCGTAGTTGGGACGGAAGAAGCGCTCCGTTCCCTCAAACAGCGCTGGATGGTGCTCATGCCAGCCCACGCCCACGCCGGATCGAAATGCTTCCGTCACCTTGTGCTCGTCTTTAATCACCGCCGACACAATCTGGAACGCTCCCGGCATATACACCGGACTATCCTCGCGTGCCAGCGTCATTGCCTGTTCCGGTGACAAGCTGAACTGCCCTGAGCTGGCGTGATACTGCACATATCCTGACGCTGCCTGCGCGCTCAACCACTCGCGGACATATCTCTCATCCGTCGCCGTCATGGACGCCAGTTCAGACGCGCCCAGCGGACGTCCTGCACGATCCATTGCTTTGTAAAGACCAAGCTGGTCGCCCACAAGCACCAGTGCGGCGCTCAACGCCGCACCCAGGTCTTCAACAATCCGGTGAACAAACTTCTCAAGCCTTTGCTGATCCGATTCTGAACCGAAGTCAACCACATTTCCTGCACTACTCATGAATCACCTCACGGGAAGGGACATTCGAACAACACTGAAAAGCGCCCAATGGCTGCGGCGGTGGACCCCATTCGAGCGGGCAGCATACTCCGACTCCAGCTCGGCAACAAGCGCGGAAACAGCGGCTCTGACCAGCCTTGCCGCTGTTCCTCAAATGAAATCACTCGCGCTTCGCGCAGCAAAAAGCGATGCCCCATGCGGGACATCGCTTCTATACAACTGCGAACTGAATCTAGCGCGCCGCCGCCCTGCCCACCAACGGAGCTGGCGCCGGTTTGCTGACCAACGGTTTACCCACCGGCAAAATATCTCTGCCGAACACTTGCAGGAACACAACGTGTCCCATCATGTACAGCGCCAGCAACGCGCAAACAATCAGGTCGATCGCCGTAATCGTCAGCACAGACTTCATTCCGCGCAGGAACACGAGATCCAGCCCGATGAAGCCCAGCAGCAGCGTGAAAAACGTTAGCGACATCGCGAAATGGACCGCGAGCGATGCTACAAACATCACCACCGTATAGATCGTGTAAGCCAGCAGGAAGTAGCCAATGTCGGTCGCGGTGATCTTCAGAGGCGCGCCGATAATTGAATTCGGCATCCCCTGCAAATCCAGCAAAAGGTAAATAAAAGCGAGCGCGAGCCAGAAGGCTCCGTAAGCGGTAAATGCGCTGTATCCGAAATTGTTGCCGACCTTGAATTCCTGGAATCCGGCGATCAACTGCGCCGCTCCGCCAAACATCAGCGCGGCACAGAAAACAACTCCGCTGCCGCACCATCCGAGGTTATGGAATTGAAGTAATAGGGTAGTGACACCAAAACCGGCCAATCCAACGACTGCCGGGTTCCCACGGATCTGACCTTCCATTGGCAAATCTCCTTTAAGCTTCCCCATCTTTTTAAGTAGGCGGTTCAAGCGCACTCCTCACCCCACAAGCGATGGAAGGCTCCTGCCGCTATACATTCGGAATAATCAGGTGATCAGACTTTCGCTTTGGTGCGGCCATGCCGGAGAAAGATGTTGGACGTAAAGTCCAATTTACCTGCCTGGGATCGAGCAGTTCTATGCTCCGAATCGTTCACCCCTAAACGGTCCGGCGCCACGCGCATTCCGTGAGCCCATCCTCGGATGACGGAGTATTGCCCCGCTCACTCACGAATCTGCTGAGACGCGGCTGCATTCTGCCTTTTTTTGCTCCCGCGGTAAAGAGAAATCAGCACGGAAAGGAAACTTACAAGTGATTGACTGCGACCCATCGGCAGCTTACGTCTATTTTTACATACTGGCTAGAATGCAACCTCCCTCGCAAAATACCATTCACCCTGGAGTTAATCGTTGCCGCCTTGGACGACATTTTCCGGGAACCGGAGCGCAGCCTCAAACCACCTTAAATCCCCGCCAGACCCCGTTGCGCGCGGGGAGCGTGGACTTGCGGGACTATGAATGCGGGTGGCGAGCACGCTCCGGCCCCGGGGACGTCCGCCGAGATAGTACTCCCAATTGCATTTTTTCTAGCGTCGAAATCCTATATTGTCGCTCTGCTTCCCGCATTGGTACTGCACTCGGCCCTGAACTGCGCGGCTTTCTGTCACGCGCGCGGTTCGGCTACAATGCCTCAAACCCGACGGAGGCTTCCATGCACAAGACTGCTGCTACTCTGCTCCTCACCTTGATTGCCGTTTTCTCTGCCGTCAGCTTTGCGCAGGCCCCGCCCGCGCCCGCGCCCGACAAACCTTATGTGATGGAGTACTACTACAAAATTCACTGGGGCCATCAGGACGAGTTCCTCGAGCTCTTCAAGAAAAATCACTACCCCGTCCTGCAGAAGGAAATCTCGCAGGGCCGCATATTATCAGTGCGTCTCGATACACCGGCCTTCCATATGCCCGAGCAGGAACGATGGGATTACCGCGTGACCATCACCTTCAAGAACGCGCAAGCCGCCTACACGCCTGTGGACGAGCACGCTTTGCAACTTCAACTCTTCCCCGATCAAGCGACCTTCAAACGCGAAGAGCAGCGGCGCTTTGAAATCCTGGAAGCCCATTGGGATCTGACCCTGTCGCAGATACCTCTCGACACCAAGTAGCTCAACCCCACTAAACACGCGCCAAGACGAATGCCCCTCGCTGAGGGGCATTCGTACATCTTCGGAAAGTTTCCAGCTTCGCTACGCCGCGATGACTGAACCGTTGGACGCGGCCACCAGTTCGCGAATCCGCATTCTCGCCTGATGCAGTCCATTGCGCGACTCGTTTTCACTGATCCCTAATGTACGTGCGATTCGGGCGTGATCGTAACTGTCTCCGTCATGCATGCAGAAGATCATTCGTTCCGTATGCGGCAGTTCCATAATTGCCCGTTCCAAATCCACGCGCTTCGTATTTTGACGGATCGCGCTGACTTCTTTTACCGTGCCGCATTTCAGCTTCGGCGGATCCATCGATACAGTATCTTCACTGCGCAGTTCCCGCAACAATGCTTTATCGATCATCTCTTCCGTCGGATTCTCGCTCACCGAAAACGCACGAAGGAACGTGCGCTCCGAAATATCTTCCGCCATCAGTTCGTTATCCGTCATCCAAAATGCGAACGAGTACACGCGATTCCGATTTGCTTCGTAGATGGCCTGGTACTGCTCCAGACGCTTGCTCTCCGCGCTGGGTCGAAACTGTACGATTGCGATGGGCGGCAAAGCCTGATATGAGTTCGACAATGGAAGCTCCCTGATTGCAATGAGCCCCTTGGGAAGCGGGCTGGTTATGAACGCCATATCCAACAATGAACAGCGTTCTGGTGCTTCGCAACAACTCCAAACTAAAAGCCTAGGCAATGGCTGTTGCAATCACTTTGCCCAATGACAGACAAACATTCGGCGATTCTGTGGAAAGCTAATCAAGCAACGCTGAATCAATAACTTGCAAATTTCCATAATCCCTTGCAACCAGGAATAAAGTAGAATTTTCGCCTTACCACCCAGTACAGGCATGGGACGTGTCTATCTAAAAGTGGAACCATAATGCCAACATTGAACATTTCTGGGAAATTATTACGCTGATCAAAATTGGTTAGCATGTTGTAATTACAGGGAAGGCTTGCATCCAGGCTGCGAGCACCGAATTGTGCAAGTGCGTCCCCCTTTTCCGAGCATTGAATTGGACTGGATATTTTCTCTCGGAAGTCGCCGCATTAAGCCCGCCATAGCTGACGAACTTACTCCCATTTGCGACAAACTGTGTATCGTAAAGGCTCTTCCGAGTAATCTTCTCGTGAGTGACTTTTGAGTTTACGGATAGAATGCTGCCATTGAGAGATTATGACCAGCGCGAATTTTGGTCACGAGATAAGGCCCATGTCGGTTGAACGAATCCTTGTTGTAGATGATGAAGAAGCGATCCGCGAAGTGGTTTGTTCGATGCTGCGTTACGCTTCTTATCCGTGCGTGCAGGCTCACTCCGGCCTGGAGGCGCTCTCGATTCTCCGTGATGACCCGGATTTCCAGCTGATCTTAACCGATATGATGATGCCCGAGCTGGACGGCATGGGCCTGCTCGACGTCGTCAGGACAAAATATGAAGATTTGCCGGTAGTGATGGTGACCGCCGTTCACGACATCTCCGTGGCGCTTTCGGCAATTCGTCATGGTGCCTACGATTACCTTTTGAAGCCGTTCGAGCGTGAGCAGTTGATGGCGGTTGTGGGGCGCGCCCTGGAAACGAATCGCCTGCGAGTGCAGAACCGTATTCACCAGTCGAACCTCGAAGCATTAGTGGACCAGCGCACCGCGGAGTTGCGCGAGACCATCGCCGAACTTGAACGCTCTTATGATGTAACGCTGGAGGCACTGGGAGGCGCGCTGGACCTGAAAGATGCAGAGACGCAGGGCCATTCCAGACGCGTGACGTCCTACGCCATCGAGATTGCACGGGCAATTGGTTTTGCTCCGGAGAAGATGCCAGTGCTGGCCCGCGGCGCGTTCCTCCATGACATCGGAAAGATGGCGGTGCCTGATGCCATCCTGCGCAAACCATTTCCGCTCAACGATCAAGAACAGGAACTCATGCGAGGGCATAGTTACCAGGGCTACCAGATGCTGAAGAGAATCCCATTTCTCAATGAGTCCGCGGAAATTGTGTATGCCCATCAGGAACGCTGGGACGGCAGCGGTTACCCGCGAGGACTGAAAGGCGAGGAGATTCCGCTGGGCGCTCGTGTCTTCGCGATTGCGGACGCTCTGGACGCAATCACCTCGGATCGTCCATATCGCCAGGCACAGAGCTTTGACGCCGCTCGCGACGAGATTGACGCCTGGTCTGGACGCCAATTCGATCCCAGGATAGTAAGAGGCTTCCTGACGATTCCCGCGTCGGTATGGGAACGCAAGCGCGCCGAGATAGACTCACAACAAGAACACTTCTGCTATAGTGGGCATCTTTCGCAGGCAAAGACCGTTTAAGGAGCTCTGATGGCAACAAAGCTGGAAAGACAACAGGTGGCCGAAGGGCTACAGAAGTTGCCCCACTGGACTTTGCAGGGAGATCAGATCGAGCGTCTTCTGAAATTCGAGAATTTCGTCGACGCCATGATTTTCGTAAACAAAGTGGCGGAACTCGCCGAGGAAGAAGGACATCACCCGGACATCCGAATCGTTTACAACCGCGTCACGCTCGCGCTCACGACACATGACGCGGGCGGTCTCACACAGAAGGACATGAAGATGGCGCAACGGATTGATTCCATCATTCAGTAGCAACTCCGCACAACGTGGCGCCCTGTGCGTATTTCAATGAATTGTACGAACATTCCGTATATCGGTGGTCCCGGTGCGATCATGTTCGATGTTATGGCTCGTTCCAGCACCTTCTACTTGGATTGTATTGTTTGTAGCGGGAAAAATGAGCTATTCGCAAGCTCAACCATGCTGCCGATTCGGCTCAATCAGAACAGCCCTCAGCTCGCTTTTCGCATCCAAAATACCATAAAGCAGCGCAATTCGAAGGCGATGACTCAGTAGAAGTCCGCAGGTAAATCTCCGTAGCTGGAGGCCGCTACGAATAGCAGGGCAAAACAACAATCAGCTCTTGCAGAATTAAGCCAGCTGGCGCTGCAGAGCACAGATCTCTCAAGAGTGCTTGAGAATGCCGTAAGTTCAATAGCGGAAATCCTTCAGCTACGCTTCTGTGAAGTGCTTGAGTTTAACCCTTCGAAAGATGAGCTGTTTCTGTGTGCCGGGCTGGGCTGGAAGCCGGGCAGTGCCGCCATGGCCACGAGACAGGTGAACCGTGAATTTCAGGCGGGATACACATTCCTGACCTCGCGGCGCGTTGTAGTGGATGACTACGATGCGGATTCACCGTTCGTACGCTCTCCGCTGCTGGAGAAGCACGGCATTCGGAGTGGCATCACGGTGAGTATCCCCGGACATGATCCAGCGTTCGGAGTGCTCGGCGCATTCAGCGCATCGAGCCGCAGCTTCACCTCGGACGATGTCAATTTCCTGCACTCTATAGCCAACGTCATTGCTGTTGCAATGCAGCGCAAGAGTGCCGAGGAATCCGTGCGCCGTAGTGAGCAGTACTTTCGAGGCCTGCTGGAATCGGCGCCCGATGGTATGGCGATTGTGGATGCCGAAGGACGCATCCTTCTACTAAACAAGGAGAGCGAGAGACTCTTTGGTTACGAACGCTCTGAGTTGGTGGGCAAGAAGATCGAGATGCTAGTTCCAGAGCGGTATAGGCAGTACCATTCGGGCCACCGCACCAGGTTTTTCGCCGACCCGCGCCTGCGTCCAATGGGAGTCGGGTTAGAGTTGTTTGGATTGCGCAAGGACGGCTCGGAATTCCCG
The DNA here is from genome assembly GCA_035539055.1 of Saccharimonadales bacterium (SeqCode). Classification (GTDB taxonomy): domain Bacteria; phylum Acidobacteriota; class Terriglobia; order Terriglobales; family Acidobacteriaceae; genus TOLSYN. The sequence goes on along the minus strand of DATLJC010000064.1, from coordinate 36,480 downwards.
GTGGAAATCAGCCTAAGTCCTATGGTCACGCTGGACGGGACGGTTGTAACCGCAGCTATCCGGGACGTCTCAGAGCGAAAAAAGGCCGAGGAGCACATTAAGAAGTTGAATGCTCAATTAGAGGAAGCTCTACGCCGCTCCGAACGGCTGGCTGCCACCGGACGCCTCTCTGCGAGCCTGGCTCACGAGATTAATAATCCTCTGTCGTCGCTGACCGACATTCTTTTCGTTATCAGTTCCCAGGAAGGGTTGACGGACAACTCCAAGGCGATGTTGCAGGCGGCGAAGAAGGAAGTGGACAGGCTGACCAACATTGCGAAGGAGACACTGGCTCCGCATCGTAACTCGGGTGAACGAGTCAAGATTGATCCCGGCGAGTTAATCGATGCGTCGCTGGAATCGTTTCATCGGCAGATCGAGCAGGGAAAGATTGCGGTGGAGCGCCGGTTCAACTCAAAGGAGTTGATTGACGTCGTTCCCGGAGAACTGCGCCAGGTGTTCACAAATCTCATCTCCAATGCCATAGACGCAATGCCGGGAGGCGGCTCGCTGAGATTGGAATCTTACACGGATGGGCAAGATGTAAAGCTGATCTTTGCCGATACGGGCTCCGGAATCAAGCCGGAAAAACTGGAAGAGGTGTTCGAGCCATTCGTTACGACAAAAGGCGAAAAAGGGTTGGGAATCGGACTTTGGATCTCACGCAACATCGTGGAGAAATTGGGTGGCACGATTGTCGTTCGCAGCAGCACAGCCGAATCTAATCACGGTACGCAATTCACAATCTGCATTCCAGCCGCCCGGCCAGTACGAAACTCAGGTACCAACAACGTCCGTATGATTTCGTAAATGCGGATCGGGAAAAGCTCAAAAGAGAGAGCGTGGACATTGTGCCCACGCTCTCTTTCGGAAAAACATTGTCTTACTCTTCTCTGCCATCCTCGAAGGGCTGATCTGCGGATGGTTCAGCCGCAGGCCCCACGTCGGAATCCTTTTTTGTCTTCAACCGAACGACTATAACCTTTGCAAATCCCTCGTCGAACTTCGGCGGACGAAGTTTCTGCGCCATCCGTAGCATCACTTCATCGGGCACGTTACGAGAGCGCTTGCGATTGCGTTCCATGCAGATCTCGGTTGGCACGTCGAAGAATACGGCGTGGGCCTCGTAGCCGAAATCGTGGGCCATCTTGATCCAGCTATGGCGCTCCTTGGGCGAGAGGTTGGTCGCGTCGATAAAGTTCATCGGGCGCCCCGCAATGAGACGAGCGCGCAAGAGCGAACGAAGCGAAGAGAACACGAGATCCTGAAAACGCTGCTCGGTGGCATCGTCAAATAGAAGCCCACGCACCAAGTCACTCGAAAGCGGAATGATGTTGTGGCGCTTGAACCATGAACTCTTACCGGAGCCGGGAAGTCCAATGGCGAGAACCACCACGCCCTTCTTCCCTTTCGGTGAATCTGCCTTGGCAACGGGCTCTGCGGAATCCGCTTCGGGCTCTTCCGCACCGGTTTCTGGTTCGTCGATTTCGGCAGCTTCGCCAGTCGCCTGTCCCGGTTGAATTGGGAGCCCCGGAGCAACTACCGATGACTGCGCGGCCTTTTCCTGCTGGTCGGTACGAGTGCGTCCACGACCGCCACGGCCACGACGACGCGACCGTTCGCGGCGCGCGGCGGGACGATTGCCTGGACCACTTTGCGATTCCGCATCAAACGGGTCTTTTTCGGGTTGCGCCTCATAAACAGGCTGCTGCGCAGTCTCCGCCGGAGCATCTTCGCGACCTTCACTGGAACCTGGCCAGCTTTCACGATCAAGAAATGTCGGCTGCAACGGCGCGGGGCCCTGCTGTTGATCTTCGGACTGCTGCGGATTGTTATTCTTCTGATTGCGACGCTTCACGCGATCGCGCATCCATCTGCGCATAAGGGACTTATACCACGTTCGCCGCGTTCGAGCGAGTCCTTCTGTTAGAATCCGGCTCACAGTTTGCCCAAGTCAGAAGGCGGTGCTAGCATTTCAATCGGCTGCAAGGAGCGTGTGCGGAACTGCGCTATCGTCCCGCTCTCTGCATTTTGTAATGCCTGGAGGCAAGAATGGCAATTAAAGTTGGTATCAATGGCTTCGGCCGAATTGGCCGCAATGTTTTCCGCGCATCTCTTGACGATTCGAATATTGAAATCGTAGCTGTAAACGATCTGACGAGTCCCAAGACTCTGGCCCACCTTCTCAAATACGACTCGATCCTCGGCAATCTTAAGCATGATATTCAGGCCGACGGCGATTCCATTATCGTCGAAGGCAAGAAAGTAAAGGTCTTTGCGCAGAAAGATCCCGCGTTGTTGGACTGGGATTCGATGGGCGTCCAGGTTGTCGTTGAGTCAACCGGCCGTTTCACCAACGCGGAGGACGCGAAGAAGCATCTGCGCGGCACCGTAAAGAAAGTCGTCATCTCCGCTCCGGCGAAGAATGAAGACATCACCATCGTGCTTGGCGTGAACCAAGACAAGTACGATCCCGCGAAGCATCACATTGTTTCGAACGCATCATGCACCACGAACTGTCTGGCTCCCGTCGCCAAGGTTCTGCAGGATAGCTTCGGCATCGTGAAGGGCTCGATGACCACCATTCACAGCTACACGAATGATCAGGTGATCCTGGACTTCCCGCACTCCGATCTGCGCCGCGCCCGCGCTGCCGCCCTGTCGATGATTCCAACCTCGACTGGCGCCGCGAAGGCCATCTACCTGGCGATTCCGGAACTGAAGGGAAAACTGGACGGCTTTGCCGTACGCGTCCCGACTCCAAACGTCTCAGCCGTTGACCTGGTCTGCGAAGTGGGCCGCAACGTAACTGTGGAAGAGGTCAACGCGGCGATGAAGAAAGCCAGCGAGACCGCTCCGCTCAAGGACTACTTCGTTTACGAAGAGGAAGAGCTTGTCTCCTCAGACTTCAAGGGCGATCCCGCCTCCTCCACCCTCGACGCAAAGCTGACCCGCGTGATTGGCGGCAACCTGGTGAAAACCTTCGCCTGGTACGACAACGAATGGGGCTACAGCAATCGAGTAAAAGACCTTATCCTTTTCTTCGGCGAAAAGGGGCTGTAATACCGGGCGGGCTGGAGCAAATTGCCTTCAGCCCGTTTCCACACTCCTAACAGCATTGTTCCGATGCAAGCATCCGCAGTAACGAAACACTCAGGTGCACGCCATGGCCAAGCTTTCGATCCGCGACCTGCAATTTAACAATCACAGAGTTTTAATGAGAGTGGATTTTAATGTTCCACTCGAGAACGGCCGGGTTTCCGATGACACGCGCATCCGGGAGACGCTGCCCACCATTGAGTATGCTTTGCGCCACGGTGCCAAGTTAATACTTGTTTCGCACCTCGGACGCCCCAAGGGTAAGCCCGACCCGAAATACAGTTTGAAACCCGTTGCCGAACGCCTTCGCATTCTTCTGGATGAGCGAATGGGCCGCGGCCAGAACGTGGGATTCTCTCCCGACTGCATCGGCATGCAAGCCACTGAAATGGCGAACCAACTCGAACGCGGACAGACTCTTTTACTGGAGAATGTTCGTTATCACGCGGAAGAAGAAAAGAACGATCCCGCGTTTGCCAAGCAACTGGCGAGCCTTGCCGAGTTCTACGTCAGCGATGCATTCGGCTCCGCTCACCGCGCTCATGCCAGCACCGAGGGCGTTACCCACTTTATCGCCAAGAGTGCTGCGGGTCTTTTGATGGAACGAGAACTCGAGTACCTGGGCAAGGCGACGGAACATCCCGCGAAGCCATTTTTGGCGGTTCTGGGCGGCGCAAAAGTCAGCGACAAAATCGGTGTCATTCGCAATCTGCTGCCCAAGGTGGACGCACTCATCATCGGCGGCGGCATGGCTTACACGTTCTTGAAGGCTGAGGGGCAGGAGATCGGAAAATCTCTGCTCGAAGCCGACAAGATTGAACTGGCGAAGCAACTGATTGCCGAAGCCAAGGAGAAGAACGTCCGCCTGCTGCTTCCTGTGGATCACGTAGTGGCTGACAAATTCGATGCTTCTGCCTCCGGCACCATCATTCACGAAGGTCAATCGATCCCCGCAGACAAGATGGCGCTCGACATAGGACCGGCAACCATCGAACGATTTTCAGAAGAAATTTCCCGCGCACGTACAATCGTCTGGAATGGTCCGATGGGCGTTTTCGAATTCGACCAGTTCAGCAAGGGCACGACGAAGATCGCTGAAGCCGTGGCGGACAATCCAGGCGCCACCTCGATTGTGGGCGGCGGTGACAGTGTGGCAGCGGTGCACAAAGCCGGCGTGGCCGATAAGATCACACATATTTCAACCGGCGGCGGCGCTTCGCTCGAATTTCTGGAAGGCAAGAAACTGCCCGGCGTGGAAGCGCTGACTGACAAGTAGATGAACACACGTCAATCGTGAAAAACATCGTTCGGTTGGACCTCGGAGATGGTTCGAATGTCTTTTTCGAGGCCGGTGACATCACGGAGCAGGCTACCGACGCCGTCGTCAACGCCGCAAATTCCAGTCTTATGGGCGGCGGTGGCGTCGATGGAGCGATCCATCGTGCGGGCGGCCCTGTGATTCTGGAAGAGTGCCGCAAGATAGTCGCTCGCGACGGACACCTGCCGCCCGGCGAAGCGGTTCAGACCACGGGCGGAAATCTGCCAGCGGCGTTCGTGATTCACACCGTCGGTCCGATCTGGCGCGATGGAATGCAGGGGGAAAGCGGCATTCTCGCCAACGCCTACCGTAATTCGTTCCGTTTAGCCGACCGATTGGGCCTGCAGTCCGTAGCTTTCCCCGCTATCTCTACCGGAGTCTATGTGTATCCGCCTGAAGCGGCGGCGGCTGTAGCAGTTTGCACCGTCATAGATGAGTTGGGCCAGGCGCGCAGCGTTCGCGAGGCGCGCTTTGTGTTGTACAGTCCTGAAATGTTGTCGATATTTATAGAGGCTGCGAAAGGCGAACAGCGTCGTCGTAGAGCTTCCCGCTGGAGCTTCGCAACCGTGGCAATCAATTGAACCATTCCTTCGAAAGCAAATGAGGCGATCATGAGCCGCAAGAAGATCATCGCAGCAAATTGGAAGATGTATAAGACCCCCGAACAATCGCGCCAGTTCATGGAAGAGTTTGTTCCGCTGGTTGCTGGACATAGCCGCGACGAAATCGTTATCTGCCCCCCATTTGTCGATATCGCAGCTGTAGTCGAGAAGGCCAAGGGAACCAACATTGAAGTTGGCGCGCAAAATATTTATTGGGAAAAAGAAGGTGCATTCACAGCCGAGATCAGCGGAGAAATGCTGGTGGGAGCGCAGTGCAAGTGGGTCATCATCGGACACTCAGAACGTCGCCAGTACTTCGGCGAGACTGATGACACGGTGAACCGCCGTCTCAAGGTGGCTCTCGAAGCTGGACTCTCCCCGATAGTCTGTGTCGGCGAAGTCAAGGAAGAGCGCGAAGCCGGTGTGACAGGCGACGTTCTGCGCCGCCAATGCACGCGAGCTTTCGCCGGAATCTCCGCCCGCAAGGCAGCCAAGATGGTAGTTGCCTACGAGCCCGTCTGGGCGATTGGCACGGGCCTGACCGCTACGCCAGAGATGGCGAATGAGGCGCACCAGTTGATTCGGCAGGAAGCGGTCAACGTCTTCGGCGAGGAGTTTGCGCAGCAGCTTCGCATCCTCTACGGCGGCAGCGTGAAGCCGGAAAATGCACATCAACTGCTCTCGCAAGAGGAAATCGACGGCGCGCTCGTCGGCGGTGCAAGCCTGAAAGCCGAGTCGTTCTCGAAAATTGTCAAGTGGTAGCATAACTGTGGAATTCCGTCCGTGCAGGGCAAGCGTGGCCGGAATTCCACAGTTATGTGCGGTACCCGGTGCTCAGGGGCTTCCCAAGTACGCTGAGTTTGTTATACTCGATTTGCCTCTGTATACGTTCTTTGGAAGCTTAACCGGTCGTTGCGACCCGAGCGTCAGGCCCGGCGTGCGCGGCGATAGCAGTGCGGAAGTGGTGGAATTGGCAGACACACCATCTTGAGGGGGTGGCGCCGAGAGGCATGCGGGTTCAAGTCCCGCCTTCCGCACCATAAGTTCCTCCTCGGTCGTTTCAGGCTGGAGTTGAACTTTCCAAACCGTCCCAAGCAGGCAGTTTAGAAATATCCGGTGTGTAGCCGCCGGGAAGGAAAAGCATGATTCTCGTTCTGGTAACTATCGTTCACGTTATTGTTTGCCTCTTCCTGATCGCAGTCGTTCTGTTGCAGAGCGGCGCAAGTGCGGACCTCGCGGCCGCCTTCGGCGGAGGACTGGGCAGCCAGACGGCCTTTGGACCGCGTGCAGGCGCCAACCTGCTAACCAAGTTCACGACCTGGGCCGCAATCATCTTCATGCTCACCTCGTTCAGCCTGGCCATTATTTCCACCCGTCACGGTGGCGGAAGCGGTTCTGTTCTAGACAACAGCAAGCCCGCTCCGGTTAAGACTGTTCCTGCAAAGTAGAATTCGTTCCGACGAAAATCCCCGCCACGGCGGGGATTTTCGTTTGCAGTCTCGATTCCTACTTCTGAAGATATGGATTTGCCTCGCGCTCCTCGCCAATGCTGGTAAGCGGACCATGGCCGGGAACTACGATCACGTCGTCGGGCAATTCGAGTACTTTTGAGTGAAGTGATCGCAGAATCTTTTCATAGCTGCCACCCGGAAGATCCGTGCGTCCGATCGAGCCAGCAAACAGAGTGTCGCCCGCAATCAGCTTCTTTTCGGCAGCTAAATAGAGGCATAGAGAGCCCTCGGTGTGCCCCGGGGTCAAGATGATTTCCCCACTGAGCGAGCCAGCCGATACCTTGTCACCAGTTGTCGGGCTATCGTCGATCTCCACCCTGCCGGGATTCTTCATGCCCAGCCATTGCGCCTGCATCGGAAGCATGGCAACCAAGTCGGCATCGTTTTCGTTGAGCAGAATGGGGGCTCCGGTGGCGGCCTTCAACTCCATCGCGCCTCCAATGTGATCAAGATGCGCATGTGTCACCACGATCTGTTTCACCTGCAGGCCGTGCCGCGCCACAATGGCGAGAATGTCGGAAACATCCGCACCGGGGTCGATGACCATTGCCTCATGCGATGCTTCGTCACCGAGAATGGAGCAATTGCACTGTAGCGGGCCAACCGCAAGAATCTCGTGAATCATACAGAGATGATAACCGCGTCGTGAGAAGGTTTCAAAAAAAGACGAGTCCAGAATGAGCACGCGTATCAAATGCTTAAACGTGAGCATCCATGGCCCTGAGCACCCGGCCAATTCCTTCGCGAAAATCCTTTTCCGGCGCGATAAGGCTGGCGACAAGGTAGCCCGCGCCCGGAAAGTCGAAGAAGTGTCCGGGATGAATGATTAAGCGCTCCTGTTCGAGCAGGGCGATGGCAACGTCCTCATCGCTGCGGGTTGCCGGAGTACGCAGCACAGCGTACCACCCGGCATCGAGCGAGAGACGGGTGGTCATCCTGGCATTTGCAAGTTGGGCATCGAGTTCGTGCAGGTTGCACAGAACACGCTCGCGTAGCTGACACTGAATCTCCTCCCGTGTCTTCAGCAGTTCAGGAATTGCCCACTGTATCGGGGCATTCGGCGAGAGATAGGTGTCGGCGATGACGTCGAGGCGTTCGACGGCCGTCCGCACGATTTCCCGCGGGCCATTGGCGGCAACCCATGCGACCTTTACCTGAGGAAGTGCGCAGATCTTGGAAAGGCCGCTCAAGGTGAACGTCAGTGCGCCGTCATTTGCGGCAAAGCTCAGTGGAGTTTCGCCGGTAATTCCGTAGTCGAGAAACACTTCATCGGCGATCAGCGCCAGGTCGTTTTCGCGGCACAATGCGTTCAACCGCTCCAACTCCCAGCTCCGGGTGAAGTGCCCGGTGGGGTTATTGGGATGTACCACCATGATGGCTCGTGATCGCGGTGTAATCGCCCGGCGCAGCGACTCGAATTCAATCTGCCAGCCATGGTCGTACACCAGTTCATAAGGGACTAGCTCTACGTCTTGGATATCAGCCAGAAACTCAAAGAGCGGATAGCTTGGCGAAGGCACCAGCACCTGATCTCCGGGATCGCAGAGCAGCCGGAAGCAATACGAGTAAGCCTCGCTGGTGCTGACCGTAAGGATGATCTGCTCAGGAGAGAGCTTGATGTCGCGCCCGGCATAATAGGCCGCCACGGCATCGCGAGCCGGCAAAATCCCCTTCGAAGCCGGCTCATATGCGAGCGCATTCGGATGCTGCAGCGCCCGCAGGATGCGTTCATTCTCAAAGCGCAAACCCACCGTGGTAGGGTTTGAAGCGGTCAGGTCCAGCAGCGTATCGCCGCAACGCCGTGTACTCTCCAGGGCCAGTGCGAAGCGGTTGGCGGAAAGATTCCAGTTTGTTCTTCTTGCGAACATGCTCTACGACGTTATCGCGCAATAACGCGCCGGGCAAGCAACATCCTCGACGAGAGTGACTCTGGATTGACCGCGCATCGCTGGCTTCGATAGTCTTGCGATGAACATTCCAGGACAATCCTTTGAACGCTATTCTCAAGTTCTTCGAAGTCGAGGCTCGCGGCAGCAGCGTCCGTCGCGAGATTCTTGCCGGGCTCACGACCTTTACCACGATGTCTTACATCATTGTGGTAAACCCGGCTATCCTGAAAACTGCGGGTATTCCTGCTGGCCCCTCGATGACCGCTACGATTCTGGCATCCGTCTTCGGATGCTTGTTGATGGGCCTCTACGCCAATCGGCCCTTCGCCATTGCTCCCTACATGGGCGAGAATGCCTTCATCGCATTCACGGTGTGCCTTGGCCTGGGCCTTCGCTGGCAGACCGCGCTGGGCGCAATCTTTCTAGCAGGCATCGGATTCATCCTGCTCACGGTGCTACGGCTGCGGCAATGGCTGGTCGAATCCATTCCCACCTCGTTGCGTTACAGCTTTGCCGTGGGTATTGGCCTATTTCTCACCTTCATTGGGCTGAACACCACTGGCATCGTGGAACTTGGAGTTGCGGGCGCTCCGGTCAAGGCAGGCGCGCTCACGGGAGCCCCCGTGCTGGTGGCCATATTTGGATTCCTGCTGATTTCCGCGCTGGTAATCCGAAAAATTCCGGGCGCACTTTTAATCGGAATCGTCATTACCGCCCTGGTGGCTTTCGTGACGCGCGTCGCTCCGTGGCCCTCAGCGTTCTTCGGAGCCCCCGTCAGCATCTCGCCCATCTTCGCCCAACTCGACATACGCGAAGCCCTGTCGCCTAAGTCCCTGCCCATCGTGCTCGTTATCTTTATCATGGCGTTCGTGGACACAATGGGCACACTGATCGGAGTGTCGGCGAGGGCTGGATTCCTCGACGAGAATGGCAATCTGCCGCAGATCGAGCGCCCGATGATGACCGACGCGGTATCCACCGTGCTTGCTCCACTGTTCGGCACCACCACAACGGGAGCCTTTGTGGAATCGGCAACCGGAATCGAAGCGGGCGGACGCACCGGGCTGACCGCCATTGTCGTGGGTATCTGCTTCGCTTTGTCGGCCTTCGCTGCGCCATTTGTCTCGGCAATTCCGCCGCAGGCTTACGGCCCGGCACTGATCATCGTTGGCCTTTTCATGCTTGCGCCGATAACCCGAATCGACTTCACCGACTACACTGAATCGATTCCAGCGTTCGCCGTGGTCTCATTGATGTGCTTCACCTACAACATCGCTGTCGGCATCACGGCGGGGTTCCTGCTGTATCCGTTCTGCAAGTCATTGCAAGGCAAAGCTCGCGAGATTCGCTCCGGTTTGTGGGTTCTGGCGGCACTCTCGCTAATGTTCTTTGTCTTTTACCCATACAAATAAGGGGTGGAAAACGAAGCATATTGCGAGCGCATCTAATCTTCCAGAAAGGCTGTGATCCGTGCGCGGATTCGTCCTAGGTGTGATCGTCGCAGTTTTGATTCTCGTGCTTGGCGGATATCTGTTCGTGCGCAGCGGCGGAGTCTCGCTGGCAACGACTACCAAGCCTTTGCCGATGGAGGAGAAGGTCGCGGATATGGCTCTGCAGGCCAGTATGGGAAAGGCAGCAGATCAGAAAAATCCGCTTCCGTTGAACGATGAAAATATGATCGCCGGCGCTACCACCTTCAAGCAGAACTGCGCTGTTTGCCACGGCACCCCGGAGCATCCCCAATCCATCATTTCGAAAGGGATGTTTCCGAAGCCGCCTCAGTTGTTCGAGAAGGCGGATATGATGCTCGATGATCCGGAGGGCGAGACCTACTGGAAGGTAACCCATGGCGTTCGACTCTCGGGAATGCCCGGCTTTGAAAGCTCGCTGTCGGATACGCAACGCTGGCAGGTAACGATGCTCGTGGCACATGCGGACAAACTCTCTACTGCGGTGCAGACGGCTCTCAGTCACTGAGCGACAAGCCGCGTCCTTACTCCGGCTCCTCCAACAACTCGCTGAGTTCCGCCCATTCGTTCTCCAGGGCTTCCAGTTGAAGGCGCTTTTCTTCCAGCAGCGAAGAAAGGCGTTGTGTCTCTTCCGCGCTGACGAATCGGCTCAGGGCCTCTTCGGACTCAGCAATGATCGCTTCTGTACTGCTGACCTCTGCTTCCACTTTTGCCAACTGCTCGACCATCTGTTTGCGCTTCATCGGATTGACGCGGCGCTTGGGTTCCGCTGTCGGCGCAATCACCGGCTCGGCTACAGCCGATGCGGAGCTGCTCGTACGGCCCAGAGAGGCGCGTAACGAGTCTTCCATCGCCTGTGCGCCGTTCTGCTTGCGCCACAGATAGTCCTCGTAATTCCCTGGGAAGATATTTACGCCACCATCCGCAACCTCGAAGACTCGCGTCGCCAGACGGTCGATAAAATATCGGTCGTGCGAGACGAAGACACAGGTTCCGGTGAACTTCTGCAGTGACTCCAGCAATACATCTTTTGCGCGAAGGTCCAGGTGATTCGTCGGCTCATCGAGCAGCAGGAAATTGGAAGGATGCAGCAACATTCTCGCCAGGGCATATCGATTCCGCTCGCCGCCGCTGAGTACGCCAATCTTCTTGAACACATCGTCTTCGCTGAACAGAAAACTGCCGAGAAGGCTGCGAAGTTCGGTTTGCGATCGCGGCGCCGCCATGTTCAGGTCGTCCAACATGCGAGCTTCGGTATCCAACTCCTTGTACTGATCCTGCGCGAAATAATCGACATCGACATTGTGACCGAGCGAGTACTCGCCGCCGGACGCGGGCTCGGCCTGAGCCAGCATCTTGATCATTGTTGATTTACCTGCGCCGTTCACACCGACCAGCGCGACGCGTTCACCGCGCTCGATGGTGAAGCTCACGTCCCGAAGCACATGCTTATCGCCGTAATTCTTGCTGACGTTCTTGAACTCGGCGACGATTCTGCCGCTAGGCTTCGGCTGCGGGAAGGTGAAGTGGATTGTCTTTTCATCCTCCGGCACCTCGATCCGCTCTATCTTCTCTAGTTCCTTGATGCGGCTCTGAACCTGCTTGGCCTTGGTCGCCTGGTAGCGGAAGCGCGAGATGAATGCCTCCAGTTGCTCGATGCGCTCGCGCTGATTTCGATAAGCGGCTGATAGTGAATCGCGGCGCTGCTGCTTATCGCGCAGATACTTGTCGTAGTTCCCGCTGTAGAAATGAACCCCTTTGTTCCATATCTCCACAATTTTCTTCACCGTTACATCGAGGAAGTATCGGTCGTGCGAGATGAGAACGTAGGCGTACGGATAATTGTTCAGGTAGTCTTCAAGCCAGTTACGCGTTTCGAGATCAAGGTGGTTCGTCGGTTCGTCGAGCAGCAGCACGTTGGGCTTGGCAAGCAGCAGTTTGGCCAGCGAGATTCTCATCTGCCAACCACCGCTAAACTCTTCCGTCTGCCGCAGCCAATCTTCCTTGCCAAATCCCAGGCCGGTCAGCACGGTGCCAACCTGCGACTCAAGAGTGTAGCCATCGCGATGGAGAAATTCGCTTTGTACGCGGTGAAAACGGTCGCTCACCTGTTCGTATTCCACACTTGACGGATCGATTTCGCTCATTCGCCGCGTCAGGTCTTCGAGTTCGCGTTCCATCGCATGCACATCGTCAAAGACCGACAGGCACTCGGCGAAAACCGAGCGTCCGCTCAGATTCAGGCCGTCCTGGGGAAGGTAGCCCGCGCTCACGCCTCTGCCGCGCGTGATGTTGCCGTAATCGAGCGACTCGATCTCGGCCAGAATCTTGAGCAGCGTGGATTTGCCTGTTCCGTTGCCGCCCACCAGGCCAACCCGGTCTTGTGGAGTGATCAACCAGTTCAGGTTTTCGAAGAGTAGTTTGTGGCCGTAACGCTTACCGGCATCTGTAAGTTGAATCATTCAGAAGTGAACCGCACCGTGAGTTGTCTCCCCATTCTCTCACGGATGCGCGCTCGAACCGGCGCCACGTTGCTGTTCAATTCGTAAGCGCAGCTCAAGAGCATTCTCATCCCTCGCTTCTTTCGTGCGGCCTTCCCCGGCCAGAATGCGTGAGAGGGTCGAGTGATAGCCAACTCCCTTGGGAGCCAGACTGAGAGCAGTTCTTATGTAATGCTCGGCTTCCACAAAGTTATTCGCAGCAAGATCGAGCACTGCCAACTGACTGGCGGCAACGGCTCGCACCTCGGTTTGCAGACCGGCTTGGAGTGGACGCTCCGGCAATGGCTCAGTCAACTGCAGGAGTTTCAGATAGCCTTTTCGAGCTTCATCGAATTGTTTGTTGTTGTAGAGAAGGTCAGTGCGCACCAGACCAATCTTCAGGGATTCTGGATGGTCACGCAGTCCCTGGTCCAAAATATCGAGAGCCTTAGGAACATCCTTGAGCTCGTTTCCATAAATCAGGGCGAGTTGCAGTTGCGCCTTGGGATTCGAAGGCGAAATCTCAAGAACGCGGCTCCACAGGGCCCTATCGCAATCCCAGTAGCCCATTTCATGCCAGGTCAAACCGGACCAGAGGGCAATGACTCCCAGCGCCAGGGCAAGGCGCATCTTCGGCTGCATTTTCCCGACGTAGAGGATAGACCATGCTACCAATGCGCAAAACGCATACGCCGGAATATACAGGTAACGGTCGTGCTCAGAGACCATGGTCGCAAAAATGACCGCCGGGGCCAACGTAAGCACAAACCAGAAGATCAGGAATCCGGCAACAGGGGAGGATTGCTTCCGCCAGATCCAAAACGTTGCCGCCAACAGCAGCAGTACCCCGATTCCGGGCAGTACAAAACCTAACAACGTGGGCCGCTGCAGAGTCTTTGTCCCATACTCCACCGCAAATCCCCACGGCGCCACCAAATGGCGGAGGTACCACCAGATTGCGTAAGGCGCTGTCCACAGATTGGCCAGCGTGTAAGTTGGATGAACGTATTCGACCGGGCCGACGGGCGGTTTGATGATCTGATGACGGATCGCCATATACACGATCCAAACCACACCATAGGGCGGCAGGACCCGCAGTATGCGCGAGATTCGTTCTGCTCGCGGCGACTCCAACCAGAGATAAACAGCTATCAGGATGGGAACAAATACCATCGTCTCTTTGGTAAACATCGCACATGCAAACAGCATCACGGAAGCCATCAGCATGAACGCGGATTTGTTCTCAAACCATTTCAAGAACGCAATCAGCGATGTGAAAAAGAACACCGCAACCAAACCGTCCACGAAACTACTACCAATCCACGCAACGCTCTCAACCTTGGTCGGATGCAACGAGAACAACACGGCGGTCAGCAGAGCGAGCCGTCCGTCGTGAAACAGGAGACGTCCGAACTGATAGGCAAGGATCATCACTGCCACGTGCACAAGGATCGCACTCAGATGCCCCCATCCCGGCGCACCCCCGGTGAGATAACCCAGCAAGAAGCTGTAGGTCAAAGAAATCGGACGGTAATAAACCGAATGCGCGGTTCCGTCCGAACCGAAGATGTCGTGTAAGAAGAACTGCCCTATATCTCTGAGCCTGCCACTCCACGACGTCATAACATTGTCGTCGTAAACGGGAGCGAAGGCGATTGAGCGCACGTAAAGGCCAAGCACCATTAGCGAGGCGAGCCGAATGAGCCAGTGCTCGGTGAGCAGAGTATTGAATACGCGTGACCAGCGCGAAACGGGAGCGATGCGCTCCCGAACGCCAGACGCGGCTATGGCTTCGACCTGATCTTCCGGAACAGTTGGGATCGACATGATTTCAGGTGCAGTTTATCGCAGCCGTCATCGATATTCGAAGCAGATTCGGCGCAAGCAGGCCCTCATTTTCGTTACCAAAGCTGCAGTAATGGCGCGCTCGGGATATAATCAATACAGCATTCCTGAGTTTTCGTTCATTCTTCGTAACAGAATCGTGCAACGGACTCGCGGCAGAGTTCCCTGCCTGACTCGCGCGCGCCAAAAGCGCAGCGCCCCACGAAACCAGTTTGCACATGTCGCCCAATAAGGATTAACAGTTTTGACCACCCAGATTCGCAACATTGCTATTATTGCCCACGTCGATCACGGAAAGACCACGCTCGTTGACTCCATGCTGCGCCAGAGCGGCGTATTTCGCGCCAACCAGGAGTTGGTAGATCGGGTTATGGATTCCAACGATCTCGAACGTGAGCGTGGCATCACCATTCTTGCCAAGAACACGGCGGTGTTCTATCACGACGTAAAGATCAACATCGTTGATACGCCAGGCCACAGCGACTTCGGCGGAGAAGTCGAACGAGCGCTGAAGATGGTCGATGGTGTCATGTTGCTGGTGGACGCCAGCGAAGGTCCGCTGCCACAGACCAGATACGTGCTTTCCAAGGCCCTGGAAGCACGCCTGCAGCCGATCGTTGTCATCAACAAGATCGATCGCCCCGATGCACGCGCCCAGGAAGTGCTGAACGAGGTCTATGACTTGTTCATTGATCTTGACGCCGAGGAGTCACAGCTTGACTTCCCCGTGCTCTATACAAATGGCAAACTCGGCACCGCGACTACAGATCCTGATGTTCCGGGTGTGGATCTTCAGCCGCTGTTTGAATCGATCGTAAAGACCATTCCAGCGCCTGCCGGGGACGCAACGGCGCCTCTGCAGATTCTGGTCGCCAACCTCGATTACAGCGATTACCTTGGCCGCCTTGCCATTGCTCGCGTCTTCAACGGCACCCTTCGCACCGGAGAAGAAGTTGGCATTGCAAAGTTGAGCGGTGAAATAGAGAAGATCAAGATCACCAAGCTTTTCAGCTTCAGTGGCCTCAAGCGTACGGACATCACGGAAACCGAACTGGGCGATATTGTGGCCGTTGCCGGCGTTACCGGCATCACCATCGGAGAGACGATCACAAGTTTTGAGACTCCCGATCCTCTGCCCCATATTCTGATCGACGAACCTACCATCGCCATGCAGTTTGTCGTAAACACGTCGCCTTTCAGCGGACGCGAAGGCCAGTTTGTGACCTCGCGCAACCTCGCTGAACGGTTCGAAAAGGAGTTGCTGACCAACGTTTCGATTCGCGTTGATCAGACGGCGCCCGATACCTTCACAGTCATGGGACGCGGCGAACTTCAACTCGCCATCCTCATCGAAATGATGCGTCGCGAAGGCTTCGAACTGGCAGTCGGCAAACCTGAGATTGTCACCCGTACCATCGACGGAAAACTGATGGAGCCGGTCGAGTTGCTCACGGTGGATATTCCCGAAGAGTTCATCGGCGTTGTCATTGAAAAGCTCGGCGCTCGCAAGGCCGAAATGCGCAAGATGCACAATCACGGCTATGGCCGTGTGCGCATTGAATTCCGCGTGCCCAGCCGTGGACTCATCGGCCTGCGCAGCGAAATGCTTACCGAGACCCGTGGCACTATCGTGATGAACTCGCTGTTCGATGGCTACACCGAATGGCTTGGAACCATTCCTCAGCGCGCCGCTGGCGTGCTCACCTCGGACCGCAATGGCTCGACCACGACCTACGCCCTGAACGGATTGCAGGAACGGGGCGAGCTCTTCGTCGGCCCCGGCGTGGAAGTCTACGAAGGCATGATCATCGGCCAGCACTCGCGCGAAAACGATCTCGACGTAAATGCCGTACGCGAGAAGAAACTCACCAATATGCGCGCTTCCACCTCCGACGAAGGGGTGCGGCTGATTCCCTTCCGTACTCTGAATCTGGAGCAGAGCCTGGAATTCATCGCCGACGACGAACTGGTCGAAATCACGCCCAAGTCGCTTCGCCTGCGAAAGAAGATTCTTCAGGCCGGACGCCGTCCCCGCAAAGGCACCGAACCGGTCGCCTCAGAGGCATAGTTCCTCTGCGATAATGCATTCCACAAGTCCCTCCCTCCCGGAGGGACTTTTCTTGCCTCAGCTAAGTTCTCCTCGAAGTTTTACCGCAGAGCAGGTTTGCAAGTTAGAATCCTTGCCGGTTACATTTTGTCAGCAAAGGGGACTACTTCCGTGAATACAAATCTCTGTCACAAGGTGGTTCGCGCTGCGGCTCTCGGCCTGTGTATGCTGTCGTTCTTTTCCGGAGCTCACGCTCAGAAGCTTTCGACGGCTCTTGAAAATGCAATCGGACGCTGGCAGGTGATCAACGACGAAGGCAAGCCTGGCGGCCAGGTTGAAACCTACCTGGTGGACGGAAAGCTCTTCGGCAAGGTGACACAACTGCGACCGGGCCGTCTGCCTGACGCAGTCTGTGAAAAGTGCTCCGGCGAACTCAAGAATAAGCCCATACAGGGAATGGTGATCCTGCGTAATTTCAAGGCTGGAGGCGAGGATTGGGTCGGCGGAACCGTAGTTGACCCTGACAACGGAAAGGAATACAAGGGCAAGATCTGGGCTGTAGGAAACGACAAACTCTACATGCGAGGCTTCATTGGAATCTCCCTGCTGGGACGAACGCAGTCCTGGAAGCGGCTTCCTTAATTCACTGGCAACCGTTCGATCCTGCCAACCGGACCTTATTCGCGCAATGGCTCTTGCGCAAAGCGCTCGCGCCGGTTTTCGAGCAATATCCTGAGAATGTAGAACACGACGCCGAGATTGATCAGCAAGGCAGCAAGCTTGGTCCAGTGTGGATGAGCGATCAGGGCAAATACTTCGAAGGGAACGTAGATGGCGCCGGATATGACAGCGAACCACTCTGCCCAGTGTCGCTCGTTCCACAGACCGTAGGCCTCAACGAAACGGCCTATCGAATAAACTATTCCGACTGAAACAGCGGTCCAGATACCCTTGCCCGTCGTACGGTCGGCCAACTCGTAAAACCAGTCGGCAACCCGCGAGTCCGGATTGATCCGCAACCACTCGATTGTGTGGTCAACCACCACATCGAGATCTTTGTGTAATAACCAAAGCAAAGCAATGCAGAGCGCCACTACTGCCGCGCCCTTCAATGCCTCAAGGGCCGCCACCGTCCGCAAGCCACACTTATGGTTCAGCTTGTCCATTTGCCGCACTTTACCCATATTCTTTTCTTTAGATGGGCTCCGTGTCCAATCTACACGACAGCACCACAATCCTGGCAAGAAAGAATGTTCTGGATTCAACTCTAGCCCTTATTCCGGCCAGTGCTGTTTGTTCATCCAACAGACATATCTTTCAGGCTAAGATATACAGATGAAGGTTCTTTCCAGATTCATGCTGTCGGCGGTAGCGCCGGAACACTTCCCTCCACCGGATCTGCCGGAGGTTGCATTTCTTGGCCGCTCGAATGTGGGTAAGTCGAGTCTGATCAATTCACTCGTCAGCGCAAAAATCGCCAAGACCAGCAACACGCCAGGACGGACACAGGCGATCAATTTTTTCGAGATTCGCTGGCCTGGTCGCCCCCGGCCCGAACTCGTCTTTGCCGACCTGCCGGGCTACGGTTACGCCCGCGTGCCGCGTGCTATTACCCGTACCTGGCCTGAGTTCATAGAACCTTACCTCGCAGAGCGCCCTTCGCTTACACTCTGCCTGTGCTTGGTCGATGCCAACATTCCGCCCCAGGCCTCCGATACGCACATGATCGAGTACCTGCGGCAGACCAACCGCCCCATCCTCGTTGTTGCCACCAAGGCCGACCGGGTCGGGAACCGGCTCCATGCCTCACTCTGTGCCCTTCAGAAGGCTCATGGGGTCGATTTCGTTCTTCCTTATTCGGTGAAATCCGGCCTCGGGCAGGACGAACTCTGGAAGCGACTCAGGACCACCAGCACCCCAGCCAGCAGTAGCGAAAGCGCCTGATTTGCTTTGGCATCAGAATTGCGGCCTCTTTAGGTATTCTGGCTTCCTAAACCTGTCAGAATCTTCGGACGCTAAATTTCATCATATGAATGGCTTGCCTGTTTCAGGCTTTGTAAGACCATCGCATCCGGATCGGGTTCTTGTTTTTTGGGCGAAAAACGTAGTATCATGGGTCGGTATTATGTCTTGTGGGACTCGATAGACCGCGGGTGGATGTCACGGACGACGTGAGCGGCATAGGCTTTTTCGCAACACATCGCGAGAAGATGCGGGACTGCCATCGCAAGGATCAGTGCTAACAGGCGGATAAATACAGCACGTCGAATCGAACTTGGGCTTTCCATTGGCTCGCCCCCGGATGTTTCAATTTCATCGCAGAGGTAAAGACAACTTCCATGGCAAAAAGAAGAGGTAATCCTAACTGGGGCAAACCTGAACCAATCGGCCCTGTGACCCCCACTATCACTGAATTCGAACAGGTTGTCCGTGAATTCAAATTGACGCCGGACCAATACCTTCGTTCCACACGTCTGCGTGAATGGGCACGCCGGAATAAGAATTCCAAGTACATCCCCGAACCGCTTCTCGAAGCTTGGGGCTTTGAAATCGAATCCACCCTGTAGTACAAAGAGTCAGCCTGGGAACAGGCCGTCTTCTTGGCGGCCTTTTGCTTTTTCGTCCGCTCTCACTTCAGAATTCATCGTTTAATTTGAATTCCACGCCAGTCGCTCTCGATTGACGGCTAGGGACTCGGAGTGCGATATTCAATTGTTACATTTCGATAAATTAACGTTACAAACTCTGGGCAGCTTGCGCTCGAACGGCCGCCCTTCAGGAGATTTGTCCGCGCTATGCGCTTGATTCCGCGCGAAACTAAGTTCTTCGATCTCTTTGCAGACATGGCAAACAACCTCACCACCGGAGCCCGCCAACTGCGTGATCTTCTTCAGGATTACCGGGATGTCTCTTCCGGCGTACAAAAGATCAAGGGCACGGAGCACAAGGGCGATGACATCGCCCATGCCGTATTCGTCAAGCTGAACTCGTCCTTTATCACTCCCTTCGATCGCGAAGACATCCACACCCTGGCCAGTTCGCTCGACGATGTGCTCGATTTCATCAACGCCGCCGCCGATCGCCTTACTACCTACAAGATCACCGCCCCGCCCGCCGCGGCCGTCGAACTTGCGACTATCATCCTGCGCCAGGCCGAGGAGTTAGCCAAGGCTGTGGCTCTGATTGAAAAAGGCGATGCACTGATCGAATACTGTGTCGAAGTCAACCGGCTTGAGAACGAAGCCGACGGCATCAGCCGCGCCGCCATCGGTCGTCTGTTCGAAACGGAAACAGATCCCATTCAGCTCATCAAGCACAAGGAACTGCTGGAAGTTTTGGAAATGGCCACCGACAAGGCCGAAGACGCAGCAAACGTGCTGGAAACCGTAGTACTCAAGAGCGCCTGAGTAACGGCCCACATCGCGGACGCGCAGCGCCTCCGCTAGAGGTACGTCTTGAACACTGGATTGATTCTGGTTATTTTCACCTGCGTTGTGGCTCTGGCCTTCGATTTCATCAATGGCTTCCACGATGCAGCCAATAGCATCGCCACTGTAGTTTCCACGCGCGTCCTGTCACCCAAGCTGGCTGTGATATGGGCGGCTTTCTTCAATTTTGTAGCCGCATTCCTGCTGGGCACCGCCGTCGCCAAGACGATCGGCAAGGGCATGGTCGATCTCAGCATCGTCACCCAGTATGTGGTCCTGGCTGGTCTTCTGGGAGCGATTGCGTGGGATCTACTCACCTGGGTGGTAGGCCTTCCTACGTCGTCTTCCCACGCCCTCATCGGAGGGTATGCCGGAGCCGCCATTGCCCGCGCCGCCATTCTGCATGGATGGCATAACTGCCTCAGCGTTATTATTCCTGGGGGTTGGACGAAGACGATAGTCTTCATCTTTATCGCTCCAGTGATGGGCTTCGTTCTTGGCTTCGGGTTTATGGTCGCCACCTACTGGATTTTCCAGGGGAAGGCACCTCGACAAGTTGATACCTGGTTCCGGAAGCTCCAATTGCTCTCTGCCGCAGCCTATTCTCTTGGTCACGGCGGAAATGACGCGCAGAAGACGATGGGCATTATCGCCGGAGCGCTCTACACGGGACACATTATCTCCGAGTACGACATCAAGCATGATTGGGGGCATTACCATTGGCCCATCATCCTGTGTGCCCACGCCGCCATCGCGGCGGGAACCTACTTTGGCGGATGGAAGATCGTACACACTATGGGCAGCAAGATTACCAAGCTAAAGCCGATCGGCGGCTTCTGTGCGGAAACTGCCGGCGCGATTACATTGTTTGGGACAGCCTTGGCGGGCATCCCCGTCTCCACCACTCACACCATCACCGGTGCAATTGTTGGCGTGGGCACCACTCAGCGCCTTTCCGCTGTTCGCTGGGGAGTCGCCACGCGCATCGTATGGGCTTGGGTGCTCACCATCCCAGCCTCCGCCGTAGTCGCCGCCTTGATGTTCTACCTGATGCATCTCGTTAATTCAGCTGCATAAGTTCGCCCCGGAGAGCGTTGCTTTTCATCCAACGTGAGCGGGGAGCCTTTAAAAAGGTTCCCCGCTTCCTGCTTGCCTGCTCCGGACTTACCAAACCCTGCAGGCCGTCTCCTTCACCATAGGCTGCCCCTTGTGGCATCCGAAGGCTTTAGCAAACTCCGCCTGATTGCTAAGTGGAATGTTCACGCGATAGCGGGCAAGCGAGTGCGGATTTGTAGTGATCTGCAAACATTCGATATCGGGACGAGCCGTCTCGCACCAACTGAAAGCGTAGCTGGCGTAAAAACGCTGCCGAGCCGTCAGCCCATCTTCTTCCGGAGTATCCAGAGACCTGCCGCGAGCCTTATACAAATTCTCCAGCGCCATCATCGCCAAGTGGATTCCGCCGTTATCGGCAGTATCCTCGCCCTGAGTCAGCTTGCCGTTGGTCTTGGTTGCCAGCTCTGGAACGTCATGCGTGTATTCGGCGGCCAGGCAGTTGCCGCGTTCGTCGTAGGCCTTGGCGTCCGCGGGCGTCCACCAGTCGTGCAGGTTTCCCTTTGCGTCGAACTTGCGGCCCTGGTCGTCAAAACCATGGGTGATTTCATGGCCGATTACCATGCCAATCGCGCCGTAATTGGTCGAGTCCGACTGTTCCGCATTGAAGAACGGAAGCTGTAAAATTCCCGCCGGGAAGTTGATTGTATTGTTCTGCCCGTCGTTATAGGCATTGATGGTTGGCGGCGTCATCGTCCATTCCATCTTGTCCACCGGCTTGTTGATCTTGTTCAACTGGCGGTACACTTCGAATGCGTTGGCCGATTCGATGTTCGCCAGTAGATTGTCCGGAACGATCTTCACCGAAGAGTAATCGCGCCACGTGTCCGGATACCCGATCTTCTGAATCATGGCATCGAGCTTC
This sequence comes from Saccharimonadales bacterium (SeqCode), assembly GCA_035539055.1. GTDB lineage: Bacteria > Acidobacteriota > Terriglobia > Terriglobales > Acidobacteriaceae > TOLSYN. The sequence goes on along the minus strand of DATLJC010000064.1, from coordinate 14,775 downwards.
TCAATCGCTTTCTGCTTGGTTGCATTGGCCATCCAGTCCAACTCGCCGATGTCCTGCTTAAGCGCGTTGCGAATCCCGGTCATGAGTTCCACCGCCTTGGCCTTGCTCTCTGGCGGGAAGGCAACCTTCACGTACTCCTGGCCCAAAGCTTCGCCCAGCCGTGCATCCACCGATGCGACGCAACGGCGCCACTCCGGAAGCATCTTCGGAGTGCCCTGCAGCGCGGTGCCGAAGAAATCAAAGTTTGCCTGCTCCAGCTCCGGAGTAGTTTTGTTCGCCGCAGACTTGATGGTCCACCAGCGCAGGTACGATTTCAGCTCTTCGAGCGATCTGGTTTTAATCTGCGCATCCAGTGCCGGCAAGAATTCCAACGTGGTCACAATATAGAAGGGAGGCTTGGGCGCGCCAGTCAGCTGCAGATATTCTTCAACGTTGAACGAGGGTAGCGCGGCTTTGATCTGCGCCAGCGATTGCTTGTGGTAAATCTTCACAGGATCGCGGCGGTCCACGGCAGCCATCTGCGACTTTGCCAGTACGCTTTCAATGTCGAATACTGCGGCAGCTTCTTTCGCAGCCTTCTCCGCATCATCGCCCGCGAGTTGGAACATCCGGACCAGGTGTTTCTTGTACGCCTCGCGTACCTTCTTTGAGTTCTCATCATCGCCCAGGTAGTAGTCGCGGGAAGGCAGCGACAACCCGGCCTGATCAAATCCGGCAACCATCTTCGATGAGTCTTCCAGATCCTGTGTTGGACCAAATCCGATGAGCGCGGTGCTCGTCTGGTTGTCGTTGCCTTCCCAAGCCGGTATCAGTCCCCGCTGGAGGCTCGCCAGCAGCTTGGGAAGTTCCTGCTTATTCTTCAGCGCATCAACGGGCTTCAACGCATCGGCCAACCACTGCTTTCCCTTAGCAGCGCGAAGGTTCTGATCCATGCAGCTCTTCCAGTAATCGCCCACCAACTGCTCTGTACCTTTGGCGGAGGGATTCGCGGCGGCCTTCTCAAGCGTCTCGCGCAGAATCGTCTGATTCCACAGATAAAGCGGAGTTCCCGTCGAAACTATTGGCAAGTCGCTCGGAATCGGATGAGCCGCCTGCCACTTTGAGCAGCTGTACTGATAGAAGTCAACACAGGGGTCCTTCGCCTTATCCAGCAGTGACGAATCGAAGCGGTCCAGCTGCGGCGCATTCAGGTTATCTGCTGGCAACTGAGCAAAGGATGCGCCGACCGCTAACAGCATCAAGCACCCTATCCGGCTGAATGTTTTCGGCATAAGCACTCCACGTGGTTCGAGGATTCTTTATTGCAGCCAGCCGATTCTACTCCCAACTGGCGAACGGCTTTAGCAGATACGTTTTCCGGAAAAAATGAGTTCCGTCCGTGACGTCTTCTTTCTAACAGATGTGGCCACGGCATGATGCACCGTGGCCACATCTTCTTTCAGAGCTTTGTTACTGCTTCTTTACGCGTATATCGCGGCCCGTCATTTCAGCCGGCTGCGGCACGCCGAGAATTCCCAGCACGGTCGGTGAGATGTCCTGCAGCGCTCCGTCCGGACGCAGCGTGAACTGGTTCGCTGCCTCGGCAACATAGATAAACGGGACGGGGTTCGTTGTGTGCGATGTCAACGGTCCGCCGGTCGCGGGATCGACCATCTCTTCGGCATTTCCGTGATCGGCGGTCACCAGCATCACTCCGCCGCAACGCTTCACCGCCGCGTAGATTTCGCTGAGTCCCGCATCGACAGTTTCCACGGCTTTCACCGTTGGCTCGATCCTGCCTGAATGCCCCACCATGTCAGCATTGGCGAAGTTGACCACCATTACGTCGAAGGTGTTGTCTTCGATATTCTTGACTACTTGCCGGGTTACCTCGGCAGCGCTCATCTGCGGCATCAGATCGTAGGTAGCAACTTTCGGAGACTGCACCAACACGCGGTCTTCACCGGGAAATGGCTTCTCTACGCCACCATTGAAGAAGAATGTAACGTGCGCGTATTTCTCCGTCTCGGCCACGCGCAAATTACGCATGTTCTGTGTAGCCATGACATTCGCCAGAATATTGTTCAGCCGCTCCGGCGTAATCACCGTAGGCAATTTGAAACGAATGTCGTACTCCGTCATGCAGAGATAGTGCAGACTTTTCGGCAGCTCACGCGCGGGAATCTCGGCCTCGAGCCGGTCCGCATCCGGCAGGTCGTGACCAGCCTGTGGCGTGACACCGCTCTCGCGCGTCAGCACTTGTGTGATCTGCCGTGCGCGATCCGCCCGGAAATTGAAATTGATGATGACATCTTCGTCACGGATTGTTCCCACTGGCTGATTCAGCGAATCGACGCACACGAACGGCACGACGAACTCGTCATTCACGCCGCGATTGTAGGACTCCTTCACCGCCATTACCGGATCTTTTGTTGCACCGCCCTCGGCCTTCCCAAGCACCATCGCGTCGAAGGCCTTACGCTCGCGCTCCCACTTTTTGTCGCGATCCATCGCATAGTAGCGGCCGCTTACGCTGGCAATCTTACCGATGCCATACTCGCGCATCTTCTGCTGCAACTTTTCAAGATATGCCGCGCCTGAATCCGGCGGAGTGTCACGCCCGTCGAGGAACGCATGAACGAACGCGCGCTCCACACCGTTCTGCTTTGCCATCTGCAACAGAGCGTAGAGATGATTCTGATGTGAGTGCACACCACCATCGCTGAGCAGCCCGATGAAGTGTAACCGGCGGCCATTCACCTGCGCCTGCTTCATCGCCTCCAGCAGCAGCGGATGCTTGAACAACTCGCCGTTCTCGATCATCAGATCGAGCCGCGTTATGTCCATGTACACCACGCGTCCGGCGCCGATATTGAGATGTCCAACCTCGCTGTTGCCCATCTGTCCGGTCGGCAAGCCGACGAAACGCCCGCTGGTGTGTACCAGCGTGTTTGGAAACTCGCGCAACAGCTTGTCATAGGTTGGTTTGCGGGCCAGCGAAATTGCATTTGTTTTCGATGGAGGAGCATAGCCCCATCCATCCAGGATGATCAGCACCAGCGGTTTAGGTCGAGCCATAGTCGTTCGAACACTCCCGTAAAAAGCGTGCGCAATAAGGGCGCTACTTGGACGTGTTGTCCTTGGTCGTTGATTTATCGTCCGCAGCAGTCTTTGACTTTCCCGACACCGGCGTTTTCTCTTTTTCCACTTCCGCCTGGAAATTTTCCAACTTGCTCTCAAGCTCCTCGCTATATGCCTTCAGCTTCTTCTGCACCAGTTGACCGCCGCTCTCGTTCGATTCGCGAATGATCACCGGAACTTTCTCAAGCAGCCGCTTTCCGGCCTCCGAAGTGTAGAAGTCAATTCCGGCCTGCACGTCCGAGGCATTCAAATTTTTCTGGTACACGGGAATCAACGTCTCTGAAATTGATTCGAATGTGAACAGAGGAGTGGAGTCGAAAACCGCGTCCAGCTTTTTCAAAGTCGCTGCATCCGCGTCTGGATTCTTCTTCTGAAATGAATTGCGAGCTGCGAGTTTCACTTTCAGTTGCGTGCTCTTTAGAGAAGCGTCAACGCTCTCCTGAACGCCCATCGACGACATCAGCTTCAACACTTGCGCGCGCGACGGCGGAGTACTGTCCAGCGCTACGGTCTGCGCCCATCCGGCGCCACACATCATTGTGAACAGCAAGGTCACAAATCCAATTCGGCGAACCATCAACCTTCTCCTAAAAGTTCACGTTGCAGAGAAACATCATCCGGTAAAGGCAATCGGCAAAAGATGTCCGGACCCGCCGTATCGCGCAGCGAGTCCGGAATAGGTTTACTCCTGGTCGCCTGCGGTTTCCAGCAGGTCGCCACCGTAGTTGATGGCCCCGAGGCCGAGGAAATTTGCGCCAGCTCCGAGCTCCTCCTCAATTCGCATCAACTGGTTGTACTTGGCAACGCGGTCGGTGCGGCTGGCAGAGCCGGTCTTGATCTGACCGGTGCCGGTGGCAACCGCAAGGTCGGCGATGAACGTATCTTCGGTCTCGCCTGAGCGATGCGACATGACAGCCGTGTAACCATTGCGGCGTGCCATCTCAATCGCTTCCAGAGTTTCCGTTATCGTGCCAATCTGATTCACCTTAATCAGAATCGAGTTGGCTACACCGGTATCGATACCCCGCGCCAGGCGTGCCGTGTTGGTCACAAACAGATCGTCGCCGACCAACTGGATCTTGCTACCCAATTCATCCGTCAGCAGCTTCCAGCCATCCCAATCGTCTTCGGCCAGACCGTCTTCCAGCGAGACGATTGGATATTGCCGCGCCCAATCGGCGTAGAATTTCACCATCTGTTCCGAGGTCTTCACCGACTTGTCACTCTTCTTGAAAACGTACTTGCCGTTTTCGAAGAATTCGCTCGACGCCGGATCCAGCGCGATTGCAATATCATTGCCCGGTTTGTACCCGGCCTGCGTGATCGCTTCGAGTATCACTTCGATAGCTTCATCGTTGGACTTCAACGATGGCGCAAATCCGCCTTCATCGCCTACCGCGGTGTTGTAGCCTCTCTTCTTCAAAACGTTCTTCAGCGCATGGAAGGTTTCAGCTCCCCAGCGCAGCGCTTCGGAGAATGAGGGAGCGCCCACCGGCATCGCCATAAATTCCTGGAAGTCCACGTTGGAATCCGCGTGCGCGCCGCCATTGATGATGTTCATCATGGGTACGGGCAAGATCGACGCGTTCACGCCGCCGAGATAGCGATACAGAGGAATGTCATAGTGATCGGCCACTGCGCGTGCTGCCGCCATGCTGACCGCCAAAATCGCGTTCGCTCCGAGCTTCTCTTTGTTCTCGGTACCGTCCAACTCGATCATCTCGGCATCCAGATCGCTCTGGCGCGAGGCATCCAGTCCTTCGATATGGGGGCCGATGACGGAATTGACATTTTCTACCGCTTTCAGCACACCCTTGCCGAGATAGCGTGACTTATCACCGTCCCGCAACTCTACCGCTTCATGTTCGCCCGTCGAAGCACCGCTCGGGACGATGGCACGCCCTTTGGCGCCGCTGCTCAGCGTTACTTCAGCTTCCACCGTAGGGTTACCACGTGAATCAAGGACTTCGCGCGCATGTACCAGATCAATCTCTGTCATAGATTCCTCTTTTGTTAGGGAAGATAAATGCGATTGGGCGCCGAATGCCTTACGTACCGGCGACCTCTGGATGAATAGGCGAGATTGAGATAGTTCGCCAAACCTAGAGAATTATATGCTACTCAGCGAGTACTTCCCTACCGGCCTCCCGCCGATTGAGCGCACAACACCGGCCTCCCTCTCCTTCTTCATCTTGCGAAATTCGTTAATAGAACCGTAATCCTTAACTGCCTTGGTACAGTCCTGTTGCGCCAGGAACGAGGTCGCTCTAGTCTCAAGCTTGGGTTTATTTCTGCTGCCCAGGAGTTCGCAAAATGACCAGTTTCCCCCGACTGCTCTGTCTGATGATGCTAACCACCGCCGCCTTCGCACAGGCTCCCGCACCATCGTTCGTCGCCTCCGATCCCTCCCTGGCGGGAGAAACTCAGACGGCCAGGATGCAACCAGAGCCTCTCTCAGCCACTCCGAGGGATCAGCCAGATCTGCATCTCCGCGCAACTGTGGAGCACCCCTTGCTCCCGGTCGCCACCGTCCTGCGGCTTAAGTTAAATAGCAGTGTCTCAACCGTCAACGCCAGGATAGGCGAGCAACTCTCCGCCACGCTGACAGCGCCAGTGCAGGTCGATGGACGCATCATTCTCCCCACCGGTTCAACCGTGAACTGCCGGGTGGTACAAGCGCATGGAGCCAGACGATTCTCCGGCAAGCCCTCCATTACAATCAAGGCCCTCAGTGCGCATATGCCTGATGGCGAAGAACTCAATTTCACAGCCTCGGTAGTCGATACAGCCACCCCGCATGAACTTGACGTGGATCAGGAAGGGAACGTTCGGGGGGCCTCACCCAATCCGCTTAACAAGATAGAAACCGGCGCACTGGCCGGCGTGGGCGCGGTCGCGGGTGGGATCATTGCGGGTCCGGAGGGACTGCTGATAGGTACCGCAAGCGGGGTGATCGTCGCTGCCGGGCACATCGTAGTCAAGCATCGCGATCTGACTTTGCCTGCTGGAACCGAACTGATCTTCGAACTCGACGCGCCCGCCTCGCCAAAGAATATTGGCATGCAGTGACAGAACTGTATTTCATCAAACTTAAAACTTAACTTAGTAATCTGGCACTTCCACCGGGAGGTGCCAGATTTACTGCCGCTCTTTCGTCTTAAGTTGCTACTACATAACCAGAAGCAGATTACTTAGAAACGAATCGTTGGTCCTGCGGTCACGCGCAGATTATGATTCGCTCCGTGATCGAAATACATCTCATCGCCTGCTTCAAAGCGAGCTCCAAACCACCCCGCGAAGAATTCGATTCCCCCGGCAGGATAGAACACTCCGTTCGTGTCTCCGAAGCGAATGTTGTTCGTTACCTGGCTACCAAAGTTCCTATCGGTTGAAAAATTCAGCAATCCACCCTTGGCAGTGACAAAAACACGAACCGGACTCGACGTGCCGACCGTGAATTTAGGGCCGAACATGAAGTGAGCCATGCGCAACTTGCTGCGCTCGCTGCTAAACGTACCGTTTGTGAAGCTCACCTGCGTGTCCACATTCCGCTGAAAATCGTACGCACCTTCTGCCTCCAGCGAAACGTTTGGATGCACGTTGAATCCAACCCTTCCCCCGATGCCGAAGAAATTGGTGTCGTCCGCATTATGTAAGCGTGTGTAGTTCAGAAATGCTCCGACCTCACCATGGTCGTAAGTCGGGCCGCTACTGACTCTCTGTGCAAATGACACGGGTGCTAAAGCGCACACCGCCAAAGCCAATCCCAAAAGCTTGCGTCTCATCATTCTTCCCCCTGATCTATCCATCCCGCCCTGCCGGAAAACTTCCCGGCCCAATTCCCTATAGGCAGCATGCTGATCGGTAGGATGGTCGAAGCTTATCAGGGGTGGGCTGCAAGCCCTATATCGAACTTTCTTGTTTTCTTAAATCCGTCTCACCCACGAACCCACTGCTCTGCTTCACTTTGTAATCTTGCTCAAGGCCTCGAAGAATTCGGGGAATGACACCGCAACGGCCTCTGCGCCACCTATCGTGGTCTCGCCATCGGCACGCAACGCCGCGACCGCAAATGCCATCGCAATTCGATGATCGTCGAAGCTCTCGATCCTTGCGCCATGGAGCTTCTGCCCGCCTGGAATCCACATCCCATCCGGGAATTCCTCGATCTCCGCCCCCATCGCGCGCAGATTGCGGACCACTGCATCAATGCGATCGCTTTCCTTGACGCGTAATTCCGCAGCGTCGCGAATCTCTATTCCATTCGCGCTGTACGGAGCCACTGCTGCAATCGCCGGCAGTTCATCGATCAATGCCGCGCTTTGGGCTCCCCGGATCACTCCTCCCGTGAACACGCCGCCCTCGGCCTGCATGGTTCCAATCAACTCGCCGTATTGATCCTCAACGCTGATAAAACTGACCTTCACTCCCATGCCCGCGAGCACATCCAGCACCACTGAGCGGGTCGGATTCAGCAACACGGAATCAACTACAAGATTCGATCCTGGAAACAACGCGGCAGCACACAGGAAGAAAGTCACCGAAGACAGGTCTCCTGGCACGTATGCTTTTACTGAGTGCAGTTTCTGCCCTCCGCGGACGCTGACCCGATCGCCATCCCGCCGCACTTCGACACCGAACGCTTTCAGCGCCAGCTCCGTGTGATCACGCGTCCGCACTTTTTCGATCACGGAGGTTTCGCCGTCAGCGAATAACCCTGCCAGCAACACGCAGCTCTTGACCTGTGCACTTGGCACTGGGGATTCATAAGAAATGGCCTTCAGCTTGGCGCCATGGATTTTTAACGGAGCACAACCGTCACGCGAATCAACCCTTGCGCCCATCCTCTGCAGCGGATCAATTACACGGCGCATGGGACGCTTGCTCAGGGATGCATCTCCGGTCATCACACTCTCGAACGGTTGCGCCGCAATGACGCCGCTCAGCATGCGCATGGTTGAACCGCTATTACCGCAGTCGAGTTCGCGCGACGGAGACCTCAAATCGCCGCCCACTCCATCGACCTCGACGCGATTACCTTCGCGGCGCACCCGCGCCCCCAAGGCTTCCATGCATCCCAGCGTGCTTGCGCAATCAGCCGAACTTGAGAAATTTTCGAATTCCGAAGTGCCTTCGGCAATCCCTGCAAGCATTGCGTAACGATGTGAAACCGACTTGTCTCCGGCGGTTCGCACGCTGCCGTGAATCTGCGTTGCTGCCCCAACTTTTACATCCATGAACGTGTCCTTTTCCGTTTAGAGCGGTTCCAAAGTAGATGTGTCTGCCATCTGCTGAGAGGGTCATCCTGAGCCGAAGGCGAAGGACCCCAGCAATGTCCAAGTCTCCCGTGTGGCCTCAAGCTTTTCAGCCCGCCATCGATTCTTCTTTTCCTCGCTCCCGCGGGATATATCTTCCGTGAAACCGTTCTAAGTAAGCTTAGAAAATGGTCGCCAGGTTGCCTACACTTAACAAAATATAAATCCTGCTCCGTCCTTGACACGAGCCAACTATTTTTGCGAGCGCCTTCTCCAATGCTCACCGTGCAATTTAACGGCGATTGAAGGGTTCAGCCTTTTACTCCCGCCACTCTTTAACAATTGACCGTTCAAGGACGAACTATGAAGTCTAATCGCATGGTCGTAGCGTCTCTCTTCCTCGCAACAGTGTGCATGTCCGTTTCCTCCGATGCGCAGCGTCGATCCGATCCGCAACGCGACATGCACCCCTCCTCTCAACCGGGTGATCCTTCACTTGCAGAGGGCGCAAGTCTGGCCAATATCTCCGGAACTGTGCGTACAATGGACGGCCGCGTCGTTCAGGATGCAAGAATAGAGCTCCGCGACACTGCGCGAGGAAACCAGACTGTTACGGCACACTCGGACGCCGGTGGCTCCTTTGCACTCTACAACATTTTGCCCGGCGATTATGAAATCACGGCAAGCTCCGGAATCTCAGAGTCGCGCGAACGAGTGCGAATCGACTCCATGGCACACGCTTCTACCGTGGAACTTCGTTTGCCAAATAAGTCGCCCGCCGAAGTCAGAGTCAATGGTGGGTCCACGGTTTCTGTTTCGCAGTACAAGATTCCAGGCAAAGCGCGCTCATTGTATGTGAAGGCAGCCCAAGCCTTGGCGCACGGCAAACTCGATCAGGCTACTGAAAAAGTGAATGAGGCCCTCGCCGTGTGTCCGAAGTTCGCCGAAGCCCTCACGTTGAAAGGAGTGCTCGAATCGGACAACGGTAAACACGTGGAAGCGATTGCCAATTTCCAGCAGGCCATCCAATACGATTCCAACTATCCACTGTCCTACATTGCCCTGGCTTCTGAGTTTAACTCAGCAGGACGATTCGACGAATCACTTATTATCCTGGGCCAAGTTGAGCGGCTTACCACCGCCGTCTGGCAAACGTACTTCGAACTTGCCCGCGCAAACATTGGAAAGAGACAGTACGCCACTGCTCTGCAGGACACGGAGCGCGCGTCGAAATTACAAGGCGGAGCAAAAAAGGAAACGCCTGAACTGCATCTGATACGCGGCTACGCACTGGTCGGACTTACCGACGTGCGCCGCGCAACCCAAGAAATCGAGATGTACCTTGCGCGGCAACCTACCGGCCAAGCTTCCGACTCTGCCCGAAAAATGCTCGATCATCTTCGCGAAGAAACAATCACTGCAAGCAAGTAGTCCGTGATTTGCTGGGCAGCGCGAACCCGACCTTTTGCGGACTGAAGCATGGACGCTCGTTCAGCGACCATTCTTCTCCAGAAATTCTCGGACGATGCGGCCAACATCAGCCGGCTGTTCGAAAGCGGCAAAGTGGCCAGCCTTGCTTACGATCTTCAGCTCTGCTCCGCGGATTCCACGCGCGATCCGTTCCAGCTCACTCACTGGAGTAGCCATGTCGTCTTCTCCGCCTAAAACCAGTGTCGGAACATCGATCTGCGCCAGAAGCTCTGTGCTATCAGAACGCACGGCCATGCCGCGTTGCAGTGACGCCATCCCCTGCGCCCCTGATTGGGACATGGTTTTCTTCGCAGCTTCCACCACATCCAATCGTGAGTTCATCGTCACCGGAGCCAACAGCTTGGGCATGATCTGCTCGATAGCCCAGCTCGGCCCCTTCTGCAGAGTTTCTTCTGCATTCTTCAGCCGTCCCGTGCGGCCCTCCTCACTATCCGCACCAGCCTTGGTGTCCATGAGAATCAGAGCTTTCACGCGATCACGAGAGCGTCGCCAGAACTCAAAGAGCGTATAGCCTCCTACCGAACAACCGACGAACACAGCACGTCCGATCTTTAACTCGTCGCACAGGCGCAGCACATCGTCGGCAAGCTTCGCCATTGTAGTCGCGCTCTCACTGAGGCCGGAGCGGCCCAATCCGCGCAGATCTGGAAGCACTAGCCGAAAGCGCGACTCCAGATGTTGAGCCATTGGAAACCAGAAGTTATGATCCGAGGGAAATGGGTGCAGCAGCACAACTTCCGGCCCTTCGCCCCTCAGTTCGTAAAAAAGATCCACATTGTCGCTTCGCAGAATCATGCGTACATTCTACCTGCCCGCGTATTCAGCGCTCCTCCCCATAATGATTCAGCAGCAGAAGTGCTGCCGGGAAGCATCCCGATGGAGCAATGAAATCATTCAGCAAAACTGCACTCGACGATAGAGACACGGGACTACTCGGACAGCTTGCGTTTTGCGGGTGGCTCTTTGCCGGGGAGTGCAGCGGGATTGTCGTGAGTGCGCTCTCGGAATCTTGCCCCCATTCCACTCGCCAGTGAAACAGCCGTTTCTCCGAAGCGGTCGCGCAGAGCATCCACGGCGCTCATCGCGCTTTTCATTCGCGTCTCCTGCACGCTGGAGAGCAAGTCCATTTGCCCGCTGCCCTGTTCGAGCGAGTTCGTCTGCACGCCGATGAGCCGCACGGTGCGACCCTTCTCCCAATTTGCATGGAACAACTCACGCGCGATGTCCAGCACCTCCGAGTCGAGTTGCGTGGGGCGTTCGAGAGTGCGGCCGCGTGTGTAGGTGGTGAAGTCCGAGTAGCGCAGTTTGATCTGCACCTTGCGCGCGTGCAGTTGATGCTCGCGAAGGCGGCGGCAGACCATCTCGGTGAGCCGCGCCAGCATTGACTCCAACGCTGATGAGTCGCGCTCATCGCGATTGAAGGTGTGCTCGTGACTGATCGACTTCGGTTCGTCGTTGGCGCCGACCTCCTGGTCATACCATCCGCCGGCGTCGTGGCCTCGCGCTTTTTCAATCAGCGCGGCGAGGCCTTCGCCAATCTTTCTGCCGAGCGCGGATTCATTGAGCGCGGCGAGATCGCCAATGGTGCGCACTCCGTAGGTGCGCAGTCTTTCTTCGGTGACCTTGCCAATGCCGGGCAAGCGGCGCACGTCGAGTGGCGCAAGAAAGCTGGCTTCGAGGCCAGGGAGAATCTGGAGAACGCCATTGGGTTTGGCCTGATCGCTGGCGACTTTGGCGACGACGCGGGCGGTGGCGATGCCGACGGAGCAGTTGAGCTGCGTTTCACGCTTCATCGTTTGGTGCAGTAAATCCGCGGACTTCATCGATGGTCCGTGGAGACGCTCGGTACCGGTCATGTCGAGGTAGGCTTCGTCGATGGAAGCCATTTCGACTATGGGAGTGAACTGCAGGAGGACGCGGCGCACGGCAGCGGAGGATTCACGGTAACGCTCGGGGTGGCCTTCAAGAAATATGGCGTGAGGGCAGAGGCGGGCGGCTTCGCGCAGTGGTAGCGCCGAGTGTACTCCGTACTTGCGAGCCGCATAGGACGCGGCTGCGACAACACCTCGCTGATCGGCGCGCCCGCCGACGACGACGGGTTTGCCCTTCAGCGAAGGATCGTAAAGCTCCTCGACTGAGACGAAAAAAGCGTCCATATCGACATGGAAGTAGGTGCGAATCATAAAGCGGCTCGCTCTTGATTGTAGCCGAGAGCAAGGGGAAGGATTAACTGTTCTGACAATCCTTTCCATGGCACCAGGTTACCGATTGAGCAATCGTTATGCAGGCGGTCCAGGGATTGACCTCGAAGGCAATACTGTTGGGGAAAGCTATTGGCGAAGAGGTAAATCGTTCGAAAACTGGGGGGTGGACATTTATGATTCCCACCTTAGCCGCGCAAGAAACCGCGCGCCGAAGGTGAGGCACCCGAGATTTCGGAGAGGCGAAGGTTAAAAGAAGAAGCCGCCTGAAAAATCTCCAGGCGGCTCTCGTTAAAAGTTGACGACTACTATTTCGCGGCGGCAGCTTTCGGCTGGTGGCCGCTTACGAGTTCGTCGGCGAGAGGATTCGCGTTGTAGATTTTGCGAATCGATTCGAGGATGGCTCGCGAGTCAACCGAGACGGCGCGACCTTCGCGATCGTCGTAGGCAAAGTCCCACGGCAACGATTGAATGTTGCCGTCGAAGATGATGCCGACGACTTCACCTTTCTTGTCAACGGTGGGTGAACCGGAGTTGCCGCCGATGATGTCAGAGGTGTGGACGAAGTTGAGAGGAGTCTTTAGATCGAGCTTGCTCTTGGCTGCGTCCCAGGTCTTAGGCAATTCGAAGTCGCCCTTGTTACCGTTGGCGGTGGCGTGTTCAAAGGCTCCGCCGATGTTGGTGTAGGGAGCGATCTGCTTGCCATTTTCCTGGTAGCCCTTGATGGTGCCGTAGCTGAGGCGCAGGGTGAAGGTGGCGTCGGGATAGCTGTTGGCGCCCTGCACGGCAAAGCGGGCCTTGGCGATTCTGGTGGAGTTCTGGCGAACGACGGCATCGACTTTGTCGTCCCACTGTTTACGGATTTCGCGGGCACGGGGATCGATGTCGCGCATGAGCACGATGAGAGGATCGGTGCAGGCGGCAACGGCTTCGGCTCCGCCCTGGTAGAGCTGTTTGCGAAGGGCGGGATCGTCGAGCTTGCTGCCGTCGATGTAGGCTTGGGCGGCTTCGGCAGGGGTCTTGCCGTTGAGAGCGCGTTTCACGGTCGGATCGTCTGCGCCGAGTTTCTCCTGCATGAGCGTAAGCGACTCGGTGAGGGTGGCAACGTCGAGCGTGCGATAGACGGGAGCGGTGGAGAACAACTGCTGTTCGAGTGAGGGCAGACGGGCTTCGCTGAATTCGCGGAGGCGCTGCGGATTGGGTTTCTGCTTTTCGGCGGTTACGCGGACGAGAACGCGGGCGAACTGCGTCATCTGGGCATTGAAACCTCCGGCACGCTCAATGAAGGTATAAGGGAAGAAGAGCTGCTTGCGGACTTCGACGGCTTTGGCAACTTCGTCCCATGCAGTGCCGTAGGCGGCCTTGAGCTTGGGATCGGCGTTGACGGCGGCGCGCAATTTCTGTTCGTCGGCGGCTTTCTTGTCCATCAGTTCTTTGTCTTCGAGTCCGCCGCGGCGGCCCTTGTAGGCCTTGAGCGAGTTCTCGACCCCGAAGATATCGTCACCGGCGACGCGGGCGTTTTCGGCGGACTTCGCGGCGAAGTCGTGGAGAACTTTGTCGCGGCGGGTGAGCAGGTCGATAACGTAGGCGGTCTGAACGTCCTTGAGGTAGTTGAGTTCGGCCATGGTGAGCAGGCGCTCGGTTCCGCCGGGATGTCCGGAGACAAAGACCAGATCGCCAGCTTTGGTTCCGGTGGCAGACCACTTCAGATAGTTGGTGAGGTGGACGGGCTTATTGTTCTCATACACACGGAAATACGTGATATCGAGATCGTAGCGCGGGTACTCGAAGTTGTCGTGATCGCCGCCGAAGAAGGCCATCTGCGCTTCAGGGGCGAAGACGACGCGCACATCGGTGTATTTCTTATACTTGTAGAGGTTGTACATGCCGCCGGCGTAGAGCGTGACGATGTCGCAACGCAGGCCGCTCTTCTCGGAGCACTCCTTCTCGATGGCGGACATCTTCTGGCGCTGTGCCTGCGCGCCTTCGGCATCGGTCATGCCGGAGGTGGCGGCGCCCTGCACATCGGCGGTTACATCCTGGATGTCGACGAGGACGTTGAGTTCGAGGTCGGGACACTTGCCTTCGTCGGCTTGGGTCCTGGCGTAGAAGCCGTCCTTGATGTAGTCCTTCTTCTCGGTGGAGAGCTGCTGAAGACAGACGCGTCCGACGTGATGGTTGGTGAAGGCGAGTCCGTCTTCGGAGACGAAGGAGCCGGAGCCACCGTTATTAAAGCGTACTGAACCGAGGCGGAGGTGATCAAGCCAAGGCTGGGTGACGGTGAAATTGTGATCCTTCTTGATCTGGTCCTTGGGTGCCTTGTTGAAGAGCCACATGCCTTCATCGGCAGCGGAGAAAACGGCGAGACTGCAAAGCAATGCCACGAGGGCAAGGATGCGACGTTTCATGAATAACTCCTGACGTGATTCAGCAAACTGGTAATGATATCAGGAGGGGAGTTGCGAGTTGTTAAGGGGTGTAAACACTCGAGGTTCCCGTCCGGCGCGGCGATCGGAGGTCCATTTGGACTCGATTTCGACAAGTCCGGGAGCGGACGTGGCGTAGTGGAGAAAACTGCTCCAGCGGTAGTCCTGGGGTCGTTCGCACAGCCCCCTTTTGACAGGGTTGCGATGGATGTAGCGGAGCTTTTCCATGAACTCGGAGTAGTCGCGGATGTTGCGGTCGTAATAGCGTTTCTGCCAGAGAGG
>DATLJC010000063.1:0-26803 GCA_035539055.1 Saccharimonadales bacterium (SeqCode) | reverse complement strand
GTCTTTGTACTTGAGCCGAGTGAAACCAAGTAACCAGAAATTCTGGGCGGCTTAACCAAGCCGTTCGAGCCTTTAGCGCCGCAGATGATAAACAAAGCAGACTAATACCCAGGAGATACGGATGGCAGGTATAACGACTTTGAAGAACGTTGAAATGCATAAAGCGAAAAAGAACTCGTTTGGGCGGGACAACTTATCTTTCGCGCAGAAGTTTTCGCGCTTGGCCTCCCGGCTCAAGGATTCCGAATGGCGACATTACGGGCTGACTCTGTTTGCCGGAAAAGCAATGGGCGTTGGCATCGTGCTGATGTTCATCACGGTAGTGTCCGGGCTCTTCTTTACCAATGCCCTCGCTGCTGAGACCGTCGTGAAGGCTGCCGACATCGTCAACCCGATCAACACTGTCTGGACGCTGATCGCGGCATTCCTTGTCTTCGGCATGCAGGTCGGCTTCACCATGCTTGAGGCTGGATTCTGTCGCTCGCGAGAGACCGTCAACGTTCTGATGGAATGCATCGTGGACACCTGCTTGTGCGGCCTGCTCTTCTACGCCTTCGGCTTCGCATTCATGTTCAGCCACGGCAACGGGTTCATCGGATACCACTGGTTCTTCCTCCAGGGAATCCCGGCAACCTATGAAACTTCCGGCGTCTCCTTCCTGGCATTCTGGCTCTTCCAGTTCGCCTTTGCGGACACTTGCTCCACCATCACCTCCGGCGCCATGATCGGACGTACCGGCTTCGTCGGCGACTTGATCTACTCCGTGGGCGTCTCCGGATTCATCTACCCCATCATTGGCCACTGGGCCTGGGGGCCGGACGGCTTTCTGGCTCTCATGGGAAGCGACGGCAACTTCCTTCCGTGGATGGGAACCGGCTTCCATGACTTCGCAGGCTCCACGGTGGTCCACACCATCGGCGGCTTCATCGCCCTCGCAGGATCGATCGTTCTTGGTCCCCGTCTCGGACGCAGATTCAAGCGCGACGGCGGCGGCCCCATGATGCCACACGACCTCACCATCGCCGCTTCCGGAGGATTGCTCCTGTGGTTCGGCTGGTATGGTTTCAACCCCGGCTCCACTCTGTCGGCAATGGACTTTGAAGGCATAGGTCGTGTAGCCACCAACACCACCCTCGCCGCCTGCGCCGCCGGGCTCACCGCCATGACCTACGCTTATGTCCTCAGCAAGAAGTGGGACGTCAGCTTCACTGTCAACGGCTTCCTTGCCGGACTCGTTGCCATCACCTGCCCCTGCTATTGGGTCAGCCCCACAGGTGCCATCCTCCTGGGAGGCATCGCCGGCGTAGTCGTCGTCGCCGGAGTCGAGTTGCTGGAGTGGCTCCGCATTGACGATCCAATCGGTGCGGTTCCCGTGCATGGCTTCTGCGGCATCTGGGGAACTCTTTCGCTTGGCCTGTTCGCCTGCGGCAAGTATGGCTCCACTGGACCGCTGGCGGCTGACAACTCCACTGCTCTGAAGGGGCTGTTCTACGGCGGCGGATTCCAACTGCTAAGAGCGCAGGCGTTGGGTAGTTTCATCGTCACCGTTGCCACCTTCTCAGTGGCTTTGGCTCTTATGTATGCGGTGAACGCAACCGGAACCTTGCGTGTCTCTCGCGAAGGCGAACTCTACGGACTCGATCTCCACGAACACGGCATCAACGCTTATCCCGAGTATGTGATCTCGGCTCTCGGCACACCCAGCGGTGCCGAGCCTCAAGGAACGGCTGTCGACAAAAAAGGGAACATGACGGTCAGAACCTAGGCCGCTTCTCCCGCTGTCTGCGGGAAGGCAGGTTCGATCTGCCTTCCTCAACTGATCCTACTTTTGAAACATGAGGGAAAAAAGATGACCAAGGTCGAAGCGATCATTCAGCCCAACAAATTCGATTCCGTCAGAGAAGCACTTGGCACTCTTGGCGTGGAAGGAATGACAATATCGGAAGTACGCGGACACGGACGCCAAAAAGGACACACCGAAACCTATCGCGGACGTGAATACGACGTCACCCTGCTCCCCAAGATCAAACTGGAATCCGTAGTGCCTGACGACATGGTAGAAGCCGTCGTCGAATGCATCATCACCAATGCCTCCACCGGACAGATCGGTGACGGCAAGATATTCCTCTACAAAGTGCAGCAGGCCATTCGCATCCGCAATCAGGAAGAGGGTGCCGCTGCGCTGTAACCCCAGGCGATTCGATCTTCAGGCAAGCCGGAGAGCATTTCCATCCATCCTCTCCGGCGCCATACAGCAACCGCAGCTATGCCTGATCCAGCCATCGAGAGATGAAGCCGCCTCTATTCGGTTCCTGTTCGTCGGGCTGCGGCTTTGCTGACAGCTTCCTTCAGATTCCGCCTCACGACGGACACCATTGCTGTTCGGCTAACAGTTCCCACCACCAGGGCCTGTAGCGGACTGGCATTCCCAAGCGTCCGAAGTAGCTGCCATAGCTACTCCAGTTGCGCTTACGCGCGACGCGCCCTGCCGGGCGCACCCACCAAAAAAGGCGCCCCGGCTTCCGGGACGCCTTTCACTTTCTTCTATACTTTTTACCCTAGTTCACATCCACCAGTTCCACATCGAAAATCAGGAAAGCATTGCGCGGAATATCGGGTGGCTGTCCGCGCCATCCGTAGGCCAGCTCTGGTGGAACCCTCAGTTGGCGTTTCCCTCCAACCTTCATTCCCGCCACGCCCAGTTCCCAGCCCTTGATCACCTCGCCCGCACCTAGCGTGAATTGCAATGGCTGCTTACGGTCATAGGAGCTGTCGAACTTCGTGCCTTCTTCCAGCAGCCATCCGGTGTAATTGACCTTCACCCTGCTGCCCTTGGCCGCTGCTTTCCCGGTGCCGATAGCCAAATCCCAATACGCTAATCCGCTCGGAAGCGTTACCGGCGTAAGCCCATCCACGGACGAGGGATGCTGACGTGAATCTTGCGCCGCCAACCACAAAGCTGATGTCAACAGCAGCATCAGGATCAGTGTCTTTCTGGCCATCCTGCTACTCCTTTGCAACCGTATCGCGCTTCACCGCGTCGTGCGTCGCGTGCAGTTCTTGCAGATTGCAAACGCTGATTACGCCAGCCTGCAGCACGGGAATGCCTTCTACCACTGCGCGCGCCGCTGATAACGTGGTGATGGTTGGGATGCGCGCCGTAATGGCCGCGCGGCGAATCGCCTTTTCATCGAACCAGGGCTCGCCACGCGCCTGCGGGGTATTGATGATCAACTGGATCCGGTCGCCCTTGATCAGATCGACCACATTTGGCCGTCCCTCTTTCACCTTGAAAACCCGCTCCACCCGCATCCCGGCCTCTTCCAGTGCCTCTGCCGTTCCATGCGTCGCCACCAGTTTGAAGCCCATGTCCACGAACTTGCGCGCGACGTCGGCAACATACGGCTTATCGCGTTCGTTCACGCTGATAAACACCGTGCCCTTTGCGGGAAGCGCCTGCCCAGCAGCCAACTGTGCCTTGGCAAAAGCCTCGCCGAAATTATCCGCCACGCCCATCACTTCGCCAGTTGAGCGCATCTCCGGCCCCAGCACGGTATCCACTCCGGGGAACTTGTTCCACGGAAACACCGGAGACTTCACGTAAAAGTGATCCCCGGTATCCAGATCCTTGCGCAGCGCAATGTTCTCCGGCAAAAACTCCTTCAGTTTCCGACCGGTCATCAGCCGTGCCGCAATTTTGGCACATGGCACGCCGGTAGCCTTCGACACGTAGGGAACCGTGCGCGAAGCTCTGGGATTCACTTCGATGACGTACACCTTTTCGCGCTGAATTGCATACTGAATGTTCATCAGTCCGACGACGTTCAAGGCCTTCGCAAGGTTGAACGTGTATTCGCGGATCGTCTCCAACACCTGTGTCGATAGATCGACACTTGGCAATACGCACGACGAATCGCCGGAATGAATGCCGGCTTCTTCAATGTGTTCCATGATGCCGGCAATTACCACATCTTCGCCATCGCTCAACGCGTCCACATCCACTTCGGTTGCGGCTTCCAGGAAATGATCCACAAGGATTGGACGGTCCTGCGAATACTCCACCGCCTGCCCCATGTATTCCTTCACCGACTTCGAGTCATAGGCAATCACCATGGCGCGTCCACCCAGCACATACGAAGGACGCACCAGTACCGGATACCCAACCTTCTCGGCCGCGGCCAGCGCCTCATCCACCGAAGTAGCCATACCGCCCGGCGACTGCGGAATGTTCAGTTCGTTCAGGAGTGCCTCAAAGCGCTTCCTGTCCTCTGCAAGATCGATTGACTCCGGCGAGGTGCCGATGATCTTCACACCGGCCCGTTTCAGCGGCAGGGCCAGGTTCAGCGGAGTCTGTCCGCCAAACTGCACGATCACGCCGATGTCTTCGGTTCCCTTGGACTCGTGCTTGTAAATCGCCATGACGTCTTCAAACGTCAGCGGTTCAAAGTACAGACGGTCGCTGGTGTCGTAGTCGGTTGAAACCGTCTCGGGATTGCAGTTCACCATGATGGTTTCAATGCCGTCATCGTGCAGAGCAAACGCCGCGTGGCAGCAGCAATAATCGAACTCGATTCCCTGCCCAATGCGGTTCGGCCCCGAGCCAAGGATAATGACCTTCTTCTTCGCCGTAGGCTGCGCTTCGTCCTCATCTTCAAAGGTCGAATACATGTACGGCGTAAAGCTCTCAAACTCAGCGGCGCAGGTATCCACGCGCTTGTACACCGGAGTTAGCGACATCTCCTGCCGCTTCTCGTACACGCTGATCGCACCCTCGCGCGTCGGCAGGTTCCAGAGCTCGCTCAGCCTCGTATCGCTGATTCCCTTGCGCTTGGCCTCGCGCAAATCGTCGTAGGCAACAGTCTCCAGCGATTTCT
This sequence comes from Saccharimonadales bacterium (SeqCode), assembly GCA_035539055.1. Taxonomy (GTDB): domain Bacteria; phylum Acidobacteriota; class Terriglobia; order Terriglobales; family Acidobacteriaceae; genus TOLSYN. The sequence goes on along the minus strand of DATLJC010000063.1, from coordinate 21,929 downwards.
CCGACAAGTTGTTGAGTTCATCGCCGATTTCCTTCAACTGGTACAGGAACCACGGATCCATCGCCGTCAACTTCGCAACGTGCGGAACGCTCCAGCCATGACGCAGAGCATAGCGAACATACTGCAGGCGCTCAGGATGCGGTGACACCAGCCGTTTGGTAATGATCTTCGGCTCGATTGCCTCAGACTCCAGGCGCTTGCCCGTCTCCAGCGATCTCACGGCCTTCAGCAGCGATTCCTTGAAGGTGCGGCCAATCGCCATCACCTCGCCCACCGACTTCATCTGCGGCCCCAGACTTTCATCCGCGCCCGGGAACTTCTCAAACTGCCACTTCGGAATCTTCACCACGACATAGTCAAGCGTGGGCTCAAAACAAGCCGGAGTCTTCTGCGTGATGTCGTTCGTGATTTCATCCAGCGTATAACCCACCGCGAGACGCGCCGCGATTTTTGCAATCGGGAAACCGGTCGCCTTCGACGCCAACGCCGAGGAACGCGAGACGCGAGGGTTCATCTCGATCACGATCTGGCGTCCGGTCAGCGGATTCACCGCGAACTGCACATTCGATCCACCGGTCTCCACGCCGATCTCGCGCATCACCTTGATCGCGGAATCGCGCATTCGCTGATACTCGCGGTCGCTCAAGGTCTGAGCAGGAGCCACCGTAATCGAGTCTCCCGTATGCACGCCCATTGGGTCGAAGTTTTCAATCGAACACACGATGATGACGTTGTCCGCCAGATCGCGCATCACTTCCAGTTCGTACTCTTTCCAGCCCAGCACGCTCTCTTCGATCAACACCTCGTGAACCGGTGAAAGATCCAGCCCACGCGCCAGCAAGTCGAGCAGTTCTTCGCGATTAAACGCTATGCCGCCGCCCGATCCGCCCAGCGTAAATGACGGACGCAGCACCACCGGAAAACCAAGTTTGGTCGAGAAATCCAGTCCGTCCTTCAGGTTGTTGACCAGCGCCGAGCGAGGCACATCCAGCCCGATCCGCGTCATCGCATCCTTGAACAGCAGACGGTCCTCCGCCTTCTTGATCGCCTCCAGTTGCGCGCCAATCAGCGTGATGCCGTACTTCTCCAGCACGCCGCCATCTGCCAACTCCACCGCCAGATTCAGAGCGGTCTGCCCGCCCACCGTCGGCAACACAGCCATACCTTTGCCGACGCCGCGTTCCACTTCCTGCCGGATGATCTCTTCCACGTACTGCCGCGTCAGCGGCTCCACGTATGTGCGGTCTGCCATCTCCGGATCAGTCATGATCGTCGCGGGATTCGAGTTCACCAGCACAACCTCGAATCCTTCGGCCTTCAGCGCCTTGCACGCCTGTGTGCCGGAGTAGTCAAACTCTGCCGACTGTCCAATCACAATCGGACCGGAACCAAGAATCAGAATCTTCGAAATATCTGTGCGACGTGGCATTTACGTATGCTTTCTCATCTGCAATGATTGCCTGCTACAAACTCAATTTCTTACTGCTTCACGATCGAATAGAAAGGCAACTGATCCAGCTTCCGGTACCCGAACACATCGGGGAATCCCTTCGCCGCAGCCGGAGTCGCAATTTCAGCCCCCGTATCCACTTTCACGAACTTTTGCTCCTGCTGAACTTTGCCGTTCGTATCAACATTCAACGACGTGTAACGCATGCACCCGCAACCCGGAGTATCCATGTAGCGGTCGATCATGTGTGTCAGTTGTCCCTTCGCATCGAAGCACATCTGACCAGTGTGAATCGTCCTTCCATCGCCGGGCGCATCATGCAGATCGACCATCCAGTTGGACTCCCGCCAAACCCTTGCCACAGCGTTGTCGTTCGGCCCCCCAGGCTTATCTCCCGAGAGCACCGACCACTTCCCCTCGGGTGAGTGCGAAAGTACGACCGCGCTCTGGGGAGATACATCGGCAATACCGCATCGCTTTCCGAAAACGGTTCGACTCGAAGGGGTAGTCCCGTGACCACTACCCATTCCCGCATGCGGGTTTGCACCGATTTGCGGGTGCGAGGACATCATCTGCGCCGCACACAGCACCGGCACTATCAGCACGGAAGCAACTACTCCCAATCGCCTCAACGTCCACTCCTGAGCATTGGTTACTTCCTCCACTCACTCATCATCTGCACAAAATCCGCAAACAGATAATGCGAATCATGCGGCCCAGGCGAAGCTTCGGGATGGTACTGAACGCTGAACAGCGGATACGTGCGATGCCGCAACCCTTCCAACGTATCGTCGTTCAGATCCACGTGTGTCAATTCCACTTCGCTCTGTTTCAGCGAATCCGGATCGACCGCATAGTTGTGGTTGTGTGCCGTGATTTCGATCTTTCCGGTCTTCAACTGCTTCACCGGATGATTCCCGCCATGATGCCCAAACTTCAATTTGTAGGTCTTGCCTTCGAGCGCCAGGCCGATCAATTGATGTCCCAGGCAGATGCCGAATATCGGCACGCGCCCCGCCATCTCACGTATCGTCTTCTGCGCATAAACCACGGCGTCAGGATCTCCCGGACCGTTAGACAGGAAGACTCCATCCGGCTGCAAACTCATCACATCTGCCGCCGAGGTCTGAGCGGGAACCACCGTCACATCGCAGCCCGAAGTCACCAACCGCCGCAGAATGTTATTTTTGATACCGTAGTCAAAGGCAACTACCTTCTTGCGTGCCGGAGCGTTGCGATCTCCCACCGATTCCGTCGTCACCACTGAAATCTGCTGCACGGAAGGGTGTGGCACAGCGATGATGCGTTCCTCTACGTCTCCCTTTGTCCACTGGTATGCCTCTTTCGTGCAGACCTGCTTCGCCAGATCCAACCCATCGATTGATGGAGTGGCCTTGGCCATGGCAACCAGTTTGTCTACGTCTGTCTCAGAAGTGGAGATCACTCCGCGCATCACGCCACGGTCGCGCAAGTGACGCACCAGCGCGCGTGTGTCGATGTCCGACAACACAGGAACCTTGTGTCGCTCCAGGTATTCGTCCGTCACCTGGTGCGAGCGGTAATTGGAGGCGTAGGGCGAAAACTCGCGCACGATCAGCCCCTCAATGTAGGGCTTGCCTGCCTCGTCGTCGTCGGGATTCGTACCGTAATTACCGATTTCGGGATTGGTCAGTACAACGATCTGCCCAGCATAGGAGGGGTCGGTGAAGATCTCCTGGTAACCGGTAATGGATGTATTAAAAACTACTTCGCCCGTACGTTCGAGCCGCGCTCCGTAGCCTTTGCCGCGAAAGACTCTACCGTCTTCCAGCGCAAGGATAGCTTGCATCGCATCCTCAGGGAGTGGATTTTCTAGATGATATCAGCTATTCAATCCCCCGTGCAGCCCAAGCCCCGGAATTCATACCCGCGATGCATAACAATGCACGCGTGCGCATAATATGCATACGCGGCAACTTACCCTGCCTTTGCCATTGCCTTTGTTACTACCTTGCAACCTTGAAATTTTGAAGCCCGGCTTTGGTCTAGCTCCCCGTCACTGCCGGCGCTTCTCCAATCCAAAGCCGTTCTTCCACCGCGCGCAGCATCGCCGCCGCCACGTCCGCCCTTGAGACTCTGGATGTCTCAGGCCGCCTTCCGACCGTCACTGAGTACCGTCCCGTTCGCGGTCCATTGGTCAGCATCGTCGGGCGAAGAATCGTCCACTCCAGGCCGCTATTCTTCACGTCGGGTTCCATCAGATTTTTGTCTTCATACGGCGCCAGCAGCAGTGTGGCGAAGACTAGTTTCTGTAACCCTGTTGTCAGCGCAAGACTTTCGCCCGCGCCAAATGCGGACTCCACCACCAGACGCCGCACTCCCTGTTCCTTCATCACCTCGGAGATCAGGCGAGTTCCCACCGACACTACATGGGTATTCCGCAACAGGTTACGCTGCCCCAGGCAACTAAGCACCGCATCGGCTCCAAGCACGGTTTTCGTCACGCTCTCATGGTCCAGCACACTGCCCAGCACAATCCGCATATTGGCATTAGTCAGCGGCATCTTATTGGGATTGCGAACCAGCACTCGAACACTGTGTCCCTTCTCCAGCGCCTGCCTTGTCAGTTCTAGCCCGGTGCCCCCGGTAGAACCGAAAATTGCCAGTCTCATCTTGTCGTTCCTTGTCTTCGCTCTTTCCTGCTAACGTAACTTCCCCACCATGGTGCTCGGCCAATATGCAAAAACGGCTTTGCCAAATATTGCGGCCTGCTCCACCGGCCCAAAGTCGCGGCTATCGCTGGACAGGTTTCTGTGATCGCCCAGCACAAAGTAGCTGGCCTCCGGCACGATGGTCTCGCTCATCGAACGTTGATCCTGAAACTGGACCGGCAGGTAAGGCTCCACCAGGCGGTTGCCGTTTACAAACACGGCTCCGCGCCGAATCTCGATCCGGTCTCCTGGCACTCCCACAATTCTCTTGATGTAATTCTTGCTGGGATCGCCTGGATAGCGGAACACGACCACATCTCCCCGCTCAACCGATCCCAGATGATAGGCAAACTTGTTGATGAAGATACGTTCCTGGTCCGCCAATCCCGGCATCATGCTGGTCCCCTCTACCTTTACAGGCTGGTATAGGAATACGACGATGAAAACTGAAATCCCCAGCGAGATCACTACTTCGCGCAGCCATCTCATGCCTAATTGGCTCGACTTCACTTGCCGCGGTGCAATCTCCGGGCCAGGAACCGGGTTCTCTTCCATCTCACGTCCTCCAACTATGTTCATTCTATACAGACGTTGAACTCCAGCAGGGGTTGCGCAAATGCCACTAAATACTTCTCAGGTTGACGCTGTGCCCTGCAAACGGTATAAAGCTGTATTCTTAGATAGTTACCCGTCCCCGTACTTCTAACCGATCCGGGACGGGTGTAAAGAACCATGTTTCTGGAAGGGCCCATGACCAAAAAACTCGAAGTCAAGCCGAAAAGCCCCTCTGCCAAACCTAAGGCTGAACCCCGCAAGAACGCTCCGGATGAGCATCAGGTGCGCTATGCTCACACTCTGCAGGGCTACGAACAGGGTTTACGGCTGCTGCAGAGCCAAAAGTTTGAAAAAGCTAAGTCCTTATTCGAGAAGGTGATCGAATCGGGTATAAGCGAGCTGGCAGATCGAGCCAAAGTCCATATCAACATTTGCAACCAGCAATCGGATCGGATTCAGAACACCTTCAACACTCCCGAAGAGCACTACGACTTCGCCGTCTCTCTCATGAATCTCGGCGACTTCGTTACCGCCCGTGAGCACCTTGAGAACCTGTCCAGCCAGCGGCCCGGACTCGACTTCATCTGGTACGGCCTCGCCGTGCTTGAGTGCCTAACCGGTCGCACCAGCGAAAGTCTCCAGCACTTGGCCGAAGCAATCCGGCTAAATCCCGGCAACCGCTTTCAGGCCCGCAACGATTCGGATTTCCGGAACATGGCTGACGATCCCCGATTTACCGAGCTGCTCTATCCGGAAGGCAGTGTCGGAGCATAGATCCGCCGGGAAGCGCGCCCCCTCCGCTTCCCATCCCGGCTAAATTGATGCCGATACCGCAATCCATCACGAGTCCAATCGAAGGTCTTCGAGTCGTCGCCATTGGTGGAGGCACGGGCCTGTCCACCCTGCTACGTGGATTGAAGCGTCATGTGATCTCCCTCTCCGCCGTTGAACCTTCTGCGCCCGCGCCAATTGGCCCTTTCGTCTCGCGACTCACGGCCATTGTGACCGTCACCGATGATGGCGGCTCCAGTGGACGACTGCGCCAGGAACTTGGCGTTCCGCCTCCGGGCGACATCCGAAATTGCATGACGGCGCTCTCCGACGATGAAGAGCTGCTCTCCCTGCTTTTCCGCTATCGCTTCAGCGGCGGAGGCCTCGACGGCCACAGCTTCGGCAATCTCTTTCTCACGGCCCTCGCCGACGTTTGCGGCGACTTCTCGCTGGCCGTAAAGCTCAGCTCCGCGATTCTAAAGACCCGCGGCGACATCTACCCCTCATCCGCCAGTAGCAACGTGCAGTTGGATGCACTGATGCATAACGGCAAACGCGTCCGTGGAGAAACTAAAATCACGGCCAGCCGCAGTGGTATCGCGCGCTTGCGACTCGTCCCCGCCAACGCCCGTCCCTTGCCCCAGGCGCTCGACGCCATTTCCAACGCCGATATCATTAGCATCGGGCCGGGATCGCTGTTCACCAGTTGCATTCCCAACATCCTCGTTCGCGGAGTTCCTGAAGCAATCTGCCATTCCAAGGCCGTCCGCGTTTACATCTGTAATCTGATGACCCAGCCCAACGAGAGTACGGGCCTCACCGCCTCGCAGCATATACAGGCCATCTTCGATCACGCCAAGTGCCAAGTCTTCGACTACGTCATGCTCAACCACGCTCCGGTGCCCAACGAGTTGCTCGCCCGTTATGCCGAGGACAATGCCGAGCCGCTCCATAACGATCTCGATCAAATTCGCGCCCTCGGAGTCACGCCAATCCTCGGCGACTACCTGGACGCGAGCCATTTCGCTCGCCATGCTATTGACCGTATTTCTCTCGACCTGCTCAACCTGCCGGCCCGTATTCGCCGCGAGAGTTAGTCTTCGGCGCCTTGATGGGACATCCCTCAACTCAAAGCGCAGCCACCTTCCGTTGCACAACCAGAAAGTATAGAGCTACCAGGATCAGCAACAATCCGTTTGCTCCCAGCACAATCGGTGCCGTAAATACCGGGACCAGCCACCCTGACAGCAAATTCCCCATCGGCATCCCTCCACGAAACGCGCAGTTGTACACGCTCATCACCCGACCGCGCATTTCGTTTGTCGTAATCAACTGCACCAGCGAATTCACCGTAGCAAAAACCGCCATCATGGAACCGCCCACCAAGGCCAGCATGGCATAGCTGAACGGCAGCGAGCGCGACAGCGCGAACCCCGCAATCCCCGCACCCAGGCAGATAAGCATAAGGAGCGCAACGCGCCCTTTATTCGATATATTGCCTCTCCCGGCCACAATCAGCGAACCGCATATTGAGCCGAGTCCCATGAGTGAAAGCAGGCTCCCGTAAACCTCTGGCCCCCGATGGAAAATATCTTTTACGAAAACAGGGATATACGTTCGCATCGGCATGCTCAAGGTTGTCATGCAGAACGCCAGCACAATCAGCGCCTCCATCGATTCTTGCTTTCGAACGAAACGTATCCCCTCCTTCAGGCTGCCGAATATCGACTCTGTCGTAGTCTCCGGAAAGAATCGTGTCGAAATGGCCAGCAGCGACAGAATAGGCGCGAGGAACGATATCGCATTCAGCCCAAAGCACCACTTCTCCCCAAGCCTCGCCAACGCAATGCCTGCCAGCGCAGGCCCAATCGTCACCGCCATGTTGAACTGAATCGAATTCAGCGCAATCGCGTTTGGCATATCCTCTCGCTCCACCAGCGTGGGAATCAGCGCCTGATACGCTGGCCCGCCAAACGCCTGGGCCAGACCGGAAACAAACGATAGACATAGGATGTACGCCACATGGATATGTCCGGTCGCTACCAAAGCCGTGAGCAGCGTCGCCGTCGACATTTGCACGTACTGGGAGAAAAGCAGAATTTTTCGTCGCTCGGCGCGATCGGCCACCACCCCGCCAATCAGCGAGAAAAGAAAGATAGGAATGCCGCCGAGAAACTGGTCAAGCGCGAGCAAAAAAGCCGAGTGACTCAGGCGATAAATCAGCCAGCCCTGCGCCACAATCTGCATCCAGGTGCCTACGCTCGACATACAGGCACCGAACCACATCAAGCGGAAATCTCGATATTGGAATGCTTTGAATACCCGATTAAAAGTTAACGTCCCCATTTGCCCCGCGCGCTCAAGCCGCTGTATCTATCTTCGCACGGGCACACATTCGTGCGTCCCTGTGTGAATCAATGGCTTAACCTCAGGATTCATCCTGGTGGCACTACCAGACGACGGAACAGTCTCCCGCTGTTTTACAATAACAACGCATGCCGAAACCAAGATTTGCAATCGCCATACTCGCTGCCGGCAAAGGTACTCGCCTCAAGTCAAAGCTACCCAAGGTGCTGCACCGTATCGCCGGACTCCCGTTGCTCACCCACGTCGTGCGCGCGGCCAGCAACATTGTTGCTCCCGCCGATATCTTCTGCATCATTGGCCACGAAGCCGATCGGGTACGCGCCGAGATTGCTTCTCTCGGAACGCAGTTCGTGGAACAGCGCGAGCAACGCGGCACCGGGCACGCACTAATGCAGTGTTGCGAGGCGCTTGGCGGTTATGATCACGTGCTCGTGCTCAGCGGCGATGTCCCGCTTATTCGGCCCACCACCATCGCAGCAGTGCGCGATTTTCATATCGAAAACTCCGCGGCAATGACGATCCTCACCGCCGAGCCGCCTGATCCTTTCGGTTACGGACGCATCCTCCGGCGCATCGTCAAGGGTGCAAGTACCGATCGCGTCGAAGCCATTGTCGAGCAGAAGCAGCTTACGCCCGAGCAGAACGAGATTCGCGAAATCAACTCCGGCATCTACGCTTTCGACGTTGCAAAACTCTTCTCCCGCATCGATCAGCTATCGACCGACAATCCGCATGGTGAGTTTTATTTGACTGAGATCGCTGCCATCCTGCAACGCGATCAGGAGCCGGTCCTCGCTCTGCATACGCCGCACGCCAACGAGGTCCTCGGCGTCAACACCCGCCACGAGCTCGCACAGCTCGATTCAATCCTGCGTGCGCGCAAGACACGCGAGTTGATGGACAACGGCGTCACCATCTTTAAGCCCGAAACGGTTCTCATCGATGCCACCGTAACCATCGGCACAGATACCGTGATTGAGCCCTTTGTGCAGTTACTCGGCAACACCCACATCGGCGAAGACTGCCTGGTTCGCAGCTACTCCGTGCTGACAAACATACGCATCGGCAATGGCGTTCGCATCAACCAGGGGACTATCGCAGACGATTCCAGCATCGAAGAAGCCGCGATCATAGGTCCATATTCCAGGCTTCGCCCGGGCAGTGAAATCGGGCCCGAGGCACACGTTGGGAATTTCGTGGAGACAAAGAAGACAAAGCTCGCGCGTGGTGCAAAAGCCAACCACCTCACCTATCTTGGCGATGCTGAGATCGGGGAGCGTACCAACATCGGAGCAGGCACTATCACTTGCAACTACGACGGCGTGAACAAGCACAAGACGATCATTGGAAGCCGAGCGTTCATCGGCAGTGACACCACCCTGATCGCTCCTATCCGTATCGGTGAAGGCGCATACATCGGCGCTGCTTCCTGCATCACCACCGATGTGCCCGATGATTCATTGGGGCTCACCCGTCCACCGCAAGTTATTCGTCAGGGTTGGGCTACAAAAAAGAGAGCACAGCTGGAAGCTGCAAGAATCGCCAAGCTAAAAAAGTAAAACTGTGCGCTCGAAGCGGGCCAGTCGATCGTTGGCCCGTTTCGGTTCAAAGCTAAATCTGCTCAGCAGGTTTTCCCGCACCAGCAACGAGCATTCCCGCAACAATCAGCGCAATGGCGGCCATCGGTTGTCTGTAAGTGCCTGCCTCCCAGGCCATCCCCACAAAAAGTGCCCACACGACGCCAACGAGTGTCATGATGATGCCTACTGGCCGCAGCACCGGGTCCCGGGTTATCCCAACCAGTAGCTCCCCACTGTCTTGATGTGCGTGATGCGCATGATTTTCCGCCATAACTCTCCTGTTCTACTTTCGATGTAGCTGAAGTGCTGACGGATGCGCAAAATTCATCGCGCGTTGAGCGGACGAAGACGCCACCTTCCCAGACCGTTCTTTCTGCATCGAACTAAGCGCGAGAGTTAGGGGCGACGCTCGCGCGCAGGAGGCAAGATGAACAGCAAGCAACCAGAAGGTGAAGCGCCGAATCCCGGAGCCAATCCAAATGTTCAATCTTCGGATGGTGGAATCAATCCGTCTGCGCCCTCAACCGGCACGGCGGGTTGGGGCACCACTCCAGACGAAAAGCGTGAGCAGGTAAGCCAGAACAATCCCGCAGCCTCCAGTCCAAACGCAAGAGGCGCTGGAGATCCGCGTCACACCTCATATCCCCAAAACGAAGCAGCCCAGAATCCGGCAGCCCAGCAGGACGCAGGTTCCCATCGCGACCGCAGTTTCCACTGTGCCGAGCAGGATTGCGACTGGAGCGTGACCGGAGATACCGAAGAGGAAATCCTCGGATACATGCGCGCCCACGCGCGCGAAGCCCACGGCAAGAACGAGTTCACGCCAAAAGAGTTGGCCAGCGCGCGCCGGTCGATCCATAAGAACGCAGCATAGCACTCCTTGCTCGCGCCTCCCCCTCCGAGAGCGCCGGCAATGGTACACTCCTCTTCATACCCTTATTAACTGAATGAGTGAGCCTTTGACTGCCCAGAGTAGCCGTTCCGCAGTGTTGCTGATCAGTTGTCCCGACCGCAGGGGCCTCGTTGCCGTCATCTCCGACTTCGTCTTCCGCCATAACGGAAATATCCTGCATGCCGACGAACATCGGGACTCGGAGACCAACCTGTTCCTCATGCGCGTCGAGTTCGATCCTGCCGGTATGGACGTGAGCCTCGACAATCTGCAAGATGAGTTCGCCGGAATCGCCCAGCGGTTTGAGATGCAATGGCGTCTCTCCAAAGGCACTCGGCGTCCTCGCATGGGCATTCTGGTTTCACAATACGACCACTGCCTGGCAGATCTTCTCTATCGCCACCGCGCCGGAGAACTGGATTGCGATATCCCTGTCGTGCTCTCCAACCATGTCGCGGCCAAGAGCATGGCAGGATTCTACGGCGCAAACTTCGTACACATTCCCATCACTCCGGAGAGCAAGGATCAAATCGAGCGGCAGCAGATTGCGACTCTTCGCGAGCACCAGTGCGACGTCATCGTGCTGGCGCGCTACATGCAAATCCTGTCACCCGCATTTCTTGCGGAATTCCCCAATCAAATCGTCAATATCCATCACTCATTCCTGCCGGCTTTCGTCGGAGCCCGTCCCTACCATCAGGCATTTGAGAGAGGCGTTAAGTTGATTGGCGCAACCAGTCACTACGTGACCGAGGTGCTCGACGATGGTCCCATCATTGAGCAAGCTGTCGTGCGCATCTCCCATCGCGACTCCGTAGAGGACCTGGTCCAGAAGGGACGCGATCTTGAGAAAGTGGTACTCTCCCGTGCTGTACGCTGGCACCTGGAAAATCGCGTACTACTCTACGGAAAGAAAACAGTGGTATTCGATTAGCGGTTTTGACCTTAGTCGAATCGTCCCGGGATCACCGTTTGGCAGTGCATGCAGCGCCCTTGCGCGATCTCGCAGCTTTCCACCTGATGCCAACTCCGGCGAATGATGGTGTGCCCGCAATGCGGACAAACCGTGTTGCCGCCCTCCGGGGTCACAATATTTCCCTCGTACACGAACTTCAGCCCCCGCGCCTGCGCCAGTTTCCGGGCGCTATGAATCGTTGCCGGCGGAGTACGCTCCCGGTCCATCATCTTGAAGTCAGGATGGAAAGCCGTGAAGTGCAGCGGCACGTCATCTCCGAGTTCCCGCAAAATCCAGTCACAAAGTTGATTCGTCTCCTCAGGCGTATCGTTCAGTCCGGGAATGATCAGGTTGGTCATCTCAAACCAGACATTCGTTTCGTTCCGCAGCCAGCGCAGCACATCCAGCACCGGCCCAAAATGCGAAAGTGTGACCTTACTGTAGAAGTTTTCGGTGAATCCCTTGATGTCGATGTTGGCCGCGTCGATATGTTTGTACACGTCAAAGAAAGCGTCCCGAGTGATGTATCCATTCGATACCATCACCGTATTCAGCCCCGCCTCGTGGGCCGCCCGGGCAATATCGATCACAAACTCTGCCCAGATCGTCGGTTCGTTGTAGGTAAACGCAATCGAAGGCGTGCCGTGGTCAATTGCCAGATCCACAATCTGCTCCGGTGACATACTCCCCGAGTTCTGCTGCACCGAGCGTGCCTTACTGATGTCGAAATTCTGGCAAAACTGGCATCCGAGATTGCAGCCCGCGGTTCCCATCGAGAGAATCGCCGAGCCGGGATGAAAGTGGAATAGCGGCTTCTTCTCCACCGGGTCGATAGCCATGGAAGCTGGCCTGCCGTAGCCCAGTTGTACTAATTCGCCTGAGACGTTTTCCCGAATGAAGCAGAACCCGTGCTGACCCTCGCCAATGTGGCAATGCCGGGGGCAAAGATAGCAGTGAATCCGCCCGTCTGGCAGCGTCTCCCACCAGCGTGCGGGATGGTGAAGGGTGGTGGACATGAAACCTCTGCGCTAATCGGATGCGCGCAGCTTCGCTGGCGGCCAAACGCTAATAGCGGGCGACCTTAGGATCAATCTCCATCGACCACTTGTCGATTCCGCCCGCCATCGATCGCACCTTCTCGAAGCCCTGCTTCCGCAACCAGTCGGTCACGGAAAGCGACCGTACACCGTGATGGCAATAGACAACGACGTGCTGCTCAGGGTCGAGTTCCTGCACGCGAGCCGGAATCTCCGCCATGGGAATGTGCTCGCTCGGCGTGATGCTCGCCGTCTGCCGTTCCCAAAACTCTCGCACATCCAGAACCAAAAGTTCCTCGTTGCGGGCCTGCAACTCTCTAACTTCCTGCGGAGTGATCTCGTAGTTCATAGATTTTCTGTCGGCTCAGTGGTACGTCTTGCGCATGGCGAACAAGCAATGCTGATCCACGATCATCTCGGGAGTGGAGATAATCACGTTATCCGAGCCGCAACACGGGCAAACGGGGGTTTCTCCCTCATCCCAGAAATCTTCGATGTCGGCGTAGGAGAAGAGCCGGTAGCAATTCGTACACCCGCAGGGCGTGTCAGGAGCCTCTGGATCGCGAAACATATTTAGAGCATAGCACCACTTGCGCCATGGCATCTCACCGTTCATTTCTGGCAACCAAAACGAACGAATGAGTTCCGAAACCAGAGCTCGTTTTCCCAACCACCCCGGAAAGGCAGAATTCATGGCGAGCTTTATCAAAGACGTCGAAGAAATTCGGCAGCGTGCAATGCGCAAACTGGAAGACGGTGCCGTAACCGATAGCTATCAACTCGACAAAAACCTATCGGTTGCGATTCTCAACGAGGCATTAGCCAGCGAAATCGTATGCGTGCTGCGCTACCAGCATCACTACTTCATGGCTTCCGGCGTACATGGGCGGAGCGTGGCGCAGACCTTTAAGAAACATTCCGACGAGGAACGTGAACACATGGAAGAGATCGCCGAACGAATTCAGCAACTCGGCGGCAAACCCGACTTCAATCCCGGAACTCTCGTTGAGCGCTCGGTTTCGCAATACATCGAAGGCGAATCGCTCGGCCAGATGATCCGCGAAGACCTCATTGCCGAACGCGTTGTTATTGATGTGTATCAACGCTTCATCGAGCACTTTGGAATGAAAGATCCCACTACCCGCCGGTTATTCGAACACATAAAGGCCGAGGAAGAGGAACACGCCGACGAATTAAGCGAGATGCTCTTCCTCGTCGATCCGCGTACCGGTGCCGATCGGGGAGTCGATCCAGGCATCGACGAACAGACTCAGACTTCAGCCCTGAAACCAGAGACAGAGGAAGAGTTTGAGTTGGTCGAGCGTACACTGGCCGGGCATCGCGAGGAGCGGGTGCGGCTCGAAGGCGAGTCCGAAGCTCCCGGTAAATCTATTGGCGGCGTAGGCGGAAGACCCATGAACCGCAGAACTCATCCCGCCGAAACCGACGACAGCGAAGCCGCTGACCACGCCAACGATGGCGGAATGCAAGGCACCAACCGTTCGCCCAAAGTCCTCGAAAAACAGAGGAAGAACCGGGTAGCGTGAGAGGCAAGGTTGGAAAGGTAAGGTTGCAAGGTTTCAAAGTTTCAAGGTTTCGAAGTTAAAAACAAGTAGTCGCGAACTGAGAATCGAAAGCCTTGAATCCAACACAAAGCAGGGCAGGAGTTTTTCTCTCCTGCCATCATCTTTGCGACAACGCCGAAGTAAACCTGCTCTTACCTTGAAACCTGCACCCCTTACCTTGAAACCCGCTCTTACCCCTAGCTCTTAACATCCGCAATCAACAGCTCTATTTCCTCCCGCTGAGTTGCGGTAAGCGGAAGCAATGGCAGGCGCGGCTTGCCACCATAAAAGCCGTTGAGGTCAGCGGCGAACTTCACCCCTGCGATCCCCAAATCGCTGACAATGCGAAGGCAAGCGGATTCGATGCGTTGCTGCTTCTCCACCGCGAGTTTCTGATCGTCGTCCTTGAAGGCCGCATAAATTTCATAACAGGCCGTAGGCGCGCATGCTGCAAATGCAAGAATTCCCCCCACGGCTCCAGCCTTCAGCAGCGCGTGAAATTTGTGCCCGGAGCCCACCAGCGTCTGAAAACCCACTTCCTTGCGCCGGGTCCGGAGCCCTCCGATCACTTCCACCGCAGAAGACGAAGGCGCAACAGCCCTGTGTGCTGCAGGATTTGAGGCCGTGGCCGCCAACGCTCCGACCGTAACGAATTCACCTACCGGTGCAGCGGTCGCTTTCTGAATCATGCGCCGGGTGATTGGAAGGAATTCGTGCGTCACGCGAGCTTCGCGCTTGATGTGAGCCGTCCGATGAACCATGCGTTCAACCTTCGCCAGATCGCCGGATGATTCCTTGATGCCGATAATGTTTTGATGTTCGGCCAGTTCCACAATCAACTCAAGCGGCAAATCGTAGCCCGTGCACTGCGGAAAGTTGTAGAGCACAACCGGAATCGGCGAGTGGTCGGCCACCGTGCGGAAATAGGTCAGCATCGCCGTAGGCGTCATCTGTGCCCGGTAGTAGTGCGGCGTGCGCACCATGGCCACATCGTAGCCAAGTGCGGCAGCATACTCACACGCCTGCGCGGTCTCCTGCACAGACTCGTGACCGCAGCCCGCGATCATCACCTTCTCCGGAGCTGCAGCGGCAATCGCGGTACGAAGAATTTCCCGCTCCTCCTCGCAGTTGAGCATCACGGCTTCCCCGGTCGAGCCGAGGACAACTAATCCGGTAATGGGGCCTTTTGTGTAGCGATCGACGTTGTGTTCCAGCTTCTTAAAGTAAACGGGTCCGTCGGAGTAGAAAGGAGTGGTGATTGCGGGAAAGATTCCATTGAGCAACATGACACTTCATTGTAGTTCAAGCACACAGCGTCACAACAGCCCTTAATGATAAGTACACTCAAGCCGACGCTCAATGCTTTTCGCGCAAAAAGGAACCCGGCCATGGGCCGGGCCAAGTGAAACAATTCAGGGGAAGAATGAGTGACCCGCACAACGAGGTCAAAGCTTTCCATGGCCGCCGATTCGCTATCGAACCAACAACCGCAAAAACAGCATGACGCACCGCGACGGTATTGTGAAATTCATTCTTTCTATGGCTTTGATAACCAAAAGCATTGGGCATCTGAGGAGCCAGTCAACATCGGATCAGTGTGACTGAAGCTGCTCTTGAGCGGTGTGGCGGCGCTGCATCTCCTCCGGCGTTACGTCCTCTACGCGAGTTGCGACCCACCACCAGTTCCCCGCAGGATCTTCAAAGCCCCCGCTCCGGTCTCCGTAAAACTGATTCGACACCTCCATCAGGCTCTTTCCCCCGGCATCGATTGCGCGTTTGAAGGCGTTATCCACATCCGGAAGATAGACATACAACGTCTGCGGACGCGGAGCGAATTGCTCATTACTCTGGGCGAGCATGAGGCGGGAGTCCCCTATCTCCATTTCACCATGTTTCAGCGTGCCATCCGGGCGATTGAACCGTTCCACGAGCCTTGCTCCACACATCCTGGAGAAAGCGCAATATCCGCTCGGGGTCCGGTACCGTGAGGTATGGGGTCAGTGTGTGATAACCATCCGGAACTGCTTTCACCATCTTTCACCTCCACATTTGCAATGCATTATGCCACGCATCTCCCTCAAGCCCCCGAAGCAGAGCGGACATTGTCCTGATGGGACAAGCTATCGTTTACTCGCATCGTTTGCAGGGCAAAAGCATCGAATTTGTTATGGCAAACACACAAACGGCAATGTTGGGCGGAGGATGTTTCTGGTGTGTCGAAGCGGCGCTGCAGCAACTTGACGGAGTGCTCCGGGTCGAGAGCGGGTACATGGGTGGCAACCTCGATCATCCGGCCTATGAGCAGGTTTGCTCCGGAAATACAGGGCACGTTGAGGTCGTCCGTGTCGAATTCGATCCCGCGATAATCTCCTACAGCGAGTTGCTCGAGGTCTTCTTCACGGCCCACGATCCCACCACGTTGGATCGCCAGGGCAATGACGTCGGCACGCAGTATCGGTCAGTAATTTTTGTCGCCGACGATGCCCAACGCAAAGAAGCCGAGCGGATGATCGCCAACCTGACCACTAACGGAGTCTTTGACGATCCAATTGTGACCACCATCGAGCCGGCTCAAACCTTCTGGAAAGCCGAGGGATACCATCAGAACTATTTCGCGAACAATTCAAATCGCCCTTACTGCCTGTTTGCGGTAGCTCCCAAGGTGGCAAAGGTGCGCGCAAAGTACTCTGAAAGAATCAAGCGCGCTAGCTAGCTCCGTGGACCAAGAGAGTTCAGCGGCGAAAGTAGCTACCCTGAATCGCTAGAGGACCGAAATGGATTCAGACGACCGGGAGTGCGATTCCAAGGCGTGCCGGATCGCATCAATTAGCCCGGGAATCGTGTACTCTGCCGGCTGCACATCCACGTTTAACTCAAATTGACGCAACGTCTCTGATGTAACCGGACCGATGGATGCATTCAGCACGCCTTCCACCAGCTTGGAGCGTCCGGAGCGAATTCCCAGTAACGCCACGTAATTCTTAACCGTCGATGCGCTGGTGAAAGTGATGATGTGTGGACGGCGCTGCGGGTCGCGCAAAACTGCACGAAGCTCCACACGCGAAGCCTGTGGAATCACAGTTTCGTACGCTTCTACCACATCCAAAAACGCTCCCATCCGGCGAATCTCGCGAGGTATCACGTCGCGAGCAATTTTCGCCCGACACAACAGAACGCGTTTACCCCGAATCCTATCCGACAACGCCTCAACGACGGATTCTGCAACATATTCTTTCGGCGTGATCGCAACCTTTAACCCCTCGCGCTCAATGGCAGCGCGGGTCGCAGGTCCAATTGCCACAATGTTCAAATGAGCAAGCACACGCTTAGGGAGATTGAGCAGCGCCATGCGCTCAAACATCGCTCGCACTCCATTCACACTGGTCAGTATGAGCCATTCGTACTCGGCTACAAGTTCGAGAGACTCATCCAGACATTTGAAAGATCGAGGTGGGCGGATTTCAATGAATGGAATCTCATACACCTCCGCCCCTAGCTCCCGCAATCCAACCGAAAGCGCCCCAACCTGATCACGTGCCCGAGAAACAAGGATGCGCCAGCCTTGTAATGGCATGATCGGCGTCCTGTTCTCGTTGTTCTCGCTCATGGGGCCCGCTCCAGAGATTAGCGTGGAGTAGTACTCGCAGCATTCTCGCTATAAACGTCCTGCAATATCTTGTCGCCGCCGCGATTCAGGATCGCGGTACCCAGGCGCTGCCCCAGTTCGAACGGGTCCGCCCCCGTACCGATTTCGCGCAACAGCTCGCTTCCATCGGGACGCGCGCAGATTGCAGTTAGTTTAATTTCACTGCCGGTGACAACCGCGAAAGCCCCGATCGGTACCTGGCACCCGCCCCCAAGCTGGTTCAGCAAAGCGCGTTCGCAAGTTGTGGCAATTCGCGAGGGCTCATCATTGAGGAACGCAAGATGCTCGCGCGTCTTCGCATCACCTAGACGAATTTCGATGCCAAGAGCACCCTGTCCTGCGGCCGAACACATGATCTCCGGCTCGATGATTTCCTTGATGTGCTCAGTTTTGCCCAGGCGCTTCAATCCTGCCGCCGCCAAAATCACAGCTTCGTATTCGCCTTCCTCCAGCTTACGGACACGCGTGTCCACATTGCCACGCAGAGGATGAATTTCGAGATCCGGACGGAACTGCTTCAGTTGTGCCTGGCGACGCAAACTGCTGGTCCCCACTCGTGCGCCCTGCGGCAAATCCTTCACGCTGTTATACCGAATCGACAAGAAGGCGTCGCGGGGATCCACACGCTCGGTGATTGCTGCAATCTCAAACGGTCCTGCCAATGCGGTGGGAAGGTCCTTGAGGCTGTGCACCGCAAGATCGATACGGCCTTCTGCAAGTGCCTCCTCGATCTCCTTGGTGAACATTCCCTTCGTTCCCACCTTGGCGAGTGCCACGTCCTGAATCTTGTCTCCCGTGGTCTTGATGATTTCCAGCTCAACTTCATGTCCCTGCTTCCTGAGCAGGCCTGAAATGTGATTCGCCTGCCAGAGAGCAAGCATTGAACCGCGGGAACCGATACGAAGCAGAGCCATTCAACTTCCTTTACTTATTTCTGATTTTGATTTGTCAGTGCTACTGGGGTCAGTGCTGCCGTGTCCGTCCGCCTCCGCTGCGGAGTAGGCGCGGCTGGCTGTTCCGATGCCCCCGCAGACGCATCCACCGGCTCGGGCTTTTCGTCACGCAGGTTGAAGATCTTTCGGACCACATCGACAACGGTGGTCGCACCCGGATCGAGCGCAGCCGATTTCAACGTGGTAATCGGTGTATGCATGATCTTATTGATAATTCCGCGCGAGAGTGCTTCGACAGCCATCTCCTGCTCGGGCGTAAGATTCCCCAACCGGCCCCGCACGCGATCAACCTCTGCCTGCCGCAGATTTTCCAGATGCTGCTGCAGTGACACGATCGTCGGAACCACTTCAGCGGTCTGCGCGCGCTGTTCGAACTTGCGCACTTCCTCATCCACCAGTAACTCGGCGCGAACGGCTTCCTTGCGGCGGTCACCTAGATGGGATTGAACGACCTGCTGCAGGTCATCGATGTTGTAAACGAAAATTCCGTCCAGGTCATTCAGCCCTGGATCGATGTCGCGTGGAACCGCGATGTCGATGAAGAACATCGGGCGATTCTTGCGGGCCTGCAGAAACTTCTCGCCATGCTCCTTGCGGAAGATGGCATGAGGCGCGCCCGTCGAGCTGATGATAATGTCCGCCCACGGAGCCGTGTCATACAGGCGTTCAAAGGGAATCGCCTCACCCTCGAACTTGTCGGCCAAAGCAACAGCGCGATCATAGGTGCGATTCGCAACAAAAATCTTCTTGGCGCCGTGAGCGATTAAATGCCTTGCCGCCAGCTCGCACATCTTACCGGCTCCAACCAGGTAAACGGATTTCCCTGTCAAGCTGCCAAAAATCTTCTCCGCCAGCTCGACCGCTACCGAGGCGATCGACACCGAGGAGGATGCAATCGTCGTCTCGTTGCGTACCTTCTTTGCAACCGCAAATGCTCGCGTCAACAACTGATCGAGCTGCGAATTCACCGTGCCCAGGGCACGTGCGGTCGCGTACGCTTCCTTCACCTGTCCCAGAATCTGCGACTCGCCAACCACCATCGAATCCAGGCTGGAAGCAACGCGGAACACATGCTTCACGGCCTCGATATCCCGGTGTTCAAAGATATACGACTCGAATTCGCCTGTGCCGAAACCAAAGTAGTCGCGAACAAATTGCTGCAGGTCGCAATGGCCATTTCGCGAGCGCGCAAAAATCTCCACCCGGTTACAGGTGGAGACGATCATGCCCTCTTCGACACCCTCCATCGAGGTCAGCTTGCCCAAAGCCTCGGGCAACCGCGATTCGGAGATGGCGAAGCGCTCTCGAACTTGAACCGGTGCCGTCTTGTGATTTACGCCCAACACGAAAAAGTTCATGGGGCGATGAACCTGTGCAATTTGCTCATATAATTCGCACCCCACGCGCACACTGAGACAACGAATCCGAAACTAGCCAGATAAGCCGCTTTCCGCCCTCGCCAGCCGGCACTCCAGCGCGTGTATAGAAGGACAAGGTAAATGCCCCACATAAGAAGCGAGAGTAAGACCTTGGGATCGCTGAAATAGGTCGCTCCATAGCGCTCCTGCGCCACAACTGCACCGGCCAGAAGCCCCACTGTCATGAATGGGAACCCCATCAGCAACGCCTTGTACCCAAGTTCGTCAATCTCCTGCAGCGCGGGCAGACGTGTAGCCCAGCTCACCGACTGCTTTCGTTTCAGCTGTCGAGACAGAATCAAATAAAGCAAGCTCGAAACAAAGCTCAGGAAGAGCATGGCGTAGCCAAACAGCAGAGTGCAAACGTGAAACACGATCCAACCGCTACGAAAGCTCGGCGACGAAAATGCTACAGGATGCTGTGTGATTGCCGAAGAGAACGTAAGAATAAAGATGAGAGGGAAAATAAGCGCAGCCGGAGATGCGGTTTTATAACGAAGGTAGAGAGCAGTGAAGATTAGTGCGATGATCAGCGCCAGCGCCGATTCCGCATGGCGGATGGTCAGCAGTTCCGAATATCCAAAGAGTAGAGCCGTCTCAACCAGAGAGACCAGATGGAAGACCATCCCCAGCCCCACTGCGGGAGCGGCTATCCGCTCGGAACGCTCACCTTTTTGCCGAAGCATCAGGATCGCGTGAGTCAGACCCACCCCATACAGTACGGTCGCAACTCGAAGCCAGAGTAAAGGCATAAACAATGGATCCTTACCCACCTCTCACGACTAACAGAAAACGCGGCAAGGACTTTCCTGATTATACAAAGGAGCGCTGGGGCCCTAAGTGTAAGTATCACTACAAAGTGTGACGTTCATCACAATAATAGGACGAGTTTGGAGTTCGTGGCTAGTATGCTCGCTGCAATCGCATAGCCGAAACCCTGCATTCATTTTATTCGTTCATTTTTTCTCGGCCACAAACACCTGGCAACACTGGTTTGTAATTCGCCAACCCGGGTGCTAACATTCATCCTTTATAGTGTTTTCAGGAGGCAATTCATGGCTGACGAAAGCTGTAGTGGTGGTGGAATTCTCTGGTTTTTGGCGGGACTCGGTGTAGGAGCAGCCGTGGGTGTTCTTTACGCGCCTAAATCCGGACGTGAGACTCGCGAATCGATTCTCCACGCCGCCGAAGAAAGCCGCGAAACGGTTCAGGAGCACGCACGCAAGTACAAGGAACAGGCGCAGGAATGGGCGGATCGCGGCAAAGACGTAATCGCGCAGCAGAAAGACAACCTCCGCTCGGCCTTTGAAGCCGGCCGCCAGGCGTATCGCGATGCCAGTCAGGATCCTATTCCCGAACCCGGCGCTCCCAAACTGTAACCTTTGCAAGCTGAACGCGGCCCTTCTTTTAGAGCCTCGCAGCAATGGACGGACCTCATGGATCAAACACTCATCGCTTTTGTTGCGGTGACTTCGATTGCGGTCGTACTTCAGATGTTGATCCTGGCGGGAATGTACTTTTCCACACGCAAGATGAGCAAGCGAATGGAAGCGCTCTCAACCCGCATGGAAGAGCAGGTACTTCCGTTGGTGGAGAAAGTTCGCGTAATCGTAGATGAGAACGCGCCCATGATCCGGACGGCGGTCACCAACGTGACCGAGACCTCGGGTCTGGTGCGGTCCCAAATTGGTCGTATCGACGAAACCGTGACTGAGGTTGTCGGCATTGTTCGAGCTCAGGCTGGACGTGCGGACGAACTCGCGACACGCACCATGCAGCGCGTCGACATCACGGCGGGGGTACTGCAGCACTCTGTATCAGCACCTGGACGGCACCTCTCAGCGCTCATGGATGGCGTAATGGCCGGTTTCCAACAGCTAACGGCTGGCCGCAGGGCAAACCGCGCCAAAGCCACATCGAACGACGAAATGTTCACTTAGGAACATCGATGAAACAGAGCCATCAAAAAGGAGCAGGGGCATCGCCTCTGCTCCTTTTTTATGCGTTCTTCCGCACCAGTAATTGAGTCATTTTTCGAAAGGGGCGCTCC
>DATLJC010000062.1:0-14791 GCA_035539055.1 Saccharimonadales bacterium (SeqCode) | reverse complement strand
ATTACCTTCTGCGCCCAGCCGTAGCTGACCCCAAAAAGCGCAGCCAACTTCTCTACGCCCACTCCGCCGCGCTCGTGGGCCGCCAAAAACTTCCGCCGCAAATCATCATCAAAGGCTCGCGCCATAGCTATCGCGTCGCCGAAAATCGCCATCACAATATTACATCAGCTCTGAAAATGCTTTAGGGAGTGGGGCATCGGACTTCCTTCAAATCCAGTGCTCAACGTTCGGAACCAATTCCCGGTCCAGGCCGCAATCGTCGGCTCACTGAAGATGAGGAGAAACGGCTGTTCGCCGCCGTCGATCAGCATTCAAATCCAATAATTTGTCGAGTTGGTAGTTGACGGAGTTGGCGGCGGCTACGGCTTGG
Source organism: Saccharimonadales bacterium (SeqCode) (assembly GCA_035539055.1). Lineage (GTDB taxonomy): Bacteria > Acidobacteriota > Terriglobia > Terriglobales > Acidobacteriaceae > TOLSYN. The sequence goes on along the minus strand of DATLJC010000062.1, from coordinate 14,421 downwards.
GCGACTGATTCATTGATATCCGCTATGGTGCTGCGGGAGGGAGCGGGTTGCGCGGCGAGTTTGCAAAGAGGCGGGAGTTGGAGCCACCACAGCAACTCTTCGTAGGACTCTTTGACGAAGTAGGTGATGCCTTTGTCTTCGTGAGCGCCGGTGAGCCAGCGGACATCGGGGTCTTGCCAGAGAGACGGCGAAAGGATCGGAAGTTGCGGGAGCTTTGCGGCGGTTGCGGGTGCCGATGCAGCAAGCTTGGGCTTCGATGTGGGTTCTGGTGGTTCCGGAACTTCGGCGACAGAGGCAGGAGCTTCGGGCATGGGCACCGAAGATTCGGGCACGGGGACCGGGGCGAAAACATCGGCTTCTACGAGGAGAGCTACCTTGATGCGGGCGGCCACGCGCCAGCTTTCTTCGCCTTCGAAGCCGAGGGCGGCGAAGGCCTGGCCGAAGGGTTCGCGGAGGCGCAGGCGGTCGAAAAGATCGAGGGCGGCGCGCTCTGGTTGCTCGGAGTCAATGGATGCGGCGAGCAGTTCGAGGGCGCTCCAGGCGAGAACGGGGCCCCACAGCGCGGTGGCTACCTTTTGCGGGCTGTGGCTGGGAAGCACACGGCGAGCGGCGGCGGGCCAGGGCTGTGGGAAAAAAGTTTCGAGGGCGGAGATGCGCATGGCGGCCTTGGCGCGCTGGCGGAAACTCTGCTCCATGCTGGTGGGGTTGATGATTTCCAAGGGGTGCGAGTCGCCGTTGTGGCTGCGATAGAAGGTTTGCGATTCGCGGAGGAATTCGCGGGTGTGCCGCCAGGCGCTGTCGAGGAATTCTTCGACCGCTAAATCGATGGCCTTCTGTTTTTCAGGTGGAAGCTTTTCGAGAGCCTGTTTGTCGAAGGTAAGCGGAGCATGCTCGGTGAGGTCGGCGAGGTTGCGCACGAACGCGGGTTCGAGCAGACGGCGAAGGGCCTCGTGAGCGGGCTGGAGTTCGAGACCGATGAGAGCGTCGTCGAGGCTGGGGACGCCGCGTCCGGCGAGATGGTCGCAGAGACGGTCCCAGGGTTTTTCGGCGGTGGAGCGGAGTTCTCGCCAGTTGAGCAGGACGTGGCACTGATAGGCGTGGAGTTCGATGGTGAATCCGTGCTCGGCTACATTGACGGCGCGGCGCAAGTATTCGAGCCCGGTGAGCGAGTCTCGATAGGCGAGCACGAAGGCGGGATCGCCGTGGAGGTCGAGACCTTCCTTGAGGCGGCGCTGGCGCAGGTGTCCCGAGCGCTTGTCGGCGTAGGCGGCGGAGTTGTCGATGGTGCCGCGAGTGGTGGAGTAACGATTGTTGTAGAGGACGAGGGCGCGCTGGTCTCCGAGACGGTTGGAGTAGGCGAAGACATTTTCGTCAACGCTGCCGTCTTCGCGATAGAAGTCGTAGAGCAGGAAGTTGGCACTCTCGGCGAAGAGAGCGCGATGGTGGAGAAGAGGGGCGATCTGGCGCTCGTGACGCTCAACGAGTGAGTGATCGGGATTTTCCTGGTAGCGCGGCCAGCGATATTCCATGCCGTACTTTTCGGTGTAGCCCTCGATCTGTCCGTGGCCGAACATGGGGAGGCCGGGGAGGGTGGACATGAGAGTAGTGACGCCGAAATATTTGTCTCCGGTGCCGAACTGGTCGATGGCCGTGCGTTCGTCGGGATTGCTCATGAAGTTGACGTAGCGCTTCATGATGTCGGGATCGAACTCAAGGGTGTTCTTGATGACGGAGCGGTACTTGGCATTTTCTTCGTCACGCATCATGTTCATGAACGCGCTGTTGTAAACGCGATGCATGCCGAGGGTGCGGACAAAGTAGCCCTCCATGAGCCAGAAGGCTTCGGCGAGGAGGAGCGTACCGGGGACTTCGGCAGCGACACGATCCACGACCTCGCGCCAGAATTCCTCGGGCATGATTTTGTTGAACTGCTCGACGCTCATGCCGTACTCGGCGCGCGAAGGAATGGCTCCGCTGCTGCCGGGATTGGGAAACCAGAGGCGCTGAAAGTGTTTCTTCGCCAGGGTCATGGCGGCGTCGAAGCGAATCACCGGGAACAGACGCGCAACGTGCAGGATAGTCTGGATAACCTGCTCGCGGACGGCGGGATTGAGGTAATCGAGCTGGGCAGTGTCATTCCAGGGGAAGCTGGTGCCGTCGTTGCCATGATAGATGTAGCGGGTCTCTCCGCTTTGGCGGTCGCGGCGCTGGAAGACTACCGCGGCATCGGTCTGCTCGTAGTAGTGCTTCTCGATCTTGATTTCGACACGAGGATCGGGGGAGAGATCGGGACCGTCGAAGTTGTAGGCGGGGTAGGGTGTGTCCGTGCGCGAGATGAACCAGTCGGGATGTTCGACGACCCAGGGGGAATCGATGCCCATGTGGTTGGGGACCATGTCACTGGCGAGACGGATGCCGCGATGAAAACAACGGTCGCGCAGAGTGATGTAGGCGGCTTCTCCGCCGAGATCGTCGGCGATGCGGTAATCGTAAAGCGAATAGGCGGAGGCGACAGCGTCCTGATTTCCGCAAAGCTGCTTGATGGTTTTGGAGGCGCGGCTGCGCTCCCAGATGCCGATGAGCCACAGCGAGTTGAGACCGCGACGGGCGAGGTCGTCGAGATCCTCGTCGGGAATCTGATCGAGGCGATCGATGGCGCGGCTGTATTTGCGGGAGAGTTGCGCGAGCCAGACGTAGGTGCTCTTGGCGATGAGAACAGCCGTGGGCATCCAGGCGACATCGGCACTGAATTTTTCGTACTCGTTGGCGGGATCTCCGAAGACAGGGACATCGGAGTGACTGCTCGTGCCGGGCCATTGCTGCGTGCCTTGTTCGCGGCGACGGCGGGCGGCTTCTTCAGCGGCTTTGGCGGCAGCGGCGCGGGCGGCGGCTTCGGACTCGGCGTTGGGAGGATTGAAGCGCGCCCAGATGGCCAAATCTTCTTCGCGAAGGATCTCACCGGCGATCATCATTAAACGGTCTAGGCTGTCGCCGAGAAGAGTCTTCCACTTAGCACGGATAACGGAGAGTTGCTCGCTCAAAGAAGCAGGGGCGTTGACGGCCGGGGCACGCAGGAGATCGAAGAGATTGACGGGGGCGGCTCCGGGAACAGGAATGAGAGGGCGAGTGGCGAAGTAGGCCGGAAGCTGCTGGGTGACACGACGATAGGCGGTCTTCGCGGCAAGGTCGGCGTCACGGAACAACTCCTCGAAAGGGCGGAAGGCTTCGTTGCGATTCGCCATCCAGAGCAACATCATTTCCTCAATGGCGGCGGCACGGTGAGGAACGCTATCGGTGGTTCCGGCGAGCCACTCGCGCGCGGATTGCTCGCCACGATAAACACTGTTGCCGGGAAACTGTTCGACGAAGGTGAGCAACATCTTGTCGAGTTCGAGTGGGCCGATCTGCTCGGAGAAGAAGGAGAGCGCGTCGAGCATGCAGTTGGGATCGAACTTCTCACGGTAGCGGGCCATGACGGCGTGGCTGGCTTCATCGATGAGACCCATGGCGTAGAGAGCACCGGCATTGACGGCGCGCTCGGGGTGCTTCTGGACATCGCGGACCAGGTTCATGCGGTGAGCGAGCTGACGGCTAGCCGCGACGTTCGCAAAGACAACATTTCCGGTGAAGGAAAAAAGAGTATCCGCAAAGTGATACCGGTTGCGTACAGCCCGGGAGATATGGAATTCCATCATCGGCGACTCGTCCTAACCCAACCATCATGCCAGATGCGTGAAAGATCGGCATCCGTTCGAAGTCTGAAGGCTATCGCTTGTTGGTGGAAATGCCAAATCGGGAGGTGTGACGGACAGGAACAAGAGCAAAGGCGGATGAACGGTGAGATGGAAGGTGGTTTGTTCCCCACATATGCCAAAGGAAGGCATATGTGGGCCACCCGGTTTTTGATTGCGCAGACAGAAGAGCAAGAACAAAGGCTGGGTGGCAACGTGAACTGGTCAAGCTGTCAAACATGCTCGGCACAGAAGCGAAGGCCGCTGCTTTTGGGCAGCGGCCGGGTTGAAACTAATCTTTGGGCTCTTTGCGAATCTTCTTCTGTGCCCGCTTACGAGCCAGAGCTTGCTTTACGCGGAGCTTGGCGCCAGGCTTCAGATAGTAGGAATGACGCTTGACTTCCTTAATGATGTCTTCCGTCTGAACTTTGCGCTTGAAGCGACGCAGGGCGCTCTCAATGGACTCGCCTTCTTGCAGTCGAATTTCTGCCAAACAAAATCACCACCCAACTCAGCCTTAATTGGCCATGCAAAAAGTTTACCACACCGGTGCCGCAGACGGCTTGAGGCGAAAATTCGATATGGGAAGCGGCTCTAACTTTTGTTTTCAGAGGGCCGACACACGCTACTCACTCTGCATCTTAAGGGCTGCCATCTGCACCACAGAGCGGCTGAACGCCAATCATTGAGGATCAAGAGAAATGCGCGGAAGACTCTATTGCATAGGAGTGATGCTCACCATGCTGCTGCCTATTGTTGGACAGGCGGAAACAGGGTGTCAGGCGATTGTGAAAGCTCTAGGTAACACCGCAACCGATGTTGTGTGCTTCGACAGCACCGACCTGACAACGAACAACCCCTCTACTACACCGGCAAACAACTCGCTGGCGGGGTGGCCGCCATTAGCATTTACGCCGGTTACCGATCGGGGAGTGATTTCTCCAGCGCCCCCGAACCAGACGACGATCACTAAGGTAGTGCCGGGAATTCAGGTGGAAGGCTACTTTGCCGATGATCTTACGCACGAAGCGCGCTTTGTGTTGCGATTCCCCAATGATTGGAATGGCAAACTGGTAATGGCTGGCGCTTCCGGCACACGCAGCGAATATAACGGTGACTTCGCGTGGAGCGATTACGTGTTGCAGAAGGGATACGCATACGCTTCGCAGAACAAAGGCGTCCTGAACCTGCGACTGAGCGACGCAACCGATCCGCTGGGTTGCCGGTTGAATCCGAGTTCGACGACCTTCGTTCATTTTTACGACAACGATCCGGCAAAGCCATTTACGGTATGGACCCAATACATCCTCGAAGCCACGGTGCTGGCGAAGAAGGCAGTTCAACATCACTACGGAAAACAGGCGAAGTACACCTACGTCGTAGGAACATCGAACGGCGGATACCAGGTGAGGCGAGCACTGGAGACGGCACCGGAGTTGTATGACGGAGGCGTGGATTGGGAGGGCACGTTCGTCGATCCTCGCGGCCCGAATATATTGATCGACCTTCCGGCAGTGCTGGCCAACTTCCCGGCATACGTCGCCTCGGGATACGATCCGAACAGCCAGGCGGCAAAGAACATTGAGGCCGCAGGGTATCCGCCCGATATCACGATTCCGGTGGGTAGCGCTACTGCTTCGATGTGGGGAAACTACAATGCCTCATTCTGGGAAGTGACGATGTGTCAGTGGCAGAAGCGACTGGATCCGACGTATGACACCTATGTCGCGGGACTGGCGAACTACAACTACTTCCAACGCGTTTTTGCGACTCATGGCCAAGTCTTCAAGAACCTGGCACAGATTGCAACCACGGGTGAGATTGGAAAGCCGCTGATCACGGTGGCCGGTACGATGGATGCATTGTTGCCGCTCGACCGAGATGCGCGGCAGTATGAGGAGAGAGTGCTGGAGCAAAAACATCATCCCGCGTATCGGCTGTATGAAGTGCAGAACGGAAACCACATTGACGCTTATGCGGCGCAGTTTCCACAACTTGAAACCATTCAGCCACACGCGCTGCAGGCATTTGACCTGATGGTGAATCATGTGGAGAACGATATGCCTCTGCCGGAGAGCCAATGCGTGCCGCGCGGTGGAACCATCTCGACAACTCCCGCAGTAGTGGGACATTGCACGAGCTTGTTTGTGCCGTAAGGAAAACTCACGCTTCATGTCTTCGTGTTGATGTGAACGTCAACGCGCCAGAGGATTCAGTGCTGGCGCGTTTTCATTTCTTGATGTGGGTGCGGAAACGAAAAGGCCGCCCGGCAACTGGGCGACCTTTTCTTCAAGGGAGAATAGTTCCAACGGAGGCTAGACCGTCAAAACTTTCTGAAGAAATACTATGAGCCTGTAAAACAGGGTGTCAAGCGAATTCTCGGAATTAAATGTGTTTAAAATCAATAACTTAACTTTTTGGCCCAATAATACGCACATGACAAATTTTGTCACTTTTTGCGATTTTTTGGGTCTAACCCGTTCCCCGCAGGCAGCTTACGGGTTCTGCTAAGGGTGCAAATCGAGCTTGATCATTTCGCCGTTGTCGCGGGTTTCTCCTGGTTTTCTTGCCCTAAAACGGGGTAAGTAGATCCTTCCGAAGCCAAAAACGGCTCCGGCTCCGACCGAAATGAGAAAAAGAACACCGGCGAGGGTGAGGGCGGCGACGACGACGTTGCCGATATTGTCGCGTTTGCTTTGGCCGGCATTCTCATTCCAGGTGACGTTGGCGTCGTAGTTGATGCTGGCGAGCACGCGGTTGGCGTCGTTGCGAGAGATGTTGCCGCGAATGAGTGCGACGATGGGACCGGTGCGCTTGGCGATCGAGGTGTCTCCGGTGGAGGCGGGGGTTAGTTGTTCGAAGCCGGAGAGCTTGTCGATGGCAATGTGGGGCGTGGGATAGGCAATAAGGAGAAGTTCGGCAGATCCGGGAGCTTCTCCGTTGACACGCGCCCAGAGGAGTTCGGGACTCTTACTGAAATCGATGAGCTCGGGGCTGATGTTGATGTTGAGTGCAGAGTAGGCAGCAGGGCCAATGAAGTAGCGCGCGGTTTGAGGCACGAGTTGCTTGCGCGGCAGATGGGTGGGGAGCGTGGGCAGCACTCCGATGTTTCCCTTGGCCTCGGGTAGAGCTTTCGCGAGTTCGCGAAGCTGAGTTCCGCTCATTCCGGTGACGTGATCGAAGCTGGCATCGACGAGGATGTTGCCAGCGAAGAAGAGGACGCGGTCGTTGAGCGATGCCGCGAGCGTGCCTACGTCTTCCTGACGCATGAGAGGCTGGCGATAGAAGGTGAAGGCTGCATAGGCTCCGGCAGCATCCTGAAAGCGAGCGGCCTTGATGGTAAGCGTGCGGTCGTCGTGCCTGTAGGTGGCCACCTCAAAGTCAGTAAAGCGATCCTCGGTGAGCACGCTGGAGGAGGTGCCGTCGAGACTACGAGGCTCCGTACCGGTCTTTGGGGCACCGCTGATCTCCCATCCGGCAAAGGCGTCGGGGAGAATGCGCGCGGAGGGCGCCTTGGCAGGCGCAGGCAGGGCGGGCGCGGCAACAAACAGAGCGAAGAGCGCGACGCACAAAGATCGAGACAGATATTTCATGGGCTTGGAACGGTTCCTCGTTCTATTAGACCACGACGGAGGGGTAGAAGTTTCTTCTCAGTCGGTGAAGGCGACAGATGGGATGCAAACTGGGAGTCGAGAGCAAGAGCAAGGGCGAGATTGTGGGAAGATAGAGGGAGGAGTACTCGTCCCCACATATGCCAAAAGAAGGCATATGTGGGCTACCTGTGGGCTCGACATATGCAGCTCACACAAATCAGAGTGGAGGGCGTGGTATCCTAGTTCTACGCAGTGCATCCCGCCTCCTGGCACCACGCACGCCCTAAAAATTATGATTTCAGTCTCCAATGTTTCCATGCGCTACGGCGCAAAAGTTTTATTTGACGAAGTGTCTACGGCATTCACGCCGGGGAAGCGCTACGGTTTGACGGGTCCGAATGGAGCCGGGAAATCGACCTTCATGAACCTGCTGACCGGTGAACTGGAGCCGCAAAAGGGCACGGTGGTGCGCCCCAAGAAGTTTGGCGTGTTGCGGCAGGATCAGTTTGCGTTTGACGCCTACCGGGTGATCGATACGGTGATCATGGGCAACAAGCGTCTGTGGGCGGCGATGGAAGAGCGAGAAGTCATCTACGAAAAGGCAGAGCTGACCAACGAAGACGGCATGAGGCTGGGCGAGTTGGAAGGAATTGTCGGCGAAGAGGATGGATACTCGGCCGAAACCGATGCGGCGTTGCTGCTGCAGGGACTCGACCTGCCGGATGAGCTGCACGAGCGCAAGATGGGCGAGTTGCAGGGCGGACAGAAGGTTCGCGTGCTGCTGGCACAGGCGCTGTTCGGGCATCCGATGGCGTTGCTGTTGGACGAGCCTACGAACCATCTCGATCTCGACTCGATTCACTGGCTGCAGGGGTTTCTGAACAACTATGACGGCGTGCTGATTGTGATTTCGCACGATCGCCACTTCCTGAACAGCGTTTGCACTCACATTGCGGACATCGATTACCAGACGATCATCACCTACACGGGAACCTATGACGACATGGTGATGGCGAAGACGCAGGTGCGTTCGCAGATCGAGGCGCAGAATTCACAGCGCGAGAAGAAGATTTCGCAGCTCAATGACTTCATTGCGCGATTCTCGGCAGGTACGCGTTCGAGCCAAGTGCAGTCTCGACGCAAGGAAGTGGAGAGGCTGCAAGTAACGGAGCTGGCGAAGTCGAACATTCAGCGTCCGTACTTGAAGTTTGAGCAGAAAAGACCCTCGGGAAAGCACATTCTGGAGTTGGAGGGCGTGACCAAGTCTTATGACGAGGTCGAGGTGCTGCGCGGATTTACCGCTAGCGTGACACGGGGAGAAAAGATCGGGCTGATGGGGCGGAACGGCGCAGGTAAGACGACGCTGATCAACGCTATTCTGGCTAACTCTCCGACAACACCGATGAAAGAACTGCGCGAGACCAGCGGCTATGATGGCGAGTTCCTGACGGATGGCAAAGTCATCTGGGGACACGAGGCGGCGGTGGGATATTTTGCGCAGGATCACCGGGCGCTGGTTACTCCGGGAATGACGGCCTTTGAGTGGCTGCATCAGTGGGACCCAGGGGCGGCGGATGAAGAGATTCGCGGACTGCTGGGACAGATGATGTTTGCCCGCGATGAGGGCAACAAAAAGACCGACGTACTTTCCGGCGGCGAAATGGCGCGGCTGCTGTTCTGCAAGCTGATGCTGCAGAAGCCGAACGTGCTGGTGCTGGATGAACCGACGAACCACCTTGATCTGGAATCGATTAATGCGCTGAATATTTCGTTGCAGCGGTATCAGGGGACAGTGATTATCGCTTCGCACGATCATGACTTGATCGATGAGGTGGCGACGAGGATCTGGCACTTCGAGACGGATCACAAGATCACGGATTTCAAGGGAACGTACGAGGAGTTCCAGTCGGTGCTGGTGTAGGAACAAAGGCAAGAGCAGGAACAAGATCACAAGCCCCACTCAACGAAAAGAGCGTTGAGTGAACCTGTCCACCCATCAGCCGAACCGATTCGGGGACAACGTCTTGAGCATCTACAGCCACCCGCCCGCCCGTGGGCTGGTTCGAAGAATGAAGAGATGAAAAAAGCAGGCTTGCCGTTATAGCTCGCCTTCGCCTGCTCCTACCTTGGTTGCTACTTTTACTCCGCTGAGTCCGTTGATGTAGCGAGCGACTCCTTTGTAGAGAGACTCGGCAATCTTTTGGCGGTACTCGGGAGTCTGGAGTTTGCGTGCGTCTCCGGGGTTGGAGACGAATGAGATCTCGGCGAGGATCGAGGGCATGTTGGCTCCGATGAGAACGATGAAGGGAGCCTTCTTGACGCCGCGATTGCGTAGAGTTTTTTCTTTTCCGGCTAATCCTTGATAGAGCGAAAACTGCACATCGGTGGCGAACTCTCGGGATTCGTCCACCTTTTCTTTGAGCGCGATCTTCTTTACGAGGTCGCCAAGTTCGTGGACGGATTTTTCGCTGACGGCGTTTTCACGGGCGGCGACTTCAAGGGCGTCGGGAGAAGGATTGAAATTGAGGTAGTAGGTTTCTACGCCTCGCGCAGACGGGTCCTGACTGGAGTTGGCGTGGACGGAGATGAAGAGATCGGCCTGCTGCTGGTTGGCGATGGCGGTTCGGGTTTCGAGGGGAATGAACGTATCGTCGTCGCGAGTGTAAATAACGTCGGCTCCCATTTTTCCCTTGAGGAGTTTGCCGAGGCGCAGGGCTACGTCGAGGACGAGAGTTTTTTCGAGGAGACCGTTGGGGCCGATAGTTCCAGTGTCATGGCCGCCGTGGCCGGCATCGATGACGATGCGTCCTACCTTGAGTCCGAGAGCACGAATGAGAGAGCGCTGTCCATCGGCGCTGGGCTGGGCCTGGTGAATCTCAGGATAACGCTCATTTTTCCTGGCGGTGGCGAGGGTCTTCTTTTCGCCACGCGGAGCTACGACCTGCACCGTCGGCTCAGATGTTGGCTTGTCGGTGGCCTTGAATTCTGAGCCCTTCATGTTCGCGACTTCAGAGTTGGTTGACTCCTGCGCAGCGTCCGCCGATGGAGCGGGAGAAACGAAGCTGCCATCAGCGAGACGAGGTCCGTATTCGGGAGCAGGCCTGCTGCTGGATTCAGGGGCAGATGTCAGGGCGGCTCCAGCGGGCAGCTTTGAGGGCTTGGCGTCGGCAGCGGTGGGCAACTTGGAGGGCAGCGGCGCAACCGTCGATGGAAAGGTCGGCTTCTCGGAGGTTTGCGGTTTCTCGGGCTGCGGCTTTTCGGGCTTTGTCTCGGGTGGCGTGGAGGAAGTAGAGGCCTTGATTTCTTCCTGCTGTTGCGCGCGGGCGACGAGAGTTTGCGGAGTATTCGGCTTGCGTCCGTGGATGTCGACGATGAGGCGATAGGGATTGGGCAGCAGGAAGGCCGAGTAATCAGAGACATCATCGACCTCTAGAACCACGCGCACCATGCCCTTGTGGAATTGCGCGATACGAACGCGACGCAGAAAACCGTCAGAGACTTCGAAGGTCTTTCCTACCAGCGTGGAGGCCAGCTTGGTGTCGTGCAGGTCGAAGAAAATTCGGTCGGGATTGGGGACGCGCCCCGCTTCGTACTTTACTTCCTGCTCAAGATCGATGGCGACGCGGGTGTAATCAGGTGTGGACCAATGGCGAATTCCGGTGACGAGCGGGTACGTGGCGCGGGGCGCTTCGGCGGAAACCTCCTGCGGCTTCGATTCCTGGAGCTTAGTATCCTGAGGCTTTGATTCGATAGCGCGGGCGTCGGGGGTTCGAGAGTCTGTCGTACGCGAGTCCGCGGTTCGAGAATCCGCCGCACTCGTATCCTGAGACTTGGATTCGCGAGTGGCTGATTCCTGAGGCTTCGCTTTGGGCGAGCGGGAGGCGCGAGCTTTTTGCTTGCCGCGTGGCTGCGAATCCATGTCGACGATGGCTTCGCGGGCGTCGGCGGAGAGTTGCAGATGGGGATAGCGGCGAATCACTTCCTGGAAAGTGTCGCGGGCTTTGTCCAGCTCCTCGAGATCATCCTTATATATCTGGCCGATGGTGAAAAGGGCGTCGAAACGATACTTGCTGCCGGGATATTCGCGACGAAGGAATTCGTACTGGGCGATGGCGGCGCGAAGAGCTTTAACGTCGTTGAAGGAACGTCCGCTCTCGGCGAGCAACTCGGCTACGGCGACGACACTGGCGTCGGCCTTGCTGCTGGCGGGCGAAGTGTAATAGACGCGGCGGTAGGCATCCATCACGCGCTGGTATTCGCGGCGGGAACGATCACGCTGAGGCAGGCCGTTGAGTTCTTCGCGCATGCGCTCGGCGATTTCAAATTGCGAGCGCGCCTGCTGTCGCTTGTGCTGAGGCGTTGCGGCCAGGGCGGGCGCGGCGAAGAGGCAAAGCATGAACAACGCTGAGATCCAACGCTTCCACTGCCGCTTATATGTTTGTCCCGTCATCGACTGCAAAATTTTCCTTAAACATTCAACACTGCAACTGGCTGAAAGTTAATCCGTGTTGCTGATGAATAGTTTGCCACGTTCATCACGGGTAACGCGAATGGGAATTTGCAAACTGCTGTAGCGCACGTCCGAGCCGCCGCCCATGAGATTGGTGATGCGCTTCACGTAGTTGCGAGTTTCCGTGTAAGGCGGAATTCCACCATTTCGCTCGACGGCTCCCTGCCCTGCGTTGTAGGCGGCCAACGAGAGAGAAACATCTCCTCTGAAATTGAGCAGCAAGCCTTTGAGGTGGCGGACTCCGGCATCGACGTTTTGCGCGGCGTCAAAGGCGTTGCGCACGTCATACATGCGCGCTGTCGCGGGCATCAACTGCATGAGGCCCATGGCTCCCTTGCTGGAAAGGGCGCGGGGATTGAAGTTGGACTCGACCTTGACGAGAGAGCGCACGAGATTGGGATCGACGTGATGGCGGGCCGCCGCTTCATTTATATAGCGATCGATTTCGGCGGCAGTGACGGAACGATTTTCGGCAGCTTTGGAATAGTTGGGATCCTGCTCGGCGAGTTTTCCGGTGACGCGGGTTGAAGCCGAATCCCTCGAATCCAATGCTGGGCGCGATTCGATGAAGGTGGAAACTTCTCCGGCGATAACGCGGGCGGAGCGCAGAGCGGAAGGCGTTGCGGGTCGAACCACTTTGTAGCGTTGCTCGGTGTTGCTCCAGTAAAACAACTTCGGTGACAAATGATGGTATGCGGTCGCATTTGTTCTGGTCGCGGTAGAAGATGCGACGGGCGCATGCTGGGCGGGAGTGTCGTTGGTCCAGACGGTGCGTCCGTTTTCCGTAGTGGGCTGAACCACTTGCGCCGCCAGCAAAGTGGCGGAGGCAAGCAGCACCGCTAACACCGCTGAATGTAAGCGGGGGGGCGCTGGAGTTCGGAATGTCCATACGTCGATTCTCATCATCATCTTCAAAGAGGCAGAGCCAAATTGCCGCGGAACGACAAGCTCGCTTCCAAAAAACTGTACCCAGAGTGACTGGATTATAAGACCGCTGCACGCTGACATCAATCATTGAGACACAGGGAATCGATTAAGTGAACTGGTTAAAACACGTACAAACGCAGAAGATAGAGTACATAGGAGGGGGAGCGGGTTACGAGGGTTCATGGCTGGATGAGTCAAAAAACTGGGTCAGGCGAGAGGTGCGGGTTTGCGTGTTCCCACATTTGCCAAAGGAGGGCAAATATGGACCACCCTGGGGCGGATTAGGAGAGAAAGAGCATAGAGCAAGAGCGAAGATGGGCTGGTAAGCTGAAGGCGAGGGTGAGATGCATTCCACTGAAACTAGTTACGTGGTCAGGCTGCGGTTTGGTTCGGATGCGAAGCTGCGGCGGCGATTCATGGTGACCGATGAGGACGTGCCTTCGAATCTGCGATTTGGGCTGCTGCTGGAGCGACTGGACAAGTTGGCGGAAGAGACGGCGTTGCGATATGTGAGGCGCACGTTTCCAGAGGCGCGGGTGGTGACGGCGGCGATGGACTCGCTGCTGGTGCGGGCAATGCCGGACATCAATCGCGATATGGTGATGCGGGCACGGATCAATCTGGTGGGTCGCTCGTCGATGGAAGTGGGAGTGCGCATTGAGCAGCCCGGAGAACCGCTGCTGCATATTGGTTCGTCGTACTTCACGATGGTGGGACGTGTGCGCGAGAACGATGAGGAAAAGAGCGTTCCGCTACCGCCGCTGGAGTACAAGTCGAAGATGGAACAGTTGCGCAGGGATCGCGGACTGGCTCGACGAGAACGGTATCGAGCGGCAGTGAACCTTGCGGCGGAGCCGCCTTCGCGCGAGGAGTACGAGATGCTTCGGCGGCTGCACGAGGCGCAGGAACAGCCGGGGACGAAGCTGTTGCTGGCAAGCAGGCAGGTGACGGAAGGCTGGGAGCGCACGTATCCGGAATATGAGAATGTGCCGAAGAAAATCTTTGGTGGATGGGTGGCGCATCGCGCGTACACCTACGCGCATATTTGTGCGGAGAGGCTGGCGAGTCATCGCATGTTGCTGGCGTCGGTGGACAGGATCAACTTTTATCATCCGGTAAGGATGGGAGATAAGCTTCACTTTGTGAGCAGGGTGACATACACGGGAAATACTTCGGTATCGGTGGAGACGGAGATTACGCGGATCAGTCGCGACCGCAAGGAAACAGCACTGAGCAATGTGTGCGCGTTTACGTTCATCCACATGGGGAGGCAGATGGAGCGGCTGCCTGTGCAGCAACTGTATCCGACGACGTACGCGGAGGACGCGCGGTATTTGGCGGGATACAGGAGAAGGAAGGCGTATTTGGAATGGAAGGAACAGACGAAGGGGAAGTAAGAGCACGTTCAAGGGCAAAGGCCAGGCAAGGGCAAAGGCAAAGACTAGAGCAGAGGCCACGGCAAGAGCAAAAACAAAGTCAACTACCCCAGGTTAGCGCCGCAAAAAACGCGGCGCGGAACCTGATGGGATAAGAACGAAGGCTTCAGCGAAACCCGGTATTCTTTGGTTGAGGACCAAGAAGCTGGGTCAGGAGAAGCCTTCATGACTATTGTAGGGTGTGATTTCCATCCCAGTTGGCAGCAGATTGCGATTTTTGATTC
>DATLJC010000061.1:0-6874 GCA_035539055.1 Saccharimonadales bacterium (SeqCode) | reverse complement strand
CTTGCTGCAATGAGCTTGTTCTCCAATCCGATCAACGAAGCCTCCGACCCGACGCGTCCCTTGGCTGACCGCATGCGTCCGCGCGACCTCGATGAGTTCGTCGGTCAGGAGCATATTCTTGGGACGGGTAAGGCGCTGCGCGTGCAGATTGACCGCGACGACATTGGCTCGATTCTCTTCTGGGGGCCGCCCGGAGTAGGGAAGACGACGCTGGCGAAGATTATCGCGCGGCGCACCAAGGCCGAGTTCGTCGAGTTCTCCGCCGTAATGGCCGGAATCAAGGAAATCAAGCAGGTAATGGTGGAAGGCGAACGCGCCCGCCAATACGGCACGCGTACCATCGTCTTCATCGACGAGATTCATCGCTTCAACCGCGCCCAGCAGGACGCATTCTTGCCGCACGTCGAGCGCGGAAACATCCGCCTCATCGGTGCAACCACCGAGAATCCTTCCTTCGAAGTAAACTCAGCGCTCTTGTCGCGCTCGCGAGTCTACACCCTCAACCCGCTGACCGAGGAACAGATCGTAGCTCTGCTAGAACGCGCATTGGTCGATGAGCAACGCGGTCTCGGTGTTCTCAAACTCACGGCGAAACCGGAAGCGCTAGCGCGCATTGCGGCCTACTCCAGCGGCGATGCGCGTTCGGGATACAACGTGCTCGAGATTGCCGCCACATTGGCCGTCGAGGCCGCAGGCGGCGCGAGCGGCGGAGTGATAGAGCAGACGCAGGTGGAAGATGCGCTGCAGCGTCGCGTGTTGCGCTATGACAAAGCCGGCGAGGAGCACTACAACCTCATTTCGGCCTTGCACAAGTCCGTGCGTAACAGCGATCCCGACGCCACGCTCTACTGGTTGGTGCGTATGCTGGAGAGCGGCGAGGACCCCATGTACCTCGCGCGCCGCATTGTCCGCATGGCCGTCGAAGACATTTCGCTCGCTGATCCGCACGCATTGGAGATTTGCATCGCCGCGCGCGACGCATTGGATTTCATGGGCCTTCCGGAGGGAGGTCTGGCGCTGGCGCATGCCGCTGTGTATCTGGCGATAGCGCCAAAGTCCAACGCGCTTTACAAGGCTTACGGCATGGTCAAGCGCGATGTCGAAGAGACTGCCGCCGACCCGGTGCCGCTCCACTTGCGCAACGCTCCTACGCGGTTGATGAAAGAACTAGGCTACGGCGAGGGATACAAGTACGCGCACGATTTCGAAGACAAGGTTGCGGATATGGAGTGCCTCCCCGACAATCTCAAAGGTAAGCAGTGGTACTTCCCAACGGATGAGGGCGTTGAAAAACGTATCCGTGAGCGGCTGGCGTCGTTGAGAGTGAAGAAGCAGAAGATACGGGAGTAGGGAAGCGGTCGTGAGCCGTCCAGTCACGACCGCACCTTGCTTATCGTCTCGTAGTGAACTGTTCGACGCGGCTTCGAGCTTCGGTTCCGGTGCCTTGCCCTTGTCCGGAATCCACTATGTAGTAATAAGTGGTTCCAGGCCGCAGATGATCCAGCTTCACGCGATGAGTTTCGCCGGGCCTTCCCTTATCGACTTCGTATGGCGATTCTGCCATCCGATTAAGGCGATTCGGATCCGTTCCATAGCGCACGATTGAACTGCCCCCGGTGTTGGTGGACCAGGCCACTGTTGCCCAGGTCTCTCCGGTCTGCTCAACCACAGGTCCGTTTGTGATCCGTTCATCTGCCGACCTGTCTCTACGGTGTTCATCCCGCGGATACGCATTGTCGTCTCTTCGGTCGTACTGCGGGTCTCGCCGGTCGGATTGAGCGAAGGCTAGTCCGCAAAACAAAACTGGCAACATCATCAGTGAGCTCAATTTTTTCATTCGCATCCCCCTGAAAAATGGTTCTAGACGAGCGGTCGCAACTGGATAGAACCGCTTTTGCTCCGCAGTGTTGCCTTTTGAGAATCTTTAGGACGAAGGGGGATTCAGCGTTTCATCAGCTCCTCTGCCGCTGTGCCTCATACAGCAGTATGCTGGCGGCGATTCCGGCATTCAGGCTTTCCACCCTCGGTGAGTGAGGAATGAGGATGGTTTCGTCAGCGGCGTCGAGCAGCGCGCGGGGAACTCCCTGGCCTTCGCTGCCAATGAAGATGGCGGTTGGCAGTCGCAGATCAATCTCCTGCACGGACCGTCCCTTATGCGACGAGGTGACCGCAAGACGAATGCCGTTTTCCTCCAATGCCACAATCGCCTGTGCCGTTGCGACCTTAACGCAGGGAAGGCGGAAGACCGATCCCGCCGAGGCGCGGGCCACCTTTGGATTTGCCGTGGAAACCGTGCCTTCGGTGGCGAGTACGCCGCAAGCTCCAAAAGCTTCGGCGCTGCGTAAAATAGTGCCGAGATTTCCGGGGTCCTGCAGTCCTGCGCAGCCAAGAATCAGCGGCGTATCAGGAGCCAACAGGTCTTCGAGGCTGGCCGTAAGCGGATAAATGAGCGCCGCCACTCCCTGCGGAGTTTCGCTGGCGACTGCGCTCTGGAAGATATCGTCCGGCAGTAAAACGGTTTCTGTACTGTGCCCGATCTGCGGAAGCAGCCGGTTGGCACGCTCCCGGGCTGATTCGGAAAAGAAGACAGCTCGCAACCGCAACCCGCTGCGGATGGCCTCTTCGACCAGTTTGACCCCTTCAACGGCGACCGAGCCGTCCTCGACGGCGACGGCCTGGGAAAAGGCCTTGCGCAGCTCTTTTACGAGCGCGTTCTGGCGGCTGGCGATAGGCCGGAGTCGTTCGTGCGGCGGGTTGGAAAAAGCCTGTGACATGTTCCTCCGGTGAATCTGGGCTCGGGCATTGTAGAATGCTGGAGTAGCGGTGGCATGGACATCATAACCTCCCGCCGCGCGGTAGGGTTGTGAGTTAACCTTGTGCGTCGATTTCAACTTGTGTTAAGGTTCGCTGGTTTTGAGCCTGGAAGATGAGGTAGATCGGGTGCGCCCGGAAATTATTCGCGTTCATGCAGCTGAGCCTGAGCCGTCACTTGTGAACTACGTGGCGGACAGAATTCGTCAGGGCAGTGTCGTCGGAATGCCGACCGACACGTTTTACGGCCTGGCGGTCGATCCCTACAATTTGCACGCGGTCGAGCGCGTGTACGAAATCAAGGAACGTGGCCGCCACAAGCCGCTCTCGTTGCTGATTGAAAGCATCGAACAGGCTGACGAACTGGCGAATGAGTTGCCGGACGAGTTCTACCTGCTGGCGGAAAAGTTCTGGCCCGGCCCCCTGACGATCATCGTTCGCGGAGCTCCGCGCCTGCCCTTGAAGGTCACGGCCAACACCGGCAACATTGCGGTACGCATGCCGGATTCACCCGTAGCCCTGGCCGTTGTGCGCGCCCTGAAGTGCCCGATCACGGCAACCTCGGCCAACCTGGCAGGAGCAGTCGAATGCACAACGGCAGAAGCCGTCGTGGCGCAGATGGGAGAACGCGTGCAACTGCTGGTGGACGGCGGAACAACGCCCCGGACCATTGCCACGACCATCGTAAATCTCACCGAAGACGGAAAGTGGTCACTGCTGCGCGAGGGAGCTATCGCGTCCTCGGCGATTGAGGATCTTCTGGGCGATCAATGACCATCCGTTCTAGCCCGGGATGGTCGTGGCCGGGCAGAATTGTCGCGGCGATACTCGCCGCGTACGCATGCTATTTCGCATGGACCTGTGCTCAAATCGTAGCGCAGGCCGAGCGGGACGAAGCGCAGGCCGCTGATGCCATAGTAGTATTCGGCGCGGCGGAGTATTTCGGCAAACCATCCCCTGTGTATCGCGCGCGGCTCGATCACGCCTTCGACCTTTATGAGCGAAAGCTCGCTCCGGTCGTGATTACCACCGGGGGTAGCGGTGGCGAGCAGCACTTTACCGAAGGATCGGTGGGCCGCGATTACCTGATCGAGCGCGGCATCGGCGACCGCCATCTGATTGCCGAGACGCAGAGTGAAAACAGCGCGGAGAGTGCCGAGCGCATCGCCATCATCATGGATGCGAACAAGATGCACTCCTGCATTGCGGTTAGCGATCCTTATCACGTATTCCGAATCAAGCAGTTGCTGCAGGCGCAAGGTAGGCTGGTGTACGTGTCGCCTAGAAAGCCGGAAATAGCGGCGGCAAGATGGCCGCGCACCCTGAACGTAATGCGCGAGGCGGCAAGCTACACCCTTTGGAGGTTGCACGTTTTCCGTTGGTAGGCGCGCAGCTTTCTTCAAGGTAACACCGGGACGTGACGCACATCACTGAGTGGATGTGCGGCTCCCCCTACGATCAATGTATCCATCATGGAGGATTTGTAATGGCGAATGAACCGGGGAGCGAAGCTCCGCAGACGGGAATCTACTGGTGCAGCGTGTGCAAGCTGCCAGTTCAGTTCAAGGCAGGTGAAACACTGCCTAAGTGCAAGAATCTTTGCGGCAGAGGCAAGTGGGAATTCGTACGAGCGGAGAAGTAAAGTTCCGCGGAATCTGCACGTCCAAAACCGGAGCCAAGAGCTCCGGTTTTTCTTCGCTGAAACTTCCACGCGAGCCCCTAGAACCAGCGATGGAGAAAGAGTACGCCGATGGCCAATGCGGCGGAGAACGCGGTGCTTGTAAAGTTCACCCCGTTGTTGCCAAGTCTCCCGGGACGTTCCAGCGTAGCTCCCAGCAGACTATCCACGAGCGTCCCGAAGAAGGCTGCGCTGAAGGCTGTCCAGAAGTACGGTAACAGCAGCAGATTTGCCCAAACACAGGAAACACATACGACCCCCGCGGCGATGATCGCCAATGTTGTGCCAATAATGGTGATGCCGCCATTCTCTCCCGGTGATACTTGCCGCAGTGTCGTGATGAGCAGAGGGCGGCGTCCAAACGCTTGACCCAGTTCGCTGCTCACCGTATCTCCCGCCGCCTCAGCCAGTGCGGCTGAGACCCCTGCCAGCAGGATGTACCGCGCGTGCGTCGTGAAGATTACAGGAGCGGCGCAGATGCCTGCTACCCCAATATTTGCAAGAATTTGAGACGCTGCGCGTCCGTGGCGACCTTCCGCCGTGCCGTAGCGTTCTTTCCTGCGGCGCCCAGCTCGGGTAGTAAGAAAGGTCAGGAAGAAGACAGTCGCGATCGGTAGAAGGGCTGCCGGACCGGCGGCCAGGCAGAGAACCACGCTCAGGAAGACTCCCGTCAGTGCAGCCGCGGCTGTCACCGCGCGCAAGCCCCAGGCCAGGAAGGCGAAAGCGACGGAGAGTCCAACTGCGACGACCAGTTGGGGAATGGCGATTTGCCAGCTCTGAAGAAAAATCATGCCCGGTCCATCGTACTCTGAAATCCTGCGACAGACAGGCTGAACCGTGCTGGCCTCCGTGCCTCCCTGAGAGCGCATCCTATCAGATTCGATTCGAGAACGGGGTTACAGGGCAGAGAAGTTCTTTGGCGGAGGCAAAAAGAATGGCGTCTTCAGTCTGGTCCGGATATCTGACTTTCGGTTTGATTTCGTTGCCGGTTAGGCTCTACAGCGGAGCTCGCGGCAGCCGCATCTCGTTTCACATGCTGCACAAGCCCGATCTTTCGAGGATCAAACAGCAGCTCTACTGTCCGGAAGATGATCGTGTCGTGGAGCGCAGCGAGATCGTGAAGGGCTATGAGTATCGCAAAGGCGAGTACGTCGTAATTGAGCCTGAGGAGTTGAAGAAGATCGAGCCGAAAACAGCGAAGGCCATGGAGATCGTGCAGTTCGTGAAGGCCGAAGAGGTGGACCCCATCTACTTTGAGTCCAGCTATTACGTGGCGGCGGAGGACGCGGGAAAGCGTCCCTACGCGCTCCTGGCCCGCGCCATGCGCGAGAGCGGATACATGGCGCTTGCGCAACTGACCATGCACAATCGCGAATACACGGTATTCCTTCGGCCATTCAAGGAAGGGTTGGCCCTGCACACCATGTACTACGCAGATGAAGTGCGCTCGATGGAAACCTTCGGCACCGAATTCATCGATGTGAAGGAGGCTGAACTCAAGGTGGCGCATCAACTGATCGACGCCCTGGCTGATAAGTTCGAACCCGAGCGATTCCACGATACCTACGAGGAAAACTTGCGCAAGCTGATCGACGCGCGACTGGAAGGCAAGGACGTATCCGGCGTCGAGCGTCCGGCAAAGATGGCCCCTGTTGTCGATCTGATGGATGCATTGCGGCAGAGCCTTGCGAAAATGGAAGGGAAGAAGTCCTCCGAGGTGGCGAGCGAGGCACGGAAGGCTTCGCAGGTCGAGGAGATCGCGGCTGGCGTTCCCAAGAAAGCGCCGGGAAGGGCCAAGCCGAAGCGGGGCCGTGCCGCGTAAAACAATATCCTCCCTTGCGTGAGCGAGAAACGCACTCGCTCACGAGCGCCTGCTTCCTTTACAATGGACGCACCCGAACAGAGCAGGTGAATCGGCAGGGCGGAGTGCGAATGAAAGTCATATGGAAAGCCGCGTGTGCGGCCGTCCTTTTAGCGATTTGTGTTATTGAGATTGGCTGCGGCGAAACCTATCGCCCAATTGCGACCCCCAAACCCGTCACCACGGGCAATCCGTCAGGCGCCGAGACCGAAGTCGTTCTGAACCAGGCCCCGAACGTTAACAGCGTGCTCACCAACATTAACGTCAGCGGCGACACCAACTCTGGCAACAAGTTGATGGGTAACGTGGCGAGTTCGATTGCATTTGACGCTAACCGCACTACCGTGTACTCGGCCAATACCGCGACCGATTCGGTAACGCAGGTCCTGCTTGCCTCTTCCACCGCGGGTTTTTCGGCCAACACCACGACCATCGCGCTGGAACCCGGTTCGGCTCCAATCGGAATGACCTTCCAGTACTTCGGCACCACCTACACACAGGATTACGTGGTGAACTCCGGAACC
>DATLJC010000060.1:0-8894 GCA_035539055.1 Saccharimonadales bacterium (SeqCode) | reverse complement strand
TGAGCAAGGGAAGAACCAGACCCGACTGAATTCAAAGTAGGCTCCGGACCGTTTTCTTGGGGCTTCGCAGCAGAATTGCTGACCGGCATTTCTTTCGTGCCCTGTTTTCCAGCAGCCTCTTCCAGTAGAATCAATGTTTGAACCCCAAATTTCCATCCTGGATGGGCTGCCATCCCATGAGTAGTTCATGCGCCGACTGATACGCCTGATGTGGTACGTCCGGCCGTACTGGCTCCAGTTGTTTGCCAGTGTTGTGCTGTTTTCACTTGTCGGACTGCTGGAAGCGTTCCGTCTCGCCTTGTTCCGCCCCATCTTCGATCGCGTTCTGACCCCGGAGGTGCCGGGCCGTTCGATGGCGTTGTTGACCCTTCCGGGCACCAGTCACACCATCTTCCTCGAAGATCTCGTTCCCAGCCACTTCCACAATCCGTGGACCGTGGTGGCCTTTGCCTTGGTCTCGTCCGTATTTCTCAAGGGAATTTTTGATTACATCGGCACCTACCTCGTGAACTACGCGGGATTCGGCCTGGTGACCGATCTGCGCAACGATATCTACGGCAGGGTGCTGCGTCGTTCGGCTGCGTTTTTCCAGAAGCACCCAACAGGGATGCTGGTCTCGGCCATCATCAACGACATCGACAAAGTGCAGTACGCAATGTCGAGCGTGCTGGCGGAATTTCTCCAGCAATTCTTCATCTTTGTGTTTACCGCCGGACTGGTCATCTCCGCTGGCGGTAAATTGGCATGGATATTGCTTGCCTTTGTGCCCCTGATTATTTTTAGTTCGCGCAAGATCGGACGTCAGGTCAGGAGCACCACCCGCCGCGGGCAAGACAAACTCGCCGAAATTCAGAACATTCTGCACGAGACTCTTACAGGGAACCGCATCGTCAAGGCCTTCAGTATGGAGATCTGGGAGACAATGCGTTTTAAGGCCGCCGCCAAGCGCTTGTTCAGCGCAAATATGCGTTCGGTCGTTGCCCTGGCCTTGAGTTCTCCGCTGATGGATCTGCTCGGCGCGGTTGTCATCGCCTTGCTGCTCAATTTGGGGAGAAGCAGCATAAATCACGGCAAGATGACCATCGGCTTGTTTATGACGTTCATCGTCGCGACCATGAGCCTCTATCAGCCCGTTCGCAAGTTCGCCGCGTTCTACAACAATTTCCAGCAGGCTCTCGGGGCTTCGGAGTCGGTCTTCAAGTTCATGGACGCCAAGGACGAGGTGCGCGAAAAGGTTCTGGCGCACAAACTCCCGGGCTTCCATGAATCCATAAAGTTTGAAGATGTGCGCTTCTCCTACAGCGATGGCGAAGACTCGCGCGAAGTCCTGAAGGGCATCAATCTCGATGTGAAGGCAGGCGAGATGATCGCAATTGTCGGCGGCAGCGGTGCTGGCAAATCCACGATGGTGCATCTCATCCCGCGCTTCTTTGACGTCACCGGCGGACGCATCCTGGTCGATGGCATCGATGTTCGCGACGTGTCGCTCGCCTCGCTTCGTAAGCAGATTGGCATCGTGGCCCAGGAGACGATGCTGTTCAACGATACGGTTCGCAATAACATCGCGTACGGTCAGCCCCACGTTTCGCAACATGAAGTGGAACTCGCGGCTCAGGCGGCACTGGCGCATGAATTTATCATGCGCATGCCCGAGGGCTACAACACGGTGATCGGCGAGCGCGGCTTCCGTCTCTCCGGCGGAGAGCGTCAGCGATTGAGCATTGCACGTGCCCTCCTGAAGAACGCTCCCGTGCTGGTTCTCGACGAGGCGACTTCGGCGCTTGACTCCGAAAGCGAAGCCCTTGTGCAAACTGCCTTGCAGAATCTGATGGCCGGACGTACTGTCTTTGTCATCGCGCACCGGCTTTCCACCGTGCGCCGGGCCGATCGCATTATTGTGCTGGAGAATGGATTGATTGCCGACGAGGGCTCGCACGACGATCTGCTTTCGCGCCTGGGAACCTATCGCCGTCTGTACGATTTGCAATTTGTGGATATGGATGCGCAGAAGCAGGGCGCTCCCGTGGAAGGAGGCGGAGAGTAATGTCAATCCGCTCCATGACTGGCTTTGCCCAGATCAAAGGTCAGCACGATAAGACCGCATACACCTTCACCGCGAAATCGGTGAATCACCGCTTCCTCGATCTTCACCTGCGTCTGCCCGGAAAGTCCGATGTTTTCGAACAGCAGTTGCGCAAGCTGTTCAAAGAGAAGATGCACCGCGGACACGTCGAGCTCACGCTTACCCTGGAGTACGCCGGAGCTTCCGGCATCAGCATCAACCGCGAGCTGGTCTCAGGCTACGTCAAGGCGTTTCGCGATTTGTCCGACGAACTCGACCTCCACGGGGAACTCGACCTGAACGCGATCTTCCGCTTGAACGGCGTGCTTTCTGCGTCGAGCGAGATGCCGGACGCAGCCGAGTTGCAGGCGACCCTCCTCGCCGCCGCCACCGAATTAATCGATTCGCTGAATGCGAACCGCCGCCTTGAAGGCGACCACACTCGCACCGAACTCGAATCGCGGATGAACCAGCTTGAGCGCAACACCGCCGAGGTTGAAACACTTCGCGGCGCTGTGCTGCAGGCCCATCTGGAGCGCATTCGCTCGCGCATGGACGAATTGCTGGAAGGCAAAGCCGATCCCGACCGCATTCTTCAGGAAGCGGCGATGCTCGCCGAGCGCAGTGATATTCAGGAGGAGATTGTCCGCCTGATGACCCACATCAAACACTTCCGTGGTTTGCTCAACGAGGGCGAGGATGTGGGCAAGAAGCTCGACTTTTTGCTTCAGGAGATGAATCGCGAGGCAAACACAATGCTCTCCAAGACCACCGGCCTGGCTGGAGATGCCATGCGAATCACCGAACTTGGCCTGGCGCTGAAAAGCGATATCGAAAAATCCCGTGAACAGGTGCAGAACGTCGAATGAGTCTGGTCTATATCATTTCAGCCCCCTCCGGTAGCGGCAAATCGACGCTGGTCAATGAGATCAAGCGCCTGGTGGACCGTCTCGATTTCTCCGTTTCCTACACGACCCGTCCCCCCCGGGGCAGTGAAGAAAACGGACGCGAGTACTACTACACCAGCCGCGATGTCTTCGAGCGCATGATCAAAAACGGCGAATTCCTTGAATACGCCGACGTCTTCGGAAACTACTACGGCACGGCCAAGAAGTTTCTCGACGACGCCATCGTGCGCGGCCACGACCTGTTGCTTGACATCGACGTGCAGGGCGCCTCGCAACTGCAAACCCGGCTGCCTGGGGCAATTAGCATCTTCATCCTGCCCCCGACCAAGCAGGAGTTGGAGCACCGGCTCCGTCGTCGCAGTTCTGCGGAACGCATGACCGATGAGGCGGTAATCAACCGGCGGCTGGAAACTGCCACCCGCGAGATTGAAAAATACGACAAATACGACTACATTCTGGTCAACGACAAGCTTGACGACTCGATCGACGCGCTGAAGGCCATCATTTTGACGGAGCGCCTGCGCGAAGCTCGTCGTGAACCATCGCGAGCGGACGAGCAAAAGCTCGCAGAGTTAGCGAATGGCCGAAGACTGGAACGAATCAAGCCAAACCTTGGCCCGATTCTGGAAAGCTTTCGAAAGACTACGGTGTAATTTTACAGGGGGAAACAAAGTGGATCTTTACCACGGGTTCGACAGCAATTACCGCTACATTCTGGTGGCAGCCCGCCGCGCACGCCAGTTGCAGTCCGGTGCAAGTCCATTAATCGACACAACTTCCACGAAGCCATGTCATATCGCCGCGCTCGAACTGGAGGCCGATAAGGTGAAGTGGGAGACAACGCCTCTGGCGATTGTTCCAAAGGTTGACGAGGAATCGGGCGCGGCCTAGCTACACTGGGAACATCGAATAATGTGGGCCGGATCGCGCCGTGCTCTCCCGTCGCAGTCGTCCGCGTGCCTTCGAGCATCGAATCCAACTGACAGTGGGTGTCAGCCACTGCGGTTGATGAATTGTGCATGTTCTTCACTTGTGACTATGAAAATCGCACTGGGAGTTTCGGGCGGCATTGCCGCATACAAGGCCGCTGAAATCGCGCGCCGTCTGCAGGATCGTGACATCCGCGTTCAGGTTGTGATGACCAACGCGGCGCAGGAGTTCGTGCGTCCACTGACCTTTGCCGCCCTCACGGGCGAGAAGGTTATCACCGAAATGTTTTCGCAGCGCGATTCCAGCTCCACGCTCGATTCTTCGGTAGAGCACATCGGGGTGGCGCAGTCGATTGATGCGTTGCTGGTGGCTCCCGCTACAGCCGCCACCCTTGCCCGTTTTGCCCACGGACTCGCCGAGGATTTCCTCTCGACCTTGTATCTGGCCACCACGGCTCCCGTGATTGTCGCTCCGGCCATGAACGTCAATATGTGGCGGCATCCCGCGACCCAGGTCAATCTCCAGACTCTGCGCTCGCGCGACGTCACCATCGTCGAACCAGGCGAAGGCTACCTTGCCTGCGGCATGACCGGCGAAGGCCGTCTCGCCGATACGGAAACGATCGTCGATGCGGTGCTGGCCCGTCTCGTCCAGTCACAGGATTTGAAGGGCGAGCACATCTTGATTTCCGCCGGTCCGACCTATGAGCCTATCGATCCGGTGCGCTTTCTCGGCAATCGCTCCAGTGGCAAGATGGGCTACGCTCTCGCCGAAGCCGCCCTCCGTCGCGGTGCCCGGGTTACGCTCGTCAGCGGCCCCACGGCCCTCACTCCTCCCCCCGTTGAGGAATTTGTGCAGGTTGAGACCACCGCGCAGATGCGTGAGGCTCTGCTTGGCCGCTTCGGCTATTCCAGCATTACCATCATGACGGCTGCCGTCTCCGACTTTGCTCCCGCGAAGGTTTCAAGCCAGAAGATCAAGCGCGAGGCGGCGATGAATCTCGATCTCCAGCCCACCGCCGATATTCTTGCCGAACTTGGTAATACGCGGGCTCCCGGACAACTGCTCATCGGCTTCGCCGCCGAGACGCACAATGTGCTGGAGAACGCGAGGCAGAAGCTTGCCCGCAAACATCTGGACGCTATTGTCGTGAACGATGTTTCGCGCCCCGGCCTCGGCTTCGGTTCCGAACGCAATGCCGGCGAGGTCATCACCGCCGACGATGCGACGGCGATTCCGGAGATGAGCAAACGCGAGATGGCCGACCGCATCCTCGACGCAGTTGTAAAGCTGCGCGCCCGGCAGCAAACTCCAAAGGTGACCGCATAAGCATGGCAAAGGTTCTGGACGAACAAAGCAAGAAGGCCGTTGCGGCCACAGTTCGCTATTATCGCGATCTTGGAATTTTCGACCTCTATCAGCGCGAAGTTCCCGAAGGCATGACCTTCGGTCGGACGCTGGAGCGCGAAGCCCTGGCCGCGATCACCCCAGAGAGTTTCGAAGCGCCGCTTGGAGCAGCCGTCTCCGAATCTCCAGCCGATTCCGCTCGACTTGCCGCGCTCCTCGCTGACAAGCCAACCGCCCTTCGCGTGATTCGCGAAGACATTGGCGATTGCCAGCGCTGCAAACTAAGCCAGGCTCGCACGAATATTGTCTTTGGCGTCGGCGATCCGCAGGCCCGCATCATGTTCGTCGGCGAAGGCCCCGGTGCCGATGAAGATGCGCAGGGCGAACCATTTGTGGGCCGCGCCGGGCAGTTGCTCAACAACATGATCACTGCCATGGGCATTCGCCGCGAAGACGTCCACATTGCCAACGTCGTCAAGTGCCGTCCTCCGCAGAATCGCACTCCCGAGCGCGACGAGTGCGAAGCCTGCGGAGGCTTCTTACTGCGCCAGATTTCGGTTGTACGCCCGGAGGTCATTGTGGCGCTGGGTGCCACGGCAGCGCGGTTTCTTCTCGGCGTAACGGATTCCATGGGAAACCTGCGCGGGCACATCTACGACTTTCAGCCGGCGCTGCATCCCGGCCTTCGTTCGCTGGCTGTGGCCCCGGAGCGCGATCCCGATTTCAAGACCAAGCTGGCGGTCACCTATCATCCCGCCTACCTGCTACGTGATCCGCGCCAGAAAAAGGAAACGTGGTTCGATCTCCAGATGGTGATGAAATATCTCGGCATGAAGCCGCCGCAGCGCGCGGCAGAACGCCCAGCCGAATCTAGTCACGAGTCATAATGTCTGCGGAACCCTCCGACTTTAGAGGTGCCATCCTGAGCGAAGCGAAGGACCCCCGTACGGACGAAATCTCCCGTGCTGATCCAAGCTCTTCGATCAGTGATCGACTCTTCTCGCTGGAGGTACCCGAGCCGCCTCCAGAGACCCAGACTGTCTATTGCGATGTCGCCTTACCGGTGCCGCTCGATGCGATCTTTACCTACGAAGCCGGAGACCTCGACCCCATCGTAGGTGGACGCGTCGTCGTCCCCTTTGGCCGTGGCGCGGAGAAACGGCTCTCCGGTATCGTCACCCGCGTTCACAACGAGCCTCCCGAAACCCGCAAACTCAAGCGCATCCTCCAGGTGCTCGACACCCTGCCCGTGCTCGATGACTCGCTGCTCGCCCTCGGCAAGTGGATTGCCCAGTATTACCTTGCGCCCATCGGCGAGGTCTATCGCACCATGCTTCCCCTGCAGGCGGAGTTCCGGCAGGCTTTCGGCTATCGCATTACCGAGCTCGGCGAGGAAGCTCTCTTCGACTCCGCCAATGCGGGTTCCTCCCGCCGCTCGCAACGCGATCCCGAGCACCAGATGAGCGAGTACGCGGTGCTCGACGCATTGTCCGAAGGCGAACTGGTGCGCGAAGAGCGCTTGCGCTCTGCCACGGGGGCGTCGCGCGAAGTCCTGCGCGGCTTGCAGCAGAAGAAGTGGATCGTCCGCGAAGACCTCTCCGGTGTTCGTGATGCTCGCCGGATCATCAAGCTCGCGGTTTTGTGCGAAGCGACCGCAGAAGCGAAGGAGCGCAAACTCAACGCCGCCCAGCAGCGCATCATCGAAATGCTGCGCGACTCGCAAGGCCGCATGCGCATGGAGGATCTGCGCGAAGCAGGAACCTCTCCAAGTTCACTGAAGACCTTGGTCAGGCACGAACTTGTCGAGATCGTGGAGGCTCCAGCCGAACATTCGGTTCCGCATATGAAGCCCCGCACCACCCTTGAGTCCAGCTTCACCGTCCGCCAGAAAGATGCGCTCGCCACGATTCGCGCGAATGTTGATCAGCGCCAGTTTCACGTGGCTCTGCTGCATGGCGTTACCGGTTCCGGAAAAACCGCCGTGTACCTTGCGGCCATGCAGTCGGTGCTGGCCGCTGGACGCGGCTCCATCCTTTTGGTTCCAGAGATCGGCCTGACCCCCGGCGTTGCCGCTGACCTTTACAGCATCTTCGGCGAAGAGATTGCCATCCTGCACTCCTCGCTCAGCGATGCCGAGCGCGCCGAACAGTGGCACCGCATCCGTCGCGGCGAGGCCCGCATCGCCGTAGGCACGCGTTCCGCGATCTTTGCGCCCATGCGCGACCTCGCGCTCATCATCGTCGATGAAGAGCACGACAACAGTTACAAGCAGGAAGAAACCCCGCGCTATCATGGACGCGATGTTGCCGTCATGCGCGCCAAAGCCTTAGGCGCGACTGTCGTACTCGGTTCTGCCACGCCCTCGCTTGAAAGTTTCCAGAACGCCACCCGCGGCAAGTATGCCCTCATCGAACTGCCCGACCGAGTGCAGGAACGCCCCCTGCCCGAGGTGGAATTGATCGACATGCGCGAGGAGTTTCAGCAGACCGGCAAGGAGAGCGTCCTCTCTCGCAAACTGATCGAGGAAACCACCGCCCGCCTCGAACGCGGCGAGCAAGCCATGATCCTGCTCAACCGTCGCGGCTACTCTGCCTGGGTCATGTGCCGATCCTGTGGAGACACGGTACAGTGCCGCGATTGCGCCGTTGCCATGACATATCACAAGCGTCAGCATCGCCTGCTCTGCCACTATTGCGGATACCAGGCTCCTGTCCCCAAGACCTGTCCCAAGTGCGGCAGCGATTACGTGCAGTTCCTCGGCACTGGGTCAGAGAAGCTGGAGGACATGCTGCACGCCGCCTTTCCCAAGGCCCGCATCGGACGCATGGATCGCGACACCGTTCGCGGACACGATGATTTCGAGCGCATGTTAAGCGAATTCCAGGCCGGAGACATCGACCTGCTCGTCGGCACCCAGATGATCGCCAAGGGGCACGACGTCCACGGAGTCACCCTGGTCGGGGTCGTCGGAGCCGATACCGCCTTGGGATTGCCCGATTTCCGCGCCGCCGAGCGCACTTTCCAGCTACTCACCCAAGTAGCCGGACGCGCAGGACGCGGCGAAGTTCCCGGCAAGGTCGTGCTCCAGACACACTTCCCCGACCACTAT
The DNA here is from genome assembly GCA_035539055.1 of Saccharimonadales bacterium (SeqCode). Classification (GTDB taxonomy): domain Bacteria; phylum Acidobacteriota; class Terriglobia; order Terriglobales; family Acidobacteriaceae; genus TOLSYN. The sequence continues at coordinate 538 of DATLJC010000060.1, read as the reverse complement.
GCCGTCCAGTTCGCCGCTCACCACGATTACCAGGGATTTGCCGAGAAAGAGTTGCGATTCCGTGGCTGGATGCACTATCCTCCCTTCGATTCACTCGCCAACGTAGTTTTGCGCAGCGACAAGCAGGAGGAGGCCCTGCGCTACTCCGGCGTGCTCGGAAACTGGTTTCAGAGTGTGCGCCACGAAGGGGTGCGCATCATGGGGCCTGCTCCGGCACCAATTACGCGTTTGAAGAAGGATTATCGTTTCCACTTTGTTTTGAAGGCCGGGAGCCGGGAGCGCCTCAACTCTGTTTTACGCGCCATGCTCGCCACCGCACAGCACCACAAAATCCCGCGAACAAGCATCATAGTGGACGTGGATGCGATGTCGCTGTCGTAAGGGGCCGACGATGGCATTATGGGCTAACTTTTTCCGGCATTACGGGTTTTTACCTATTAGCAAAAGAACCAACGGCCTGAGACAATAAAAGCAGTTGATTTGGAGCCCGCTTTGTCATCCCGTACGCACGCGCCCACCGATGTAGCTGCCGCAGGCC
>DATLJC010000059.1:0-16790 GCA_035539055.1 Saccharimonadales bacterium (SeqCode) | reverse complement strand
GGGATACGTTGAGATGAGTGACGAAGCGGATCAGCTGGGGATTGACCGTGCCGGCCAGCACACCTTGCGACTTGAGAGCGCTGACGATTTCAGCCGAGGGCTTCCCGGTTGCGCTTACATCGCAGATCACGACATTGGTTTGCACGGTGGACATGTCGATCTCGACGCCGGGAATCTCGGCTAGGCCTTCGGCGAGCAGGCGGGCAGTTTCGTGGTCTTCGTGCAGGCGGGCAGGGCCTTGCTCCAAGGCGATAAGACCGGCGGCGGCGAGAATTCCCGCCTGGCGCATGCCTCCGCCGAGAGCCTTGCGGACTGAACGTGCTTGTGCAATGAAATCCTTGGCGCCGACGAGCAGCGAGCCGACCGGAGCGCCAAGTCCCTTGGACAGGCAGAACATGACCGAATCGAAGCGGCGGGTGATCTCCGCAACGGGCTTGCCGAGATAGGTGGCGGCGTTGAAGATGCGCGCTCCGTCCAGGTGGACGGGAAGACCGCGTTCGTGCGCCTTGGCGCAGATATCCTCCATCGCCACGACAGGAGTAACGGTGCCGCCAGCCATGTTGTGGGTGTTTTCCATCGAGATCAGGCCGGTTTGCGCGACGTAGTAGGTGGACGGTGCAACCTTTGGCGCGAGCAGATCCCAGGAGAGAATTCCCTGTGGAGCAGAGACCGGACGCACCACGCATCCGCTGAACCAGCTCAACATCGCCATCTCCCAGTTGAAGATGTGGCCGCGCTCTTCACAGAGAATTTCCTGACCGGGACGGGTATGCAGCTTGATCGCAATCTGATTACCCATGGTGCCGGAGGGGACGAAGATAGCAGCCTCGCGCCCGAAGATTTCGGCGGCGCGGGCTTCGAGGCGATTGATGGTGGGGTCCTCTCCGTAAACGTCATCGCCAACTTCGGCAGAGGCCATGGCGCGGCGCATCTGGTCGCTGGGTAGAGTTACGGTGTCGCTGCGAAGATCAATCCATGAAGTGCTCATAAGTGCTCCGTTCGGCTCGATAGAATCTGGTATGGAAGAGTCCAGTGTAAACGCTAGTCGCGCAGGAATGCGGTGAAGACTTCATTCGAGAGCAGGCGGCCTCGGGCCGTGAGGCTTAACCAACCGTTCTCCAGGGAGAGCAGCTCTCTCGAAACCAGGTCGGCTACAACATCACGATAGAAATCTACGGCTGCTGCGCCGAACTGTTGCGCGATGGCCGACAACTGGATTCCGCAATTCATTCGCAATCCCAGGAAATAGACCTCCTCGACAGCCTGCAGGGTGGAAATCGTTGTGCGCTCGGACGGCGCGTCCGCAAGCAGCAAATCAAGCGAATCCGGTGTAGCGATTCTGATGGCGCGATGCGGCTCAGATGCAACCGGTGCGGGCAGCATGGAATGGGCATCGACTCCGAATCCGAAGTATGGAAGCCGCCGCCAGTAGCGCAGATTATGTTGGGACCGGTGGCCGGGGCGCGCGAAGTTGGAAATCTCATACTGCAGGACGCCGGAGCCGTTCAGACGCTCACAGGCGCGCTCGTAAAGTGCGATGGTCAACTCCTCGCCGGGCACGTGATGGGCGTGGTAGCGCGTGCCTCCCGCGATGAGTTCGCGACCGAGGCGGGAGTCGTCATCGATCTCCAGCATGTAAACGCTGACATGGGGAACGGCGAGGGAGAGCACCTCGTCGAGGGAGCGCTCCCAGCTTTCGGATGTCTGGTATGGGAGTCCTGCAATCAGATCAATGCTGATCTCGTCGATGCCTGCATGGCGAAGTCGCGCAATGTCGCGGAGAGCGATGTCGCGCGTGTGCATGCGGCCAACGGAGCGACTCTCCTGATCGACAAATGACTGCACGCCGAGGGAAACGCGATTGACGCGAGCGCGAAGCAGCGCGGCCAGAACTTCGTCGGAAAGGGTTCCGGGGGCTACTTCGACGGTGAACTCGGTCTTTTCCGTAGTCACGAAAACCCGGGAGATGGCCGCGAAGAGGCGATCCAACTGGTCGGGAGCAAGAACGCTTGGGGTGCCGCCTCCGAGATAGATGGAATCAAGCACGGGATCAAACGTCGCACCCAGCTCGGCGGCAAGTGTTGGGGCGTTGGCTATTGCACGCTCAAGGTGAGCAATGTAGCGGTCAAACAGATCTCGCGAGAAAACACCGGAAGCAAAATTACAGAAGGAACACTTCGTCCGGCAGAAGGGGACGGAAACGTAAACCGCGGAATGTACGTCATAGGTCAAATCGATCGCCAACGGTTCAAGTGTATCGCTCGACGCTATCGGCGCGAAATCCGAAGCGTTACCTCGGAAATACGAAAGGTGAACCGCGAGGGACTCTGCTTCCATCTAAAATAAGAAGACATGGCCGCAGAGGAAGAAGTACTAGGAAAAGCTTACGACCGCCGGATTGTGCGCCGGCTGATGGGGTATTTGAGTCCCTACTCGCTGCAGGTGGCGCTGGCGCTGGCGGCGATTGTGTTGAAAGCAGGGGCCGACGTTCTGGGGCCATACCTGACGAAGACGGCTATCGATAAATATTTGTCGTCCCAGGCCGGAGGGCACTCCTTCCTCGATCGATTCCTCAGCTCGCAACCGATGGTTGGCATTGCGCAGATCAGCGGATTGTTTCTAGGTGTGTTGCTGCTCGGCTTTCTCTTTGAGTTTACCCAGACTTACCTGATGCAGTGGACCGGCCAAAAGGTGATGTTTGACCTTCGCAGCCAGCTTTACCGGCATCTGCAGCGAATGGATATCTCGTTTTTTGACCGGAACCCGGTAGGCCGATTGGTGACGCGTGTGACTACCGACGTGGACGCGCTGAACGAGATGTTTACCTCGGGCGTGGTTTCCATTGTCGAAGACATTTTCGTGCTGGCAGGAATTCTTTGGGTGATGCTGTCGATGAGCTGGCGGCTGGCGCTCATTGCGTTCATCGTTATGCCGATCATCATTATCGCCACCCAGATATTCAGGAAATCGGTGCGCGACAGCTACCGGCGAATCCGCGTGGCGATTGCGAGGATCAATTCGTTTTTGCAGGAGCACATCAGCGGCATCGTCCCGCTGCAGCTTTTCAATCGCGAGCGCAAATCCTTTGAAGAATTTGAGGCGGTGAACGCCCAGCATATGAATGCCTTCAAGGACGCCATTCTGGCCTATGCGCTGTACTATCCCGTGGTTGAAACGCTTTCCTCGATCGCCATCGCCTGCGTGCTCTGGTATGGCGGGCACAGCGTACTGTCGGGGATCACTACGTTAGGGGTGCTGGTGGCGTTCATGCAGTACGCGCAGAGGTTCTTCCGCCCGATTCAGGATCTGAGCGAGAAACTCAATATTCTGCAATCGGCAATGGCTGCCGGAGAGCGCGTTTTCAAGACGCTGGATACGGAACCAAAAATTCAGTCTCCCGCCATCGAGAAGGAGCCACAGGGGCCGGGACGGATTGAGTTCGACAATGTATGGTTCGCCTATCGCCACATTCCGGTGGAAAAGGATGGCAAGGCGGTTCCGAGCGAGGAGTGGGATTGGATCCTGCGCGGGGTCTCATTCACGATTGAGCCGGGCGAGACCGTGGCGATTGTCGGGCACACAGGGGCGGGCAAAACCACGCTAATTTCCCTGCTCCTGCGCTTCTACGACGTCCAGAAGGGCGCAATACGCATCGATGGCGTGGATGTGCGCGAGATGAATTTGCAGAAGCTACGCCGGCGTTGCGGCGTCGTACTGCAGGACCCATTCCTGTTCAGCGGCACGATTGTGGACAACATCAAACTGGGCTCAGAACACGTGACCCGCGAAGCGGTCGAGCGCGCGGCTGAAGAGGTGAACGTTGCCGATTTCATTCAATCGCTGCCGCAGGGATTTGACTCCCCGTTACAGGAGCGCGGGAACACGCTTTCGACCGGACAGAAACAGCTTGTGTCATTTGCGAGGGCGCTGGCACATAATCCACGAATCCTGATTCTGGATGAAGCTACCTCCAGCGTGGATACGGATACGGAATTCCGGGTGCGAGAGGCGTTGACGCGGCTGGTGGAAGGACGCACATCTCTGATCATCGCGCATCGGCTTTCGACGATCCAGCGGGCCGACAAGATCATCGTGATGCACAAGGGCAAGGTTCGCGAGATGGGCACCCATCAGCAATTGCTCACCATGAAGGGTGTTTACTGGAAGCTGTACCAGTTGCAGTACAAGGATCAGGAGTTGGGTTCGCCGCTGGCGGCAGCTCCTGTGCAGACAGGCCCCGAGGCGCGCGCCGACTAGCTCGGATTACGCCATCTCGCTTCGGGAAATTCTCGAATCTTCTGCGCGCCTGATATTCTGGTCGGCGCACATGTCCAACGGCACAAATCTTGCTTCGCGGCCTTTGCGCGTCATGATCTCGGCGGGAGAGGCATCCGGCGAGATGTATGGCGCAGAATTACTGACCGCTCTGCGCGAGCTGCGCGGGGGCGCAATCGATTGCTTCGGCATGGGCGGCGAGCGCATGAGCGAGGCCGGATGCAGACTGGTGGTCCATGCCCGCGACGTGGCCGTCGTTGGGCTCTTCGAGGTGCTGAGTCATCTCCCTGGCATCTATCGCCAATTTCATAGACTGCTTGCGGAAGTGGACCGGCAACGGCCGGATGTGGCCGTGCTTATCGATTTTCCGGATTGGAATTTCCGGCTGGCCAAGGAATTGCATCGGCGCGGAATTCCCGTGGTGTATTACGTGAGCCCGCAACTTTGGGCATGGCGCAAGGGACGGCTGAAGCTGGTGCAACGCTATGTGTCAGAAATGCTGGTGATATTCCCATTCGAGCGCGAGTTCTACGCGCAGCACGGGGTAGGGGTAGAGTTTGTTGGACACCCCTTGAGCGAGTTGGAAAGCCCACGGGTGAGCCGGGAGGATTTTGCGGCCCGCTGGGGACTGGATGTCTCCCGTAAATGGATCGCGCTGTTACCGGGAAGCCGGAGTAAAGAGCTGCGCCTGAACCTGCCCGCCATGCTGGGGGCGGCGGAGCGGTTGGGGGCCGAGTTCGAATTCGTGATGCCGGTGGCGAGCACCCTTGACAAGAGTTGGGTGCGAGAGCAGATTCTGCTCTGTACACGAAATGTCAATGTAAAGCTGACCGACAACGCGCGGGCAAGCCTGCTGCATTCACGAGTGGGTGTAGTGGCGAGCGGCACGGCTACCGTGGAGGCCGCCCTGATCGGCACGCCGTTTGTGATGGTGTATCGCGTGGCGGGACTGACATGGACTCTGGGGCGGCACCTGGTGAAGCTGCCGCATTATGGGATGGTGAACCTGGTGGCGGGCCGGGAAGTGGTGCCGGAACTGATACAGGACGCGTTCACTCCCGAGAGCGTGGAGCAAAAGGTACGCGACCTTTTAGATGATGGAGAGGCAAGGGAACGAATGACCGAAGCGCTGGCGGAGGTATGCGGAAAGCTCTGCGGGGATCTGAAGAGGTCCACCGATTCAGCCGGTGCCCGACCACTAACATCCGCAGATCGAGCGGCGCAGGCAGTATTGCGCGTTGCGGAATTAGCAATCCTGAAGTGAGAATCGGCTGCTTTTCAGAGAAACCGTCCAACATCTTTTATACGATTTTTTACATCAACTTAAGTTGTGCTACTTAGCAGGAGCAAAATGTCGATGCGATTTGCAGGACGGAGCGTGACGCGAGCCGTTCTCGGAATCCTGATGGGGTGGGTTGTCCTGGTCCTGGTGGCACCGTTGCAGGCCGCCGAAAAGCCGCGCATCCAGGCGGAAGATTACACCATTGAGGCCAAGATTTCTCCGCAGTCGCACAAGTTGACGGCGCGGGCTACGGTCAAGTTTGTTACGCTGGACGACATCAGCATCGCGAGTTTCGAGTTGCACAACGCGCTGCGCGTGACCCAGGTCACCGACTCCCACGGCAATGCGCTACCGGTGGAAAGAGTCTCGCAGGATTCAACGGTGCGTGTAGCTTTGCCGAGCGGGATGAGCAAGGGGCAGGAATCAACCCTGACCTTCGACTACGAAGGGGTCGTGACTTCCGCCGATGACAGCCCGGTTCCGGGACTGAAACTGGCTTACGTCGGAGACCCGATCACGTACCTACTGTATTCCGGACGCTGGTTTCCGGTGACCAACTACGGCATCGATCGCTTCACTGCCCGACTTAAGATCACCGCACCGCAGGAGTACACGGTTGTCGCCAGCGGAGGCGTTGCCGGACAGCCGGAGCACGCCTCGGAGCAGTCCGAAGCTGCCGCAAAAAATTCAGAAACAGACACTCCGACCCCCAAGCTGACGACCCGCGAAAAGACGGGAAGAAAAACGAAGACAGCAGCGGCAGGGAACGCTGCCTCGTCTGTCAAATCAGAAGCCGGAATGAAGACCTTTAGCTTCACCTGGACGAAGCCGAGCTTCCCGGGAACCGTCGTGATCGGAAGATTTGTCGATACCCCGGTGAGCGAAGCCGGTATGACCGTGCACGTGTACTTCCTGCGTGACAAAACGGAGCTGGCGCAGCAATACGGCGAGACGGTGGCGAAAGAGCTGGGATTTTTCATCACCATTTATGGGGTTCCGATCAGTTCGGAGTTGAAACTGGTGGAGTTGCCGGATGATTCCGTGCCTACCGCATGGGCTCCCGAAGTGTTGGGGATCGCGGCTCGCAACATCAATGCAAAGGTGAACTACCGGCTGCTGGCAAATGCCGTCGCGCACCAGTGGTTTGGGACGATTGTGAGTCCAGCAACCCGCAATGATTGGTGGATACAGGACGGAGGCGCGCGCTACAGCGAGAGCCGCTACATTGAATACGCGGCCGGGCAGGCGGGAGCGCAAGAGGCAGTGAAGGACATGGCGGTAGGAGCGCTCGCCTATGACAGCGTTCCGCTGGGACAGATCGGAACCCTCGACACCTTTGACCCTGTTTTCCAATCGATGGCCAATGACAAGGGCGGCATGGTGTACCACATGCTTCGCTGGGTGATGGGGGAGCAGAAATTCGACAAATCAATGCGCACCCTGTTCCAGACCTATGCTGGCAAACCGGTGGGATTGAAGGATCTAAAGAAGGTGACCGAGGAAATCCAGGGTGAACAGATGACCTGGTTCTTTTCGCAATGGCTGGACTCGACCGGCGCCCCGGAATTCAAGAATAAATACACGGTGTTCCGTGTCGCCAAAGGATTCCGGGTGGTGGGACAGGTGCAACAGGATCTCGACCTCTTCCGGATGCCCGTGCAGTTGAAGATCGATACCGACGGCAAGACCGAAGATAAAACGATCGATGTTGTGGGCACGGACTCCAGCTATACGATCGAGACCTTTGGAAAACCACGCCGCATTACCCTGGACCCGAACAATTGGGTCCTGAAGAACTCCGGCGACCTGAAACTCCGTACGGCAATTATGCGCGGCCAGCAGATGGTGCAGCAGGGAAACCTCGCAGAGTCGCTGAAGGAGTTCCAGAAGGCAATCGACGAGAACAAGAACAGCTCTCTGGCCCACTATCGGATTGCCGAGGTTTTTTTCCTGCAGAAGAACTACCAGGCGGCGGCCAATGCTTATCGCGATTCGCTGAACGGCGATGGCGAGCCAAAGTGGAGCGAGGTCTGGAGCCACATCCAATTGGGAAAGATCTTCGACATTACGGGCCAGCGCGAACGAGCTTTAGGCGAATACAGGCAGGCCCTGCAAACCAATGACAACACCCAGGGCGCGCTCGACGAGGCACGCAAGTATCTATCCACTCCGTTCGAGAGACCAGATCAGTAGCTGATTGCAAATCAAAGTAAAAGGCCGCGCCCCCCGGACTTCGGACGCGGCCTTTTACTTGTTCATAAATGAAACGGCTCAGGCCTCGGACGCCGAGAGCGTTTCACCCGTGACCGTGTAGCTGGATGCCATGCGCATAGCAAGTTGTTTTGCGACGGCCAGCGCGCGTTCGCTGGTGAAAGAGGAGCGATGTATTTCAACCTGATCGCCGGAAAAATACATGCCCACGATGCACTCAGCCTTGGCAGCCGTGTCCGTGAGGTCGAGTGCATGGCAATTACTCACGATCACGGTATTGGGCAGGCATATCCGGTCGAGCAGACAGAACATCTCCAACTTAGATTCCTGCTCGTCGGGGCCGGTCTCCATCACGATGTGAGCTTGCCGTGCAGCATCTTCAATGCTGGTGGCGCATTCGATGCGAGCAAAAGCCTCGTCGGCAGTTCCCTGCTCCAGCGCGCCTGAACTCACCGCATCATTCAGAGTCTGGCGAATCTCACGGCGCGCAGACTCCAGGGATGAAGGAAATAGATCTTCGAGGACGACGTGAAAGCCGGCGACGGCGGCTCGACGGGCCAGCGCCCGTCCGATTTTGCCAGCGCCGATGACCGCAATGGTCTCCGCATCCGAAGCGGACATGCTTATTTCTCCAGTTGGTCGACCATTTTAGTGAAATTAGGGTCCGAGTTGCGCATATACTCTGCCAGCTTTTTGCGTTCTTCCTGCGACATGAATCCGCTGCCTACGACGATGCGCCGAAGAGTTGTTGCAATATCATCCACGTAATTCATCATTCGAATCAGTTCACCGCTTGAAGCCATGATGCCTCCCGAAAAGTTTGGATGTGCCTCGATACTCGAAGACCCTGCAGACCAGTATTGTCTGCGTTCGAGGCGAGTTCGTCAAAAGCACCGATTCCGCAGCAGCACACACGAGCGAGTTCCGCTGCATCTAAGTGAGTCGGATGCGCGATTTTCGAGCTTCAAACGGCACTGGTATGCGCTTACAGACACTTTCTTCCCCTGACACGACGAACGAAGCTTTGGAATTCCTGCAGCGTTTGGCAGAAAGCCAGCGGCGAGTTCGGCCAGGGTCGGCCTATCGACTGCAATTCAACAACAGCTTCCGTTTCGTGGACGGAATACGGCTGATTCCATATTTGCAGCGACTCGGAATCACAACCCTGTACGCTTCGCCGATTCTGGCCGCGCGGGCCGGAAGTATGCACGGGTATGACATCACAGACCATAACCGGATCAATCCCGAGATCGGCACCGAGGATGAGTTGCAGCAATTGCTTGGCGAACTGAGCCATAAGGGGATGAGCCTGCTGCTGGATGTGGTGCCCAACCATATGGGCGTGGGTTACGGGACGAACCTGTGGTGGCGGGACGTACTGGAAAACGGACGTGCCTCAGAATACTCAAACTTCTTCGACATCGACTGGAATCCTTTAAAACCGGAGCTGCGCAACAAAGTGTTGCTGCCGGTACTCGGTAATCAGTACGGCGAGGAATTGGAGGCGGGGCGGATTGTTCTGGCGTATGCCGAGGGGAACTTCCGCATCGAGTACTACGACAAAGTTCTTCCGATCGATCCTCAGACAATCCCGCTCATCTTTCGCTCCGTGGGCGAACTACGCCAACCGGAGGACAAGGCGCGCGAGTTACTCTCACTGCTGGCGGCCTTCGGGGAGTTGCCGCCACATACCTCTCCCGAGCCGGAGCGGACAAATCGGCGACAGCGCGAGATGCCGTATCTGATACGCCGATTTGCGGATCTGGTCGAGCGCTCACAAGAAGTACGCGAGCATGTACAGGCGGCTGTAGAGCGGCTGAATGGAAAGCCCGGGGAGCCTCACAGCTATGATGCCCTGCACGCGTTGCTTGAGGCGCAGGTGTATCGCCTGGCCCACTGGCGGGTTTCTGCCGAAGAGATCAACTATCGCCGCTTCTTCGATGTCAACGACCTCATCGGATTGCGAATGGAGGACCCTCAGGTTTTTGCCGCCACTCAAAAACAGATTCGCCGTCTGCTGGCCGAGGAGGCGGTGATTGGATTGCGCATTGACCATCCCGACGGCATGTTCAACCCACCGCAGTATTTCATGCGATTGCAGATGCTTTTTGCGGCCGCAAAGCTCTACGGCGCGGCGCCCGTTGGCGAACTGGCGGAAAACGGGATTGAAGTCAGCGTGCAGAACGCTTTCGGGCAGTTTGAATTGAAACCGGGGCAGGAGCCGTTCTACGTCGTCGTGGAAAAGATTCTGGGGAAGGGAGAAGCACTGCCACGCGATTGGCCGGTCAGCGGGACTGTGGGCTATGAGTTTGCAAACGCGGTGAATGGAATCTTCATCGACGCGCGAAATCGAAAGAGCTTCACCAATTTGTACCACCGGCTCATCGGGGAGTCGCTCAATGTCGATCGGCTGATCTATCAAGCCAAGAAGCTTGTGATGTTGACGGCGCTCTCAAGCGAAGTCAACGTTCTGAGCCACATGCTGGACGAGATTAGTTCGACGAACCGCCGCGCGCGAGATTTCACAAGAAAGGTTTTGCGCGATGCGATTCGCGAAACCATTGCCTGCTTCCCTGTTTACCGCACCTATGTAGATGAACGCGGGAACATCAGCGATTGCGACCGGGGATTCATTGCGCAGGCGATTGCGGCGGCCAAACGCATCAACGGTTCAATGGCGCCACAGGCATTCGATTTCCTGCAGGACATCCTGCTGCTGCGCGAGGACAACGGCGGAACCCCGATTCACGGCTATCGCAGGCAACTTTACTTCTCGCTCAAGTTTCAGCAACTTACCGGTCCGGTGATGGCTAAGGGCGTGGAAGACACGGTCTGTTATGTTTACAGCCGGTTCATCTCCGTAAATGAAGTTGGAGGTCATCCGGGCAGCTTCGGCGTGAGCGTGGACGCGTTTCACGGAGGAAACCAGGAACGGGCAACGCTATGGCCCGACACGATGCTGACTACTTCCACCCATGACACAAAGCGCAGTGAAGATGTTCGGATGCGGCTCAATGTGTTGAGCGAAATGCCGCGTCCCTGGGCGGCGCAGGTGATGCGGTGGCGGCGCATCAATCGCGCTAAACGTAAGAGCATCGATGGCGCCCAGGCGGTCCCTGATAACAACGAGGAATACTTCCTTTACCAAACTCTGGTAGGTACATGGCCGATGCCAAAGAAGGCGTCGATGGATCCGAATGAGTGGGCGTTGAGCCGCGAGGATCGCTTATCCTATATTGCACGCATACAGGAATACATGCAGAAGGCAGTGCACGAGGGCAAGATCAATCTAAGCTGGATCAATCCCAACCAGGAGTATTCGGACGCTCTGCGGACGTTCATAGCGCGCATTTTGTCGCCTGGCACGGAATCCAAGCCAAACAACTTCTTGCGCCTGATGCACGAGTTCATACCTCGTCTCACTTGGTTTGGCGTAATGAACTCGCTGGCCCAAACATTGTTGAAACTGACTTCGCTGGGCGTTCCTGACATTTACCAGGGGCAGGAGGTATTCGATTTCAGCCTGGTCGATCCAGACAATCGTCGCCCCGTGGATTTCACAACCATTGAGAAATTTCTGAACGAACTCGAGCACCGGCAGGCTGGACCGGAGTTGTGCGGAGAGTTACTGGACAATTGGACGGATGGACGTCTGAAGCTCTGGACAACTCATCGTGCATTGCGGCAGCGGTGTGAGATGCGAGAGTTGTTTCGTCACGGCAATTACATGGCACTGAAGACAGAAGGTGCGCGCAGAGAACACCTGGTGGCTTTTGTGAGGCATTATGAGCAACATGCCGCGCTGGTGGCGGTGCCGCGGTTGAACTTCACTATGTTAAGCGGAGAGCCTCGCCTGGCCAAAGCAGAGGACTGGGGAAACACGCGAATGCATGCTCCCCAGGAACTTGCGGGTCGTGAAATGGTGAACGCACTCACGGGCGAATGCGTGACGGTTCAAGAGAATGGCGAGATCCTATGCAGCAAAATCTTCGCCGCCTTCCCCGTGGCCCTGCTGGTCTGCTAAAGGCTGGCGGTCGGTGACTTCCGCAAGAGTCGCGAGCTTATGCGCGAGTTCCGGTTGCAAGGCTCCGGGCGAATAACGCCAGGTCCAGTTGCCGTCGCCAAAGCTCGGCACGTTCATGCGCGCATCTGACCCAAGGCTCAGCACATCCTGCAGAGGAACCACGCAAAGATTAGCCGTGGAGCTCTGGGCAAGACGAATCATTGCCCAGTTGATGCCGTCGCCAGCATCTCCCAGGAGTGATCCGGCAAACCGCCGCTCGTTTTCTGAGCAGCACTTCCACCATCCCAAAGTTGTGTCGTTGTCATGCGTCCCCGTGTAGACAACGGTGTTGGGCTGGTAGCGATGCGGCAGGTAGATGTGAGCGCCGGGATCGCCAAATCCAAATTGAAGGACTCTCATTCCTGGCATCTGTAATCGGTCGCGGAGCGCGTAAACATCTGGCGTGATGACGCCAAGATCCTCCGCGATGAAGGGCAGGTCGCCGAGTTGCTCCCGCAAAACACGGAACAGATCTTCCCCCGGACCATCGACCCAGCGTCCATGCACGGCTGTAGGTTCGCTGTTGGGAATCTCCCAGTATTGCTGGAATCCTCGGAAGTGATCGAGACGGATGATGTCGCAGCTTTGCAGCGCCCATCTCATTCGTCTAACCCACCAATTGTAGCCTTGCTGCTTTAGCTCCAGCCACCGATAGAGTGGATTTCCCCAGCGCTGTCCTGTCTCTGAGAAAGCGTCCGGCGGCACGCCGGCGACGCACTCAGGCTCAAGAGTTCCTGCATCGAGCCGGAAGATTTCTGGATGGGTCCAAACGTCGGCCGAGTCGTAGCTTACAAAAATTGCGACATCGCCGATAACCTTGACACCCCTGCGCCGACAGTAGGAGTGCAGGGCGCGCCACTGCTCAAAGAATGCAAATTGCAGGAACCGAGCGCGGTCGAGTTCTTCGCGCAGTTCTTCCCGGATCGCCGTGAGAGCCTGCGGTTCGCGATGAGCAAGCTCGTGCGGCCATGTGTTCCAGCTGCGCTGCCCATGACGTTGCCGCAACGCCTCAAACAAGACGTAATCTTCCAACCACCAGGAATTCTCGGCAACAAATCGATCGAAACGCGCACGATGTTCACCGCCTGCATTGCGAAGGAATGAACTCGCGGCGTCATGCAAAAGTGGCAACTTCTGCTCTACGACACGCCCGTAATCGACGCGGCCCTCCTGCGAGTTGAGGGAGCGCACCCGTTCCATTGAAATCAGGCCACGTTCTGCAAAACGCTCAAGGCTGATCAGCAGGATGTTACCTGCAAAAGCAGAGGTCGACGAGTAAGGTGAGTTTCCAATGCCGACCGGATTCAACGGCAGAATCTGCCAAAGTCCCTGATGAGCCGAGGCCAGAAAATTTATGAATTCATAAGCCGCCGGGCCAAGGTCGCCGATTCCGCCATGGGCAGGGAAGGAGGTGGGATGCAGGAGTATTCCGGAGCTTCTCTTGTCGAGCATGGTCAGGATGGCCAATCATGAGCAAAGGTGTCGTTCTATTGGATGCGCGGACCAAGGTGCGCAATGCCAATACATACGGGGAGAGTCGCCCCTCCCCGCATTCCTGTTATTCCTTGACGGCGCCGAGCGCCTCCATTTTCTTCTTATCGACTACGATGCGGCCTTCCTTTTCGAGACGGTCGCGCAAAGAAGCGATGAAGACTTCCTCCGCCTCCGAACGCTTACGCTCCAGCAGCGATGCCTTGATCCGGTCCTTTACTCCAGCAAACTCGGCGTCTGATGGCTGTTGCTTGTCAAGCATCGCAATGACCGCGCCCTTCTGCCCAAGATTGATGGCCTGGCTGATGTCGCCGGGCTTCATCTCGAACACCTGGGGCACGGAAGATGCAACCGCGCCAAGATCCGGCACCTGTCCGTCAGGTGCGACCAGATCGCTGGTTTTCACCGTCGCGCCCACGGCCTTCGCAGCTTCGCGAAGATTGTGCGACGCATGAGCCTTATCGCTGAGTTCCTGGGCCTTCTGCCCCAGCATCGCTTGCGCTTTCTGCTGTTTCAACTGCGCAGCCAAACGATCCTTAACCTGCTCAAACGTCGGCGTTGCCGGCGGTTTCACGTCAGTCACCTGGACCACGGCGGTGCCGCGCTGCAAAGGGACTGACGCGGGCGCGGCATTCGCCTTCATCCCAAAGACAGCATCCAAAAATTGGGGCGAGGCGCCAAGACCTGGCAACGTGTCCGTGCGGGTGAAATATCCGATCTCCTGGACCTGTAGACCATTGCTGGCGGCGGCTTTGTCGAGACCGTTCGATTTAGCCTGGCTCTCCACGTTGCGAGCGAGTTGCTCCGCACCCTTTTGATTCTTCTGGGCCGACACTACCGGCTCAATCTCGGAGCGAACTTCATCAAGCGAGCGGGCGTGTGCAGAAACTTTGTCATCCACTCGAATGATCTCAAAACCGTAGGTGGTTGGAATCAGATCCGAGGTTTGACCTTTGGTTAAGGCAAAGGCGACCTTCTCAATCTCAGGAGCGGAGCCCGAACCCTGCACCAACTGTCCGACGGAACCACCATCCTTGGCCGTTGCAGCATCGTCGGAATATTTCTTTGCCAGAGTCGCGAAATCGCCACCTTTATGCAGTTGATTCAGCACATCCTGCGCTTTCACCTTGGCTGCTTCGGACCGCTTTGCATCAACCTTGCCGTCCGGCCCCGGAAGCGGGAGCTTGACCAGAATATGACGAACCTTCACCGACTCAGGAACGCGGAAATCTGCCGCGTGCTGACGGTAATAGCTCTGCAAGTCGTCGTTGGATGCCTTGGCGGGATTCGGAAGCCGTGCAGGATCGACCAACACAAATTTAACCTTCCGCTGCTCCGGAATGGTGTTGGCAAACTGTTGCTGATTTTTTTCGTAGTAGGCACGCAGTTCGGAGTCATCGACGCTGACAGACTTTTCAAGGTCAGCAATGCTCAACACCGCGTAATCAAACTTGACCTTCGTCTTGAATCTCAAGAATGCATCGTGCACCTCGGCGTCTGAAACGAAAACTCCAGCGCCAATCACCGAACGCACTTTGCGCAAGGTCAATTCGTTGCGCAGTTCCTGCTCGAACTGAGGAACGCTCAGGTTGAACTGCGTTGCGATAAGATCGCGATACTGGTCGGCGCCAATGAAGTTGCCATTGGGATAGAGCGCTTGCGAAAGCCCTCCATGCTGCATCTCGTAGCGCAAATCTTCGTCGGTAGCTTCCAATCTAAGGCGCTTTGCTTCGCGCAAATAAACCTTCTGCAGCACGACTGCGTCCACTGCCTGCGGCATGATGTACGACTTGAACTGCTCGGGAATATGACGCTGCTGCATGATGTTGCGTGCAACCTGTTCAACTTCCAGATTGGTGACGTCCTGCCCATCTACCTTCGCGACAGAATTAGCGCCAACTCCGCGGCTGCCAATGTCATTTAGAACTCCGCCAGGAACAAGCGTGACAACCATCATGATGCAGACGATGGAGAGGAAGCCGACGAGAAGTACTCTTTGGACGCGGCCTTTGGTTTGCAGAAATCGAATCATCTTCCAATTGGCTCCGAGAATTAAAGGGCGAATACTGGATTATAAACCAGTAGCTTGGTTGTGCCCCATCAGTAATGCCCCGCGCAACAGACCAGTCAATTTACCGCCCAATGGATAAGGTTGCGCTTCGACGCCAGAAATACCCATTCTGGCGCGCATCACTTTGCCTGTCCGCGGGGGCGCGTGATGTAATGTAACTCACGTCTATGTCACAGCAGAAGCAGGGGTTCCGTCATAAGTGGATCGCCGCGAGCCGGCGCTTGAGGGAATTGGGCATGATCGCCCATGGATTGGTGGACACCAATCATGTGGTGATGGCTCACATCATCCCAATGCGTCGCTGCAATCTGGCTTGCGCCTACTGCAATGAGTTCGACGCAACCAGCAAGCCGGTTCCTCTGGAGACGATGTTTCAGCGTCTTGACCAACTCGCGCGCCTGGGTACATCGATCGTAACTATAAGCGGCGGCGAGCCGATTCTGCATCCTGAACTCGACGACATCATCCGCCGCATTCGCAAGAACGGCATGATCGCCGGCATGATCACGAACGGATACCTACTGACAGCCGAACGTATCGAGCGGCTGAACCGAGCCGGACTCGATCACATGCAGATCTCGATCGATAACGTGATGCCGGATGATGTATCGAAGAAAAGTCTCAAGGTCCTGGATAAGAAACTTCAACTGCTCAGCGAGCATGCCGAATTTCACGTGAACATCAACAGTGTTGTGGGTGGAGGCATCCATACTCCCCACGATGCTCTGGTCGTAGGCCGCCGCGCACGTCAGCTTGGCTTCACATCCACCGTAGGAATCATCCATGACGGCGATGGCCAACTGCGCCCACTGAATGGCGAAGAACGCGAAGTGTTCTTCAAGATGCACAACATGGAGCGCAAAAGCTACTCGCGCTTCAACTGGTTTCAGACCAATATCGCAAACGGCAAACCGAACGATTGGCGGTGCCGCGCCGGAGCGCGCTACATATACGTTTGCGAAGACGGACTAGTACACTACTGCTCCCAGCAGCGCGGCTATCCCGGAGTGCCACTTCTGCAATACACCAAAGATGATGTGCGTCGGGAGTTCTCTACTGCAAAGGGATGCTCACCTAATTGCACGGTAAGCTGCGTTCATCAGGTCAGCTACATCGACTTTTGGCGAGCACCGCAAACACTGCAACCACAACCACGTTCTGGCGATGTCGGCGAACTGATCCAAATTCAGAGCGATTGAAGTGGCAGGTTTCCACAGCCAATCTAGTCTGAACGTTGCACGATCGAAACTCGTTTGTTACTATCAAAAAGGTTTCTGAGCCAATCAGTGCCAATACAAACCGGTTCAGCGCAATTCGCTGCCTCTGGTCCGTGGCAAAGAATCAAGAAGGGCGCGTAGCTCAATTGGCAGAGCAACTGACTCTTAATCAGTAGGTTG
>DATLJC010000058.1:0-47201 GCA_035539055.1 Saccharimonadales bacterium (SeqCode) | reverse complement strand
ACGCGGTAGGTGCCTCCCGGAACAGGATGCAGCAACCCGCCACGTCCCACTACGGCGACGAGACCATCTAGCCGCAATGCGCTGGCTTCCAACTCATCTTCGATGCACTGCAACCGCAGCTCCAACTGTGAGAGGATGTCCTGTCCGCAGGATGTAAGCTCTGCCTTGCTGTGTTGCAGGTTGCGAATAAGCAACGGCTCGTCATCGCGAAAGAGTCCGAACTTGGTGGATGTAGAGCCTGGATTGATTGCGAGAAGATTCGGCTGAAGACTCATAGGAGCACCTCATTCAACTCGCGATGAGCGTGTGTTTTGAAGAGAACACCCAGAGCCATCGCGTTGACTTTATCGTTCGAACTTTCCACTCGCGAAGGAATGAGAACCGGAACACGGGCGCCAGCCACTACGTGCGCGCACTGCGAGCGACCAAAATATTTGACGGCTTTGCCGAGCAGGTTGCCTGCTTCCACATTAGGAACCACGAGGCAATCGGCTCTTCCCGCAACCGCACTCGTGATGCCCTTCGCCTGCGCCGCGCTGAGAACCAGGGCATTGTCCAGCGCCAGGGGGCCGAATACCGTTGCGTCGCCAAAGTCCCCGCGATCCGCCATCTCAACAAGGGCCGCAGCGTGAACCGTGGAAGGCATCGACTCGGTGATGGCCTCAGTCGCGCTCATTATGGCGATGCGGGGATGGGCGATTCCAATGCAGTGCAGAACATCGATGGCGTTGAGAACAATCTGCCGCTTCTGTTCCAGGGTGGGCAACACATTCAGTCCGCCATCGGTAATTCCCACGAGCCGAGCCTCTCTGGAGAGCACGTCTTCATACAGCAGGACGTCGCTGAGTAGCCTTCCGGTTCGTAAACCCGCATCTCGATCAAGGAGCGAGCGCAACAACTCATCGGTGCGCAGGTGTCCCTTCATGAGAAGATCCGATTCATTGGCCGCAGCCATTCTGCAGGCCAATCGGGCGGCGTCCATCGCATCGGGCATATCGATAATCTGGGCACACGCAAGCAGATCATTCAATCCGAGGCGTTGCGCCCGAAGCTGGATCTTCCCTGCGTCTCCAAGAAGCTGAGGCGTGGCAATCCCAAATGCGAGCGCATCGGAAGCCGCCTCAAGCGCAACATCGTCGTCGGCGCAGACGATTGCTACGCGCAATGGCCCGACGGCGCGAGCTTCTTCCCTGAGCTGGTGAAAGTTCCGGATTGCGGTTTGCACGCCTGGCAATCTGATTACAGACATCAACACTCCCTTTTCCGGTTGGAAAGCATGACGCGGCCGGCCCTGAATGTCTGTGCGCTGTATCACTGAAATATGGAACGCGACCAATCTGTTGGGCCGCTGAGGGGGTGAGGCATATCTCGCCCGGGGTGCGGATTATTTCTATTTCTCGCCCTCTCGCTCCAGAAACTAACGTCACGGGCTTACTCGTAACTCTCTGATGACAAATCATTTATTTTGAAGTTGCAATTCAGTACAGATTGGCCCTCCGTTTGCTTCTTTGAGTCGTGGGCTAACTGGCCCGTGATGAAGGGGATGTTTCAGAATGGATAACTCAGGAGCGCCGGAGCCCGTTTCCGCAGTTGGAGCGCCTCTACCGAAGGCGGTCAAGAAGATCAAGATCGGCGAAGTTGCTCGGCACTTTGAGGTGTCCGTGGACCTTCTGCGCCTCTATGAACGTGAAGGGCTACTGATTCCGCTGAAATCGGGAAAAGGAACGCGCTACTTCACGGAAGCCGATTACCCATGGATTGCAACGGTGCTGCGGCTTGTCCGCGAAGCGCGGCTGAATTTCGCCGGAATCCGGCACCTGCTGGCACTGCTTCCCTGCTGGGACATTCGCCGCTGCGGAGACAGCAGACACCATTGCAATGGCGCTTCAGGCGCAACCGCACCCTGCTGGATGACACACAACTGTTGCAGCCCTGGTGACTGTTACGCCTGCGATGTGTACCGCGCCGCCTGCCAGTGCGAGAACCTGAAAGCTTTCGTGATGGCCGCGCCTGCATAGAAATAACTTCTAACCGCAGCTCCTCTATTGACTGCGAGGCGCATCCGCGTCGGGTTCCTGACTGAATCGCGCATTGTGGCGAACGTCTGCCCCACTTATCCAGAAGATCACATCCTCGGCGATATTCGTTGCGTGGTCGGCAATGCGCTCCAGGCTGCGCGTGATGAGCAGAATGTCCATGTATGGCCGGATCTTGTCGGGATTGTTCTTCATCTGCTCCACAAGATTGACGAACGCCTCGTCCTTCATTCGATCGACAATGTTATCCATCTCCAGCACGGCTTGCGCAACGTCAGCCTTAGCAGAGAGAAACGATTCCAGCGCCCTTCTCACCATGGTGGACACAGCGGCGGTCATGCGAGCGATATCGACCGGGACTTCGACTTCGGATTCCTGTAATAGATCAAGCGAACGCTGCGCGATATTCACTGCCAGGTCGCCAACGCGCTCCAGGTCGGAATTGATCTTCAAAACCGCAAGCACAAAGCGCAGATCTGTCGCCATCGGTTGCTGCATTGCCAACAAATCCACCACCATTTCATCGATGGTGCGCTCGCTCTCGTTGATCATCTTTTCGCGCTCGAAGACCTGTTGAGCCAGTCGTCCGTCGCGTTTGCGATAAGAGTCTGCCGCAAGCTCAATGGCCGCTTCGGCCATTCCGCCCATCTTGAGCAAACGTTCTTTCAGTTCATCCAACCCTTGCTGAAATCGGCTGCGCATCATCCAAACCTGCCCGTTATGTAATCCTCCGTACGTTTGTCGGAGGGTGTGGTGAAAATTTTTTCCGTCTTGTCATACTCAATAAGCTTGCCCATGAGAAAGAAGCCGGTGTGATCGGCAACTCGCGCAGCCTGTTGCATGTTGTGAGTCACAATTACGACTGTGTATTGCGCCTTAAGTTGGAAGATCAGCTCTTCGATCTTTCCAGTCGAAATCGGATCGAGAGCACTCGCTGGCTCGTCCATCAGCAGCAATTCAGGCTGCACGGCCAACGCTCGCGCAATACAGAGCCTCTGTTGCTGTCCGCCGGAAAGTGAAGACCCGGACTTCTTCTTCAGAACGTCTTTGACCTCGTCCCAGAGTGCGGCCATCCGGAGCGAATGTTCTACTACCTGGTCCAACTCGTGCCGCTTATTGTATCCATTAAGTCGAAGCCCGGCAGCCACGTTGTCGTAAATCGACATGGTGGGAAAAGGATTCGGTTTCTGAAAAACCATGCCAATTCGGCGGCGCACATCGACCGCTACGGTCCCGTTGCCGTAAACATCAATATCGCCAACCTGAACAGAGCCGCTGACGCGCGCATCAGGAATGGTTTCATGCATGCGGTTCAGGCACCGAACAAATGTGGACTTACCGCAGCCGGACGGGCCGATCACGGCTGTCACTGCATTGGCGCCCACCTTGATGTCGATTTCATGCAGAACCTGCGTCTTTCCAAACCAGGCGTTCAGTTCCCTTACTTCAATTCCAACACCCATCGGTGAAGGCTCCTTGCTAGTTAGGCGCTGTTTGCCATTGATCCACGGCTGGTCACAACGCGCACGGCGGAAACGGCAACAACAATCAAGACAATCAGAATTAAAGCTCCAGCCCAGGCCTGACGGTGCCATTCATCAAACGGCGAGATGGCGTACGCAAATATCTGGATGGGAAGGGCTGCTGTCGGTTGGTTCGGATTCAAATTCCAGAATTGATTTCCAAAGGCTGTAAAAAGCAACGGAGCTGTCTCGCCAGCCACACGTGCAAAGGCAAGCATCGCGCCCGTAATGACGCCTTTGGAAGCAGTACGCAACGTTACCTGCAATGTGGTGCGCCACTGCGGAATACCCAGGCCAAGCGCAGCTTCGCGAATGGTGTTCGGCACCATCAGTAGCATCTCCTCCGTGGTGCGCGCGATTGTAGGAATCATCATGATGCCCAGCGCGACGCCCCCGGCGAGTGCGGAAAAATGCTGCTGCGGCAGGACCACCAAGGCATAAACCGCAATGCCGACAACAATCGAAGGCACCCCGTTCAGAACATCGGCAGTAAAGCGAACGATATTGACGAAGCGTCCCCGACCGAATTCAGCCAGGTAGATGCCAGCGCCAATTCCGAGCGGGACTCCGATGATGGAGCCGAGGCCCAGAATCATCATCGAACCCAGGATCGCGTTAGCCATGCCACCACCGGGCTCGCCAACCGGTCGCGGTGTGTGCGTCAGAAATGCCCAGTTCAGCGAGCCAATTCCTTTGTACACCAGATAACCAAAGATGGCCGCCAATGGAGCCAAGACAAGGACTGCCGCCACTCCCGATAGAACAATAAAACTGATATTGCTGAAACGCCGTGCAAAGCTGAGGGGACGAGAAATGCTATGCATTGGCCCTCGCAGTGTGTCCGCGGGTGATCGACCATACAAGCAGCCGGGCGCAGGCATTCACAATCACGGTAACAATCAACAGGACCAAGCCGATCTCAACCAGCGCACTCAGATACAGATCGTCCGTCGCTTCGGAGAACTCGTTGGCAATCACCGAGGCCATCGTGTATCCGGGGGCGAATAGCGACTTAGCGATCTCCGGGCGATTGCCGATGAGCATGGTGACCGCCATGGTCTCGCCAATCGCGCGGCCCAGGCCAAGAATGATGCCGCCCATGATTCCTACACGCGCGTTGCGCAATACGGCCATACGCACCATCTCCCACCGCGTGGCGCCCAGCGCCAGCACGGCCTCGCGCTGGGTCTGCGGCACAGCAATCAGCACCTCGCGCGTGATCGAGGCGATGATGGGGATGATCATAATGGCGAGGATGATTCCAGCGGCAAGCATGCCGATACCGTAAGCCGGTCCCACGAACATACCTGTCCAACCGAGATAGGTACTCAACCAGGGCTGCACGGATTTTCGCAGAATAGGCGCGAGGACAAAGATTCCCCAAAGACCATAAATGACCGAAGGAACCGCAGCCAGCAATTCCACGGTGAACGATATGATCCCCCGCAATTTTCGCGGGCAAAGTTCCGTTACAAAAATAGACACTCCCACCGCCAGCGGAACAGCCAAGACAAGCGCCACAAGGGAAGAAACCAGTGTTCCGTAGATGAAAGGCATCGCGCCGAATTCACCAGCAACGGGATCCCAAGTATTGCCGGTAAAGAAGGAAAAGCCAAATTTCGCAATGGACAGCCTGGAACGCGAAGTTAATTCATAAAAGAATAGCGCCATGATCGCTATGACCGATATCGCACATAGCAGGAGTGAGTAGCGAAATGCTAAATCTATGTACTTACTCGCCTTGCTCGCGTGCAGGTGAATGGTGGGCGCGTGTGAGACAGTGACAGGCGAGTCCTGACGGGCGGGTTCACTGGGGGCGCTTGACATCGGCGTCTTGAAGCGGCCGAGTGGACGAAACTCTGGATGGCGACTGGTGCTCACATATTTGACGGTACCAGAGGATTGTTAACATCGGATGAATAGGA
The DNA here is from genome assembly GCA_035539055.1 of Saccharimonadales bacterium (SeqCode). Classification (GTDB taxonomy): domain Bacteria; phylum Acidobacteriota; class Terriglobia; order Terriglobales; family Acidobacteriaceae; genus TOLSYN. Next base: position 41,717 of record DATLJC010000058.1, on the reverse strand, counting down.
AATCACGACAAGATCAAAGGGCATCAAGGTTCCTGTTCCGAAACTGATTGCGCTTGCATCGAGCATAAAAAAAACCAGCGTGAACTGAAGCTCACGCTGGCCAGTTAGTCTCAGGAGATTCCTCTATTCAAGAGGATGCCCCTAGCGGTTTACGGGAAGATGTAACGCATGGTCGTGAAGACCGTGGTGTCATTGCCTCTCGGAGCTCCGCCTACACCAGCCCAGGTTCTGCGGCTAACGTAGTCGATTTCAGCGCCGTAGCGCAGGGTGCCAATGGGGCCTTTGTATAGGTCATAGTAGCCATACAACTTGGCATTCCAGAGGTTCTTGTTGTTGCCCGTGCAGGTTGAACTGACACCAGCAGGGATCTGCGCGGCGGATTCAAAGAAGCATCCGGTGTTCACGTTGGTCGGCGAGCCGTAGCCGGCAAACGAGAGCGCGCCAGTGGTGTTGTTGATAACGCCGTACGTGGTTTTGTCGTAGTACTCGTCGCCAAACAGAGCGTCGATTTCGAGCTTCTTGGTTGGGTGGGTTTCGAATCCAGCCAATACACTGTAGCTCATGACAGGCTTCATGTCGTTGTCGCCACCATGGAACCCGGTGGGATTGGAGCGCACGACAAAGTCAAACTGACCGGAATCTTCATAACGGCTGATGCCCTTGCCCCACAGTCCCTGGAGAATGAAATCGACTTTCTTGGGAACGACGGGAACAATAGCACCGGCGCCAGCGCCGAAACCCAGAGCGGTGTTGTTGAAGCCCGCAGTGGTTGCCGTCGGAACTACGCGATCGCGGAAGATGCGGGCCAAGCCCTTCACTTCATAGTGACCAAGCTTCGCGTTGTCATAGGCGATCTTGGCAACGATGTCCGGCGACAGGTTAACGGAATACAGCGGAGTTTGCGTGCAGGTCACAACCAGCGTCGTGGCATTCTGGGCGCAGGTGGACACGACGGTGTTACCGTACAGACCGACGCCCGGCTGAGCCAGACCCGCAACCGCTGAGGTCGCGCCAGAGTTGAGGTAGGAGGCATTGGCCAATCCGACTGCAACAGAGAAATCCTTTGCAACGGTCTTGGACACGCGGAATTCAGCAAATCGACCCCAGTCGTATCCGACAGAGTACTGGGCTTCCATGATGTTCGGAATCCAAAGATTGGCGTTGTCGGCGTCGGTTCCCTTGCGGTTCAGCGTGATCAGATTCCACATCTGACCGCCGGTGATGGTCCAGCCATTTGCAAACTTGGCGCGGCCCCATGCCTGACGCACACGCGGGGTGTAGCTCGAAGTCTGGTTCGGGTTCGCCGTGGTGCTGGTCCCGAAGAAGTCCATTTCGAAGTAGCCCGTCAGTTTGGTAGTGCCGGCGTCGGCATCGGCGCGCAGAATGATGCGCGAGTCGCGTGCGGTGAGGCCAAACTCACTAAGCTTGGTATTCGGCTGATTGGCCAGGGGAATTCCGTTGAACGGAGTCGCCTGATCCGAAAGGGTCGCTTTCGAGCGATAGATGCCGGTCAATTCGATGAAGCCACCCGGCGTAATGCGGATGCCTTTATAGGCGACGCTGTTCGGATGCTCTAGTTCGCCAACGCGCTTTTCGGCCTTCTGGACCGTGACGGTAGTGGCATTCAGCGCTGTCTTTACGTCGGAAAGATCGGAACCGACCTTTTGCACCTGAAGATTGCTGTTGCTCTCAACCGTGGCGATCTTAGCATCCGCCTGCTGCGCGGTCTGTTGCGTCTGCGTCAACTGCTGCTGGGTCTGCTGCAACTGTTGCTGCGTTTGCTGCAGTTGCTGCTGCATTTGTTGCATTGCGGCCTGTTGCTGATCAACCATCTCCTTTAACTGGCGGAGTTTCTCGGCCGTCTCGTCTTTCTTTACAGCTTTTGCGGCGTGCTTGGCGCTCTTCTTGGCGGCTGGCTGGCCGTCAGATGGCGCAGGCGCCGCCATGCACATTGCGGATAGCGCGATCACCGCCACCACTTTTTGAAAGTTCCTCATGTCTCGACGCTCCAAAGTTCAACTTCTCGCGGTTGCCCTGCCCACAGATTTGGGCACCAGGACGCAAGATAAAGGTGTGGAAACAACATGCCCGAAGAATCCCCCTCTCCGGAACGGGAAAGCTGAATGATTCTAGAGTAATAACTTCCGGAGAAGAAGGAAAAAAGTGATTATTTCGACTGGATAGGTATCTGATATGGTTACCTCGCCTCAGTTCTGGCGAATTATGCAAAAAAAAGCCGATGGAACCGGGATTAGGTTCCACCGACTTGCTTAAGTCCTGACAGACTCAGTCTTGCACCCTGAAACGATCCATCTAAAACGAATAAACGACGTCAAGCTGACCGCGCTTCAGATACGGATTGTTCGTCGCGGTGGCGGCGGGGACAAGCTTCATGTCGAGGAAGCGGCCTATCCACTGCGTGTAACCGAGGGTGGTGTTGCTGCGCACTTTCCATGTGAAGAAAATACGGTTCTGTTCGTTATTCGTCTGGTGGAACTGATCGCTCTCCACGAAGGAGGAGATGACTGCATCCTGCTCAGTGTGAGTATAGGCATAACCGAACTGAACATCGCCCTTATTCTTAAGCTGGCCGAGGCTGGCTTCGAGATAGTAAAGGGTGTCGTGATGCTTTTGATCGATTGGGCTGGGGTTGGCGCGCAGGTTCTTCTCATACTCGCCAGTGAAACCGAGCGGCAATCGCTCGATACCAGTCTTCACGACGTTCGAGACGATCAAATCACTGTACTGGAAATTTGAGCAGAAGCCGGTTCCAGTTGCGGAGCCATACTTGACGCCCGTTTTAGTGCAATTATCCATAAAGTTCGGAGCGAAGGCTGGGCCAGCGCCTTTCACGCCAAAGATGGCCCCGTTGGGGCGAACGAAGTTCAACAGGGCGTAGGTTGGAACCATCGTCCAACGCGACCCGATCTGTAACTTAGCGCCGACCTGGCCACCATAAGCCCAAGAGTCAGTATTCGGAGTCGTAGAAGCGTTGTTTGTCTGAAGCACCAACTGCAACCCGGTAGCACTAACTTCCTTCAAGAAAGCATTGGAAGTCTTGAAAGTAACTTTTTCGCTGAAACCCTCTGGATTGATATCCGGATCGAAGGTCGGGTTAGTGCGAACCCAGGGGTACGCAAACTTGCCGCCGGTGACGCTCAACCATTTGTATGCTTGCGGATTCCACGTTATGTAAGCACGATCGAGGTTGATCGTCTTGCGCTCGAAATTCGGCGAATTGCCGCTATCTCCGAGGGTCTGGTTGGTAGAGGTCGGATCGGCCTGGGAACCCGTGGCGATTGCAAGTCCGCCAACAAAGTCCTCGCTCACCTTCCCGTCAACGCCAAAGCGCAGACGCAGGCGGAAGCGCTCTTTATCCTCAGGGTGCGAGGGAGCGGAAGAGCGCTGGAAGAAGTTCTCATAGCGCACGCGGACGTCACCGGAGAAGCGGAAGCGGCTGTTCAGGGACTCCAGGGCTCCGACCCGCTTCTGCTCTCCCTGCGTGGTCACGGCAACATTGGTTGCGGTTGTCTTCAGGTCGGCCACATCCGACTTAACGGTCTCGATCTTGCTATTGGTGTCTGCCATGGCGGTAGCGACAGCTTTATCCTGCGCATCCGCTGCTGCCTTCTCCGCGTCAATCGCAGCGCGCTGGGCCTGCTCGGCCTGTTGATCGCGCTGTGAGGCCTGTTGCTTGAGCTGGTCAATCTGAACCTGTTGAGCCTGGATCAACTCCTTGAGTTGCTTAATGTCCTCAGCGGAGACGGCGGGTTCGGTATGCTTCACGGTTTTCCTGGCAACGCGATGCGCACTGCTCTTGCCAGCCAGGTTGCCTTCGCCGGGGGCGGATTGAGCGACACAGATACCGGTGAGAAGAAGAAAAACTATTGTTTTTCGAATCGAGTTCATTAGAATTCCATCCTCCGTTTTGCGGAGCGTTCCAAAAGTTCAGGTTTGTAGCGAACTGGGGCGCGATGAAGAATCACCATACCCTGCTCGCCAGTTTGCTTAGTGGATTGTGCTGATCGTAGCCTCTAACTTCTGAGCCACTTCCTTCGGAAGTGGAGCATACGTTAACGTGCTCGTTTCGCTCTGGCCGTGTTTCAGCATCCAATCGAGGAAATCGTGCAGAACCTTTCCCTTCTTTGCGTCCCGCGATTGCTGCGGAACCAGCAACCAGGTGAAGCTTGCGATTGGGTAGGCATTCTTGCCATCCGGATTCGTAATTGAAACTCGGTAATCGGCGGGCATCTTGGCTGCGGCCGCGGCGGCGGCTGCGGTTGTGGACTCGAGCGATGCCTTCACATAATTTCCGCTCTTGTTCCGAACCACTCCATAACTGATATTGTTCTGCACCGCATAAATCAGTTCGACGTAACCGATCGCGCCTTCGATCTGGCGGATCGTGCCAGCAACGCCTTCATTGCCTTTGCCGCCGAGACCCACGGGCCACTTCACGCTGGTTCCCTTGCCAACCGACGAATTCCACTCCGGGCTCACCTTCGAGAGGTAGTCGGTAAAGATGTAGGTGGTGCCCGACCCATCGGATCGATGAACGATAACAATGGATTGGCTTGGGAACCTCACACCAGGATTCACCTTGGCAATCGCCGGATCGTTCCAATTGTTAATCTTGCCAAGGAACATGCCCGCCAGAAGTTCAGGGGTAAACTTCAATTCCTGCTTTACGCCAGGGATGTTATAGGCTGGAACCACTGCGCCGAGCACGGTCGGGATGTGCAGAACCTTGCCCTTGTACTGAGAAATCTGCTCGTCCGTCATTGGACCATCAGAAGCTCCAAAATCAACCGTTCCTGCGATCAACTGGTGAATGCCGGCACCGGATCCCAGAGACTGATAGTTAATCTGCACGCCGGAATGGCTCGAGCTGAACTGCGAAAACCACTTCTGATAGATCGGATTCGGAAAGGTAGCGCCTGCGCCATTCAACGACTGTGCAGAAGCGCTAACGCACAATAGAGCCGTGCAAACGATCAGCTTCAAAGTACGAGTCACAGATAGTTCCTCCTGAGTTTCTGTTGTAAGTATCTGTTTCAGGTCATTACTGCATCGTTACGCGAATATGAATTTCCGGTTACATATTGTCTTGCTGCGGTTCGCCCCAGGCATTGCGCGTTAGCTGAGTTCAGGCATGGCTTGTCTCGACCTACATTCTGCTTTTCATGTGATCGAGAAAAAGCTGTTCGACCGGCCGGTCATAGGAACGCAGCACGTGGCGAACGGTCCGCCCGCTGACAAGGTGACAAATCTCTTCCGCCATGTTCTTCACATGATCGCCGGCTCGCTCGATTTCCTGAGCCATGAACAATACATGGAAACTGTCAAACCGGCGCTGCCCTTCCGACGGTTCGAGATGCCGGAAAGTGATGACATTGCGCAGACGATCCAACTCCGCGTCAGACCGGAGCACACTCACCGCTCTGTCCAACGAACGAGTGCGGAATGCAGCTTCGATGTCGTTCAGCATCCGCTCCAACTGCGAGCTCATTACGCTGAGATCGCGGAGGTCATCATGATCCATGTGTGCGGCGATCGCTTCAGCGCGGTTTACAAAGCTCAACAGAAGATCGCCGATGCGCTCAAGCGATATTCCGAATTTCATGCATGCGAGCAGCGTCTTGGCCTCATCGTCGCCAACTTTTGTGATGGTCGTCGTCACAAGATCGTCGATGTCACGGTCCAGCGAATCCAACTGCCGCTCGCGCTCACGCACTTCTCCGTAGCGATCCTTGGATGCAGTCGCAATTCCTTCCGCCGCGGCAAAGGACGCGCTGCGCGCTACGCGGCACGCATCCAGAGTGAGCTCAAGCAGGTGCGATCCTGGAGTTTCGAGATTCGGCGCGCCCATATGGCGACTCCTGAATGGAAGGGGTGCTCGGATGTTGCAGAGACCAGCCAACGCTAGACCCGGTTGCCCTCAGCCCCCAATCACACTGGTTCCAAAATATGGAAATGGAATTTCAGTCGTATGAGCGGTGTGTGAATATCTCGTAAATCCGAAGAATTAGTCGGAAGTTGCACGCGCTTCCGGAATGGAGAATACAAACGTGCAGCCGTGGTTCAATTCGCTTTCCGCCGTGATGACTCCGCCATGTGCCAGCATGATGTGCTTGGCTATGGCCAGCCCCAATCCGGTGCCTCCGCTTTCGCGAGAGCGAGCCTTGTCAACGCGGTAGAAGCGCTCGAATAAACGCGGAAGGTGTTCGCTGGCGATTCCCGGCCCAAAATCACGCACATAGAACTGCACGAAGCCCTCCACGTCGTGAGCTCCAATCAAAAGGCGCCCCCCTTGAGCGGCGTATTTGGATGCGTTATCGATCAAATTGGAGAAAACCTGAAAGATGGCGTCGCGGTCTGCCGATACCATCTTCAACGCCTCGTTTACCACGTCCAACCTCATGCCGGAATCGGCACGATGGTCGTTAAAGTAGTCCGAGGCGTCGCGCAGGAGTTCCGCGGCAGAGACGGCACGCAATTGCAATTTCTTGTCGCCAGACTCCACTCTCGCCAGAACCAGCAGGTCTTCGGTCAGGCGCGCCATACGCGATGCGTTCTTGCGGATGATTTCAAGAAAATCACGCTGAACTTCTTCGGTGGCGACGCCATCCAGCAGCGTCTCGGCGTAGCCCTGAATGGACGTCAGCGGCGTGCGCAACTCGTGCGAGACGTTGGCAATGAAATCGCGCCTTGTCTTCTCAGTACTCTCTGCATCCGTCAGATCATGCAACACGGCAACCAAACCGCCGGAAGGCATGGGCGCGACCGTCGCCGCAAACACGCGTCCGGGAACAAAACTATTGATGCGCACCGTAATCAGCCTGCGGTGATGCGCCGCTTCCTGAATGGATAACAGAAAATTCGGATCGCGCACTGTTTGCACAACAGGCTGGCCCAATCGGACGCCAATGGGTGTGAGCATCTCCATGCGCCGATTCGCCCATTGCGCGCGTCCATCCTGAGAGATGGCGATTACCGGCTCCTGCATGCTGTTCAGCACGGTCTCCAACTCGCTGCGGCTGTCCTCTACCTCTTTGAAGCTGGCCTGGAGCTTGCGGGCGGTCGTATCAAGAGCGCTGGCTACACGACCGATCTCGTCGTTCTGGTATTCCGACAATCTTGCGGAAAAGTCGCCTTCCGCGATCTTGCCCGCGAATTCGAGAATGCGCTCCAACCGTTCACTAACGTTCTTCGATGCCCACGCCGCAAGCAGAATAGCGATGAAACAAGCCAGAGCGGACGCAAAAAGTAGCGAGTGCCATACTCTCCTCTTGGTCTCGGCGATAACACTGAGCGGCACCGCAAGCCGAACCGCTCCCCCGGGAATAGGCTGAGCAATATAGAGGAGATCCACACCGAGAGTGTGGCTGCGCCGTGTATCGGCTCCGACCCTTCCCTCCAGCGCTGCCTGAAATTCCGGACGCCTCGCGTGATTCTCCATTTTTCCGGGAACCGCATCGCTGTCCGCCATTACGTGTCCCTGGCTATCGATGACCGTGGCACGCGCACCGGCAGATTGTGCAACCTCCTTTGCAATCTCCTCCAGATCGACATTGGACGTTCGGGCCTCTGAAACACGCAATGCAAACATTGCCGTCTTCTGCCGAAGATTGCTTTCAACCTGTTGCTGGAGCGAGTTCTCCCAGGAATGCGTGATCGCCACGTCCAAGATCAAAGTAGCTGCTGCAATGACCAGAGTAAAGACGAACACCATTTTGAAGAAAATGCGATTTTTCACTTCGAAGCCTCAAAGCGATATCCGGCTCCTCGAACCGTGCGCAAATGATGTGGCTCTTCGGGATCCTTCTCTATTTTCTCTCGAATACGCCGCACATAAACATCGACCGAACGCGGGGTCACATATGCCGTATCGCGCCAGACAGCGTCGAGCAGTTGGTCGCGAGTGAAAACACGTCCGGGATGACGCGCCATATACTCAAGCAACCGGAACTCGGTAGCTGTCGTTGCGACCTGTTTCCCCCGCACGGTCAAAATCATGGCGCCGCTGTCAATTTCAATATCGCCCGAGGTGATGACCTCCGGAGCCAGCGGCCGTTCAAAGCGACGAAGTACGGCCTTGACGCGCGCAATCAGCTCACGAGGGCTGAACGGTTTGCTAATATAATCGTCCGCACCGAGTTCCAATCCAAGGACACGATCGCTCTCACCGGTCTTTGCAGTGAGAAAGATGACCGGCGTCATGGCAATTGCCTGATTCTGCCGAATGCGGCGGCAGATCTCAAATCCGTCCCCGCCAGGAATCATGATGTCCAGTAGAAAAAGCGCAGGCTTTTCGCGTTCCGCCTCCTGAATAACAGGTGGGGCGGTCGCAAAAATACGGGCAGTGAAGCCGGCAGCCTCGAGATGATGCTTGATCAATCGGGCGATGTCGGCTTCATCCTCCATCACAAATATAAGAGGTTTCATTGGCCCCATTGTATTCAGGTGCGAGCATGGCGGGAACTACCAATGGACGGTTTTCACGTGACTGTAACATTTCATTCCATTGAGGGACGGAATGAGATGAAACCTACCTGCAACGGCAAACGGGGAGAGCTTGAACCCTCCCCGCTCGAAAATAGCTCGCTTTCTCAATGGAAAGGATTGATGTAGGAGCTCCATCCACGCGTCATATAGTCGGACAATGTGAGCCCTGCCAGCAGCATCAAGAAGAAGATTGCCGCTACGACCACTACTTTTGTAAGCGCGGTGGAGTAGCGCAGTTCCATAAAGAACAGCAGCACCAGCAGCGCTTTCACGGTGGCAATGCTCAGTGCCACAATCGCGTTGAAGGGACCAAGTTCGAGGGTCGCGACAAACACCGTCAATGCGGTTAAAACCAGCAGAGCGGCCCAGACGGAAACGAACATTTTTACGGTAGGGTGTGCGTGTTCGGCCATTCTCTTCTCTCCTACCCGTTGTGGTGGTGGCTGATCAGATAGAGCAGCGGGAAAAGATAGATCCAGATTAAATCCACGAAATGCCAGTACAGCCCCACCATTTCCACCGGTGAGTTGTACTCCGGACTGAATCGTCCACGAGCATTCGCAATCAGCAACCAGGTAAGCAATCCGGCACCGATGATCATGTGGAACGCGTGCATTCCAGTCATCGCGAAATACAGCGAGAAGAAGATTGAGACCTGACGCGGATCGTAGTTGCCCTCGTGCTCGAAGTGGAAGTTCGGGCCAGGGACTTCGTGATGCACCCAGTGTCCGTGGTATTCCACGGCCTTTACGCCAAGGAAGGCAAACCCCAGAACCAGCGTCAGGATCAGGCAGATTGCGGTCAGCTTGCGATTGCCCAACTTCGCCGAGTGCACTGCCATCACCATGGTCAGTGAGGAGCAGATGAGCACGGCCGTATTGATCGCGCCCAGTTGAATCTCCATCGTCTGGCTGCCCGCGACCCAGGCGTTGTAGTACGAGAGCCGATAAATAAGGTATGCGGCAAACATGCCGCCGAAAAACATGATCTCGGTGACCAGGAAGAGCCACATACCGAATGTGGACGTGGCTTTCTGTTGATCGAGGTCAGCGAAGTGATGTTTTAGATTATGCACTTCTGTCTGGCTATCCGGCAATTTCAACCCCCTTATTGGGCGCGTCGATTTCGTCGTAGTTATAGGCTTCCCAGGTTACAACCGGCGTCTCGTCGAAATTGAACGTCGGCGGCGGCGAAGATGTCATCCATTCCAATCCTGCCGCGCGATAAGGATTCGGTCCCGCATCCTTGCCGTATTGCAGGCTCCACATGAAATACACCATAGGCATCAGGAAACCGACTGCGAGAATCGAGGCTCCCGCCGTCGACAGCACATTCAGCACCTGGAATTCCGGAGGATATGCGTGATAGCGGCGAGGCATTCCCATGTAGCCCAACAGGAATTGCGGGAAGAACGTCAGGTTGAATCCAACAAACACCAGCACCGCGCTCAACTTCGCAAACGCCTCGGGATACATCTTGCCAGTAATTTTCGGCCACCAGAAATGCAATCCGCCCATGAAAGCCGTCACCATGCCACCCACCATCACGTAATGGAAGTGGGCGACGACAAAGTAAGTGTCGGTAACATGCAGGTCGAGTCCAACTGACGCAAGAAACACGCCGGTAAGCCCGCCGATAGTGAACAGTCCGATGAATGCAAACGTGTACAGCATCGGAGTCTCAAACGTAATGGAACCTTTGTAAAGAGTCGCCGTCCAGTTAAAAACTTTCACGGCGGAAGGGATGGCCACGAAGAAACTCAGCATCGAGAAGATGAGCGCCGCGTAAGTAGAAATTCCGGCGACAAACATGTGATGTGCCCACACCAGGAATCCCAGCACCGCAATCGCAATCGATGACATTGCAATAAAGTCGTATCCAAACACGCGCTTGCGCGAGAAGCAAGCAATCACTTCGCTGATCACGCCCATGCCCGGCAAAATCATGATATACACGGCAGGATGCGAATAAAACCAGAACAGGTGCTGGAACAGTAGTGGATCACCGCCCAACCGCGCATCGAAAATGCCGATATGGAAGACTCGTTCCAAAGCTACCAGCACAAGCGTAATCGCCAGCACCGGTGTGCCCAGCACCATGATCACCGAAGCCGCGTAATTCGCCCAGATGAACAGTGGCAAACGACGCCATGTCAGACCCGGCGCGCGCATGCGATGCACGGTGACAATGATGTTCAGCCCGGTGAAGATGGACGAGAAGCCGGTGATAAAAACGCCCAGTGCCGCCGTGACGACATTGGTATTCGAGAAGGTGGTCGAGAACGGCGTGTAAAATGTCCAGCCGGTATCTACGCCTCCGGTCAGGATGGCATAAAGGATGAAGGCGGCGCCGGTAATGAAGATGTACCAACTCGCCAGGTTCAGCCTTGGAAAGGCCAAATCCTTTGCGCCCACCATCATTGGCACGAGAAAGTTACCCAGCACCGCCGGAATCGACGGGATCAGGAACAGGAAAATCATCACGATACCGTGCATGGTGAACAGCTTGTTATACGTGTCGGATAACACCAGGTCACCCGCCGGAGTAAGTAACTCCAGCCGGATCAACATGGCGAAAAAACTGCCCACAAAGAAGAACGACGTAATCGAGATCAGGTAAAGCAGCGCAATCCGCTTATGGTCAGTGGTGAGCAACCACGACTTGATCCCGTAATCCGCGTTCAAGTAGTTCGTCTTCGATTCGACAGTATGGCTAGCGGTTTCCATGATTCACCCTTTACGGCTTTGCTGCCGGCTTCGCCGGTGCTGCATTCGTTGGCGGAGTTGCAGTCTTGTCACTCTTAACAACCGAACCTTCGGTCTTCGGAGCGACTGGATAAACTCCCGAGTTCGGTTCACTGACCGGTAGCGGCAGATTCGCCGAGCCATTGCCCAGAGCTTTGACGTATGCGACCAACCCGATCACTTCCTCTTCGCTCAGTTGTCCCTCGAACGTCGGCATAATGTTCTTGAAGCCGCTCGCAATCTTTGCCCCCGGATTCAGAATCGACTCGCGTACATAGCTCTCATCAGCGCTCACCGTGCGCCCATCATCCAGAAGCACCGGCTTGCCAAACACCCCGATCAGATTAGGTCCGCGCCCTGCTGCGTCGGCGCGATGGCACATTGAGCAGCCATACTGCTGAAAGCTCTTTTCGCCGGCCGAAGCCAGCGATCCATCCACTCCACCGGCTGCCCAGCGATCGTAGTCAGCTGGCTCCATCGCGATCACCTCACCAACCATGCCCGAGTGCTGTGTTCCACAATATTCGGCGCAGAACAAGTGATAGCGGCCCGCCGCCGTGGCATGAAACCATGTAGAGGTATAACGCCCAGGCAACACATCGGCTTTGATGCGAAATGCCGGAACGTAGAAATCGTGAATCACATCCTGCGAGGTCATGATCATGCGCACATCGCGCCCTACTGGAACGTGCAGTTGATTGATTTCGCGCTGCCCCTCGGTGTGCTGAAACTTCCACATCCATTGCTTCCCGACGGCATAAACTTCCATCGCGCCTTTTGGCGGACGTGTCTGGATAAAGAAGATTACGGACGACCATACAAAGATGATCATCACGATGCCCAGCGGGATGCCTGTCCACATTAGCTCCAAGGCAGTCGAGCCGTGAATCTGTGTTGCTTGCGGATTCCGTTCCTTGCGATAACGAACGGCAAAGAACAGGATCAGCGCGGAGATCAAGATGGTGAAAAAGGCGGTGATCGCCACCAGGGCGAAGTACAGTGCGTCAACGTGTCCGGCCATGGAGCTAGCGCGCGCCGGAAATAGTGGCAGATTTGACCACATATCTTTTTATGCCCGTCCTGTTCCGATGCCGTGATCTTGCTTCTCTTTGCGAAACAGCAGTATGAGACAGCTACCCAGCACAATGACAGTTGTAACGCCGCCAAGGCGAACTATGTTCGTAATGGTGGCTCCATACCTTCCCGTGCGTGGATCGTAGTGATAGCAGTACAGCAGCACCTGGTCGGCCAACGACCCGATCTTGTTCTGCGAAGCTTCTACAATGCCGAGCCGCATGTCCTTGGCGGAATATTCCACGCCGTAGTAGTACTGCGCCACTCTTCCCGTCGGAGTAATCAGCATGATTCCCGCAGCGTGCGCAAACTGGTCGAGTTTAGCGTCGTAGTGATAACGGAAACCTACTGCCTTCGCCAGTTCGGAAATTTGCGTCTGCTCACCCGTAAGAAAATGCCAGCCATTGCCGGCCACGGGATTCCCAAGCTTCTTCAGATACATTTCCTTCTTGTTTGAAGCGAGCTGAGGAGTTTCGCGCGGGTCGATACTGACGGTAACCACTTCGAATTCATTGCCCGGTACAAATTTGATAACCTTCAGCGCGGAGGTCAATCCGTTCAACACTTCCGTGCATAGCATTGGACACTGGAAATAGACGAGGTTCAGAATCACGGGGCGGCCTTCGTGGAAGTAGTCGCCCAGCTTCACCGTTCTTCCCTGCTCATCCTTGAACGTCAGATTCAACGGCACCTGCTCGTTCAGGCGCTGATCAATGCCCACGCCTTCCAATCCCGGAGGTGAAACGGTCTTCGTCTCGGGCGGAGTAAAGTACTGCGCCATGGCCATAGCGCTCATTACGGTCGCCATTGCCAGGCTCATTGCCACTCTTCGAATTGTTCTATAGCCCGACATCATTTCTGTCCTATCTCTCGCTCCGCGATCGCCATTACTTGCCTGGCTCCTGATTCGCGAGCAAATTCTCGCTCATGTTGTGCCCAGACTCATTCTGGTGCTCGCCAGTGTCCGGCGTTAGTGGTTCCGAATACTCTCTTCCCGCCCCGGGATAGTTCGACACTGCCGTGCCGCCGGTCCGCGTTGGAAGGCGCGTAGCAGCGATCTTGATTGCCTGGTCAATCGGCAAATGCACGTTTCCCTGCTGATCCTGCCATGGCTCCGCATTCAGGGCAGCCGTCTCTTTCAACAGCATTTTCGTCATGTCTGCTGTTTCTTCGCTTTGCAAACGTGGCTCGGGAAATCTTTGCACGTTGACGTTTGCCGTGTTGGTCAGAATGCCGGAGCGAGGTGTAACTGCCTTGGGCGCCAGCGGACTCATCTCCGGATCGTGCTTCTCGGCAAAACGTGTCATACCTATGTACATTCCAAGAACACAGAAGTGAATGGCAACGGCGAAGACTGCAAGCACCAGGAAGAAAATAAGAATTCCACGGGCTCCCATATCGCTCTTGTCGTATCCAACGCTCGGGTTGCGTTCTTCGCCATTTACGTGGTCGTGATTAGTGTCCATGGCTCTGCTCCCAAAGGCGCGGTAACATCGGTTCGGTGACTACCAGCAAAGGCCGTTTGCTGAACTCGCGGAAAAACATCCCCAGCCAAATACTCACCAAAGCGAGCGGCACCGCAAGATAGGTCCAGTGATACATAAGGTGATGCGCATCCCCGGTAGTTCCCGGAAATGGATTCGGCGCCACCAACCAGTACAGATCGACATAGCGCATTATCAGTACCAGCAACGCAACCGGAACCAGTTTTCGCGCGTCCCGCTTGAGTTCACGCGAGAGCAGCAATGTAAACGGCAGGGCAAATTGCAGGAACACCAGCGCCAGTGCCACTATCTGCCATCCGCCGTGAATGCGGTCGAGATACCAGGTGATTTCTTCCGGAAGGTTTCCTGCCCAGATGATCAGCCACTGCGAGAAACTGAAGTAAGCCCACACCATGGTGAAGGCCAGCATCAGCTTGCCGTAATCGTGAAGTTTATCTGGTCCAAGAATCGCGTTGTAGGGCTCAAACTCGCGCATGGAACACAAGATCACGATCATCAGTGCCATCACTGAAAGCATTTCGCTAATCATGAAAAACATGCCGAAGATCGTCGAATACCACGCCGGATCAAGCGACATCACCCAGTCGGTGCAGGCCAAGGTAATCGTCAGGCCGTACACCAACAATCCCGGTGCAGCCCAGACCTTCAGCTTTTGCCACACCTGCGGAGACTCGTCCCCATCCTGCTTCAACGAGCCTTTGCGCAGCCCCCATGCCCATAGGTTCCAGATCGCGAAATAGAGAACTGCTCGCAGTGTCCAGAAATGATCATTCAGATACGCGCTTTTCGCCGCAACCTCATGATGCGATGCCACGTAAGCCGGATCGAGCCAGATATACAGGCTATGCCGTCCCAGCCAAATGGGCACGAATAGAATCGTAAGCAGCGGAATATTTGCCACTGCGGCTTCCATCACGCGACGCCCAATCATCCACCAGTTGCCGCCCGTAAGATGTCCTAGCATCAACAGCGCCAGCGAGCCCAGCGAGAAGCCGAGCACCAACATGTAGCCAATAAGATATCCACGGTAGAACTGCTGGCCTGAGAGGAAAGCGCCGGCTATAGAGGCGATAGCTGCTGCCGCGCCAATCGCCAACCATCGGGTTGAAAGCGATGCGGCAGACGCGGGCGCATTAAACCGGTAGGAAGCGGGATAGGTTGTCGTGCTCATCTACTTCGCCTCCATGGATTCTGCTTTACGCTCGCTAGTTCCCTCGTTCGCGTTGTTTCCAGAAGCCGGCTGCTCAGATGCGAGATGCGACACCTGCTGGCCCGAAACGTCGCCGCTCTTTGCGGAGCGAGAAAGTTGCAGCGCGCGAATGTAGGCCGCGATGCGCCAGCGATCAGCCACCGGTACCTGTGCCGAATAATCTCCCATCGCTCCCCACCCGTTGGTCATCACATTGAAGAAGTGGCCCACCGGAGATTTCATCAGCCGCGGTTCGTAATAGGAAGGAGGGTTCTTGAATCCGCGTTGCACAATCATTCCTTTGCCATCTCCCAACTGCGAATGGCAAGGCGCGCAATAGATATTGAACCGCTCGCGTCCGCGAGCCATATCCTTTTCCGTGATCGCGAAAGGAAACTGATCGGCCTCCTGCCCGTTCACCTTGCCGGTGTAGAGCAACGGATCATTCTCGAGTTGGCCGCGCGCGATCGTGCCCTCAACCGGCGGACGCGCCGATCTCCCGTCAGCATAAAAAGTGTTTTCGCGCAGCGGGATGAACTTAGGCTGATTGTGCATATCCTCTCGACAGGAAACCAGCAGCAGCAGGACGGTCGCAGCGATCAGGGTAATCGCTACGCGTCCGGCACTCTCAGCGACAGTCTTGCAATCCATGAGTTCGTATGCCATAAGCTAGTCGGTGACCTCCGCGACATCGACCGCGTCCGTCGCCTCCAGAAAGTGTGTCGTCTGTTCCAGGTCAAACTTCGGATCGGCTGCCTCTATGCAGAGAAAGAACCGGTCACGGCTGGCCGCAGTGAATCGCGGATGATTGAAAATCGGGTGGTAGGGCTGCGGCAATCCATTCAGTGTCAGCATGCCCACCACAGCCGCAATACCTGCAAATAGAATCGTCATTTCAAACGTGATGATGACGAACGATGGCCACGAATTGAGAGGACGGCCACCCACGTTCACCGGATACGCCGAGGTATGAACCCAGTACTGCAGGAAAAAACCGCTCAACCCGCCTAGGATTCCTCCCGCCAAAGTAAGCAGCGGCACGCGAGTTTTCTCAAATCCAATTGCGTCAGCCACCTCTTCCAGCGGAAATGGTGTATATGCATCCATTCGCCGATATCCAGCGGCGTAAGCCTTCTTGCACGCACTCACCAGTTCGTCGGGCGTGATGAACTCAGCAACCACACCGTGCAGTACAGACTCAGTCATGAGCGGCTACCTCCTCACTGAGCTTCGCTTGGGGCAACAACAATCGCATTTCGAAAATGGTGATCATCGGCATTAATCTGACGAACAGGAACATCGCGGAGAAGAAAAGGCCAAGCGTTCCGGCGAACACCGCGTAATCCCATCGCGTCGCCACGTACATGCCCCACGACGAAGGCAGGAAGTCGCGATGAAGACTGGTGACAACGATGACGAAGCGCTCCAGCCACATGCCCAGGAGGATCACGAGAGACGTCACGAACAGCATCGCCGGATTCAGTCGCACCTTGCGAATCCAGAGCACTTGCGGAATGAGAATGTTGAACAGGATCAAGCACCAGTACGACCATGCCATCGGACCCAGTAACCGGTTCTTGAACATGAACAGTTCATAAGCGTTTCCCGAGTAGTAGGCGTAGAACGCTTCCATCGTGTATCCGTAGGCGACGATCAATCCCGTGCCCAGCATCACCTTGGCGGCATTGTCCAGATGTCGCAGGGTCATCATGTCCTGCACACCGTAAAACCGGCGAATCGGAATCGCCAGCACTAGGACCATAGCGAAACCAGAGTAGATAGCGCCCGCCACGAAGTACGGCGGAAAGACGGTCGTATGCCATCCTGGCAAGATTGAAATTGCGAAGTCGAATGACACCACCGTATGTACCGATAGCACCAGAGGTGTCGCCAGTCCAGCGAGCAGGATGTAGGCGCTCTCGTAGCGCTTCCAGTGCCGCGCCGAACCGCGCCATCCCATAGCCAGCAATCCGTAGATAGTCTTGGCGACGGGGTTCGTTGCGGTGTCACGAAACGTCGCAAGATCGGGGATCAATCCCACGAACCAGAACAGCGCGGAGATCGTCGCATACGTCGAAACCGCGAAGACGTCCCACAGCAGTGGGCTCCGAAACTGCGGCCATACGCCCATTGTGTTGGGATACGGGAATAGCCAATACGCGAGCCACGGACGGCCTGTGTGAATCAGCGGAAAGACGCCAGCGCAGGCCACGGCAAACAGCGTCATTGCCTCCGCAAAGCGGTTGATCGAGTTACGCCAGCCCTGCTTGAGTAGCAGAAGAATCGCCGAAATCAATGTGCCCGCGTGTCCGATACCAACCCACCACACGAAGTTCACAATAGCAAAGCCCCAGCCCACCGGAATGTTAATGCCCCAGATACCGACGCCACGATAGAACAGATACGCCATGGCGAACAGCATCAGATTCAACAGGCCAAAGAAGAAGGCGAAGCCTCCCAACCAGCCCAGCGTAACCGGTCGACGAAGCACGATTGAGACGATCTTGTCGGTGATCGTTTCCAGCGTATGGCCGGGCGTGAGGACTGGTGCCTGTCCGGGCAGCAGCCGTTCTAATGTCGCGGAAGCCTTGGTCTCTGGAGCTTGTTCCATGATCCTTTACGACTCCAACTCAGGATTGGGATTGCGCACTGCGGCCAAATACGTCGTCCGCGGGCGAGTGTTTAGCTCTTCGAGCAATCCGTAATTCCGCTGCGATGCTTTCAGCTTCGAAACGCGGCTGCCCGAGTCGTTCAGATCGCCGAAGACGATAGCTTCCGCTGGACACGCCTGTTGGCAGGCCGTCATCACCTCGCCATCGCGCACCTTGCGGTTCTCTTCTTCGGCATCAATTCTGGCGTGGGTAATGCGCTGTATGCAGTAAGTACACTTCTCCATCACGCCACGGCTTCGTACCGATACCTCGGGATTGCGCTGGAACTTCAGCTGCGGCGTGTCAAAATCCGAGAACAGCAGGAAGTTGAAGCGGCGTACTTTGTAAGGACAGTTGTTTGAGCAATAACGAGTGCCCACGCAACGGTTATAAACCATGTCGTTCAGGCCCTCCGACGAGTGGACGGTTGCCGTAACCGGGCATACCACCTCGCACGGAGCATTCTCACATTGCATGCACGGCACTGGCTGGAAGTAAGTATTTGGATTCTCTGGCGAGCCCTCATGGTAGTTATCGATGCGCAGCCAGTTCATATGGCGGCCACGCTTTACCTGATCCTTGCCCACCACCGCAATATTGTTTTCCGCCTGGCAGGCCACCGTGCAGGTCTTGCATCCCACGCACGAGTTCAGATCGATCGCCATGCCCCACTTGTGTTCCTTGTACTCGTAGGGCTGATACATCGTGAGACCCGGCGGCGGAGCTTCCACCATCTCATGCGCAAATCCTGGCGTTTTGATGAACTCTTCAAGGGTTGCCGCGCGCACGATAGCGCGCCCTTCCATCATCTGGTGTCCCTGAGGAGAGGCCAGCCCATAATGCTCGCCGGTCGCTCGCACCCGTACTCCACCGGCATTCCAGAGTGCATTCGAAGCTCGCAATTTATAGGCGCTGAATCCGATGCCTGAACCAACTCTGCCCGCCTTTTCGCGGCCGTAACCCAGTGTTACCGTGATCGCGTCATCGGGATGCCCAGGTGTCAGCCAGAGAGCCGCCTTCACCTTGCGGCCATTCAGTTCCAGTTCCACTTCGTCTTCGCTTTTGAGGTTGAGCCTTTTCGCCGTGGCCACGCTCATCAGCACGGGATTGTCCCAGCACACCTGGTTCATCGGCTTCGGAGTTTCCTGCAGCCATCCGTTGTTGGCGAACCGGCCATCGAAGATCGTCGCATCACGGCGGAAGATGATCTCCAATCCGCTTGCCGCCGCGGTGATTGCCGGCAGCGCTGTTTTCGCCGAGGCCGTTACGGGCTTCGCCGGAGATGCTGATCCCGCAACGAATCCATCATGCAGCGAACGATCCCACCAACTCTTGAAATCCGCGCCCGAGTGCTGAGATTGCCAGTAGCGCTGCGTCAGCGCATAGCTGGTCGCCTCATCTTCATTGGTCAGGAACTCGATCAACTCGCTCTCACTGTGCCCGCTGTAGAGCGGCGAGATCAGCGGCTGAATGAAACTCACCGTACCATCGAACGAACGCGTGTCGCCCCACTGCTCAAGGTAGTGAGTTCCACTCAAATGCCAATGACAATACTTCGCAGTCTCATCCTGGTAAAGGCCCAGGTGAATTCTTAACCCAACTTTGTTCAGCGCGCTCAGGAAGTCGATATCCGCTGGCGCATCGTAAACCGGATTTGTATTCAGCACGACCAGCATATCTACTTTGCCGCTGTTCATCTCAGCCGTAAGCTGACGAAGTTGCTCCACCTTCGAAGTCGCAGCAAAGGGATCGACCGGCTCGCTATAACTCACCGTCTTGCCAGCCGCGCCGAGTGCGCCATTGATTGCATGAGCCAACGCGTGGGTCGCCGGAGTCTGCGCATCACCCGCCAGCACTAACGCCGTGCCGCGATTTGCCTGCAAATCCTTCACCAGGGCAGACGCAAACTTCTTTTGATCCTCCTTGAACTCACCACCTACTTGCGCCACTCCAAGTGCCGATGCCAGAGCTCGCGCGAACGCCTCCACCTCACTGGCCTTCAGGTGCAGTCGATGGTCAGCCTTTGCCGCGGTGTTTGTAGGCGCGCTCTCGACGGCGTAGAAGCGCAACATCTCTTCCTTTAACTCAGGACGGCGACGCCGTGAAAACTCGCGTGTGTACTTGTGGAATCCCGGGAAGCCTGACGAAAGGAAATCAGCATCGAGCGAGAGAACAACCTTCGCCTTCGAAAAATCGTAAGTCGTTTCCAGCGGTTGACCAAACGCAAGCTCCGCGCCCGCATACACGTTGTCGCGATTGACTGCCTCCCACTGATACCACTTGACCTGGGGATAGGTCTTCAGCAGTTGCTGCATCTGCGCCACAAACGAAGGCGAAGATGTTGCGCCGCTGAGCACTCGCAGTCCAACGCCCTGCTTCGCTTTTTCCGCCTCAATCGAGCCGCGCAGACTCGACAGTACCTCCGGCCATGAGCGTGTTTCCCCAAGGTACGTGTTGACCTGCGAGCGATCAGGGTCGTACATAGTCAGCACGCTCGCCTGGTTGAACACGTCGGTTCCGCCCAGCGAAGACGGATGCTGCGGATTGCCCTCAATCTTGGTCGGCCGGCCCTCATGGCTTTCCACCAGCAAGCCCGTGCCATAAACTCCTAAGGGCATTGCCGTCGCATAAAACAATGGCTTGCCCAGAAGCTGATTGTTCGGCTGTTTCACATAGGGCACGATTGGTTCCAGCGGTTGCTTGGTGCAGGCGCTCAATCCCGCCAACGCCATCGACGCGCCCATGATCTTCATGAAGTCGCGGCGTGAACTCTTGTCGGTCCACTCCGATGCATGCTTCGGGAACTCACGATGCAACATCTCCGCGAACTCAGGAGTCTGTGCCAGTTCATCCAGGGTGCGCCAGTATTGTGGTCCGCGAGCTTCGCTCAACCTCTCGCGCACCTCACTCAGCTCCAGCTTGTCTTTCTTACTGGGACACACGTCCCCAATTCCAGTTTTCTGCACGTTATCCATTCGCTTCGATTCCACTCGTCAGAGTCTCTGCTTCTGTTTCCGCGAAAAGCGCACTGTTAGACGCCACGGACGCAACGCGGGCTAATCAACGATGACATGTATTGCAATTCGTAATGTCTCGCGGCGAGCGCACGTTATTCACCTTCACCAGGTAGGTGCCCAAGCCCTCTGGCCCCGTCTGACTGGTGAATGTTTTGTATCTGTCGCCTTCTTTGATCGTTACCGGATGCGAAGTCGAAGGTTCCTCGTAAGCCATATTGAAAATCTGGTCGCCCATTGTCGCGGGATCCTTTGGATCCTGCTTGACATAGTGCGGACGAAGGTTCTTCGCCGGTTCGCGATGGCAGTTCAGGCACCACTCCATCTGCAGAGAAGCTTGGTTATACATCAGATTCATCTTGTCCACTCTGCCGTGGCACACATTGCAACCCACGCCTTTGTTCACGTGAATGCTGTGATCGAAATACGCAAAGTCAGGCAAATCGTTGGCTCGCGTCCAACTGAGGCTCCTTCCGCTGCGATAGCTCTCGCGTACCGGCTCCAGCATCGGGGCTGCCGTCCATATCTGCGAATGGCAGTTCATGCACGTCTTGGTGGGCGGTACTCCCGCATAACCTGAGACCTCAACCGACGTGTGGCAGTAGCGGCAATCGATGCCGAGCCCTGCCACGTGATGCTGGTGAGGAAACGGTACAGGTTGAGGTCGCGCTACACCCGCGTACGTGAAATAGGGCGAGCGCTGTAACTGCAACGCCGCCCAAAGGAGGCCAACCACCAGGATCACTCCGCCCAGGATGGAGGCCTTTGCAATCGAATTCGCACTGCGATGAAAGATTTGTGCCATTTATGGATTTTTCCGTTACGTCGCTAACTTCACTGCAAGCCCGGTGGCGGCGAGGATGTCAGAAGATGCGCCGGAGCTTTTCTACAACCTCCGGTAACCATTTCCGGCCCTCATTGCACTGTGACGCACTAAGCAGGTCCTAAGTGACTTACGTCACGAGAACCTCGGATTATAACAGGAGCATCGGAGTTGCTGCCCTGACCGGGAGGAAAATTCCTACGGCTGCGGGATAGCGGTTCAGAATTTTGTGCGTGGAGAAAACTCGATATCTTTCGAACAACTGGTCGTGGCACTTTCTGTCGATGCCTCATTCACCAATCTTTCTGTTTTAAACGGGAACTTCTGCCGAAATCTGCCTGTTCCATACCACCTCTCGAACCTGCGTCATCAGGTGGCAATCTTTCTCATGCTCATGCAGTTCGACAGATGCCTCCATCGATTAATTGTGAGATGCGGAAGCAAGGCATTTGTGTGCAGCTTTTTACGAAGTAAATGGATGATTTCCAGAGCCCGTTCCGAATCGAAACGAACATGCCGTTCCGAACTCGGCGTGATCCGCCAGGGCGGCAATCTACTCAGGACCTGCAAGTGAGGGCGCAGTTGGCACCGCGCCCTGCGATGAAGACCACCTTCTGCATTAGCCGCGCAGATAAAAATCCACTGTAACTTCCAGCTTGACAGCGATGGGCTGATCGTCTTTCTCTGCTGGCTTGTACTTCCATTCCTTCACGGCGATAATCGCGTTTTCGTCAAGTCCGTAGCCAAGTCCCTTCACTACCTTTGCATCGACTACGTCTCCCTTTTTGTCCACGACGATCAACAGCGTGACGGTACCCTCAATTTTTTTCTTCTTGGCTTCGGCCGTGTAATCCGGGGAGGCAACTTCGGAGAGCCTCGGTGGGGTGATACCTTCGGTGACCGCAACGGCCTCGTCCATTGCCTTCGCGTTGGTTTGCGCTGAACTTATAACCGGAGCGACGCTCAACATCAGCAGAAGAGAGAATACCATCGTGAGAATGCGTTTCATGGGACGCCTCCGAGCCGCACGCAACCATGCGCCAGATATGTACAGCAAACATTTCAACGCTCTCTGGTATTTGCGCGCAGTGACATAGCGCACACTGTTCGGCCCATGCAACACATCCATGAATTCGAGAGAATGGCACGATCCGCTTCTGTTGATTCCAACAAAATGCGCACCCGAGGGTGCGCACGATTGCATGGGTCTTCCCGACCACTAAAGGCGGGAAGAGAGCACTGAAAGTAAGTAAGACTACGCCTTTGGTTCCTCGCCGCCGCCCTCACCCGCCTGGGCCTGGGACTCTTCCATGGCCTTGCGCGTTTCTTCAGCGCGCTTGGCACGGAGTTCGGCGCGCTTCTCGCGCTTTTCATCAACGACCTTCTCGCTGCCGAGAATTTCGATGAAAGCCTTTGCACCGCCGTCACCCTTACGGAAGCCGGTGAGAATGATGCGGGTATAGCCACCATTCCGGTCGCCAAAGCGTGGGCCGATGGTGCTGAACAGCTTGTCAACCGCCTGCGGGGTCATCAGGTACGATGCCGCCAGACGACGTTGTGCAACGCCACCTTTTTTGCCGAGCGTAATCATCTTCTCGACGTGGGACTTCATTGCCTTGGCCTTGGTGACGGTGGTCTCAATCCGCTCTTCAATGATCAAAGAGGTGACGAGATTCCGCAGCAAAGCGCGCCGGTGGGAGGTGTTCCGGCCTAGTTTCCAACCTGCTACACGATGACGCATGACTCAATCCTTAATAGCGCCGGAGCCGCTGGGAATCCGGCTGAACTTAACTCCTCGGCAACGCCGGGAGATTGCGGAAGGGCCATGTGGCGCCTCCCGTAAAACCGAGCGCTGCAGCCGGAACGGCATCTTCGCCGCGTACCCGGCTGCGAAGCTCATTTAGAAGCCCGGGTTGCTGTCCCCAGAGCCGAAGGAAGGCGGCAAGCTGCTGCCCATCGTCGACTGGCTGGTTGCAACGGCATTGCCGTGCTCGTCGATCTTCATTCCGAGGCCGAGACCCATCGAAGCAAGAATTTCCTTGATTTCGTTGAGCGACTTGCGACCAAAATTCTTGGTTTTCAGCATTTCGGCTTCGGTCTTGCAAACCAGCTCGCCAATCGTCTGGATATTTGCGTTCTTCAGGCAGTTGTAGCTGCGAACGCTCAACTCCAGCTCTTCGACCGAGCGATTGAGATTCTCGTTGCGGATCTCCGGCTTATTGTCCGCCGAAATTCCGGCGGCTTCAACTTCCTCTTCGAAGTTGATGAAGATATTCATGTGGTCTTTGAGCAGCTTGGCCGCCAGTCCGATTGCATCGGGAGGCGTAACCGAACCATTCGTCCACACTTCAAGAGCCAGCTTGTCATAGTCGGTGATCTGACCAAGACGGGCTGCCTCGACCGCATAATTCACTTTGCGCACGGGCGAGTGTACGGAATCGATGGGAATGAAGCCCAGCCCGAGATCTTCGTCAAAATTCTTATCTGCAGAAACGTAACCACGCCCCTTCTTCAGGCGAAGCTCCATTTCGATCTTGCCGCCTTCGCTGACGGTTGCGATGTAAACGTCCTTATCCAGGACTTCAACATCGCCATCCGCTTCAATCATTCCGCTGGTGATGACACCCGGCTGATCAGCGCGCAGATAGATCATCTTCGGCGCGTCACCGGAAAGCTTAAACGGGATCTGCTTCAGGTTAAGAATAATGTCGGTGGCATCTTCGACGACACCGGGAATCGACTGAAATTCGTGCAGCACACCTTCGATCTTGACCGCGGTAATAGCTGCTCCCTCAATCGAGGAAAGCAGTACGCGCCGCAGCGCATTGCCAATGGTGGTGCCAAATCCGCGCTCGAACGGCTGCGCCCAGAAGTGACCATACTTGTCAGTCAGCGATTCAGAGTCCATCGCCAAGCGCTTAGGTTTTTGAAAACCCTTCCAGAGCATTCGTTTCTCCTCTTTCTTCGGTCCGTTTGGCCTTGCGGTTGAGTGCGCCGCAAGCTGATCTGGTCCGAGACGGGGTGATGCGGCACGGTGTTGAAAGCCGTGCCGCTGTAATTAGGTTGCTCGACAACTCCGAAATGCATCCGGCAGCGTCGGCTCCGTGAAGTAATACAGTTTTCGTGGCGATAAGCAGGCGCGAACGCCTGTCTATGCTACTTGCTGTAGAGTTCGACGATGAGCTGTTCGTTGACGGGCAGGTTGATGTCTTCGCGCCGCGGCAGAGACGTTACGCGACCTTTGAAGTTATCTCGGTCGATCTCAAGCCACGTCGGAGACGTCTGATGCGAAGCAAAATCCTTCGCCATTTCCAGAATGACAAGTTTACGGCTACCTTCGCGAACAGTGATCTCTTCGCCCACGTTGACCTGGAACGAAGGGATGTTCACCTTGCGGCCATTCACCGCGATGTGACCGTGGCGCACGAGCTGGCGGGCCTGACGGCGCGCAACGGCGAAGCCAAGACGATAAACAACCGAATCGAGACGGCGCTCTAGCTGCTGGAGCAGGATTTCGCCTGTAACGCCCTTGGAGCGAGCGGCCTTCTCAAAATAATTGCGGAACTGGCTTTCTTGCGCAAAGTACATGCGCTTAGCCTTCTGCTTTTCGCGGAGTTGGAGTCCGTAACCGACGATCTTGGCCTTGCGATCCTTGCCATGCTGGCCAGGCGCAAAGTTGCGCTTCTCCACCGGACACTTTTCCATGAAGCACTTTGCGCCCTTAAGGAACAGCTTGGTTCCTTCTCGGCGGCAAAGGCGGCATACTGCGTCTTTATAGCGAGCCAACTTATATCTCCTTCAGTCTGGGAGCGGTTTACAGGAGTTGGAATCCTTTCCATCCCGCTCAAATCTTTGTCGGCCGGCAATCTGGTCCATGCCGGGGCGCTACCCTCAAAGGGCAGCTACGATGCATAAATCAGACGCGACGCTTCTTGGGCGGACGGCAGCCATTGTGAGGAACCGGGGTGACGTCCTTGATCGTGCGGACTTCGACTCCAGCTGCGGCCAACGCACGAATCGCGGATTCACGACCCGAACCGGGTCCAGAAACGCGAACATCGACCGAACGTAGACCGTGGTCCCGTGCGGTATTGGCGGCATTCATCGCGGCTTGCTGTGCTGCAAATGGCGTACCCTTGCGGGAGCCACGGAAACCCAGCGAGCCGGAGCTCTTCCAGGAAATCACATTACCCGACGGGTCGCTGATGGTGACAATGGTGTTATTGAAGGAAGCGGTAATCATCACAACCCCGTGGGGGATGTGCTTGCGCTCCTTTTTCTTGAACTTCTTATTCTTATTCTTCTTATCCGTCGCGGATGCGCCGGCGCCAGCTGCTTTTGCCATATCCCGTTCTCTATTCCTGTTCTGGGGTTACCAGTAAGCGCTTTCCATACGTGCCGACGGAAGCGGCCAGCGGAAAGACGCGACCTTGCGGACAGGCGAAACTACTTGGTCGCCTTCTTCTTGCCAGCCACCGTTCCTTTGCGCGGACCTTTACGGGTACGGGCATTGGTGTGCGTGCGCTGTCCGCGGACAGGCAGGCTGCGACGGTGACGGTTGCCGCGATAAGAGCCAATTTCAATGAGCCGCTTGATGTGAAGCGAGATTTCCTTGCGCAGGTCACCTTCGACCTGGCCTTCATTCTCGATCACCTGACGAATGCGATTCACTTCCTCTTCGCTCAGGTCCTGGATCTTCTTGAGCGGATCAACCGTAGCCGTGCCGAGAATCTTGATGGCGCGAGGCTGGCCGATTCCGTATATGTAAGTGAGCGCGATGCGTGCCTGTTTGTTGCGGGGCAGATCGACGCCTGCAATACGTGCCATGTGTGTGTCCTACTCCTGGTTGAGCAGACCCGGGGATTAGCCCTGGCGCTGCTTATGTTTCGAGTTTTCGCAGATCACGCGCACCACGCCATGGCGGTGAATGACCTTGCACTTGTCACAAATTTTCTTTACTGAAGCCCGAACCTTCATAAGCTATTTCCTTGTTCTACTGAAACACGCTCAGTCGCCCCGTACGCCGGGACGCCGCAACGCTGCTGCCTGCTCCATCGTATGAGTCACGTCAGAGAAGGCCTTCCACCAAGGCTTTGCAGCCCCTTGTTGCAAACACGCAAAACCCCGCCAGCCCTAAACATTGGACTTTTGCGGGTTGCGCGAACCTTTCCGCTACTTATAGCGGTAGACAATCCGTCCGCGATTCAGGTCGTAGGGTGACAACTCTACGGCCACGCGGTCACCTGGAAGAATCCGGATGAAATTCTTGCGCATCTTGCCGGAAACGTGCGCAAGCACTTCGTGGTCATTCTCAAGTTTAACCCTGAACATCGCATTGGGCAGTGGTTCAATGACCATCGCCATTACTTCAATCGCGTCTTCCTTACTCATCCAACCTCAATTTCGATCTTCAGATCCGAGGCGCCGCTCGAACTCCGAAATTTAATCGGTCAGGATCACTGGACCGTCTTTTGTAATCGCAACGCAGTGCTCAAAGTGCGCGCTGGGCCTTCCATCCTGGGTCACTGCCGTCCATTTGTCGTCCAGCACTCGAACCGATGCACCGCCAGCATTCACCATCGGCTCAATCGCTATGACCATTCCCTCACGCAGCTTAAGCCCGTGGTCACGCACACCGTAGTTCGGAACTTGCGGATCCTCATGCAACTTGGTTCCGATGCCATGCCCCACAAACTCCCGCACTACGCTGAACCCGGCAGCCTCGACAAACTCCTGAACGGCTGCACCAACATCACCCAGGCGCCTTCCTGCTAGGGCTGCTTCAATTCCCTTGTGCAGCGATCTCTCAGTGACTTCCACCAAGGTGCGAACCTCATCGCTGATCGCCCCCACCGGAACCGTCACCGCCGAATCGCCATAATAGCCGTCCAGCACGACTCCGCAGTCGATGGAGACTATATCGCCTTCGGCGAGCTTGCGCATCTCCGACGGAATACCATGCACCACTTCCTGATTGATCGAGGTACAGAGCACACAGGGATAATCGTAATATCCCTTAAAAGCGGGCTTCGCACCTAGGTCGCGAATTTTCTTTTCCGCCGCGCGTTCCAGGTCCATCGTACTCACACCTGGCGCAACAAGCGCTTTTACTACGTCCAGCACCTGACGAACAATGTGGCCACTACGCCGCATTTTTTCTATTTCGCCGGCAGACTTACAAACTATCGCCATGTTCGATTGCCTTGAACGCTTCAGCCGTCACTTGATCCAGCTCCGCCGAGCCATCTATTGCAGTGAGGCGATTCTTCCGCGCATAGTAGTTCACCATCGGAAGCGTCAACCTCCGGTAGTTCTTCAATCGTTGACTGATGACGTCGTCGCGATCATCCTTGCGCGTAACAAGAGCTGATCCGTCGATATCACAGATGCCATCAACCCGCGCTCGCTGACAGGTGTTCGCGTTGTAAATACGTCCACAGGTAGGACAAGTACGCCGTCCGGTTAGCCTTCGCAATAACTGAGTATACTCTACCGTTAATTGGATGACAACCAATCGCTTACAGCCCTTCTCCGATTCAAATAACCGTTTCTCGGCAAGGTGCCTGTCGAGCCACTCTGCCTGTTTCACTGTTCGAGGAAAGCCGTCCAGAATAAAGCCCTGCGCACAATCCGGTTCAGCCAGTCGATGAGCCACCATCTGTTCCACTACTTTGTCGGGAACAAGTTCCCCGCGCTCCATCAGAGCTCCAGCCTGATTTCCAAGTTCCGTGCCCCGGTTGATGTTGTCGCGCAGAATGTCTCCGGTTGAAATCTGCGGAATCCCATAATGTTCCGAAATTCTTTTTGCTTGAGTGCCCTTGCCTGCACCCGGAGGTCCTAAAAGGACCACCGGGCCGACGAGGCTCCCTTTGCTCTTCACTGCTGGAATCGGTACGGTTTCAGTTTCCATCGCGTAGCCTCCAACGCCTAATCTACTCACATGCCAAGGCTACGTACTTTACCACGCTCTGCGCCCTCTGATGCGGCCACTTTTGGGAGTAAATCCCTCGTAGTGACGCATGATGAGTTGCGACTCGATCTGGTTGACCGTATCCATTGCCACGCCAACCACGATCAGAAGCGAGGTTCCGCCAAAGTAAAAGTTCACGTTAAGGCCGTGGAGTATCCAGTTCGGCAGTCGATCAAAGAGTGCGCCGCCCATCCAGACAGGCAGATTGTTGAGGTGAATACCTGCAATCATCCATTCTGGAATCAACGAAATAATGATCAAGTACAGCGCGCCAACCAAGGTAATCCGGGTGAGCACATCGTTGATGTAGTTGCTGGTACGAACTCCTGGCCGAATACCTGGAATAAACCCGCCATACTTCTGCATGTTGTCGCTGACGTCTTTTGGATTGAAGACGATCGACACATAGAAGTAAGCGAAAAAGAGAATACCGACTGCATATAGAAACGTGTGCAACGGTTCGCCCCAGCCCAGAGCTTTGCTCAATCCCGCAAAGAACGACCCAAAGTAGCGGTTATTCTGCAGCGCATATCCTACAGTCTGAGGAAGAGTCAGCACGGAACTGGCAAAAATTACCGGCATAACGCCGCCAGAATTGACGCGCAGTGGAAGGTGAGTGGACTGTCCGCCCATTACCTTGCGCCCGACAACCCGCTTGGCATACTGCACTGGAATTCGCCGCTCGGAGCGTTCGACAAAGACGATAAACGCGATCACCACAACCATGACCGCCAGCAACAGAATGATGCTGACCGGACCAAGGGCGCCGCCACTGCTCGCCTTCTGCCAAAGTTCGACGGCCGCGCGAGGCAGGCCAACAACGATGCCGGTGAAGATGATCAGCGACATACCGTTACCGATACCACGCTGCGTAATCTGTTCGCCGAGCCACATGATGAATGTTGTGCCAGTGGTCAACGTAAGCATCGTCATTAGCACAAAACCGAAACCAGGATTGCGAACCAGCTGCTCGCCACCGACGCCGGCCTTCAATGTCATCGCGATACCAAACGACTGCATGGCGGCAAGAATGACGGTCAGGTAACGGGTCCACTGAGTGATCTTCTTGCGCCCCAGTTCGCCTTCCTTCTGCAGACGGGCCAGCGGTTCATAAACCACGGTCAGCAGCTGCAAGATAATGGAGGCGGTGATGTAGGGCATGATGCCCAAGGCGAAGATCGTCAACCGGCGCAGGTTTCCGCCGCTGAAGAGATCGACGAAACCAAGCAGACCGCCGCCGGAATTGGCAAACAAGCGTGCCAAGGCTGCGGGATCAATGCCAGGCGTCGGCAGGTGGCCGCCGATGCGGTAGACGGCTAACAGCCCAAGCGTGAAGAGAACGCGCTTGCGCAGGTCCGGGATTTTGAAGATGTTCGCCAGCTTCTCGAACATGGTTAAAAGGGCCTCGATGCCTATGCTGTTCGGGCCGCGGCTGTCCTGAAAAGGAGAACCGGACCCAGCCCGCCTGTTCGCTGCAGGCGGGCTCGGGTGATCTTACTTCTTACCCCGCTTGATCGGAGCAGGCTGCTTCACTTCGAGGATCTCAGCCTTTCCGCCAGCGGCGGTGATTTTCTGCTGTGCTGTCTCGCTGAACTTATGGGCATACACGGTCAGGGCAGAGGTCAAATCCCCTACTCCCAACACCTTGATCAGTCCGTTTTTCTTGCTGATAACACCCAGATCATAGAGAACTTCTGGAGTCAAATCCGCCACGCCCAGCTCGGCCAGCCGTGACAGATTCACTACTTGGAATTCCTTTTTGAAGATGTTGACGAAACCGCGCTTCGGTAAGCGGCGATGCAGAGGCATCTGGCCGCCTTCAAATCCACGCATGCTGCGCGAACCCGAGCGGGAGCGCTGTCCTTTGTGTCCGCGGGTCGAAGTCTTACCCATGCCGGAGCCCATACCACGGCCCACGCGCTTGCGGTTTTCATTCGCCTTTGCTGGCTTGCGAATCGTTGACAGATTCATTGTCGTATCCTTGCATGGTGCCAAACATGCCGAGGGGCTGTCTGTGACAGCCGAACATCTCCGCGCGAAAACCGGAGCATTCCCCGTGGCGAGCGGGCTGTTTCCTGGCGCCGCCGGCTAAACCAGCGACTCGGTTTGCGAGCTTCCACGACCGGAGCGGCAACTTTGCCGCCTACCTGCCGGGCGCCCGTATCGTGCGCATCTCCAACGCGATCCGATCCGGCTTATTCGCCGACGATCTGAATCAGATGCGGCACCTTGGCGACCATGCCACGAATCGAGAGGGTATCCTCGCGTTCGATAACCTGGTTAAGGCGAGTGAAGCCGAGGCCCTTGACGACCAAGCGCTGTGTTCTCGGAGTGCTATTTGCTGAAATCACCCACTTCAGCTTCAACCGGGCGCCGGCCGGAGCCTGCACCTTGGGAGTCTTTGAACGTGTGCGAGACATGGTTTAGAGCTCCTCCACGGCCTTGCCGCGATTGGCGGCAACTTCGGCACGGTCGCGCAGTTTCTTTAGCGCGTCAAACGTAGCCTTGATGACGTTATGCGGGTTGGTGGTGCCAATTGATTTTGTCAGCACATTCTGGATGCCTACCGAGGTCATAACCGCGCGGACTGCGCCGCCGGCGATGACGCCAGTGCCCTCAGGCGCTGGCTTCAGCAGTACTCGGCCCGAGCCGTAACGGCCCAGCGAGATGTGCGGAATCGACGTGTGGGTAAGGTTTACCTTGATCAGGTTCTTCTTCGCCGATTCGATCCCCTTGCGAATCGCCTGGGGAACCTCCTTGGCTTTACCAGAACCGTAGCCAACTACGCCGGTGGCCGGATCTCCGATCACGACCAGGGCCGCAAACGACATGTTCTTGCCGCCCTTAACCACCTTGGTCACGCGGTTGATGTTGACAACCTGATCTTTCAGGTTGTACTGACCGGCATCGAGCTTTTTCTTGACGATTGCCATTTGCTATCGATTCTCCTGGAGACCACGCCTGCGATCTCCGAAATCATGCGGACTAACGGTTTGCACCTCGCCCGCTCTACTCTGTCGCGTCCCGCCCCGGCGCCTGCGACCAATGGGCCGTGGCCCGCCGCCGAATCCGGATGCCTTCGGGACTAGAACTTCAGGCCGCCTTCACGGGCTGCATCCGCAATGGCCTTGATGCGTCCGTGATAGAGGTATCCGCCACGATCAAACACCACCGCTTCGATCCCCTTGGCCTTGGCGCGCTCGGCGATCAGTTTGCCAACCTGCTTGGCTGCTGCAATGTTGCCGCCGGCAATGTGCTTCTTGCCATCCTTGCCCTGTTCGAGCGAGCTGGCCGAGACGATCGTCGAGTGCTTGGCGTCGTCGATAAGCTGCACGTAAATGTGGTTAACCGAACGGTACACGTTCAGGCGCGGGCGCGCAGTGGTTCCGGCGAGCTTCTTACGAATCCTGGTATGGATCTTCTCGCGCGTTGCATTCTTGGAACTCTTAATCAGCATTCTTCCTGTCCTTCGCTCCGGCCTTTTTCCCAGGTTGCGGGTGCCAGCAACTTCGCTGCTAGACCCTTTTGCCGGGGACCGGTCTGTCCCAGCGAACTCGTTCGCCGGGGTTGTGCGGACGCCCGCCGGATTCTCGTCCGACGGGTCCTTTGCAATTCGGGCTCAACTGAGAGCCTGTAAATTCGACTGAGCGCGTCACGCGCGCGCACTCTGCTTACTTGGCGCCGGTCTTACCGACCTTCTTCTTCAGCTTCTCTCCCACGTAGCGCACACCCTTCTGCTTATACGGGTCGGGCGGACGCAGCGAGCGCATTTCGGCAGCAACCTGCCCAATCTTCTGGCGGTCAATACCGGCAATGCTCAACTTAGTCATCTTGGGGTCGATCGTAACCTCGACACCGGTAGGCAGCGGATACTCGATCGGGTGTGAATAGCCCAAGGTGAATACGACGATCCCCTTGCCCTTCAACTCCGCACGATAGCCGATACCGACAATCTCCAACTCACGAGTCCAACCGGTGGTAACACCAACAACGGCGTTGTTCACCAGGGCGCGAACCAATCCATGGATAGCTGCCTTGGAATCGTCCTCGCGCTTCACCAGCAACACGCCGTCTTCCGTGGTCAGCGTAACGCCGCCCGGAAGGTGGTTGGTGACGGTCCCCTTCGGACCCTTCACGGTAATGAGGTTGCCATCAACAGTGTACGTGACACCCTTGGGCAAAGGAATGGGCTTCTTACCAATTCTCGACATCGATTTCTCCTACACCGCCGTGATTTCTGTCACGGTGGGCTTCCGGACCGGATATTTCACCAGCCTCGTCTGCACCCGAGCACCCGCGGTCGGCAGCGGCATCTTTTCGCTGCGTTATGCGACCGCGAAGCTCGTGGGATCTAGTAAACTTCGCAGATCACTTCGCCGCCCACGCCTTCTTTGCGGGCCTGCTTGCCACTGCGAACGCCCTTCGGGGTAGTCAGGATGGTGATACCCAGACCGCCGAGAACGCGAGGAATTTCATTGCGGTTAACGTACACACGGCAACCGGGACGCGAAATGCGCGTGATGTTGGTAATCGCGGCAACATTGTCGGCGTTGTACTTGATGTAAACGCGAACTACTTTCTTGCCTTCTTCCTCGGTCGCCTTGAAGTTGGCAATGTAGCCTTCTTCCTTAAGAACGCGAGCGATTTCCAGCTTTAGCTTGGAAGCAGGGGCATCGACCTTCTGGTGCCGGGCCTTGATGCCATTGCGGATCCTGGTCAAGAAGTCTGCCACGGGATCGGTAAAGCTCATCTTTAGTTCTCCTGAATTCGTTCGCCCGTTCTCTTTCTTGCGCGTGCTGGCCTTGCGCAATACTGCACCGGCTAACCGGTTGCCCTCAGAATCGAGGGCCACAGTGGAAAGAACCTGCGGCGACGTTCTATTCCTGCTACGCAGGACGGTCCTTGGATTGAAACTCTTGCCCGGACCACGTGCCAGCCATTGCGGGGATCACCCCCGCGGGTCAGGTCGGCTTCTAGCGTTAGCGACCGAGGTCGCCAGGCCTTCTGCCTACCAGGACGACTTTGAGACCCCAGGGATCTCGCCGCGCAGAGCAAGTCCGCGGAAGCACAGCCTGCAAAGGCCGAACTTGCGCAGATAAGCGCGCGGGCGTCCGCACAGTTTGCAGCGGTTGTGCTGACGCGAAGAGAACTTGGGCTTCTTATTGTCCTTGGCGATGCTGGATGTTCTGGCCATCGTTTCCTTTTTATCTATGCACCTCTGGGCTGCGACTTACTTCTCGCACCCGAGGCTGCGTATTACAGCTTTTTCTTGCAACCATCATCCGGCGAACCTCTCCGCTCGCCGGGTAGAAGGAACTTAATTGCTGCCTGGCAGACGGAAGGGCATTCCAAGTCCCTTCAGCAACGCGCGCCCGTGTTCATCGCTCGTAGCCGTAGTGACAATGGTGATGTTCATACCCTTCTGGTGCTCTACCTTTGCGTAGTCGATCTCCGGGAAGATCAACTGGTCGCGCAGTCCAAGCGTGTAGTTACCGCGTCCATCAAAGGACTTGGCGGGAACTCCACGGAAATCGCGAACGCGCGGAAGCGCTATGTTCATCAGACGGTCCAGGAATTCATACATACGATCGCCGCGCAGAGTGACCATGCAGCCGATCGGCATACCTTCGCGCACCTTGAAGGCAGCGATGGATTTCTTGGCGCGCGTGACAACCGGCTTTTGACCTGTGATCTGTGCCAGCTCGGCCACCGCCGGGTCCAGCACTTTGGCATTCTGAGTGGCTTCGCCGACGCCCATATTGACGACGACTTTTTCCAGCTTCGGAGCGGCCATTGGGTTCGACAATCCCAGCTCCTTCATCAGAGCGGGACGCGTCTCCTCCAAATACTTCTTGCGCAGGCGTGCCGATGCGGCGTTATTCGCCTTGGGGCGCGCTGGCTTTGAGCCCTGTTCGGGAGCTTCGGCGGCTTCAACCTTGGGTTTCTTGGACTGTTTGGCCGGCTGCTTTGCTTTTGCGTCTTTTACTTCTTTTGCTGCCATGGTTCCAGTTCGCTTTCTCTCACGGTCCCGGAGTGGCTACCGTTACGTGAGGCGGTCAATTGAACCGGCCGGAGCCGGCTCGCGGTGATTACTTCTCTTTGTCGAGCGTGGTGCCGCACTTGGCGCAGACGCGAACTTTCTTATCGCCGCGTACTTCGTGGCGAACTCGCACCGGACCACAGGTGCCGCAGACCAGCAGAACATTGCTGATCGCAATCGGCGATTCCTGCTCGGCGATGCCGCCCTTGATCTGCTTCTGCGGATTGGGACGCACGTTCTTCTTAACTATACTAACGTGTTCTACCAACACTTTGCTGGTTCCAGGAAAAACGCGTAGTACGCGGCCTTCCTTGCCCTTGTCGCGGCCGGCGATGACCTTCACGGTATCGTTATGGCGGATATCAACGGTTGCCATGCTTTCCTCTCAAAACCTTCAGCGTTCTTGGGCCACTCCACTAAAGGGAGTTCCCGAGGGCGGCCGCTGAAGCCGCCCAGGGATCTAGATTACTTCCGGAGCCAGGGATACGATCTTCAAAAACTTCTTCTCACGAAGCTCGCGGGCGACGGGACCAAATACGCGGGTTCCGACCGGCTCGCCATCGGCGTTGATCAGAACCGCGGCATTGGTGTCAAAGCGAATGTAGGAACCATCGCGACGGCGCGTTTCCTTGCGGGTCCGCACGATCACGCACTTGACTACCGTACCCTTCTTGACACTTCCGTCAGGCGAAGCTTCCTTCACCGCGGCCGTTACCACATCGCCGATCCGGGCACGTACGCCGGTCGATCCGCCGATCGGTAGAATCATCTGCAGCTTGCGGGCTCCGCTATTGTCGGCCACCTCAAGGATGGACCTCATAAACACTGCCATGGTGCAATCTCCTTCAGTCGTCTGTCATGGTCGTCGGCCTGCCGGGTTGGTTCCCGGCCAGGGACTGACGACTGGTCTAGCTGACCTGGTCCGGTGTTTCCTTCGCGGAAGCAGCAGCAGTCTCAGCGGCAATGGCGGCGGCGGCAAGCGCCGATCGCTTCACGATTTCCTTCAGCGTCCAACGCTTAAGGCGAGACAAAGGGCGCGTCTCTTCGATGCGGACAAAATCGCCGGTACGCGCAGTCTGTTCCTCATCGTGTGCGTAGAACTTCTTGGAGCGCTTGACCACGCGGCGGTACAGAGGGTGAGCCTTCTGGCGATTCACCTCGACGACAATCGTCTTCGCCATTTTGGTCGAAACGACCTGGCCAACCAGGACTTTGCGCTGTCCGGCGGTTTTCTCGGTTTTCGTCTCTTCTACCATGGCTACTTCTTCTCCGTTCCGGTCTTTGCTGCGGCCAACTGCTTTTCGCGCTGAATGGTCAGCACGCGGGCGATGTCCTTCTTCAACCCACGCATCTTCTTCAAGCTTTCGGTCTGTCCCATCTTGAGCTGGAACTTCAACTTGAATAATTCTTCGCTGAGTTCGGTCTTCTGATGAACCAACTCGGCATCTGTCAAATTACGTATCTTTTCCGAAGTCATTGCTCTCTTCTCTTCACCCCCGGTGGACTGCGCCACCGGCGTCGGAATATATGTGAAACGCGTTCTGGCCTAGCGCCAGCGGCTGGAAGGCAATTGCCGCCTACCTGCCGCAGAGCCCGCTTTAGTGCGCCAGAACCTCGCGCTTAACAAACTTGGTAATCAAAGGCAGTTTGTGCGAAGCCAAGCGCATTGCTTCCTGCGCCTCAACCGCGGAAACTCCCTCCATCTCAAACAACAGCTTGCCAGGACGAACCACGGCAACCCAATGATCCGGCGCACCCTTGCCCTTACCCATACGGGTTTCGGCAGGCTTCTTGGTAACCGGCTTGTCAGGGAACACGCGGATCCAGATCTTGCCGCCGCGCTTAATGAAGCGGGTCATTGCCACACGGGCCGCTTCAATCTGACGGTCGGTGATCCAACCCGGCTCCATGACCTTCAGGCCAAAATCGCCGAACGCCAACTCGGAGCCGCGCCAGGCTTTGCCGCACATACGACCGCGTTGCTGCTTGCGGTACTTGACTTTCTTCGGCATCAACATAAGCAGTTTCCAATTGCCAGTTTCGAGTTCTGGCCACCCACATTACGAGTGCGCCTGCCGGCTCTACAAATATTCCTCCAGGAACTGGCGTCTGGAAGAACTCGTCCGGCTCGCTTGCCTAAAGTCCAGCGGTCGCGGTCTGCGGCTCGCGGCGTTTCTGGGGAAGGATTTCGCCTTTGTAAACCCAGGTCTTGACGCCAATGAGTCCGTAGGTCGTGTGAGCTTCGGCGAAACCGTAATCGATATCGGCGCG
This sequence comes from Saccharimonadales bacterium (SeqCode), assembly GCA_035539055.1. Classification (GTDB taxonomy): domain Bacteria; phylum Acidobacteriota; class Terriglobia; order Terriglobales; family Acidobacteriaceae; genus TOLSYN. The sequence continues at coordinate 4,931 of DATLJC010000058.1, read as the reverse complement.
CAGAGTGTGCAACGGCAGGCGACCCTGCAGATACCACTCGGAACGGGCGATTTCGTTACCGTTCAGTCGGCCCGACACGCGAACCTTGATGCCTTTGCAGCCGAAACGCAATGCACTGTCCACGCTCTTGCGCATCGCGCGGCGGAAGCCAACGCGCTTTTCCAACTGCAGCGCAATCGACTCTGCCACGAGCTGAGCATCGAGTTCCGGCTTGTGAACTTCCAAAATGTCCACGAACACATCGCGATTGGTCCGCTTCTGCAGATCGGCCTTGAGCTTGTCGATCTCGGCGCCCTTGCGGCCAATGATGATGCCCGGACGAGCCGTGCGGATGATGATCCGCAGCTTGTTGCCCGGACGTTCGATTTCAATCGAGCTGACGCCTGCCGACTTGAGCTTATCTTTCAGCTCCGCCTTCAGCTTAATGTCCTCGATCAGGAACTTGTCATAGTCGCGATCCATGTACCAGCGCGACTTCCACGGCTTGGTGTAGCCGAGTCGGAATCCGTAAGGATGGACTTTCTGTCCCATAATTGCTTCGTCTCTCTGCCGACAGCTTACTCGGGCCTTAGCCCTGGCGCCGCCGCTGAATTGGATCCTTCACGATCCAGTGAACCTGTGCTCCGCCTGAGCGGAATGCCTACTTCTTTGCCTTTTTCGGCGCCGTCTTTTTAGCAACTGCTTTCTTGGCGGCTGCCTTCTTGACTGCAGGCTTGCGAACGGCCTTCTTGGCCGGCGCTGCTGCGATCGTGTCGGCATCGGTCGAGGCTACGGCCTTGTTCTTCTCGGCCAGCTCAATTTCGATATGCGCCATCCGACGCTGGTAGCGATACGCACGGCCCATCGGAGCCGGACGAATACGCTTCATGCGCGGACCTTCGTTCGCGATGGCGTTCTTGACATACAGATTGTCCAGATCGACATCGAGGCCCTTTTCGGCGCTCAGGTAATTGGCATTTTCCACGGCCGAGCGCAGCAGCTTCAGAACCGCGGGGGCGATACCTTTGTTGGTGAACGCCAACGTGTTCAGCGCCGCTTCGACGCGCTTGCCCTTGATCAGGCCGAGCACCAGGCGCGCCTTCTGCGGAGATACCCGCATATACCGGGCTTTCGCTGTGAATTCCATGTTCTCTTCCCTTCAGGTCTCATTCGCGGACGTCCTTCGCGGACGCCCATACTTTTCAAAAACCAGTGAACCCGATCGAACCTGCGACTATCTCGCCGGCTTCGCCGAGGTCTCCGCAGCAGACTTCACCGAGTGACCTTTAAAGGTACGCGTGAAGCTGAATTCGCCGAGCTTGTGCCCAACCATGTTCTCCGATACATACACGGGAATGAACTTGCGCCCGTTGTGTACCGCAATGGTGTGGCCCAGCATCTCCGGAGTGATGGTGGAACGACGCGACCAGGTGCGCAGCACCTTCTTTTCGCTTCGCGCGTTCATCCCCTCGATCTTTACGATCAGGTGCGAGTCTACAAACGGCCCTTTTTTCGTAGAACGTGCCATTGATTTCCTTCCCTACTTGCCGCGACGCGACACGATGAACTTGTCGGTCCGTTTGTTGTTACGGGTCTTGTAGCCGCGCGTAGGCTGTCCCCACGGAGTAACCGGGTGACGGCCGCCGGAGGTCTTACCTTCACCACCACCATGCGGGTGATCCACCGGGTTCATAACCACACCACGGTTGGTCGGCTTGATGCCCAGCCAACGGCTACGGCCTGCCTTACCCAGCGAGATGTTCTCGTGATCGGTGTTCCCAACCTGCCCAACCGTTGCCATGCAGTCCACAAGGACCTTGCGGGTTTCGCCGGAAGGCAGCTTCAATAGGGCATATTCGCCCTCTTTGGCTACCAACTGCGCCTGCGCTCCAGCCGAACGCGCCATCTGCGCGCCCTTGCCGGGCTTCAGCTCAATGTTGTGCACGATGGTACCGGCCGGAATGTTCTTCAGAGGAAGAGCATTGCCCACCAGGATGTCGGCTTCAGGACCGCTGATGATTTTCGCGCCGACCTTCAAGCCAACCGGCTGAAGGATGTAGCGCTTTTCGCCATCGGCGTAGCTGAGCAGCGCGATACGAGCCGAACGGTTCGGATCGTACTCGATTGTAGCGACGGTGGCAGGAATTCCCTGTTTGTCGCGCTTGAAATCGATCACGCGAATCTTGCGCTTGTGCCCGCCACCGTGATGCCAGATGGTCAGGTCGCCAGAGTTGCGACGACCGCCCGTGCGCTTCTTCGGTTCAGTCAGCGGCTTATGCGGCCGATTCGTTGTCAGATCGTCGTTGACCTGCGAGGTCTTGAAACGCAGTGTCGGAGTGATCGGTCTGTAAGTCTTGATCGCCATAGTTCTTCTCTTCCAGATCCCGGCCGTTACTCTGGCGGGATCGCTTTAGCCGGACAGATAGGGTTTCGTTCTCCCATCCGGAGGCGTCGCGATTCAATTCGCGACCGCTTACGACTTATGCCACGCAGCGATTACAGGTTCTGCGCGTACTCGGGCATCTTTTCGCCCTCGGCAAGCCGTACATAGGCCTTCTTCCAATCGGGACGGAAGCCGGTGAACTTGCCACGGCGTCGCTCCTTGCCAAGGAAGTTGGCGGTTCGGACACCGGCGACCTTCACCTTGAAGGCCTTCTGCACGGCTTCCTTGATTTCCGTCTTCGTGGCATCCGCGGCGACCTGGAACACCAAAGTGTTCTCGGTCTCCTTGACGCCCAATCCCTTTTCCGTGATGACGGGCTTACGGACGATCTGGTAAGGGGACTTAGACATTCTCCACCTCCGCCTTACGCTTCGGGGCCGAGGCCTTGAGCGAACTCTGCAGCTTTTCCAGCGCTGCCTGCGAGAACACAGCCAGTTCGTGGCGAAGCAGGTGATAAGGATGAACCTCGGGACCATACAGCATCTCAACGCCAGCGATGTTGCGGGTTGAAAGCTCCAGGTTCGGGTTCAGATTCGCGCCGGCTTCAACCACCAGTGCGGTCTTGTTGAACTTCAACCCGGTCAGAGCCTGACGGAAGGTTTTGGTCTTGGCTTCCTTCAGTTCGAGCGTGTCGATCACGACCAGATTGCCGTCCTGGAACTTCGCTGCAAGAGCCGAGCGCAGTGCGCCCAACAGCTTCTTGCGAGGGAAGGCGTAATCATAGGAGCGGGGCTGGGGTCCGTGGACCGTGCCGCCATGACGCCAGATTGGCGAACGGACGCTGCCCACGCGGGCGCGGCCCGTACCCTTCTGCCGCCAAAGCTTCTTGCCAGAACCAGAAACCAGCTTGCGGTTCTTGGTGGCATGCGTGCCAGCTCGCAGAGCCGCACGATAGTGCTGGACGGATTCCCAGAGCAGGTCCTCGTTCACTGCGCCAAATACTTCATCGGCGAGTTCGAACGATCCCACTTTCTGGCCGGCCAGGTTCAACACATCAATGCTTGCCATTTCGTATCCTTTGCTTGGTCCGCATCTTCGGCGTGCCTTAAAGTTCTTTCGTCAATATGTATCCGCGAAAGAATCGTGAATGAAACAGAGGCTCCCCACTGGCACTTTCCAGCGGGGAAGCCGATCTTACTTGCCCTTGGCGGCGCGCTTGGAGGCCTTCAACGGGTTGATGGCCGTACCCTCGCCGCTGAATCCACGACGCTCTCTGGGTGGCTTCTTGGCTTTGCTGATAACCAGGTAGCCATTTCTCGCACCCGGCACCGCGCCTTCTACCACCAACAGGTTTTCTTCCTTGTCAACGCCCAGAACGCGCAGGTTGCGCACGGTTACCGTGACGTCGCCCATGTGGCCGCTCATTCGAGTGCCCGGGAAAACGCGCGACGGAAACGACGATGCGCCGATCGAACCCTGCACCTGGAACATGTGGCCGTGAGCGCCCGGTCCGCCGGCAAACTTGTGGCGCTTTACAACGCCCGCGAAGCCGCGTCCCTTGCTCGTGCCCGCGATGTCCACGAACTTCGTGCCGTCAAACAAATCAACGAGAACCTTGTCGCCAACCTTCACACTCCAGTCGGCGCCCTCTTCGTCTTGCACTACGGGAACTTCCTTGATGAACTTGACCGGGGGAAGATTATGCTTTTCGAAGTGGCCCTTCATCGCCTTCGTCAGGCGCGAGTCCTTCACAAACTCAACCAGGCCGATTTGGGCGGCATCGTAGCCATCCGTCACCACGGTCTTGAGCTGAGTAATCACACAGGGACCCGCCTGCAGCACGGTGACGGGACGAACATCGCCCTTGTCATCGAACAGTTGCGTCATCCCTACTTTTCTACCTAGAATCCCGTTAACCGACATTTTCTTTTCTCCATCATGCCCTCGCAGAAGATCGCGCCGGGCACTGTGAGGACTTCGCGCTTAGCGCGGAGTCACCTTATTTATGTTCTTTACCGTAAGCCTTGATTTCAACGTCGACACCGGCGGGAAGATCGAGCTTCATTAGTGCGTCGACTGTCTGCTGCGTCGGTTCTAGGATATCAAGAAGACGCTTGTGAGTGCGAATTTCAAACTGCTCTCGCGACTTTTTATCGACGTGCGGCGAGCGCAGGACACAATACTTGTTCTTGACCGTCGGCAACGGAATAGGGCCGGCAATCTGTGCGCCGGTGCGGCGCGCTGTTTCGACGATTTCGCCGGTTGACTGATCCAGAACGCGATAATCGTATGCTTTCAACCGGATGCGGATTCTTTCTTTGCCAATCACTGTATAAACCCTCAAAGATCGTGCGGTCTTATAGTCGCCGCGACTTCTCTAGATGTGAAAGTTGCGGGCGCCGCTAGTATGCAGCGCCCGCCATATGCTTTACAGGATTTCCGAGATCGTACCGGCGCCCACGGTGCGGCCGCCTTCGCGAATCGCGAAGCGCAAACCCTTTTCCATGGCCACGGGGGTAATCAGCTCGATTTCCAGCGTAACGTTATCGCCAGGCATCACCATCTCGAC
>DATLJC010000057.1:0-36547 GCA_035539055.1 Saccharimonadales bacterium (SeqCode) | reverse complement strand
CTTGATAAAGCGCAGGATCGTCAAAAGGGTCGAGCCTCCAGAAGAATGCAGGTGAAAACTAAACGGGTACGGGCACGCTATCCACGACTTCGCGGAGAATCTGCTCGGATTGCTCGGCACGCTTGAGCGTTGAAGTGTAGCGGGCGCTGATCACGAGACGGTGCGCAAATGTGGGCACGGTCAGTCGCTTAAAGTCATCGGGGATGCAGTAGTTTCGTCCCTCAAGAAACGCCATTGCCTGCGCGGCATGGTAGAGCATGAGCGAACCGCGCGGGGAGACTCCGAGCGAGAGTTGCTCGTGGTGGCGAGTGCGCTCGACGATAGCCAGTGAGTAGTCGATCAGGGAGTCTTCTACGCGCACGGCGGATACTTCATCCTGCAGGGCGAGCACCTCTTCGACCGAGACTACAGGCCGCATCTCATCGAGACGCGCAGCTCCGGCATTGCCTCGCAGGATATCGCGTTCGCCGCCTGCCTCGGGATAACCCATTCGGGCACGGATCATAAAGCGGTCGAGCTGCGATTCCGGCAGCGGATAAGTCCCATGGTGCTCCACCGGGTTCTGCGTGGCAATTACCAGAAACGGATTTGGCAGCGGGTGAGGATGGCCGTCCACCGTGACCTGGCGCTCATTCATGGCTTCAAGTAGCGCGGACTGAGTCTTCGGCGTGGTGCGATTAATCTCGTCGGCCAGCAGGATGTTGGTAAAAATCGGCCCGCGCTTGAATTCGAAACGCTCCTCGGAGGTGGAGTACACCGAGATGCCGAGCACGTCGCTGGGGAGCATGTCACTGGTAAACTGGACGCGGCGGAAATCGCAGTCGATGGCGCGGGCAAGGGCATGGGCCAGCGTCGTCTTGCCAACGCCGGGAACGCCCTCGATAAGCAGGTGTCCACGGGCGAGGATGGCGACCAGAGCGAGCCGGACTACATCGTCTTTGCCGCGGATGATGGAACGCAGTGTGCGCTCCAGTTCAGCCGCGTGTTGAAGTGTGGAACCCGATGCCTGCGACATTAGTGTTGATTGTATCTGCTCTGAACCGCCCGCGAAAATACAAATACTTACGAAGGCTGTTGGCCAGCCTGAATCAGAAAGTTCCCGGATGCATCTGGGTGAGCCGCGCGATGCGCTCAGCAGTGGGCGGATGTGTGGAGAACAGGTTTCCGAAGCTGATGCCTCCGAGCAGCGGCTGAATGATATACATGTGGGCCGTCGCTGGCGAAACCTGCATGGGAACTCGCGTTGCGTAGGTTTCGATCTTGCGCAGGGCGCTGGCCAGTGCGCCGGGATTGCCTGTGAAGTGCGCTCCGGTGGCGTCGGCCTGGTATTCACGCGAGCGCGAAACTGCCATCTGGATGAGCATGGCCGCAATCGGAGCAAGGATCATCATCGCAATCGCGCCGAGAGCTCCGCCGCCGCCTTCGCGATCGCGGTCACGTCCACCGCCGCCGAACATGGCTGCGTATCCCGCCATGCGTGCGAGGATGGTGACGGCTCCGGCAAAGGTCGCAGCAATCGAACTGATGAGAATGTCGCGGTTGCGCACGTGGCCAAGTTCGTGAGCCAGAACGCCTTCCAACTCGTCATCGGTCAGCAGATCAAGAATGCCGCCGGTGACAGCGACCGACGCGTGTTCGGGATTTCTTCCCGTGGCAAACGCGTTTGGCGAGCCGGTTGGGATCATGAAAATCTTGGGCATCGGCAGCCCGGTTTTAGCGCAGAGGCGCTCGACGATCTGATAGACGCGTGGGAGTTCTTCACGCGTGACCGCCTGCGCACCGCTGGACATGATCGCCAGCTTGTCGCTGAAAAAGTACGAGAAGAAGTTCATCGCCGCAGCGATGCAAAGCGCCATCACGGCGCCATTACGGCCTCCGAGCGCCTGCCCGACGAGGACGAGAAAGACGGTCATCGCCGTCAGCAGGAAAGCGGTTTTGAGATTATTTCCCATAATTGTCTATGTAGATGCTAACGCAATGCGGTTGGACGCGCCAATTGGCGACGCGGGCAACCGCAGAAGGCTAGCTGACAAACAGGGATATGTTCTTTGAATTCAGGCGGCTTGTTTGCCCTGCCAGCCGACCTCGATTGCGTTCGGCTCGGACTTGTAATCGGTAAAGCCGGCTGCCAGAGTTTCCGCAACTGCAGTCGCTTCGAAGAAACGCGCCGGAGCTTCGTCTTCAAAGCGCATGAGGCCGGGAATAGAAGCCGCTATTCCGGCTAGGCCGATGTCGATTTTGCCGTGAGTCTCAAAGCTCATGGCAGGAACCACCCCGCCTGGATAGTCGGTGAAGAGGCTGTTGAGCAGGGTTCCCCCGCCGCACAGAATGGCGGATATGGAAGCACTCTTATGACGGCTCCAGAATAGCGCGCCAGCAGTAAACAGAAGTGCGGCAACCGAGTAGTCAACAATCGCATGGGTTCCCGGGCCAATCACTTTTGGCAGACGGTTAGAAAACATCGACGCACTCTTATGCAGCAAGGCCATGTAGAAAATCCTCTGCAAAGAAAGATGCGGAGGGCGATTGGGGTGTTGGGCCAAATTCTGCAACGCGCGCGGGCATGAGCGCAAAAGGTAGTTGTATTCGGCAGCTAGGCCCCTCTACCCCGTAGCTTCTACCTACTCAAGGCGAGGGGCCATCGCAGCTAAATCCCTCGATTATTTCTTACCTGCCGTCAGCTGCTTCGAGTGCGGGAGAGTGCGCGTTGAAGCGTCTGCTCCAGAGCAGATCGCGCCTTGGCGTATTCCTCTGGCGTAATCTTTCCCTGCTGCCGCTCGATCTCCAGTTCGAATAACTCTTCCTTAAGAGCGGCTAGTAGAAGATTGGCCGGAGATGTTACGGGTACAGTCGCGGCATTCTGCGTGAGTGGTGCGGGACGCGGCGTTGGCTGTAGGGCAGATGCCACGGGTGAAGCAGGTGCTTCCTCCGCCTCGGCCTGTTTTGTGCGCTCGTGAGTCCAGATGCCACCACCGACGAGAACCGTGAGCAGAAGCCCAAGAATGTACCAGCGATATTTCGCGAGGCCGTCCGGCGCGTCGATAGGCTTACCGAGTCCGCCACCAGGGCGACTGTCGTTTGCTCCGCTGCCGCCCATTGCCGGTGCATTATCCCCCGGCGATGCCTGGGCCTGCTCATCCTGAATGGTGCCGTTGCCGGAGACAGAGTAGCTGAGATCCTGTCCGGCATGGGTTCGGAGGCTGACCTGGACGTTGCTTCCGGGCTGATCCTTCATCGCCTGAAACTGCTTGGCATCTTTCGGCGAGAAGCTCATGGTCGAGGGCATGACCAGCACATAGTGATCGAAATCGCGAGTGAAACTGGGAGACACCGCCAGTTTGCCGCTGTAAGGCATGTGGTAGGAGACCTGGAAACGGGTCTCGCCCGGTTTAAGCGGGTAGGAGAAGGTGTAGTGATTCTTCTGCTTCGTGGGCGTCGTTGTGGTGGTGATCGGCTGGCCGTTGGGTCCCTGAGCGTCGGCACCATCGATCTGCGCGCCGTCGGGAAGTACAAACTCGAAAGTGGTGGGTGCAGCGAGCGTTTTCGGCGGACTGCTCGCGTTCCTGATGGCGAACAACTCAACGCCCTGTAGAGTGGAGCCGTCGGACTGAAGACGAACCACATCGGCCGCTCCGCTAATGCCTTCAACCGAGGGTGCGGCGTCGTACACGGTTAGATCGACATTTGTCGATCCTGGGGGAAGCATCTTGAAGTAGTTGACTCCCCCTCGCTCGGCGCGCACCAGGCGGGGACCCTGCCCGGCGGGAGCATCGATCTTGAAGCGCCCCTGCGCATCGCTCTTTGCGCTCCCAATCTCGGCCATGCCACCTGTGGGATCAACCAGTGCCACGGCTGCTCCGGCGGCTGGCTTGCCGGTCGTGGCGTTAGTCACGGAGCCACCAATGCTTTCGGCATTGGCCGCAGCGGTAAGAAGCAACAGGATGTTGAGGAACGAAATCAACTTCGCTGGAACCAGACGAGGGCTGCGCATCAGGCGGTTACCTCGTGGCGGGTTCCGGATTCGTGCTCAATCTGCTCAATCTCGGCAAGGATGTTAGCTGCCTCTTGCTCCATCGAGTCGCGCATGGAACTGAAATCCGCGTCGCTCAGCTTCCCCGCTTTGTACTCAAAGTTAAGATCGCGCAGGTTCTCGAAAGTCTGCTCCTTGCGCTCGTAGAGGAAGGCGAGGCGCGTCTTCTCCACGGCATGCTCGGCGCGCGCAGGTTTGAAGATGTAGATGAAGATGGCGACAGCAAACAGCACGGTGGCGAAAAGGAAGAAACTGCTGCCGGTTCCATCCGGCGGAGTGGCTTGCATTTGCAGCATTGCGATCAAAGTGTTGTCTCCTCACGTGCGCGGCGGCGGAACTCATCCAGCTCGCCGGGAGCAGAGCCCGTGGAATCAGAAGGGGGATTGGGGGGCCGACGCTTCCAGGCGCGCACGACCAGAACGACGGCAGACAGGCCAGCGATGAAGATCACAACCGGCATGATCCAGGCGACACGGTTGAACCCCGTGGTCGTGGGCGCGGAGAGCACGGCAGGACCGTATTTAGCTACAAAGCCTGCGAGAACCACGTCGTCCGAATCACCTCTGTCCATCGATAGCTTCAGCTCCTTCCGCATCTGTTCGGAGGTGGAGCAGCCGACGTGATTGCACTCCAGCAGAACCTGACCGCAACCGCACTCGCACATCAAGTTGTGGCCGAGGCGATCAAAGCGCTGGCCGGTACCATCTCCCGAGGCACCGACGAGCAGCAGGGTGCTTGCGAACAGCAACAAAAGCGTCCAGCGGTGAAGTTTATTTCGAGCGAGAGTTCGAGCCATCCTCATCAATCCGATCCGGCCTCCACCGGCGCACGGCTTTCTATTTCGCTACCTACCAGCGCACGCGGCCGCTCGCGCGGAGAATCCTTCTTGCGCCTAGCCTGCATGTTCGGCACAAGAGCTATGAGCGTGCCCACCAGGATGAAATGCGCTCCCGCCCAAATCCACCAGACCAAGGGATTCAAGTGCGCCTTGATGATGGGACGGCCGCTCTCAGGATTCTTCCCCGTATAGACCAAGTAGAGATCTTCCATGATAGTGGAGCGGTTCGCAACGATAGTCGCGGGCTGCCCGCTAGCCTTGTAGAAACGCTGCTCCGGGAACATGGTCGTGATCTGCTTTCCATTTTTGTAGATGTCGAGAATGGCCCACTCGCTGGAATAATTTGGTTTGTCGTCTTGGGTATAGGAGCGGCAGACCAGCGTGTAGGGGCCAATCGACATTTTGTCTCCGAAGCCTAGTTCCTGTTCGGTGTTCTGATAGAAGGCGACCCCGGCAAAACCGATCATGGTGACGATAACGCCAAGATGAACGATGTATCCGCCGTAACGGCGCGTGTTGCGGCGCGTCAGCAGATACATGCCATGAAAGACATTGCTGTCGTTGTGGCGGGCGATCACCAGTCCGCCGCGAATGAACTCGCTGCCGATGGTAGCGGCTACCAACACCGAAAGCATGATGGTCATGAGCGCGTAGAAGTAGCTCATGTCGATCCAGGGCTTCATGCCCCTTACGGTCAACACCACTCCCACGGCCAGCGCTATGAGCGCAGGAACGAGGAAGTTGCGGCGGATGCTCTCTGTGGAAGTTTTACGCCAGGCCAGCAGAGGGCCCACGGCGGTAAGCAACAACAGACAAAGCGCGATGGGAATGTTGACCTTGTTGAAGAATGGTGGTCCAACCGTGACCTTATGTCCGGTAGCCCATTCGCTGAGCACCGGGAACAGCGTGCCCCAGAGCACGGCAAAAGCCGCAACCAGCAGCAGCACGTTATTGAACAGGAAGCTCGACTCGCGCGAAACCAGCGACTCGAGCTTGTGTTCGCTTTCGAGATGCGAACGGTTGCGCACATAGAAGAAGGCGCAGACGGCAAAAGTCAGCGCGAGAAAGACGACGAAGTACGGGCCTATGTCTGATTCGGCGAAAGCATGGACCGAACTGACAACACCGGAGCGCGTGAGGAAGGTGCCAAAGATTGCCAGCAGGAAGGTGGAGAAGATCAGCCACATGTTCCACACCTTCATCATGCCGCGCTTTTCCTGCATCATCACGGAATGCAGGAAGGCCGTGCCGGTAAGCCACGGCAGCAGCGATGCATTCTCGACAGGGTCCCATCCCCACCAGCCGCCCCATCCCAGAACTTTGTAAGCCCAGTAGGAGCCGAGGAAGATTCCGCAGGTCAAAAAGAGCCAGCCAACCATGGTCCAGCGGCGGGTGATGTGAATCCACTTTTCGCCGGGATACTTCATGATGAGCGCCGCCAAGGCAAAGCTGAAAGGCACGGTCATGCCAACGTATCCGAGGTAAAGCATCGGAGGATGAATGACCATCTCGGGATACTGCAGCAGCGGATTCAGACCGTTGCCATCGGGCGGAATCGTACCAGCGACGAGGGCGAAGGGGTGCGCCGCGAAGTTGACGAGCGCCAGGAAAAATATCTGCACCGCACTGATGACAACCGAGGCATGCGCCACTAATCGAGTGTCCACCTTATGGCGGAACCGCAGAACAAGACCATAGGTAGCCAGCAGCCAGCACCAGAAAAGCAGAGAGCCCTCCTGCCCGGACCAGAGCGCCGCAAACTTGTAGGGAGCGGGCAGCGCGCGGTTGGAGTGATGCAGGATGTAGGCGACCGAGAAATCATTCTGGAAGGCGCAATAGACCAGAACCCCTGAAGCCGCGGTAACTGCCAGAAAAATCGCAATTCCGGCACGACGGGCCGTTTCACTCAACCGGTCATCGTTGCGAACAATCGCAAATAGTCCGGCGGCGAACGCGTAGACGCTTAGAGCTAGCCCGAGCAGTAAAGAAAAGCTTCCAATTTGTGGCATTTTTGTGAGGGACGACAAATCTGGAGCTATTGTGCACGATAACTGCACGACGTCACAAGTGTAGATGCCAAACTGGAACAGTTCGGTCCAAAGTTCAGTTTGAAAAACGAAGAAAAGTATTAAGGCGCAATGCCAATTGGAATTAAGACACGGGAATCTATTCTGGGCAGGTCATCATAACGGACTCCAAAGGAATCTGGCCTTGAGACCTCCTGATTGCTAGAGTTCGCTCCTTGCGAACTCTTTTTTAGTGGCCGTTACCCGCTGCAAGCGACTTCCGAATGATGCGAATGAATTTCTCGGGAGGAAAAGGCTTGAGTTGCACACTTACGTTAAGGCCTTCGTACTCCTCCTCGATTCCCGGCATGCCGCTCAGTACCAAAACCGGCATTGAGGGGGCGGTCAATCGCAACTCGCGTACCAGATCCGCACCGGTGCGTCCGGGCAAGTAGTGGTCCGTTACCACGACCCCGATCTTGCTTCCCATGGAGCGCAAAAAGGCAAGCGCGCTCTCCACGTTGGTTGCAACGTGAACTATGAATCCAGCGCTGCGAAGGACTGCTTCCCTGATCCGTAACTGCATGGGATCGTCATCAACCATCAATACCTGGAGCATGGGCACTATGCTTTGTACTTCGCGCGCACTTCGGACTCAGCGCGGTGCCAGTCTGCTTCGTGTGAACCATGCTGGCCACCTCGTGCACGGTAAAACTCGTAGGCACGGCGGCGGATTTCGTCGTACAGATCAGCAGGCGAAGGCTGAGTTGTACGCGCAGACGCGGAGCTCGCCATCGGCGCTGCCTTGGCGATCTCTTCAGCAACAGACTTCTTTGGAGCGGCAGCCTTGGGAGCAGCGCTCTTCTTCGCAGCAGTTTTCTTTGTAGCTTTATCGGCAGATTTCTTTTCTTTAGCCATTCGTTCTCACAATCTCCCAATATCGAATCCAGGCAAATGGTGCGTCGTCATTTGCCCTTGCTCTCTTTACTATAACGCTTGTTGACCGCATGGAATGGCTCTTCCAGTGAATTTGCGGCATTTCAGATGATGCAATTTCTTGCAGCATCTCTGTTTCCTTTTTGCAGGTCCGCCGCTAAATGCCTTATTTGTGTTACAACTTTCGCAGGCAGCCGGATGATGAATCGACACATTGTTCGACAATCTGAACTAGTATTTTGCTTTTGTGTATCGACCTGATCCGGAAACACTTAAGGCCGCCATTCCGGCGGGCTCGCCTTCACAAAGAATCGCTTCATATGGTGTTCAGTCCGCGCATCACTTGGAAAGACTGAGTGAGTTACTCGGACCTGATACCCATACGGAAAATTGCGTGGTTTTGCACCATCCTAGGCAGTTCTAGCCAAAGAAGTCATTGCGCTGATCTGCATTGGGAGCGCAGACAGTCCGTTGGGCTTGGCACAATATCCTTGAAACTCTTTGGATCCCTCGTGGTGGAGACGGGGGTCTCCAGAGAACAAAAGCTTGGGAATTTTTGGCTTGATGCGCATCATCTCCCGCGCGAGTTCGACACCATCCATACCTGGCATTTCGTGGTCGAGGATTCCGGCGTCAATGGGGCAGATGGCGAAAGCCTGTAAGGCGGTGAATCCGTCGCTGGAGGTCAGCACGCGGTAGTTTTTGCTCTCAAGCGCCACCCGCATCAGATCCAGGATTTCTTCGTCATCATCGACACAAAGGATCAGTGGCTTGTAGAGTTCGCTCCAGCTCAACACGGTGTTTGGCTCTCTTTCTGGTTGTAACCTCAGCTCATTGAGAGCACTTTGACCTCCATAGCCACAAAAAATCGGCGGGAGCATTTAACCCATTGAATGCCCGAGGGTTTGAGGATAAAGAGCGGTCAAAATCCATACTGTCCGACCGCATCGCAGCAGGGCAAATCCTACAAGGGCGAGAGTTCCTTACACGATGGTTGTGACGCACCTCATTGCGGAGCTGCCCGTAGCTCCGTGTATGATGAAAATACAGATTTGGACAGAACCGGGCGATACACAACTGCCGCCGGGCGGTAAAAGCAAAGGCAAGCCATGAAGGGGGCGCACTCAATGAACCACGAACACGACCAGTATGTAGTGTCGATTCAAGCGCAATCTTTCCGCAAGAAAACCCGCTATCACTGGATGATCTGCTGGGAAAACAATCCCGAGGAATTGGTCTCCTGGGGGCACGCCCCCACGCAGGAACTGGCAGAGGCCGAGGCCCGCAATGAAGTCAGGGACCTGCTATCCGGACTCACGCAAGGCGGACGAGTCGAAAGCACAAGCTACTCCGCAATCCACCACTGCTAGCAACCTGACCAGAGCCTTATTGTTACTGCAAGACCCTGCACTTCGATTCCTGACGGATGCACGCTCTCGTGACAAATGCGCATGATGCAGATGTCCTCTGCGGAATGTGTGGTTCACATTTCCCTACTCGACCTCGTGCTTGGCCGTGTAGCCCTCGCGATACAGCACGAGGGGCTTCAACTCTTTACCCTTTTGATCTTTTACGATCAGCGGCTTATCTGTTCCCGGTTGGACCAGTTCGACTTTCAATTTGCGGAAGCTGCCATCCAGCTTAGTGTTGGTGGGGCGATACGTGATGGTGTACTGGTTGCGCACCGCTGATGCAATCTCGCGAAAATCTTCCGGGAGTTCGGCCTCAAAGCGTGGGTTGAACCAGCGTCCGCCCGTCATTTTGGCAAATGTACTCATCTGGTTGTCGCCCTGCAGAAAATCCAGGTTGCGCATGGAGGCTCCCATACCACTGCTGCGCGATTCCATGTAAGTGCGCCAGAGGAAGCCGGTACTGATGGCATAAATCGTGACGTTGGGCGTCGCCTTGATCTTCTTCAATATCTTGTCGTAATTGATTCTGCTGAATGTATCCAAACCGCTGCTGATGAGGATGACTTCCTTGCGGCCCTCGATGCGCTCCAGTCGGTCGAGAGTGTCATAAAGCGCGTCAAACAGATTCGTCTCGCTGAATCCGGGGATGCGTAGCGTATTCAGCGCTCCGTAGATCGCCTGCTTGTCCGAGGTGAAATCGACCAGTATCGACGGCTTCATGTCGTACTGGATCACCGCGACGTAGTCATTTTTCTGCAACTGGTCGGTGAATGCATAGGAGGCGCGCAACGCGTCATAGAGAAACTGACGGCGGCTGACCTGAAAAGCCGGCGTGGAGGCAAATTCGACCAGAAGCACAGCCGTGAAGCCGCCCTTGGTGAGTCCAAAGCTCTGGATAGGTTGTGGGACATTGTCTTCCAGAACGCGGAAATGCTGCTTCAGAAGTCCGGGAATAAACTGACCATCCTTGGTCAAAACGAGGGCGTCCACCGAGACAAGTGGGACATCTACGTTGATCGAGTAGCTTGGCATTCCTTCGGTCGGCTTCGGTGCCGGAGGCGGAGCGGGTTTGCTCTGCTGTTTGTCAGGATTCACCTTTGGGATTGCGTAAGGGCCGGTATCGCTCTGCGGACCACCTGCCTCGGGCGGTGCCTGTTGCTTCTGTCCGCTCGGAATTTGCGTGCTGGTGGAACTCTGAGATGGAGCTCCGGTCTGTGCAATCAACTCTCCGGATGCAAGCGCCAGGCAGAGAGCCATGAGAGGCAGCCACCAGATCGGATTACGGTGTGCAACCCTGGTAGTAAGGCTATTTCCTGCAAACATGAGGTATGCTTCCCCGCAGACTCTGGCAGAGTCTTTGTTATTATAGATGCACCTTTTCTAGTTATACGATCTCTGTAAAGCGCCACTTCACAGGGTTCGCAATTGGAAGTAAGCACGCCGAGGCAGGAAGCGGTATGATCGCCCTCACAGGGTGATCTCCTGAGGAGCACCAAAGCATGCGCAGTTCGGGCCCACTCTCTTTCCATCTACAACGTGTTCTGCACCCTGTACTGCTGCTTGCGGCAGCGATCCCATCGATCGTTTGTCCCTGCGGACAAACACTGTGGGCACAGCAGATTGCTACTCATCAACCAGCGAATGCTCCGAGTGTGCCGATCATGCAATTGTCGCAGGTCAAAGCCGGCATGACCGGTGAAGCTTACACGGTGTTTCAGGGAACTCGTCCGGAAAAAATGGGAGTCACCGTGCTGGGAATTCTGCGCAACATGGCAGGCCCCAAGGGCGACGTCATTCTGGTCCGGCTCACGGGCGAGAAAGCTGAATATACCGGCGTAGTCGCGGGAATGAGCGGCAGCCCCGTATACATCGAGGGCAAGCTCGTCGGCGCCCTGGCTTATCGCATTGGTGAATTCAGCAAAGAGCCCATCGGTGGCGTCACCCCGATCGACTCCATGCTGCAGATCAATGAGTTCGACAAATCTCCCTACACGGATCAACCCGCCTCTGAGCAGCAAGACGCGAACTCACCGACAAGTGTTGCCGCACCTTCGGGCGGGCCCGGAGAACAGCCCTCGATTTGGGGAGCGACCTCAACCGGGAGTTACCTCAAGCCCATTGAGACTCCACTTGTATTCAATGGTTTTAGCGAGGAATCTATCCGGCGCTTTGCTCCGCAGTTTGCATCAGCCGGTATTGTTCCGGTAATGGGCGCGGGCTCCAGCAGCGACGCACCACAACCTGAAACCATTGAGCCCGGCTCGTCGGTCGGTGCGGTTCTGGTTCGAGGCGACATGGATATTGCAGCCACCTGCACGGTTACCTACATCGACGCCAATCACCTGCTGGCCTGCGGTCATCCATTCCTCAACTTCGGCCAAGTGCAGATGCCAATGACGAAATCGACCGTACTCGCAACACTGCCCTCAACTTCAAATGCTTTCAAGATTGCGACCACGACGGAAACCATCGGCTCATTCGTTCAGGACCGCCACACCGGCATTCTGGGACGCTTCGGCAAAGCTCCGGAGATGATTCCTGTCACCATCAACTTTCACGGAATCGCGCGCCCGCGCAGCTATCACATGGAAGTGATGAACAACGCGCGTCTCACTCCCGTGGTGATGATGAGCAGCGTGTACAACGCGATCCAGGGTATCAACGAATATGGCGAGGACACGACGTTTCGCGTTTCCGGAGCGATCAGCGTAGCGGGTTTCCCCAAGCTCGAAATCAACAATATGTACGCGCCCGGCGATGGTCAGAACCCGACGGCGTCGGCTATTGCAATGTCGCTGGGCGAGCGCTTCACTCGAATCTTCGACAATCCCTATGCGCGGCCGGATATCACCGGCGTAGTCTTCGACATCGATCTAGTTCCCGAGCGCCGCATAGCCCGCCTGGAAACGGCACGCACCGATATCACCGAGGCGCGGCCGGGAGATGAGATCACGGTTGAAACCGTGCTTCGTCCTTATCGGGGCGAGCGCATTGTTCGCCAGATTCCGGTGCGTATTCCAACATCCACACCGCGCGGCGTTCTCCGCATTCTGGTCTCCGACGGTGATACGCTCGACAAGGGACGCCGCCCGGTTCCGGGCTTTGCACGGAATTACGATCTGGCCTCCACCATCGCACTGCTGAACAAGGATCACTCGAACTCCAGCCTCTATGTTTCGTTGCTCGAAGCGAGCCCGCAAGCACAAGTCGGCGACAAGATAATGCCCACCCTGCCGCTTTCTGTCATGAACGTGATGGAAGGCATGCGCGGCACCCAGGATATGGTCCTGGTTGGCGAATCCAGTGTCAGCGAGTCCTCTGCCCCAATCGACTACGTCGTCAGCGGCGCCCAGGTCATCACGGTAAATGTCCGGTGAGAGCTGAATCGGCGAAAGGTTGGAACCCTGGCTTCAAAAGCTGAGGGAATCCCATACTCCCACGAAGGCATCCTAAGTCATGCACCTCGGCACTCCCGAGATGCTGTTAGGAGGCTTCATGAAAGTGCGCTGGATTTTAGCGGCTCTCGTCTGTGTGACTCTGCTGCCGTTCTCTGCAGTGGCACAGTATGTAGGTCCATCATCAGTTCCGCAGGATATGCCTCGCGACCATGATGATCGTCGCGATATGGACCACGACCGGGACCGCGACCACGATTGGGATCATGACAAGCGCTTTGAAGGGCGCAATCCGGGGTACCGGCAGGGTTTCCGAGACGGATTTGGAGATGGCCGGAATGACCGCGAGGCTAATCGCCGATGGCACTACGGCCTCGGCTATAAGCATCCGGATCGCGGATATCGCGACGATTTCGGCGATAAGAACGGGTATAAGCGGGAGTACAGAAGGGCATACGAGCAAGGCTACAGAGAAGGCTTCGGCGAACGGCGTTAACCAGGTTACTTTCAACACGGAGTCTGCGGTTTACTCCCCGCGGGCTCTCAGTTCACATCGTTTCTTCTATCATCGGCCTTATTGGGATACGACGGTCTTCCCAGAATATCCCAGTGGCGTTTCTTTGCGATCGCAGGGAACAACCTCTTTAGCGTTTGATCGATTCGATTGGTGCATTCCAGCACAATCGTTTTGTGTTCGCAGTCTTTTTCGCCATAGTGCGCCAGCATAATCAATTCCAGCGAATTTCTGACTGCATGATTCAGTTCGGCGACCCGGTGCAACTCATCGGCAACGATCTTTCGCCGTTCGATGATCCCGAGTAACAGCAGCAAAAGCGAAGCTCCTGCCCCAATTCCCACAATCGAAGCCTGTAATGCCGCATGCAGATTTGGTGAGATATTGACCCCGATGAACCAGCGGGAAACAGCAAATTCGAATAGTCCGAACAGAATAGCGGTAGTGACCACCGCAAACCACAATCGACGCCGATTTTGGAGGATGAAGAAAAGTGCTATTGAAAGAGCCGGGCGCATATGGCCGCCTCTTAGTCCAGACCTTCATCTGCGGATGCAGGTGAGATCCTGCGCATGCACTTCGTGAATACCATGGCCCAGTTCTGAGTTGTCTTCCAATTCAGGACGAGGCCGATTTGCTCCTGCAGCGAACTTGCACCAGATAGCATCGTTTCTATCGAATTAGCACTAAAGTGTCGGTGATAAGAATCACCTGGAGAGGTGATTGCGAAACCTGTCATCTTCTTCCTCGCAATTCACCGCTCCATAATAACTTGCTAATCGGCACGAAACGGTCAGGGAAACATCACCCTGCCAGCATGCTCCGGGTGCAGCCGCTTTCGGCTCGGGCACGCTTTCCCCCATGCAGCGCGTCTGCTACTCTTTCCATCACCTTGTCTCGATGAATACATCTCGATTGAAAACTCTAAATTCGATGTCAGCCACACTGCTTCTTCTCTGCGTCTGCGCCTATTCGCAGACCACACGCAAATGGGAGCAATCTTCCTTCGACGACTTCGAGAGGGGCACGTCACGTGGAGTCGCGATCCGCAGCGATGGCGTACTTGAATTGGCGCCTGCTTTCCGTGCGATTACCACAACCCCCTCTACTTACATTTGGGCCGTCGCCAGTGACAACGAAGGCAATCTGCTGGCAGCCACTGGAGCGCCAGCCCGCGTTTATCGAGTGACACCGCAGGGTCAGCTTTCCACGCTTCTGCAGCCTGCCGAGTTGGAGGTGCAGGCGATTGTTGTGGCGCGAGATGGCACGATCTACGCGGCTACATCTCCCGACGGCAAGATTTATCGTATCCAGCGAAATTCCGTCGTTCGTCCGAGTGGCCCCGGCAAACCGGCGAAAAACTCTGCGGCAAAGAACATGGCTGCCGCAGACCCAACCGCCGCGAACTCACCCGCGGCTGAGGCCCCGAAGCTTGCGCTTGATCCTGGATATACGGCGAGCGTATTTTTTGAGCCTCATACCAAATACATCTGGGCGCTCGCGATCGATCCGCAGGAACGGCTTTATATTGCAACAGGCGATCGGGGCGAGATCTATCGCGTCGAACCAAACGGCAATGGCTCCGTGTTTTTCAGGAGCGACGAAGCTCACATCCGCTCCATCACCTTCGATAAAGCCGGGAACCTGATTGCCGGGTCCGATGGCTCGGGACTCATCTATCGCATCTCGCCTGCTGCCGAGGCGTTTGTGCTCTATAGTGCGCCTAAAAAGGAGATCACCGCTCTTGCCCTGGACGCGCAAGGAAACATATACGCCGCCGCAGCCGGAGACAAGCGCGCCAAGGCGGCTGCTTCGAACGCGGCCAACGCCCAAACCCAGCCCGCCGCGACGCCGACGGCGACATCCCTCGCGCAGCTTCCTCTTCCCGGCATCGGCTCCACCGGATCAGAGGTATACCGCATTGCGCCAGATGGCTCGCCTCGCCGCATATGGCAGTCGCGCGATGACCTCGTGTACGCACTGGCCTTTGATCCCGCTGGACGCCTTCTTGCCGGAACTGGCAACAAAGGAAAAATCTATGCGCTCTCCACTGGGGAGTCGCGCTTCACCGACCTGCTAAAAGCCAGCGCTAACCAAATCATCGGCTTCGCGCCGGCGCCCAACGGCGGACTATGGGCAGCCACCAGCAATCTTGGCAAGCTGTTCCTGCTCGAAGAAGCCGCCGAACACGAAGGCACTTTCGAAAGCGATGTCTTCGACGCGAGGATTTTTTCACGGTGGGGGCATGTGGAACTTCGCGCCAGCGGCAATGTCGAATTCTTCGCGCGTAGCGGAAACGTTGATAATCCGGATCGAAACTGGAGTCCCTGGCAGAAGATCGACCTCACGCATAACGCCGCACTGCAGGCTCCAGCCGCGCGCTTCGTGCAATGGCGTGCGGTATTGCACTCGGGTCGTCCGTGGCCGCACCTGGGATCCGTTACTCTCAACTACCTGCCCAAGAATGTAGCGCCCGAGCTGGACGACGTAACAGTCTTTGTCGGCCACAAATTTTCCCAGGTTCCCCGCATGGTTACCGACGTCTCCAACGTGGAACCCGACACGGTCGTTGCCGAAATTCAGCCCAGTCAGAATCCTCCGCAGCCGCAGCGCGACCGTGAATCGATTGCAGTCCGCTGGAGTGCGCACGACAACAATGATGATCAGCTCAGTTTTACGGTCTATTATCGCGGCGAAAACGAGAGCCGCTGGCAGCTTCTAAAATCGGGACTCGCCGATAAATTTTACTCCTTCGAGAGCGACCTGCTTCCCGATGGACACTACTCGATCCGCGTGGTTGCCAGCGACGCGCCATCCCACTCCCCGGAGGAGTTCCTGACTGGCGCGCGCGAAAGTTCAGCGTTTGATGTGGACAATACCCCGCCGGTGGTCGGTGGGCTGGCTGGGCGGATCGACGAGACCGGGCTTCATGTCACCTTCCGCGCCAGCGACAATTATTCCATTATCCGCCGTGCCGAGTTTTCCATCGACGCCGGAGACTGGCAGTTCGTCGCTCCGGTCGGCGGCATTTCCGACGCGATCAATGAGAATTACGATTTTACGGTTCCAGTCCCACGCAACACCAGTACCGCCGCACAGGAAAACCTGGAAGCTGCCTCGCCTTCAGCCGCTCCTTCGCCGTCCGAAGAAACGGCCGCGCGCCGCAGTGCGGCCATCGAGGAACACGTCGTCGTAGTCCGCGTCTTTGATCGCGCCGATAACGTAGGGACAGCCAAGGTGGTCGTTCGAGCCGGAACCCGATAATGCAACAGCTTCGCGTCACATCGTGGCTTACCTGCGGCATCTACGCCACAATCCCCTGCTACTGGATGATGGTGCATCCCGTAGCTGCGCGCTGGCGCACGGCGCGCAGCTGCTGGACGACAACTCCGGCAACCGCGATGAGAAAAACACAGCTGGAACCCATATGTGCTGGCCGCAAACCTTGAAAAGCTGAAAGCGGCGCTGGTGCTAGGGAGCGTAGGCGGTTTCTGCTCGGCAGTGTTCAACATATAGGGAGAGAGGCCAAACTGAGCGCAGGAAAGTTGCCTATCGATCGAGAATGCGCGCACCGTTCCTCTCACCTTCTATAATCCTTTCATGCGCTTCGAGCTTTTCATTGCCGCCCGTTATCTTCGCGCCAAGCGCCGTCAGGCGGTGATCGGAGTAATTACCGCAATCTCCATCATTGGCGTGGCCGCCGGAGTCGCCTCACTCATCGTCGCTCTAGCTATCAACAACGGATTTCGCGAGGATATGCAGCAGCGGCTGCTTGGCTCCACGTCGCACGTCAACCTGATGCGCACGGAAAACGACGGCATTCACGACTACTCCGCTCTGCAGCAGAGGCTGGAAAAGCTCCCCCACGTGCAGGCCGCCGCGCCAGCCATCTACGAACAGGTGTTGATCTCACGCGGAGCCCGCGCCGGAGGTGCGGTTCTCAAGGGCATTGTGCCCGCTGATGAGCGCAGGGTCACCGCTTTGCTCGACACTGTGCATGACGGCAGCACGCAACCTCTAACCGATGCGCAGCAACCTTCCACGGCAACACCTCCTGAACCGAGCGCGCAGGATTCCAATCCGTCCTCTCTCGAAGGCGCTGCCGACCGCATTGCCGCCATGCCGCCGATCGTTCTCGGCAAGGACCTGGCGACTACGTTGGGAGCAAGCGTTGGCTCCGTCGTTCTGGTCACGAGTCCCCAGGGTGAGCTGACGCCCTTTGGCATGGTTCCACGCTACATGCGATTCAAAGTCGCTGGAATCTTTCAGTCCGGCTTCTACGATTACGACTCGACCTGGGCGCTTTGCTCGTTAGCCGACTCTCAGCGGCTGTTCAGCCTTGGAGACATCGCCAGTGTGCTCGAATTCAAGGTGGACAACATATACAACGCCGGCACGATCGGCAACCAGATAGAAGCCGCTGCCGGTAAAGGATTTCAGACGACAAATTGGATGGACCAGAACCGCGCACTCTTCCGCGCCCTGCGGCTGGAACGCGTGGTCACGTTTATTACCATTGGGCTCATCGTCTTCGTAGCCGCGCTCAACATCCTGATATCGCTGATCATGATGGTAATGGAAAAGACCCGGGATATCGCTGTGCTGGTCTCCATGGGGGCGCGCCGTGAGCAGGTACGCCGAATCTTCATCTGGCAGGGCTTGCTGATCGGCATCATTGGAACGGCACTGGGAGTTATCATCGGCTACACGGTGGCCATCCTGGCCGGACACTACCACTGGATCACGCTTTCGGCAGAGGTTTACGCCATCGATTACGTTCCGTTCGTTCCGCGTGCCATCGATGCGGCGCTGGTTGCAATAGTCTCGCTGGCAATCAGTTTTATCGCAACGGTGTACCCTTCGCAGTCTGCCGCCCGCGTGTTGCCGGCCGAGGCGCTGCGTTATGAATAACCAAGTTGCCGGAACTCGGTTCGGAGTGGCGGGTTGTCCGTATCATTTCGCAGGGGACTAGGGACAAAATCCGATTGTTTGCAGCCGATTTCAGCCGCAACATCACCGAAACTCAGGCTCCCGTCGTGGTCTAATTGAACTCGTAAGCTACAGTTCAGAAACGAAACCGCAGGTTCACCAGTGAAAACAATCGCTTTGAGCTGCTGTGAATTTGCACCAGGGAGAACCAAGGGTGCATCCAATAGTGAAAGACGAGATCCTGAGAGTTGAGGGTCTCCGAAAGGTCTACCCCTCGGGGACTACGGATCTCGTGCTCTTTGACAACCTGTCTTTCCGGGTTCGTGAAGGTGAAATGCTGGCGATTGTTGGCCAGAGTGGCGCGGGAAAGTCGTCTCTGCTTCATATTCTTGGTGCACTGGACACGGCTAGCTCCGGCGAGGTCTTCTTCTCTGACATTCGTCTGAATACTTTGTCCGAGGAAGCAGCCGCGGAATTTCGCAACCGTCAGATCGGGTATG
Organism: Saccharimonadales bacterium (SeqCode); assembly: GCA_035539055.1. Lineage (GTDB taxonomy): Bacteria > Acidobacteriota > Terriglobia > Terriglobales > Acidobacteriaceae > TOLSYN. The sequence continues at coordinate 17,987 of DATLJC010000057.1, read as the reverse complement.
TTTGGCAGTTTCATTATCTGCTCCCCGAATTTACGGCGCTGGAGAATGTTGCCATGCCTTTGTACCTGCGCGGCGAGAGCCGTCGCAAAGCCGAGGCAGCCGCGGCTAAGTGGCTGGACGAAGTAGGCTTGGCCGATCGCGGACATCATCGTTCCGGGGAACTTTCTGGCGGTGAGCAACAGCGGGTTTCGCTGGCCAGAGCGCTGGTCACCTCTCCCAGGATGTTGCTGGCGGATGAGCCAACCGGCGATCTCGACAACCGCACGGCGGAATCCGTTTTTGAGTTGATTTCGAGGCTCCACGCCGACTATCGTCTGACTTCGATACTGGTGACTCACAATCTTGCATTCGCACGACGGTGTAGCCGCATTCTCTCGTTGCAAGGTGGCACGATGAGTGAAATTAGACCCGAGTCTTTATCGCCGTCTCAGGGTTAAATTTCTTAGCTTTGGTAATAATTTGGTGGCATAGTGACGTTACGCACACGAACACTGGCACAAGAGCAAGACTAGCCGCAACTTTTCGCGGCGGCAGAAAGACAGGGTGTAGTATTTTTCCGTTCGGTATTGTAGCCGTCCGGTCGGAATCCGGCATCGGATTCTGTCACGGTCCCCGGTGGAATGGTTCTCCGGTGGTACCAGGGGTGAAGCAGGGAGAAAGTCTCCCGTCACCGGTAATGGCCGGGGCGGAGGGACTTGGAGAAACAAAATGTTCGAACGGTACACCGAAAAAGCAAGGCGCGTGATCTTCTTCGCACGTTATGAAGCCAGTCAGTTTGGCTCTCCGTACATTGAAACGGAGCACCTCCTGCTCGGTCTGTTGCGCGAGGACAAAGCGCTGACCAATCGCTTCCTTCGCCAGCATTCGTCGGTGGACTCTATCCGCAAGCAGATTGAAGCCCACACGACCGTACGCGAAAAGGTATCGACCAGCGTCGACCTCCCACTCAGCAATGAGTGCAAGCGCGTTCTGGCGTATGCCTCCGAGGAAGCCGAGCGGCTCAGCCACAAACATATCGGTACAGAGCACCTTCTACTTGGCCTGTTGCGCGAAGAGAAATGCTTCGCCTCGGAGATTTTGGCCGAGCGGGGGCTGAAGCTTGCCGCCATTCGCGAGGAATTACAACGCACGACTCAGGAAAAGGTGCAGCAGCAACCACAACGCGCCGCCAATCGCGAGTCTTCGCTGCTCGCGGAGTTCTCCCGCGACCTGACGCAGGCCGCGATGGAGAATCAGCTCGACCCGCTCGTAGGCCGGGATGGCGAAGTGGACCGCACGATTCAGATTCTGTGCCGTCGCACCAAGAATAACCCCGTGTTGATCGGTGAACCAGGCGTCGGTAAGACCGCCATCGTCGAGGGGTTGGCGCAACGCATCGCAGACGGCGAAGTACCTTCATTTCTGGCCGACAAGCGCGTGCTTGCCTTGGATCTTTCTTTGATCGTCGCCGGAACCAAGTATCGCGGCCAGTTTGAAGAACGGCTCAAGACCATCATGAAGGAGCTGATCGAGAATCAGAATTCGATCATCTTCATTGATGAGTTGCACACGCTGGTTGGCGCGGGCTCCGCTGAGGGTTCGCTCGACGCGGCCAACATTCTGAAGCCGGCCCTCTCGCGCGGAGAGATTCAGTGCATTGGAGCTACGACGCCCGGTGAGTATCGCAAGTCGATTGAGAAGGATCGTTCGCTTGAGCGCCGCTTCCAGTCAGTCAAGGTACCACCGCCGAACGAGCCTGACTCCATCAAAATTTTGATGGGCATCAAGGATCGCTACGAGAAATTCCATGCGGTCAGCTACACCGATGAGTCCATCAACTTCGCGGTCTCGCACTCGAACCGCTACATACCGGATCGTTTTCTTCCGGATAAGGCAATCGATCTGATCGACGAAGCGGGCGCACGCGTAAAACTGCGTCAGTCCGCGCTGCCCGAAGAAATTACCGAAGTTCAGAAGCGCATCAAATTCATCGTTCATCGGATGGAAAACGCCATCGCGAACCATGAATTTGAGAAGGCCCGCTTCTACTCGGACGAGGAGCGCAAGGAGCGCGAGAACCTGCGTGCTCTGCGCGAGAAGTTCCACCTCGACGAAAGCGCTACGGGAATCGTCCAGCGCGAGGACATCGAAGAAGTGGTGTCGCGTTGGACCGGAGTTCCGGTAGCTGCGATCAAGGAGGAAGAATCGGCAAAGTTGCTGCGCATTGAAGAGGAGTTGCACAAGCGCGTGATCTCGCAGTCCAAGGCCATTTCGGCTCTTGCCCGCGCCATCCGTCGCTCGCGTGCAGGACTCAAGAGCCCGCAGCGTCCCATCGGCTCCTTCCTGTTCCTTGGACCGACCGGCGTCGGCAAAACCGAAGCCGCGCGAACCCTGGCGCAGTTCATGTTCGGCAGCGAGAAGAGCCTGATTCGCTTCGATATGTCGGAGTACATGGAGAAACATTCGGTCAGCAAGTTGATCGGCTCGCCTCCGGGATATGTCGGATACGAAGAAGGCGGTCAGCTCACCGAACGTGTCAAACGTGCACCGTATTCGGTGGTGCTGCTCGACGAAATCGAGAAGGCGCACCCGGATGTGTTCAACATTCTGTTGCAGGTCTTTGAGGATGGACAGTTGACGGATGGCCTCGGCAATACCGTGGACTTCAAGAACGTCATTCTCATCATGACCTCCAACATCGGCGCGCGTCACATGATCAAGCGCGAAGGCCTCGGCTTCTCTTCGAACAAGGAAGAGAACATCAGCGATAAGGTCGAGGAGATGGTAAAGGGAGAGGTGAAAAAGACCTTCAACCCCGAGTTCCTCAACCGCGTCGATGAAGTGGTGATCTTCAACGCCCTCAGTGAAAGCGATCTGAACCAGATCGTGGAGTTGATGGTGACCCAGTTGAATCACAACCTCGCGCAGCGAGCGATCACGATCACGGTCACGGAAGACGCCCGCAAGTGGATTCTGGAGAAGACCATCACCGATCGGAGCTACGGCGCTCGTCCTTTGCGTCGCGCCCTCCAGAAATACGTGGAGGACCCGCTTTCAGAGGCGTTGATTCAGGGCAGCATCAAGACCCGTCCGGCTTTTGTCGAAGTCTATCTCGACAAGAACCAGCTCTTCTATCGCGAAGTCGGCGAAGAGAAGACGGACGGCGCCCTGCTCTGCAACTAAGTGCTAAACGTAAACTAAAACAAGAAGCGCCGCCGAATCACATCGGCGGCTCTTTTGTATGCCTTGCCCTGGTTAGCTGGCGCGCTTCCGATGCGAAGCCTTGCCTTGGAAAACATTGCCATTGCTATCGGCAGCCAACCGCCCGTCAGCATGCATCACCATAGTTCCATCGGCGGTTCTGATATCTGTGAACAGACCACGGCCGGCGGCGCTGGAAAAAATCACCAGCACGGCCCCGGTATTTTGAAACTTCTCTCGTGTCAGTTCATCTATGAAACTATGCAATTGCTCGTCTATTCAGCTCCCTGGTGCTGCGATTGCCGAGAGGCTAAGCGCTTCCTGGACAAACATAAGATTCCGTACGAGGAAATTGATATCGACGTTACGCCCGGTGCTGCCAATGATGTCATCCGCAACACCGGCAAGCGCGCCATCCCGCAATTTGTGATCGATGGCGAGTGGGTGCAGCCCTATCGTCCCGGCAAAGGATTTCTGTACGAGGAGATGAGTGAGTTGCTTGGCGTCTCCGACGGCGAGGCTTCCAGCCTGCTCTAGGCTTCAAAAGTTTGTAAGGTCCGGTTCCCTTTTCCGCCGGCACCCGACAACATCAAGAGAAAAGGACCTCCTGTTCGAGGCCGGGACGCACCCGGCCTTATTTTTTGCTGCTCTCAGTGTCCAACGTCGAAGCGCTCACATTGTTACAATATGAAGTTCCAGCTCTCACATAGGAGTTCGCTTTGATCCCTCGCTATACCCGCCCTGAAATGGGCCAGATTTGGAGTGACGAAAACAAGTTCCGTACCTGGTTGCAGGTTGAGGTCGCCGCGAGTGAAACCCTCGCCGAAGTCGGCATCGTGCCCAAGTCAGCCGCCCGCGCCATTCGCATCAAAGGCGCGGCATTTGAAGTCGCCCGCATTCATCAGATTGAGGCTGAGGTGAAGCACGATGTCATTGCCTTCACCACCGCTGTCTCTGAAAAAGTTGGCCCCGAATCGCGTTGGTTGCACTATGGACTTACCTCCAACGACGTGGTTGACACCGCGCAGGCGCTGCTCGTGCAGCAGGCTTCCGTTCTGTTGCGCGCCGACATCGAAAAGTTCATCGCGGTTCTCCGCCGTCGCGCCGTTGAGTTCCAGCACACACCTCAGATTGGCCGTACTCACGGTGTTCACGCCGAGCCCATCACCTTCGGCCTGAAGATCGCCAACTGGTATAGCGAAATGCAACGCAATCTTGAGCGTTTCGATTTCGCTACGGAACAGATGCGCGTGGGCAAACTCAGCGGTGCCGTGGGCAATGGCGCTCACCTCGACCCCAAGTACGAGGAGTTGATCTGCGAGCGTCTCGGCCTTGCTCCTGCCGCGGTTTCCTCTCAAGTGATCCAGCGCGACCGGCATGCATTCTATGTAGCCACGCTGGCTGTGGTAGCCTGCACGCTGGATAAAATTGCGACTGAGATACGCCACCTTCAGAAGACCGAGGTTCGCGAAGCAGAAGAGTTCTTCAGCGAGAAACAGAAGGGATCATCCGCCATGCCTCACAAGCGGAATCCCATTACCTGCGAACAGATCTCCGGGCTTTCGCGCGTCATTCGTGGAAACGTTCAACCGGCGTTTGAGGACGTCGTACTCTGGCACGAACGCGACATCTCGCACTCGTCTGTCGAGCGCGTCATTCTGCCTGACTCCACTATTTTGCTCGACTACCTTCTTACCAAAACCACCAACCTTGTGGACACCATGCTCGTCTATCCTGAGCGTATGTTGCGCAACCTTCACTCGACCGGCGGACTGGTCTTCAGCGGACAGCTTCTGCTCGATCTCGTGGAGGCCGGTGTGCTTCGTGAAGATGCTTACCGAATTGTCCAGCGCAATGCCATGCAAGCCTGGCGCGAGGAGAAGAACTTCCGCGAACTGGTCTCTGCCGATCCGGAGATCACTTCACGGGTGCCTAAGAAGACACTGGATTACGCATTCGACCTTACTCGCCAACTGCGTAACGTGGATAAGATATTCAAGCGCGTTTTTCCCAAGCAGAGATCGAGCCGATCAACATCCAAGGTAAGAAGCAGAAACAAGGGAAAATAAGCGATTCATGCGAAAGGCGCGAGCCATGCGCCTTTCGTTTTTATCCAAATAGCAGCCGTGCAGAACGGCATTAGGCAGTAACATAGTCGATCAGCATGACGCAGATTCTTGACGATATTCACTCTCCCGCCGACGTAAAACGCTTATCGCTCCTTGAGCTCACGCAGCTCGCCGAGGAGATTCGTAGCGAGCTCATCACGGTGCTCGCCCGCAACGGCGGCCACCTCGGTCCCAACCTTGGAGTCGTCGAACTCACGATCGCCATGCACTATGTCTTCGACACGCCAGAGGACCATTTTCTCTTCGATGTAAGCCATCAGGCGTATGTGCACAAGCTGCTCACGGGCCGACGCGACCGCTTCTCAACCATCCGCACACCCGGTGGACTGAACGGCTTCATGCTTCGCACCGAAAGCGAACATGACTGCTACGGCGCGGGACACGCGGGTACCGCGCTATCGGCTGCGCTCGGCATGGCCGTTGCACGCGACAGACTCGGCGGCAAAGAACACGTTGTCGCACTTGCCGGAGACGCAGCCTTCACCTGCGGCATCACTCACGAGGCAATCAATAACATCGCTTCGCAAACCAAGCGCCTCATTATCGTGCTCAACGATAACAAGTGGTCCATCGATAAAAACGTAGGAGCCATCGCCTCTTACTTCAACAAGATCGTCACCACTCCGCAGTACCATCGTCTCTACGAGCGCGCCGCCAAGCTGGTTGAAAAGGTCGGCGGCAAATCCGCGGCCCAGGTTGCGCGCAAAGCCGAAGAGGCCGCCAAGAGCATGCTGTGGCCATCGATCATCTTCGAAGAGTTTGGCCTGAAATACTACGGGCCTACAGATGGACATGACATTGCTGCGCTGATTCGCACATTTCAGTTTTTGAAGACATTGGAGCGCCCGGTCATCCTCCACGTCATCACCCAGAAGGGCAAAGGTTTTGAGCCGGCGGAAGAAAAGCAGAAGAAGTTTCACGGCCTCGGTCCCTATAATCCCGAGACCGGCGAAACCAAGCCACTGACGCAGCGCACCTATTCGGAGGTCTTCGCCGATTCTCTCTCAGAACTTGCGAAGCATGATGACCGAGTCATCGCCATTACGGCGGCCATGCCTAACGGCACTGCGCTCGACCGCTTCCGCACCGTGCATCCGGATAAGTATTACGACGTCGGCATCGCCGAGGAGCACGCCGTGCTGTTTGCGGCCGGAATGGCCACCAAGGGATTCAAGCCATTTCTCGCCATCTACTCAACTTTTCTACAGCGCGGCTTTGATCAGATTGTGCATGACGTCTGCTTGCAAAACCTGCCCGTAGTCTTCTGCATGGATCGCGGCAGCCTCAGCGGAGACGACGGCCCCACGCACCATGGCCTCTTTGACATCAGCTACCTGCGCGGAATTCCCAACCTCGTCCACATGAGTCCCAAGAACGAGGACGAACTCGCCGACATGCTCTATACGGCTATGCGGCACAATGGCCCAATCGCAATTCGCTACCCGCGCGGAGTTGGTCCGGGCACGCCGGTGAAAGACGAACCTGTCGCCATTCCAATTGGCCAAGCCGAGTTGTTGGAGCACAGCGGCAATGATCGCGTCGCCATCTTCTCGCTGGGAGCCATGCTGCCGGTCGCCCGCGAGATTGCGGACAAGCTCGCCACGGAAGGCGTTCCCGCCGCCGTGATCAACGCACGTTTTGCCAAACCTCTCGACGTCGAGATGGTCGCCCAGTACGCTGCCTCGGCTGAGGTTTTCGTTACGCTTGAGGATCACGTACTCGCCGGAGGCTTCGGCAGTGCCGTGTTGGAAGAGTTGAATCGCCTCGGATTCAGCACGCCCGTTATTCGTATCGGGTGGCCAGACCAATTCATCGAACACGGCAAGCCCGATGAGCTACGCAAGAAGTACGGCCTCACCGCTGAAGCAGCGCTCGCACAGCTTCGGCAGCACCTCGGCATTATTGTCCAGGGAATTTAAAGGGACAATCAAAAACGCACAATTTCACTCGGACCGCCAGCTTATTAGAAACGCTGGCGGTCCTAAACATCTTCAAGTCACTCAGAGTTTCCCCGCGATTCAGTGCTTACTGCCGATATGGTTCCGAACAAACCATCATTCTCATCATTTGGTCCAGCAGTGAAATAGAGGCTGATTGCAAGTCCATTGCCGCGTGGCGTCGCCGCCGAAACTGAGTGCCCACAGTCCGTCGATCAACGTAGTGTTGTGCGCTGGCGAATTCTGCAATCCCCAGCATAAGAACTATGCCGGAAACTTGCGCGCTTCATGACTAAAATCTCAGACATTCGACACCTCGTGTGCAGACCCTGAACACATACTTCAACCGGGATCGCTCGTGAACTCTAGCGTTGGATGTTGATATGGGTTGCCACGGTTTTGTCACCAACGGTCAATTGTCCTGCCACTCCCCCGGCCAGATCTGCAACGGCCTACCGGCGTTTCAGCAACACACTTATTGCACTTGGAAGCTTCGCAGCATCGTCTGAAAAGTCTGCTTCATCTCCGCATAATCGCGGTTGGGAGCAGTGAAGATAAGCGCTACAATCGATCCATCCTCCCGAGGCACTGTGACAAGCCAGTCACGTTCACGTAACATGTCTTTCCGCCCACGCGATGCGCGCACCGGACTGTTGCCAACCAGGTCATAAGCAATTGCTTCGGCTCCATTTACCTGCAGACGATTTGGCCCGCCAAGAATCTTCATGCCGGGATTGCCTTTCACAATATCTCCGGCGAGTTCACTCGCCAACTCGCGTAAATTTCCAGATGTGCTTCCTGACTTTGTGGCGCGGATCGAGAGCCCGTATGCAATCGCGCCGTTCGACGAGACTCCAGCGGGAGGTGCGACGAGAATTCCACCTTGATAGCTTGAAAGTTCCCAGTTCGCGGGATAGTCAAAGGCGAGCCCGCTCTGCCTGAACTGGCTCCATGAACTGGACGGGCGGACCTGCTCATAACTCACCGTGTCGATAAACTCAGTCGTGGCGGAAGTGGGCGTCGAATTTGCTCCCCCGGCGGCCAGATTCCACGGTCCTTTGTGGTTCGCTATCTGCTGCGCTGTGTAGGCCTGCATGCTGTCAGCGGTGCGCTTCATCGCCACAAATTCCGCACTGTCTTTCCGGGGATAGCTCTTCTGGGGAAATCTCTGAATCGCTTTGCGAACGTTTTCTGCGCGATTTCCCGGGTTGGGATGATCGCTCAGGAACTGAACGCCACCGCTCCCACCCTGCTGCGCGAGCTTCTGAAAGAACTCCGCCAGAGCGTATGGATTGTAACCGGCGTCATACATGATCTGCGCGCCCAGAAGATCAGCCTCGCTTTCGTCGGACCGGGAATAGCTCATCGAAATTGCACCGGCTCCGAGCTGAATGGCTCCAGAGGCGAGGTTGCCTGCCATTCCATTTCCAAGGACCACTCCAGCAATGATCGCGCCCAGCGCGCCCAACGTCTGCGTCGTCTGTTGCTTTCCGGCGTCGCGGGCGGTGTGCTGCAACACTACGTGCGATATCTCGTGCGCCATCACACCCGCGAGTTCATCTTCATCGGCTGCCTGAATGCTTCCAAGATTGACGAAGATTGGGCCGCCCGGCAGTGCAAAAGCATTGATCTCCTTCTGCGCGATCACATGAAACTCAAACGGCCATCGCGTGCCGGGAGCCTTTTCTACAAGTCGTGCTCCCATGCGCTGCACGAAGCTCGAAACCGGGCTCGAATCGGAAAGCACCGGCATTTGCTTGTAAACTTCCGCAGCGGTTTTTTGCCCTAATTTGATCTGCTCCTGCGGACTGAGACGGACGCCGCTTAATTCCGGAACAACTCGGCCATCGGCATCCTGACGAATGTGTTGCGCCGTCGCAGCCGGAAAGGCGAGGGATAGAACGAGCGCCAGGGCTACTGCCCGGAAGGAGTCAGGACAACGGAGCCTCACCTCGTTCAGTTTCACTTTTCACCTCCCAGACACATCGGCAAGCAAGGAATGAGGGAATGGCTGTGGCCATTCCCTCAAGATGATACTCGAAACGACAACTTTACTTGTGATCGAGCAGCGGTCCACCTGAGGCGGCCACGTCACGACGAGCGGGACGGCCTACTTTGGCGACGTGCTGCGACGCGAACTCGGGGCCATATTTCTCCAGCAGCACCGGCACCAAGGCGCCCTCTGCTTCCTTCACAAAAGTCATAGTGCCACTTTCGTTAAGGTCGATCTTGATGAAGTCTCCCAGCTTGATCTGAGCTGTCGCGACCAGATTCGCAAGCGGAAATACGATGTTCTTCTCAATGGAGCGCTTGAGATGACGGGCGCCATACTTGGGGTCCGTTCCCTCCTGCAACAACAGCTGTTTCACTTTTGGCGTGCAGCTGAAGACAAACTGATTGTTTCCCGTCGCCTGCAAGATGCGCTGTTGCACCAAGCCCAATTCAATCTCAAGAATCTTCTCAAGATGCTCTTGGCGCAGTGTCTTGAAAACTACTACCTTATCGATGCGGTTCATGAACTCCGGCGAAAACTTCCGTCGAGCTGCATCAATCGCCGTCCGATTCATCTTGTCGTCGATCTTATTGTCGATCTCTCCGCTGGGCTGCGCAAATCCCATGTTGCCGTTCAGCAACTCGTTCATCTCTCCTGCGCCGAGGTTCGAGGTCAGAACGATGAGGCACTGTGAAAGATCCACGCGGCGATTGTCGCCGAGCGTAAGAGTGGCCTTGTCAAGAATGCCGAGCAATAGCTGCCAAAGCGCGTCGCTGGCTTTCTCTATTTCGTCGAAAAGTAATATGGATAGCTTGAGCCGGTCAGTATGCCACTGATTCAGAGCCTCCTGCGTGAGCAGCGGGTGAGTCTCGCGATGCCCGAGATATCCCGGGGGCGAACCGATCAGTTTGGCGATCTCGTGCGAATGCTGAAATTCCGCGCAGTCGATCTTGACGATCGCATGAGCATCTCCAAATAGCGCTTCAGCAATAGCTTCCACCACGCGGGTTTTGCCCGAACCGGTTGGTCCCAGGAAGAGCAGATTGCCTACCGGACGTCCTGGCGCGTTCAATCCTGCCAGAAACATCTGGTAGATTTCGGTCACTTTTTCGACGGCATCATCCTGTCCCACGATTTTGCGCCGAATGGCAGTGTCGAATTCCTGAGCGTCGCTGGAGCGACGGGAGGGGTCAAGAGCCGCATTGAGTCCGGTTTTCATAGTCTTACCCTATTATTGAGGGACAACCCCCCGCGTAGGAGGTCATGTCCTGAGATGGAAAAAGGGAGTTCCGCGTTGTATCAGGACACCCATCCGGTGTTCAATACGTCCTGACCAGGAACCACTGACACTCGCCCCAATCCCCTCATTGCTGTTGTTAGATGCAGACGCGTGGAAAAGGAATCCGGGTACGTTTCGCGCGGATATCATCCGTTGCCTCTGGCCCGAACACACTTGGTTACTCCATTTAAGAAAGAAAATTCAGGAACTCAGGTGATCTACCTTCATCGCTGGTCGCCGTTGCGTGCTAGTATCCGCTCAGATTCAACTCTGGATTGGCTAACATGTCTCGGAAGCAAGTCGCGCTATCAGTACTAACCTCTGCCGTCGTCTTACTTGCGGTGTTTGCGGTCTTTCAAAAATTTTCGCTCCGGGCCCACACCGTAAAAGCTGCGACCTCGGCCCCAGCACCCGCTGCGCCTCCCTCTCCCAGCCCTGACGTTAAGTCCACGCCCGCCTCCGCGTCTCCCGCGCGAGTCGTGCCGCCGGATGCGAAGATTCATACGGTCGCAAAGGGAGAAAGTATGCCCGCGATCGTGCATCATTACCTGCCAGTAACTCGCTTCCTCACCGGCAGCGAACTGGAGCAGGCGATCCGCACCGCGAATCCGGAAATCAAGGGACTCTGGCCCAAGCCGGGATCCGAGATCATGATTCCCTCCTACAAGGAAAGCTGGACGGAGAATCCAGTGTTGGTCTCGAAGAATTTTGAGGCACGCGCCATCTACCTGACCGGCACCATGGCCGGCAGCGCCAAAGGATTGGACATCGTTCGCAAGTGGCGCGAAGCCGGCGGCAACAGCGTCGTATTCGACATCAAGGATTCCGATGGCTCGGTCAGCGTCCCCACCGGGCTGCTCCTGGCTCCTGAGCAGAAGAGCTATCCCATCCGCAATTTGCCGAAGTTCACGGCCTTCCTCCATGCGCAGGGACTGCACGCCATCGCCCGCATCGCCATCTTCCGCGACGACGCGCTGGTCACAAAACATCCGGAACTGGCCGTGCAATCGCGCAGAGGCGGTGCATGGCGCGAGAACGGCAAACTGGTTTGGACCGACTCCTCGAACCCCAAGGTTTGGGATTACAACATAGGACTCGCAAAATTCGCCGCAGCCAATGGAGCCGACGAGATTCAGTTCGACTACGTACGCTTTCCCGCGGAAGGCGACCAGAAGGACGCGAAATTCCTCTTTGAGTCACAGCATCCCGATTGGAAGCGCGCCGACGCGATCACGAACTTCCTGAGGAAGGCGCAATCCGAACTAAAGTCCTCGGGCGTACTCTTCTCACTCGATGTCTTTGGAGTAATGGCTTGGCAGCGGACCATCGACCTGTCGCACACCGGGCAGGATATTCCGCAAATGGCCAAGTATTGCGACGTCATGTCCCCCATGATCTATCCGTCGCACTTCTATGGGATGGACGGCTACACAGCCCCCGGAGACGCCCCGGAACACTTCATCGGCGAGTCCATGGCTCGCTTCCAGAAGGTGACGGCTGAAAGTGGCGTGGTACTGCGTCCCTGGCTACAGGCTTTTGGCTGGAAGACGAAGACCTATTCTCCGGAATACATACGCATCCAGGTTGCGGTTGCGCGCAGCAAAGGCGGCAACGGCTTCCTCTTCTGGAATGCCAACAACGATTACAGCAAGCCCTACTCGGCCATGCCGGAGATGCGCCAGAATAAAACCAAGTACTTCCGTGGCGATGAAGTGCAGAGTTATGCCGAGAAAGCAGTCCCCGCGAACAGCAGTCATATGGCTGCAAACTAAGATTGCTGCCCCCCTGAGAGTGCAAGCCGACAGATGTCGGTTTGCACTCTGGCCTTCCACGCCTATAATTGACAGGTTTGCCATGTCTTGCGACCAAGTTCCCGTCCAGTACGCGCTCGTAGCCTACGTGAAAAACGCTCTCGGCGAGTTTGTCGAGGAGCTACGTCGCGAACTCCATCCCGCTCATGCGCATCTGCCAACGCACCTTACCGTGTTGCCGCCGAGGCCACTGCGAGGATCGGAAGAGGATGCAATCGCAATGCTGCGACGCCTGTCAGCGACGGTGGCTCCCTTTGAGGTGGAACTGGGCGAGGTGGAAAGCTTCCTTCCGGTCACCCCCACGGTCTTCATTCGGGTCAGTTACGCGGGATACAGGATGCGGGAACTGCACGATCTGCTGAACCGTGATGGACTTGATTACACCGAGCCGCTTCCCTACATGCCGCACGTCACGGTCGCCAAATTAGACAGCAACGAGCAGGCACTGGAGGTCTTGCAGACCAGCAAAACGCGCTGGGCAAATTTCCCAGGCTCACATCGTATATCGGTGAACCATCTCACTTTCGTCCGCGGAAACGCACATACGTGGACGGATCTTGCCGGATTTGATCTCGCGGCCCTACCAAAGTAACTGCCCGTCCGATTGCAGGCCACCGGCGCACGAGCGTACATGGCCGTCTTTCACATTGCATATCCGGTAGATACAAAGCTAAATAGTCTCTGCGCTACGCTTTCTGGGATTCGCCGGGAACCGTTGCGGGCTCCTCGGAGTATTTGCCAATGCGGGGCGCAGTGAGGCTACGATGCAAATTGTCGTTTATGGCGCTGGATACCTCGGGACGGTCCTCTCGGCTTGCCTTGCGGATTTTGGAACGCCAATCGTTTGCTGCGATTCCGCCAACGACAAGGTTCTAAGTCTCGCGCAAGGACGCATTCCTTTCTACGAGAAGAATCTCGAAGAGATCGTGAAACGCAACGTGCGCGCTGGACGCCTCACCTATTCAACTGAAACCGATGCACAGGTCGCACGCTCGCAGGTCGTCTACCTGGCACAGGATGATCCCGAAGAAACCGAAACCGTCGCACTGCGTCTCGCGCCGAACATGCTGCCCGGTTCTCTTCTGCTGATCTGCACGCCGACACCGGTGGGAACCGTGACGCAGGTCGCAAAAAAGATATGTGCGCTAGGTTACGATCTGGCCATCGTTTCGCACCCACTCTCGCTCACCGAAGGTTGCGCGGTGGAGGACTTCAACTGGCCTGACCGGCTTTTATTCGGCACCAGCAGTCCACAAGCAGTGTCCACGCTGAAAATCATCTACCGTCCACTCGTCATGCGTGGCACTCCCGTGATAGTTACCAACTCGGAGACCGCGGAACTGGTCCGCGAAGCAGCCACGGCCTTCATTGCAACCAAGATTTCCTTCATCAACGAGATGGCCGCGCTCTGCGAACATGTGAACGCCGACGCCCTTGACCTTTCCCTCGCTCTCGGTCTCGATAAGCGAATTGCGCCGCGCTGCTTGCAGGCAGGTGTGGGACTCGGCGGAACGTACGTTGAAAGCGACATTTGCAGCCTCAGCGCGCTCGCCCAACGCAACGGCGTGCAACTGCAGATGTTGAATGCCGCGCAGGCCGTCGCCCATCAACACGCCGAGCGCACCCTGCGTACGATTTCCGGCGTCATGCCGACCTTACGCGATAAGCGGCTTGGGCTCTTAGGACTGGCCATCAAACCGCATACCAGTTCGATAGCCGGCTCGTCCTCGGTGGCTTTGGCTCGGCAACTGGTAGAAAACGGCGCTGTCGTCCGTGCCTACGATCCATTTGCCATGAGCCAGGCCCAACGGGAACTCGAGCAGGTGGTGTCGTTTTGCGATTCGGCCTACACTGCGGCGGAAGGCGTGGACGCGCTGATCGTTGCGACCGGATGGCCTGAGTTCCGCAGCCTCGACTTCGTCAAAATGAAGCCAATGCTGCGTCGTCCCCTGATTGTGGATACGAAGAATTTGCTCGATCCCGAAAGACTCCGTGGAATCGGATACGAGTACATGGGAGTCGGCCGGATGCACTCTTAACGGTAGCGGGCCTGTGCGGTCTCCAAACCCAGCTTGTGAAATACCTGAATATTGGCTCGGAATTTGATCCGAGCCTTTTTTATGCTCTTCTAGCGCTCCGTCTTTTCCACAACATGCCAACGCGACAATCAGTGTGGATCGATCGCGTCTGCTATAATCAGTTTCGGTTCATGGTGGGTATAGTTCAATGGTGGAACGCCGGTCTGTGGCACCGGATGGTGTGGGTTCGAGTCCCACTACCCACCCCAAGTAACCTTCGACTTCCAGCCGTTTAGCTTATTAGCTTACCGACTTTGCAAGCGCTTCATTAGTATCCCCCGATACAATCAGGTCACTTTGATGAGGTTCAGGCTTTATCGACCTCACAAGGCCTCATCCACGGCTTTCAATGGTTTCAACGCGCCAGCGGCGTTATGTGCAGCAACCAGGCTGAAACTGCCATCAGTACCGAATAATACAATTGCACGGTAACTGATCCGTCCGCCGGAAACTCCTTACGGAATAGCCGCCATCCGAAGCCCGCCGCCACCAGCAATAGCGACCCTTCCCCGCTCCACCAGAACAGCAGAATGCTGAACACCAGAAGACTGCCGCGCCCGACCTTGTCCAATGGCCGTACGGCTCCTGCTCCATCCAGTATCCACACGGGAATCAGATTGATTAGATTCAGCCACGCTCCGGTGTGAGCCAGCGCGGCCCAAAGAGGATTCGCCGTCCGCCAGAACAGCATTGCAGCGACGAGCGCCGCGGCCAATCCCGCCGCCGGTCCGGCCAGCGAGACCAGCGCGCGCACTTCGGTGGAGACTCCCAATGCCTGCCACTTGACGTAGGCTCCCAGGCCGGGAAGAAACACCGGCATGTCGGCAGGAAGTCCGCGCCGTTTGACCTCCGCGAAGTGTCCCATTTCATGCACCAGGATCATGATGGCAAAACCGATGCCGAACCACGCCCCATACAGCGCCCAGTAGAGTCCGAGAAACGCCACAAAGCTAAAGAGAAACTTGAGTTTGAACAACGCGAACAGCAGCGTCTTTCCCTTTGCCAGCAGAAGCACAAGCGGTGCCAAGGGGCCCAACCGCTTCGCCCAGGGATTCGATTTCGCGGGAGCAATGGTCACCGCCCCGGTCTGCTCCAGGGCATGGATGTGATTCTCAATCCACTGTGCCTGTTTCGACTCCGCCGGCAGCAGTTGCCATGCATTCCGCCACGCCTCCCGCGCCTTCAGCACTTCCCCCTGCCGCTCAAACCCAAGCGCCTGCGCGCGCAACTGTTCCAACTCCACGGCGTGAACCAGAGCGTGACATTGCGAGCAAACCTTTTCGTCAGGGAGTAGCAGCACAAGACAACGACTGCAATTCAAATTCGACAATTTGATCCTTGATACGGTCTTCGATGGCGGGCATCGCACCGGCTGCTCTTGGAGCTCAGCCAGTCTCGCTTGGGGATTTGCTAATTCATTCCGCAGCCACCGCCGCCGCAGGAGCCCGGAGGCATTCCGCAGGGCATCTTGGGCGCGGCGCCAGAGGACCTATCCGTACCATGCGCAGCAAACGTGGAGAGCTGTTGTTCCAGTTCGGTCCCCTTGCAGGCGGGACACTCGGATTGCTTTCCACCATAGACGATGGCCTCAAACTTCTTACCGCAACCCTTGCATATGTATTCGAAAATTGGCATAACGACCTCCGAGACACCGCTTTGCGTATGGGCAAGCCCACACCGCGGCGAAACTGATACATTCATTATACGGGTGCGTTCCGCCCACACAGGCCCATGTTCAGTAAGGAAATTTCCCATCCCGCGAATTTTTCTCCCATAGCCAATGACTTTGTGCCGCGCCGCTTTCTGTGCGGAGGACACTTCCAGACGATAGCCGGGAATTTCATGAGGCGCGCCAGTCTGCTTCCCGAGCCCGAGGAGCGCCTCTTCCAGATCGAGGAAGATGTCCAGATCATGTGCCATTGCCACTGGCACCCCGACCGCCAGCAGCGTTTGACGCTGATGATCGTCCACGGTCTGGAGGGCTCCAGCAACTCGCGCTACGTCATCGGAACCGCGAGCCGCGCCTGGACCCAGGGCTGGAACGTGGTGCGCATGAACATTCGCGGCTGCGGCGGCACCGAGCATCTTTCCTCTACGCTCTACCACTCCGGACTCTCGCAAGATGTCGAAAAGCTCGTCGCCGAGATGATCGCCACCGATGGCCTGCAGCGCGTGGCGCTCGCCGGATTCTCCATGGGAGGCAACCAGGTGTTGCGGGCCGTCGGCCAGTGGGGCACTCAGGCTCCACCGCAGGTCATCGCCTCCGCAACGGTTTCACCCGCCTGCGACCTCGCCCTTTCATCGGATCGGATTCACGCCGCGGCCTACTCGCTCTACGAGTGGTGGTTCCTCAAGTCGCTGCACCGAAGCTTCCGCCGTAAATCCGAACTGTGGCCGGGTCAATACGATGCGGAACTGCTAACGAACGTACACTCTGTTCGCGAATTCGACGAGCACATCACAGCCCGCTACATGGGCTTTGCGGGTGCCGACGACTATTACGACAAGGCTAGTTCGTCACACGTCCTCGACCAGATTGCGATTCCGACGCTGGTCGTCCACTCCCTCGATGACCCGTTCGTCGTCATGTCTCCCGAGACGCAACGCAAGTTGACCGAAAACCCGAACATTACATTTCTACTCACAAAGCACGGCGGCCATTGCGCCTTCATCTCCGAGCCCAGCGCTGACGGCAGCGACGATGGACGCTGGGCCGAGCGCAAAATCATAGAATTCCTGGCGCAAGTCCAAAGTGCCCGTGAGCCCCACAAACGCTTCGCTGAACCGAAGCAATAACGGAGAACCTCATGGACGCCGATAGCAGCATAGAGCTTGGCCCTTCCGCGCCTGCCCTGGAAATTCCCTGGCAGGACCCCGACGGCCATCTACATTACTTTGACCTGCGCAGCGCCCCCGGCACACTCGAACAAAACGTCGAGTGCATCCCCGAAGCCCTCCACTTCCCTGCCCTGCGAAGATTCCTTCTCGCCCTGAATTCCCCTCTGAGCCCATGGCAGACCGCCAAATGCGACGTGTGGCAAGAGGAAGCGGATGCTGCGGAGAACCTCTACCGCGCTCCCTTCACCCAAAGCTCTTACATAGACCTGGTGTTTGCCGAAACAAACGCAGGCCTGCGCGACAGCCTTGAACATCACCGCCAGACCGCCAGCGACCTGGCGCGGCGGCTCGAAGAAAACGAGACGCTGGAGGCATCTGCTGAAATCGTAGTACGCCGCTGCTATTTCCACCGCGGCACCTCCGCGGAAGCAATGCGCGAGTCAGATCCCGGATACTGCCTCACCCTGTTCCTCACCGGATACGGCACATCCCCCGCCGACGCAGCAGAAAACTGGGATCAGGCAATAGGATTTACTGCCGTCCGCTTGCTGGAATTGCAATAGCAATGAGCGCTTCACGAAGTGTTCTGTTGATGCCGCCTTCCGCGCCGCTACACGAAGACCACCCGCAACTGCCAGAACTCAGCTAAAATAATCTACGGGTGCCAGCCCAAAATGATTTATGGGAGCGTAGCTCAGTTGGATAGAGCATCTGCCTTCTAAGCAGAGGGTCGCAGGTTCGA
>DATLJC010000056.1:0-9539 GCA_035539055.1 Saccharimonadales bacterium (SeqCode) | reverse complement strand
TGCCAACTGGGATGGAAATCACACCCTACAATAGTCATGAAGGCTTCTCCTGACCCAGCTTCTTGGTCCTCAACCAAAGAATACCGGGTTTCGCTGAAGCCTTCGTTCTTATCCCATCACGTCCCGCCCGGTTTCATCGGGCTGACGTGGGGATGTTGACTTTGCCCTTGCAGTTGCTCTTGTTGCTGTCCTTTGTTCTTGCTCCAGGTTTTTACTTTCTCCACCAATCCCTGGGTGGCCCATATATGCCTTCCTTTGGCATATATGGGGAACAAGCACCCCTCTCTCTCGCCGCGTTTTTGACCTTCTCCGCACCCCTACGAAACCGCGATCCCCGCATATCCCACCACTCGCTCCCGATCCCCCGAAACATCTCCAGAAGTCGCATACTTCACCAGTTCCGCCGACTGTGCTCCCAGCCTTACCGCTGCCGTCAGCATTGCCACCGCTGGCCCATACCCGCACATTGAAATGTTCTGCCCCCTCACCGTCTGGAACAGTCCTTTCGGCGATATCCCCAGTATCTGCTCAATCGCCAGCGCGTCTTTCACCCTGGTCTCCGCGTCGTCCTCATAGTGATTCATGTCGCTGGAGGCGACCATCAACACCGGCTCTCCACATTCCGCAATCACCTTCGCCAGCACCACGCCCAGCGCCGTCAGCACTTCGAGTTGTCCCGTCCCCACCGTAATCGGCACAAACGTCAATTCCTTCTGCGCCGCCTGAAGAAACGGCAGTTGAACCTCCACCGCGTGCTCGCGAATCTGCGATGCCCGATCCTCACGCAGCAGCGTAAAACCCTTCTTCAGCGCCTCCGCCAACGGAGTGTCGATCCGCGCGTCGCCCAAGGGCGTGCGAAAACTCCCCTCGCTGATAATCGACAGCGGCTCGCCCAGCCCTGTGTGGTTCGGACACAACACAATTACCTTCCGCGGAACCTCTACATGCGCATACACCGCGCCCGCCACCGCTCCCGAATAGATGTACCCCGCATGTGGCGCAATCACTCCCAGCGCCCGAACTTTCTTCCCCGCTCGACGCAGAAATCCTTCCACCGCCCCCAGCAGTTCCGCCTCCGACGCCGGATAAAACTGCCCCGCCACCGCCGCTTCCCGCACCTGACTCATCGTTTCTCCACCCCTGTTCCGGTGCCCCAGGTCCCGCCCCGTTCTTTGGGGCTGACCTGGGGGTTTTGCCTTTGCTCCTGCCCCTGCCTTTGCTCCTGCCCCTGCCTTTGCTCCTGCCCCTGCCTTTGCTCCTGCCTGTCCTCGCCCTTGCCTTTGCCTTTGCTCTGACCTCTTGTTATCAACAAACGGGTGGCCCATATTTGCCTTCTGTTGGCAAATGTGGGGACTTCGAACCGTTCACCCTCCGCCTGCTCTTTCTCTCGCCTTTGCCTCTACTTCTTCAACGCCTTGTACAACCGCGCCATATCCTCCAGCGAAATCGCCTCAGCCCGAGTAGCTCCTTCGATCTCCGCCCCCAGCAGCGCCGCTTTCACAGCCGCCTTATCGTAAGCCAGTTTCAAGTTGTTGCTCACCGTCTTCCGCTTCTGCGCAAACATCACCTTCAGAAATGCAACGAACCCCGCCTCATCTACATTCAGTTCCGCAAACCGCGGCTGCATCTTCATCCGGAAAACGGCCGAGCGTACATTCGGTGGCGGATCGAACGACTCCGGCCCCAGTTCAAACAGCTTCTGCACCGTGCCATACATCTGCGCCGTCGCCGACAGCAACCCATAGTCGCGGCTTCCCGGAGCGGCCGCCACGCGATCGGCAACTTCCTTCTGTACCATCAGCACCAGGCTCTCCACACGGTCGCCTGCCGCAAACAGTTTCAGCAAAATGTCGGTCGTAATGTAGTACGGCAGATTTCCGACGACCTGGGTCTTAAACAATCCCGTTGGACGCAAATCCCGCAGCGGTCCCGGCGTCGAACCCAGCACCGTCCCCAAATCCATCTGCAGAATGTCTGCCTCCAGAATCTCCACGTTCGTCAGCGGCGTGAATCGCATGCGCAGTTGCGCCGCCAGTACGCGATCCAGTTCCACGGCAATCAGCCTGCCCGCCCGCTTCGCCAGCAGCTCGGTCAGCGCTGCTTCTCCGGGACCGATCTCGATGACTGTTGTTTCTCCAATGTCGCCCAGCGCGTCCACAATGCGCTGCATCGCATCCAGGTCCACCAGGAAGTTCTGTCCCAGTTTCGGTTTCCTGGTGCTCACCACTCGATTCAGCAAAGCCTTAGCCAAGTTTGACCGCCTTTCCTATTGCCCGATAGACTTCACGATTGCGCGTGTTCCATTCTTTGTTCCCGCGCATCCTAATTCTGTTTGCGTTTTCGGGAGGCATCTGTGCATGTGTTGTTTGCCGCATCCGAGTGTGTTCCATTTTCCAAAACCGGAGGGCTAGCCGATGTCGCCGGAGCCCTGCCGCGTGCCGTAGCCGAACTCGGCCACCAGGTCACAGTCTATCTCCCTCTCTACCGGCAAACTCGCCTCAAGAATCCGAAAACCGTCATCGCCAGCATCACCGTTCCCTTTGATGATCGCTATCGCTTCTGTTCCGTGCTCGATGGAGGCCAGCAGCACGGCGTCCAGTTCTACTTTATCGATTATCCACCCTTCTACGACCGCGACGCTCTCTACGGCACTCCGCTCGGCGACTACCACGACAATCCCGAGCGCTTCGCCCTCTACTGCCGCGCCGTTCTCGAAGCCGCCAAGATTCTCGGCGTCCCCGACGTCTTCCACTGCCACGACTGGCAAACCGCTCTCATTCCCGTACTTCTGCGCACTCTTTACGACGAAGATCCCTCGTTCTCCAACATCCCCACCGTCTTCACCATCCACAACATGGGATACCAGGGAATTTTTTCCCCCGACACACTCCCGCTCCTCATGCTTCCCTGGGATCTGTTCACCATCACCAAGCTTGAATTCTTCGGCAAGATAAATTTCCTCAAAGGTGCTCTTACCTACTCCGATTTCATCACCACTGTCAGCCGCAAGTACGCTCAGGAGATTCAAACCGTCGAGTACGGCTTCGGTCTCGAGGGCGTCCTTCGCAGCCGCAATCCCAACGTCGCCGGAATTCTAAATGGTGTCGATTACAACGAGTGGAATCCCGAGACCGATTGCCACATCGCCTCCCACTTTTCCCCTGACTCGCTCGACGGGAAAAAAGAGTGTCGCCGCGATCTCCTGAGCAACTTCTCGCTCGACCCCGAGTCCACCACCCCCGTCATCGGCATCGTCTCGCGCTTCGCCGCGCAAAAAGGCTTCGACCTCATCTCCCTCGCCGCCGACCGCCTCGCCCGTGAGAACGTCACCGTTGTCACTCTCGGCGCCGGAGACAAGGATTACGAAGATCTCTTCCGCCGCCTCGTCCGCCAGTACCCCGGACGCTTCGCCGTCAAGGTCGGATACGACAACGAACTCGCCCACAAGATCGAGGCCGGATCCGACATGTTCCTCATGCCTTCGCGCTACGAACCCTGCGGCCTCAACCAGATCTACTCGCTCAAATACGGCACCGTTCCCATCGTCCGCGCCACCGGAGGTCTCGACGACACCATCGACCCCTTTGACACGCGCACCGGCAAGGGCACCGGCTTCAAGTTCCACGAATACACTCCCGAGGCTCTCCTGACCACGGTCCGCGCCGCCCTTGCCTGTTTCTCCAAACCTGCCGAGTGGCGCAAACTCATGCTCAATGGCATGTCCAAAGACTTCTCCTGGACCGTCGCCGCCCGCGAGTACATAAGAATCTACGAAAAGCTGCGTGCCAACCGCCACGCCCTTCCATAACTCTCTTCAGTGACGGATCCAGAACGGTTTCTAACCAGAGCGGTTTCTAAGTAGATGTGTCTACCACGTGCTGAGAGGGGGCATCCTGAGCGCAAGCGAAGGGCCCCCGCAATGCCCAAGTCTCCCGTGCGACTTCAAGCTTTTCAGTCCGCCATCGATTCTTCTTTTCCTCGCTCTCCCCAACAATAAAAGCCCCCTGCAAGGGGCTTTTATTGTCAACCAATCCCTGCCCTACTCGATCCTGCAAACCTTAACCTGCTCATTCGAATAAGGACAATCCAGATCCGCGACGGAACTCTGTTCAACCACGACCCAGTCCACGCCAAACCGGCTTTTCAATCTCTTAAAGTCCGCTCTTTGAAAATGGCCCCACCCCTCCTGCGCCGTCGTCTGTTCTTTCCAAGTCTCCGCCATCCCCGGAAACATCGTGACCGCGCCGGAATCCTTGTTATTATCCGCCAGCATCGAGCGTTCGGCGATTGCGCGGAATCCGTGCTGATCTTCCCCAACGATTCGCGAATGTTCTGGATTCAGCGCGAAGTAAGCATCCTTTGGCGCATTTTGCCTGATCCACACAAAAGCCAGCACCCACGCATTTGGCGATGCAACGCCCGGCAACTCAAGTTGCGGAGTCGCCGCGAACAGGTCGCGCTGCACAAAAAACATTCCTGCGCACAGCGGCACAAACAGTACGATCCATCGCAACACCCGCCGTCGCAGAACCTTTTGCGCCAACAGTCCACCGGCAAAAACAAACATCAGTACATATGTCAGGTGCAGATACCGCATCGGTTGCAGCAGCGTAAAGCGCTCAAAGCCAGCAGGAATCGTCAGCAGCGAAGCCACCGCAAAGATCAGCCCAAATATGTTTAGCGCCTTGCACATCTGTTCCATCTCAAACATTTCCTGCTTCTTCGCCCATCGTCCAATCAACCAGAACGCCGCAAACGGAGCGATCAGCCCCACCCACTCGTACCATGCCCAGCGCGACAGAAAGAAGTACGGACGGCTCTGCAGCGCCTCGTGATAGACGTTTGACATCGGAGGAAAGAGTCCCACGGGAATCAGCGCCGCCAGCGCCATCTCAGGCTCCAGCACTTCCATCGGCAGCACTCGCAACCCAAGCACTACCAGTGCGAAGGTAAATCCAAACACAAACATCAGCGGATGAATTGCCACCGTGAACAGCGCCCACAACCCCGCGCGCGCATATCGTTGTTCTCCCACGCTCGCCACCATCATCAGCACCGTCGCCGCCGAAAGCGAGCGCGTATTCAGGTACTGATCCATGATGTACAGCGCTGTCCCCGCCACCGGAATCGTCAACAGCGATCCCACCAGCGCAACTCCGCCCCATCTCGCCAGCGGATCGCGAAACACCAGCCGTCCGATCTTCCAGCACGCCAGCAGCAGCACAAAAACGCAGCCGAACTGCCAGGCCAGCAGCGCCCAGTCGAACGGAATATGCGTAATCCGCACCGATGCGGCAATGAGGTTGGGAAACAGCGTCATCCCCGCATGGGAAGCAAAGAAACCCGTATTCCGCGGATAGAGCGCAGGATCAAGTATCTTCTTGATCCCCGGCAGATAAATCTCGGCATCCTCGACATAGGGATGGTACCCATGCACGCCGATCGCCGCCGTCGTCATTGCCAGCAGCAGCGCCACGCCCCGCGCGCCCAGCCGATCCTGCGATGCCTCCGGCCCTACGCGCAAAGGCGCATCCGCGCGCACTCGCGAGACCAAATCGTCCTGCTCGATTGTTACCACGCTGCTATCGTTCAATCGTTTGTGTCGTGTAGTAGTTTTCGAATGATGTCGTCAGTCTCCGTCCATTTCGGTCGAAGATTCTAAAATGCGACAGGCCCCACTTTTCCAGTGCAAACTGCAGTGTCGTGCGAACCACATCGATTCCGTACACAATGCTCCGCCGCAAATTGATCGAAGACGCCTCCGGAAAATATTTCGTAGGACACGAGACTTCTCCAATACGGAAACCGAAATGGACGCATTGCGCCAGCATCTGGTTATCGAAGACGAAATCGTCCGAGTTCTCCGTGAGCGGCAGTTTCGTCAGCACTTCCCGGCTGAATGCACGGTAGCCCGTGTGATATTCCGAGAGCTTCACTCCCAGGAAGAAATTCTCAAACGCCGTCAGCAGGCGATTGGCAATGTACTTGTAAACCGGCATCCCGCCGCGCAGCGCGCCCCCGCCAATGATTCGCGATCCCAGGGTCACGTCATACACGTCATAAGCCACCAGGCTCGCCATTGCCGTAATCAGCAACGGTGTGTACTGGTAATCGGGATGAAGCATGATCACCACGTCGGCGCCCGCCGCCAGGGCTTCGCGATAGCATGTCTGTTGATTGCGGCCATACCCGTAATTGTGGTCGTGGATGAAGCACTCCAAACCCAGCTCGTGTGCGACTGCCACCGTGCGATCTGAGCTGTGATCATCCACCAGAATGCAATGATCAACGATCTCTGGCACCTCGTCGATTGTCTTGCGAAGCGTCTTTTCCGCGTTGTAGGCGGGTAAAACCACCACCACGCGTTTGCCGTTTATCATGCTGATCCTTTTTGCATTCCAGCTCCATACAGTCACCTGAGCCCAACAGACACAGAATTAGTATTTAGGCTTACTAAACCAGGGGAGACTACGTTTACGATGATTGCTATATAAGTGATTTTAACCTGTACCGCGCGAAAGCGACAGGTCGATTAACAAGCCGTCCCTCTCTCCGTCGTAAAGGTGTCGTTCTCCCGCGAATCTCACGGCAAACTGCGCTCTGCAATGGTATAAAAAAGAGAAACACACAGATTTTGGACGAATCGGAAAGCGTACTTCTCTGATGGCAAAAACGGCGAAGATCCCTGTAGGCATTCTGGGAGCCACCGGAATGGTGGGCCAGAGGTTTATACAACTGCTCGAGCGGCACCCATGGTTTGAAGTTACCTGGATTGCGGCCAGCGAACGTTCCTTCGGAAAGACCTACGAGGAAGCAGCCAAGTGGAAGATGAAGACGCCCATCCCCCGCCGGATTGCGTCCATGAAGCTCTCCGCCGCCGAACCCGGGGGGACCGGAAATGGGTCCGGAAGTGGTTCCGCGCCCAAAGTCATCTTTGCCGCCCTCGATGCCGACATCGCTCGCGAAATGGAGCCTGCCTTCGCCGAAGCCGGATGCGCCGTCATCTCCAACTCCTCGGCCTTCCGCATGCATCCCCAGGTGCCCCTCGTCATTCCTGAAATCAATGCCGACCACCTGAAGCTCATCGACCAGCAAACCTGGCGCAAGCAGTCCGGCGGCTTCATGGTCACCAACTCCAACTGCTCCGTCATGGGATTGGCCATCGCCCTCGCCCCCTTGCAAAAGGCTTTCGGCATCGAATCCGTTTTCGCCGTCACCATGCAGGCCGTTAGCGGCGCGGGCTATCCCGGCGTCGCCTCCATGGACATCCTCGGCAACGTCGTTCCCTACATCAAGAACGAAGAAGAGAAGATGCAGGAAGAGGCTGGCAAACTCCTCGGCAAGCTCAAGGGCCGCGAAGTCCTCCCCGCCGAGTTTGTCATCAGCACCCATTGCAACCGGGTAGCCGTCGAGGACGGACACACCGAGTCCATCTCCATCAAGTTGAAGAAGCGCGCGACCCCGGAGAAGATCATCGCCGCCTGGCGCGAATTCCGTGGCATGTCCGACGATCTCAAGCTCCCCTTCGCACCCGCAGATCCAATTTTTTACGATGAGCGTCCCGACCGTCCTCAGCCGCGCCTCGACATCGAACGCGGGCACGGCATGACCGTCTCCTGCGGACGCCTGCGCCCCTGTTCGCTGCTCGACTGGAAGTTCACCATGCTCTCGCACAACACCATTCGCGGTGCCGCCGGTGCCGCCCTGCTCAATGCAGAGCTATTAAAAGCCAGAGGCTACCTCGACTGATGAAGAAGGAGTAAATGTTTGGTGCCCCACGTCCCGCCCAGCTTCATCGGGCTGACGTGGGGTAGTTGCTCTTGTTGTTGCTTTTGCTCTTGTTGTTGCTTTTGCTCTTGTTGTTGCTTTTGCTCTTGCTGTTGCTTTTGCTCTTGCTGTTGCTTTTGCTCTTGCTGTTGCTTTTGCTCTTGTTGTTGCTTTTGCTCTTGTTGTTGCTTTTGCTCTTGTTGTTGCTTTTGCTCTTGCTGTTGCTTTTGCTCTTGCTGTTGCTTTTGCTGTTGCTTTTGCTCTTGTTGTTGCTTTTGCTCTTGCTGTTGCTTTTGCTCTTGTCATTGCTTTTTGCTTTTTGCTCTTAACCTTGCGAAACCTCGCGAAACCTTGCGAACCTCGCTAACCTTGAAACTTCGAAACCCCAGGTTCACCCCATGATCGTAATGAAATTCGGCGGTACATCCGTCATGGACGCAGCGGCCATCGACCGCACCGCTCAAATCGTAAAAGGCCGCCTCCCGCGCCGTCCCATGGTCGTAGTCTCTGCCATGTCCCGCGTGACTGACGCCTTGCTCGCCGCTGGAAAAGCCGCCGGAGAAGGCGACCGCGCGAAAGCTCTCGAACTCGCCCACGGACTTCGCCAGCGTCATCACGCTACGGCGAAGGAACTGGTCTCCGCCGCGCAGTACACCGTCCTCCACGCCGACCTCGAACGCGAGTTCGACACCCTCGACGAACTCCTCAAGGGCATTGTTGCCGTCGGCGAACTATCTCCGCGCAGCTCCGACTACGTTGTCAGCTATGGCGAGCGCCTCAACGCCCGCATTGTCACCGAAGCCTATCTAGCCCGTGGCATTCGTTCTGCCCTCGTCGATGCCCGTAAGGTAATGGTCACCGATGCCCAGCACGGCAAAGCCATCCCGCAGGCAGAGGAGATCGAGCACCGCGCCAAGAACCTCGTTCGCCCTCTGCTCGACGACGCCCAGGTCCCCGTCATGGGAGGTTTCATCGGAGCCACTGTCCAAGGAGTGCAAACCACCATTGGCCGTGGCGGTTCGGATTTCTCCGCCGCCCTCATCGGCTCCGGCCTCGACGCCGAGGCCATCGAAATATGGACCGACGTCGATGGCATGATGACCACCGATCCTCGCATCTGTCCCGACGCCCGCCGCATCCGCGTCATCTCCTTTGAGGAGGCAGCCGAACTCGCCTACTTCGGAGCCAAAGTCCTGCACCCTGCCACCGTTCTTCCCGCCGTGCAAAAGAACATCCCGGTTCTCGTCCTCAACTCCCTGAACCCCAGCAACGAAGGCACTCTGATCGTAGGCCGCGCCCCCAAGTCGAAATCCACCTTCAAGGCCATCGCCGCCAAAAAGCGCATCACCATCGTCGAGGTGGTTGCTGCCCGCATGCTTGGCGCGCACGGATTTCTGAAAGCAATCTTCGACGTCTTCGACAAGCATCATTGCTCCATCGATGTCGTCTCCACCTCCGAGGTCAGCGTCTCGCTCACCATCGACTCCAACGAGGCCATCCCCGCTATCGCCGCCGACCTCGAAAAGATTGCCGACGTAAAATATGCCGGACGCAACGCCATCGTATGTCTGGTAGGCGAAAACATCCGCGAAACCCCGCAGATTGCCGCCCGCGTCTTCACCGCTCTCGGCGAAATCAACGTGCGCATGATTTCCCAGGGCGCCTCCGAGATCAACATCACCTTCGTCATCTCCGAAGACGACGTCCCCGAAGCCATGCGCCGCCTCCACCGCGCCTTCTTCACCGAAGTCGACCCCGAAGTCTTCGATTAA
>DATLJC010000055.1:0-11180 GCA_035539055.1 Saccharimonadales bacterium (SeqCode) | reverse complement strand
GCAGGCTCTACAAGCGCTCCAGCGAGCACCAGCTCTCCGCGTTCGTTCGCCTCTCTTGCCAATTTCAAATGTGCTTCGCGAAACTCTGCTCGTCTCTCCAGATAATCGTCCACCACGTCATAGAAAAGAATGTGATGCATGGCAATCCTCCGCCTCTGATTTTTGAGATTATAGCGCGTAGAAATGGAGAGATCTGACGCGCTCTAAGGCACGGACGTCAGTGCATTCAGAATTTGCCTGACCGCACTGGCGGCATGACGGAAATCCATTCCGCAGCCGTGTATCGTAGGTCCTTCCCGACGCATATCGCGAACCAGAAATTCGTACTGGCTTTCACTCTCGCGCACGATGCCGATGTAGTTCCCTTTACGCACTTCGTAATCATCGCTTCCCGAATGGACCTTCGCAGCCCCGTGTTTCTGCCCCATCAAATCAGCCTGAGTGGAAATCATCATCATCCTCGCTCTTACCCACATTAGGGCACGCCAGTCGCCAAACTCCTTCGCGTTCCGGGCACCTCAGGCACTCCGCTAACTCCCGCGTTTTCCGTGAAGCCAAAGTTTCTGTCGTGACGCGAAACCTTGATTCAAAGACCCGGCCGGAAGGATTTACACGCACGAGCGTAGCAAATGACGCAGATCGCAAGAAGAAGAGGATTGGCAGCGACAGCCCCGCCTGGTTCGAAACGGCAAAAGCAAGTACGCCGATAATTCCGATAGAATAATAAAGAACGAGCGTTGTCAGGTAAGATCCCGGATACCGGCATACGTGGCAGTTTGCTCGTCATTGTTTCAGCGAGTTCTCTTTCATGACCATGGTACCTCTCAATGTTGCGTCACTGATCAGCTCCATCATCGGTGCGATTGTCGTTATGATCTGGCGAGTTCGAGAATCGCGTACCGCCGTTTCGGCCAAGAAAATCATCATCCCACCTCTTGGGATGGCAACGGGATTCATGATGTTTGTCGTTCCCGCATTCCGTGTTCCGTGGAGTTGGGCGGGCATGGCATTCCTCGGAGGAGCGATTGGATTGGCCTATCCGCTACTTCGGACTTCACGCCTGATCCGCGAAGGCAACGCTGTGATGGCGCAACGTTCAAATGCCTTCTTCGCTGTTGTCATTCTGCTCGCTGGTATCCGAGTAGCGGCCCGAGGTTATCTCGACACCGTGCTTTCCGTGCAACAAACAGCCGCGCTGTTTTTCATCCTTGCATTCGGAATGATCCTGCGTTGGCGAACCGAAATGTTCTTCCAATACCGCGCCCTCGTGAACGAACCGCGGTGACCTCCTCAACACGCGATTGCAACCCCTGTTAGCCAAGTGAAGTAGTCGCAGCACCACCTGCATTCTTCTTCCCAGTGACAAAAGTCGCTGTCTCCGGCGCAGGCAGTCTCTAACCTAGGTTTCAAGGAGATTGCCATGACTGCTACTACAAAGACCGTTCGCGAGATTGCACTGGAACAGCCTTCCTCGATTCGGGTATTTGAACAATTTGGAATTGACTACTGCTGCGGCGGGCGCAAGCCTCTCGCCGAGGCGTGCGTTGCGGGAAAGCTTGAACTCGAAGAGGTGATTTCGGCTCTCGAAGCTGCCTCGCGAAATGCGGTTCCCGTCGCTCAAGACTGGTCTCATTCCTCGCTGGAAGTCCTGAGCGGCCACATCGTCTCCACTCACCATGTGTATGTCAAAACAGAGTTGCCGCGCCTGGCGGTTCTGGCCCAGAAGGTTGTCGGTCGCCATGGTGCAACTACTCCTGAGCTGCCGGTGATCCAGACGACTCTTGCCCATTTGGACGAGGAACTCACTCAGCATCTCGCCAAGGAGGAGACAATCCTATTCCCTTACATCGTCGCGCTGGAACGCGCGAATGCTGTCGGAAGCGCGAAGCCCCACGGATGTTTCGGCACCGTCGCCAACCCAATCGCGATGATGACCGAGGAGCACGATGCCGCAGGAGCGCTCATCGCCAAAATACGGAGTCTAGGCCACAACTTTGTTACTCCACCGGATGCCTGCCCAACCTATCACGCGTTTTACGACGGTCTGGCCGCCTTTGAGCGCGATCTTCATCAGCACATCCACCTCGAGAACAACATCCTCTTCCCGCGCGCCATCGAGTTAGAGAAATCCTCCACTTAGCTCTCGCACGGTAATCTCCGCATGCCATGAGGGACTTGTCTTTGACAAACTACTCGAACAAGTCCCTTGCGCATCCCTTTACCGACGAGAGCCGCCCTGAGACCTTGATCTTTTTGTTCATTGCTTAGGCCATGACGTAACCGCAATTGCCGCACTTCAGAATCAAAATCCCTGAGGCGTTTTCCTCTAGGTGGAGAATGGTCCCGCAGACCTGGCATGCCTCCGCGCTCATTTCCGACCATCGTTCATTGGAAGCAACGCCAAAAGATTCCAGTTCGTAAACCGTATGCTCCCCAATGCCTTTGAGCGACCTTGTCCCGATCATCTGGGCCTGAAAACCGCGCGCGGCAAAGGCATCAACCGAGGAGCAATCGAACACGATTTGCCCCGGGCACGCAACGCCACACAGGCGGCTTGCTTTGTTCACCACCATGCCGGTTGCGGTATAGCTCCGAACAATTTGCCCCTGAAAACCCACTTTTGCCGCTCCACTGGCGAGACCCATCTTCACTTGGAAGGGCCGTCCCCAGAAGCGCTCCATCTCCCCCTCGCGAGCCGCAATCGTATCCCGGATTTCCAGGCACGCCGCGCCCATTCGAGGTATGTAATCCATTCGCTTTGCCGGTTCGTTGGAGAAACCCATGATGGCATCACCGATCATCTTGTCGAAGGTGATGTCGTATTTGAATAAAATGGGCACTGCGATTGTTACGAACAGGTCCAGCGCATTCTGGTATTGCTCAATGCCCACGGCTTGCATGGCCGATGTGGAATCGCAGACGTCGATGAATGAGACGCAAATATCGCTCTCTTTCACCGAGTCCGAAATCTGCAATTCACCCTTTCGAATCGCGTGAACAACTTGAGGACTGAACTGTTTTGCGAGTTCCGCCAGACTGAGGGCTTCCTCGCTTTTCTCCTTGATGATGACCGCGCGCCGATCCAATTCATCATCCAATGCCACTCTGCTTCGAAGCGCCGCCATCCGGTATCTCTCATTGACTTGCCGGATCACGATTGTGATGACGACCGTGCCGATCATGAAAGATGAATTCACAAAGAACATCGAGTTGCTTTGTTTATTCCATGACAGCAAAGTCAACGCGCAGAAGGGCACATAGATGAGCGCAAGGTTCCAAATCAGACCCAACGTAGTCCAGGGTATAAATGAGCCCACCAAGATGGCGCACAAGTTAAGTCCCGCATAGTACGCGGAACTCTTCCCTTCCGCCAGAAACGCCATAATCGTTATCAGTATGGCGTTCATAAAAACATGAAAGGCGCCCCAAGCCTGGATTTGAAACAGAGTTCGGGCTCTCTTCACTGCGATATTTACAATCAAACAGGATGGAACAATGGCCATCCTGAGACCAGCGAAGATAAAGAATTTGTCCGGCGCATAGAAGTAATCGGCAATCAGGAATAGCGCAAACAATGGGAAGGAGACCCAGTTAGTGGATATAAGAATAAAGTCGCGTAATTCCCTTATTCTTTCCTTCCGTCGCAGCCTTAAAACTTCCTGCTCACCTGGGTTCATGGTTCTTCCCATTCATCAATGCCACCGCTTATTTTAGGCTGTTTGCGGCTTTTCAATCACACAGAACAAATTCACGCCCTCCGGCTCCTGCTCCACGGAAAATATGCCTCCAAGATCCCCAAACAGACGTTTCAGGTCCTCGCGAGATCGATAGATCAAACTCCAATCCAAGGCAAGCCGCATTCCGAATTGATTGGGCGTTGTCAAATTGAAGTTTCCGATAATCAAGCGGCCACCCGGCTTCAGACGTTCATACAGCGCCTTCGCTACCATTCGGGCAACGGGATCACTGAAATAGTCGAATAAGCCTGCAGAATAGAGCAAATCGAAATTGCTTTCCTGCCAGCGGCTCGTAATCACGTGCTTCACTGCCTTGTTAACGAAATTCAATCGAACCGGGCTGTTCGTTCCCTTGACGATCTCCCACAGTCTTTCGTGCGCGTACTTCAGGGCATTCACATCCTGATCCAAAAGATGGAACTCGCATTTCGATAAATCAAGATTCTGTGCGACAGAAGACTCAATAATCATCTGCACTTCACGCGAGGGCCCACAGGCAATCGATCCAATCTTGAAAGGAGCGCCCGCTCCCTCTTGAATCGCCTTCAGGAGCACTCCGTAGAGGTATCTCGAGCGGTTCCTGACTGCCTTTGCCTCTGAGTGATCCAACCAATATGCGTGAAGGCACTTCCCAAATAGCGAGTCGCCCACACTCTCGTTTCTGTAAATGATATTCATCATCTCGAAATCCCCGGAATATCCCAGCGGCTTCGAAACGCTTCGGTGAGCAAACGGAGACTGATAGATCAATTCCTTGAGCTGTTCCCGGAAGAAACTTGCACATTTGGGAAGGTCGGCTTCAGGCACATCTTTTATGCTCTCCTCTAAAAGATGGTAGCCCGGTTCGAACCAGTCGGTGATCAACTTGGCAACAATCGGAATCAGCGTGTTCTCGAAACTTTGCAGTTCCTGCAGCGAGCAGTACCTCTTCTCCACCCTCATTTCCTCGACCCGATGTTCGAGGTTTTGCAAAAACAATTTCGCTTCGAGCGTGAGCCGCCTGAACTCCTGCGGTATCTTGCTCAATTCCTGCTGCGTTTTGTTGAATCCATTCAGAATCTTGCAGACATTTATGACCGTTTGGATTTTGGCGGTCGGGACCGAACCGATCTTAAGCTCGAACGCAATTTGCGTCCCCTCACCGGAAGCAAGGCGGGCTTTTCGCGCGACACACAATTGGTACGTCCCAATTTTCACGCCTTCAACGGTGTGCGAAGCGACATAAACTTCCGTCTTGCTAAAACGCTCTGGGTCTTTCTTTACAAGAATGGCGATTCCCGTCGCGCTGTAATTCCTCACTTCGAACGTACCGAACTGGAATTCCAGATCAGACTGAACCCCCACAAACTCACGTCTATCCGAGCGGATAATTGCTTTACGGTCCTGTAGGATGTCAAAACTTTCGTGCTGCCGGATGAGGCTCATATCGATACATATCCTGTGGAGAAGGTGGCTCCAGAATAGCTGTATTTTGCCTCCCAAGCACCTCTTTTCTGCACCTCACGTTTTTGCATTTTCTTTGCTGCCGGGTTCTGGATGAACGGCATCTCTATGTTCCAAAGCAGCCGCGGTGCCCGTAGAAACGCACTGCTCGCGACAGCAATCATTGTGGATACGTCGATTTCAGGGCCAAACGGGGAACATTTGGCGTCATCTACTTACAGTTCCGCCAATACGGATTGGTGGAGCTATCCACCCCGGACATCGCTTTTTCGGCGCCTTAGCCTGATGCGTGACAGTGAGGATGTGCTTATTTTCTAAATAAATTCTTCCCGAGCGCACGCAAAATCGTCACTGCATGGGTCAACAAGGTAGTGAATTGCCCCATTGCGCTCTGTGGTTCGTGGAAAACCCCCAACTGTTTCAGGACCATTCCCCTGTCGTAATAGATCTTTTCTCCTGCCAACCGCTCATCGCCATCAAATGTGTACACGCCACAAAGTTGAAACTCGACTCTTCTGCCGGTTGCCGGAAGACCACGCCAACCACCACTATGTGTTCCGCGGATCACGACCTCCAGGATCACCGCCTCTTCTGCAACGTGTCGGCTCACAATCTCGATATTTAGGTCGGGCAGTGCAGCCATTAGCTGCTCGTAAAAGAGGCGAACGCCCTGACGACCTTCGTAATGTTGATCCCAAGGTTCATCGTCGTAGCGCGCCATCTCTCCGAACGTCTGGATGACACCCTCAAGATCATGCGCATTCTCAAGACGAACATGCTCTTCCACTGTTGCCAACCGCCGTGACCGGCGGTTCAAAGGCAGAGACGAGGTTGCCATATGCGCTCCTGCTTGCCCAGCGAGAGTTGGTTCGAACTGGACTATCGCGCTGAGATTGTGCCTAGATGCGCATTGGCATTCAGGTGCCGCATAGAAACATCGGAATACACGAACTTAGGTAAGTGCGACTGTCCGCAACATGGCAGCAACACAGATCAGAGAGGATTCATTTCCTCAACGACGACGCCTTGCGCGGAACTTAGAGTTACGCTACTGTATTGGAATGAGTTGCCAGATGCCGAAGAATGCTTGTCGCCGCAACAGCAGGTGCTGTTGTATGCGTATTTCTTCCGGCACTGGGATTTAGTCGACTCGCTACATTTTGTTAGTCTCGTCGAACCCACTGCCATCAAGCGGTGGGTTTGTGTTTTGGAGCATAGGAGCGAAGTTACGGAACAGGGTCTTCAAATGAGCACGGATGGCGAAGTGGCTAACGCGGCGGCCTGCAAAGCCGTTATTCATGGGTTCAAATCCCATTCCGTGCTCCAGATGACCTGTCATTAACTCGCTGAAGGCGGGGGTATCGCATCGCAGCGTCGCATCGAAGCGTGACCCGCAGCCTTGTAAGACCAGATATCGGATCGGGAGAAGTACTCACATGATGCTCTGTCGCCAGTCGGGCCGAATGTACAACAACTGTTGTTGTTGCGGCATGACGTTGTCTGGCGTAAGGGGGATCAGGGTATAGCACTCAAACCAGGATCTAGTTTTCCCCACACGTCAGTCTTCGCTGAGTGTGGGTTTTGTTTTTGGGAGCAAAATGACCGAAGCATTTAAAGAGACTAAGGCGCAACGCATCGAACGGCTGAAGCGCGAGAAGAACCCGTGGGAACGGCTCGATGAGATTCGGGAATTCGCACGCAAAGGCTACGATTCGATCCCGCCCGAGTGGATGGGAACGTACTTGCGCTCCTGGGGCGTGTACACCCAGGGCGATGGTGCCGGTGTGACAGGTGGTACTGGCGGAGAAGGCAAGTCTGTTCCGTACTTCATGGTGCGCATTCGCGTCCCTAACGGACTGCTTAGCAGCCAGCAGGTGCGTGCCGTGGCCTCTGCGGCAGAGATGTATGCCAGAGGGGTTGTTGACATCACCGTACGACAAAATTTTCAATTTCACTGGATCACCATTGAGGCTCTCCCGAATCTGCTGGAACTGCTCTGGAAGGCAGGGCTCACTACGACCGGCACGTGCGGCGACGTCACCCGCAATATTACCGGCTGTCCCGTAGCTGGAATCGACGCAGACGCAGTGCTGGATGCTTCTCCGTTAGCAAGGGAGCTGGATCGCTTTTTCCTGGGCAACGGCGATTTCTACAATCTCCCACGCAAATTCAAGATTTCGCTGACCGGATGCGCGGCCTGGTGCTCCTATCCGGAAATCAATGATGTCGGATTGACCGGCATTCGGCGCAAACGGCGCGGGGCGGCAGAGACAGGTTTTTCTCTACGCGTTGGCGGCGGGCTTTCCACGCAACCGCATCTGGGAATCAGGCTCAACGCTTTTGTTCAGCAAAATCAGGTCCTCCCGGTAGTTCGAACCATTGCCGAAATCTTCCGCGATGCCGATGTGCTGCGTCAGAGCCGGGAACAGGCACGCATGAAGTTTCTGTTTCTAAAGCATGGGTGGAACGCCGAAACGTTCCTGGCTGAAATACACAAGCGCGTTGGCTTCACTCTCGATCCCGCCGAGGAAGAGGTTCTGCCGAATGATCTCTACCGTGACCACGTTGGAGTCCATGCCCAGAAACAGCCCGGAAAGTTCTATGTGGGCGCTTCGGTATTGCGCGGGCGCCTGAGTGCCACGCAATTGCAAGCTGTCGCAGACCTTTCAGAGCGCTTTGCCGAGGGCGAGATTCGCACCACCGCAATGCAAAACCTTCTGATTGCCAACGTCCCGGAACGGAACACGGGACCGTTGGTTGATGAACTTGGTGCGGCTGGTCTTCCCGTGGAAGCCTCCACATTCTGGCGCGGTGCAGTTGCCTGCACCGGCAAAGAATTCTGCAAACTCGCCATCACCGAGACAAAAGGTTTTGCGCGATGGGTCGTGGAAGAGCTCGAGGAACTTGTTCCCGGCTTCGATCAGCAGCTCAAACTGAATATCACGGGATGCCCAAACAGTTGTGGACATCACTGGATTGCTGACCTCGGACTAGAGGGCAAGAAGATCAAGGTCGACGGAAATCTGACAGACGCCTACTACTTCTGTGTCGGTGGCTCGGTTGGCAAAGTGCAGGCAATCGCTCGACCTGTGGGTTATCGATGCCTCGCCACCGACGTGCCCGAATCCATAGCTCGCCTGCTGGGCCGTTACACGGAACTTCGCGGGAAGAATGAATCCCTGCAGCAATTCTTCGCGCGTAATTCCAATGAAGACATTCGCGGGTTCCTGGCCGGCGCTGCTTCTACAGAGTCAGCCGCGCGCGATCTTCCGAGCGGTCCCGTACCGCATGGCATTGAAGGATGATATGGCGAACCTGTTTCCATTGTTCCTGAAGCTTGATGGCCGAAAATGCGTTGTGGTTGGAGGCGGAAAGATCGCTGAGTCGAAGCTCGATCTTCTGCTCTCATCCGGAGCCAACGTCGAGGTCGTTGCGCCCGAAGCAACCGAGCGCATCCGCAACCTCGACCGCGCCGGGCGCTTGCGCTGGGCCCCCTATTGCTTCGCCCCAAAAGACCTGGACGGCGCGCTTCTCACGATTGCCGCAACCGGCAGCACCGCAGTGAACGAAAAAGTATTCCTTGCTGCAACGGATCGCGGCGTGCTGTGCAACGCGGTCGATGATCCTGAACGCTGTGACTTCTACTATCCCGCCGTAGTTCATCGCGGCGATCTGCAGATTGCCATTTCAACCTCTGGAAAGAGTCCCGCACTCGCTCAAAGAATCAGGATCGAGCTGGAACAGCGATTCGACGAAGGCTACGGCGAATGGCTCTCATGGCTGGGCTCAGTGCGCGACCTGTTCTTTCGGCGACCGATCGACCCGGAGCGGAGGCGGTTAGCTCTTCACAAGATTGCTGGAAGCGGCGTTTACGAGCGCTTCCGATCCTCACGCCAGCGCCGCCGGCAGGGAGCGAGTCATGGGTAAGGTATTTCTGGTTGGTGCGGGTCCAGGCGATCCCGAGCTTCTCACAGTACGGGCTGCGCGATTACTTCGAGAGGCTGACCTTGTCTTGCACGATGCCCTGGTTAGCAGCGAAATTCTCGACTTGATATCGCCCCGCGCGCAGGTAGTCGATATAGGCAAGCGCTGCGCCACCAAACTGCTGACTCAGCAGGAAATCAATGCGCTGCTGATCCATTCCGCTGCCGAAGCCAATATCGTTGTGCGTCTCAAAGGTGGAGACCCATCTATTTTCGGGCGCGCGGGAGAAGAAATTGAGGCATTGGCCGAGGCGGGCATCTCGTTCGAGGTAGTACCCGGAATCACCTCCGCGCTCGCCAGTGCCGCTGCGGCTGGAATATCGCTAACCGATCGGCGTTTTGCTTCCAGCGTTGTATTCACCACGGCGCATTGCCATCAGGATGCGGGAGCGATTGCATGGAAGCAACTCGTCGATTCCCATTCCACACTCGCCATTTACATGCCTGGTAGTAGTTTTCGGCAACTATGCAATCAGCTTCATCAGGCGGGACTGCCGCCGTACACTCCATGCACTCTGGTCTCAAGGGCCGGACGCATCGACCAGCGCATTCTCTACACGAACCTCGCTGCGCTCCCGGAATGCGACTCTTTGCCTGCGCCCACGCTGCTGATCATAGGCGAGTGCGCCCGACCGCTCCATGCATTCACCAACCAGGAGATGAACGAGTTCATCTGCCAACAGAAAGTTTCTGCCACCGGCGAAAAGCCAGCCAACTAGATTGCGAATTTGAGGAGATACCGATGTCTGAAGAGAACAAAATTGCAACCACTGCCGCCCGCCTGGGCTTGTCGCTCGATGTCTGGGCTGTATTTGCCGCTTTCCTGCTCGCCCTGCTGGTGCGTGTCGGAGTCTTGAAGCACATTTCCTGGTAACTACACCACATCCGCAGGAGGAAGAAGATTATGGCATCGACTGCCGCTCTCACAAATCAGGAAGCCCAGAATCCGCTCGCGCACATTGCGCGATACATCCCAGGAGTGCTGCTGCTTGCTGTCATTGGCCTTGCCGGCAAGTTTCTCGAGCAGAACATCAACGGTTATGCCAAGGCGCATCACCTCATCATCCCGAACATCGAGTACGTTCTATGGGCGATTGCAATCGGTCTCGTCATTGGCAATACGACGACCCTTCCAAAGATTTTCCACGCAGGGGTCGCAACTTACGAATTCTGGTTGAAAGCCGGGATTGTGCTGCTCGGGGCGCGCTTTGTCCTTGGCGATGTCTGGAAGTTAGGGGGAATCAGCATCGCGTTAGTGGTGATTGAGATTGCTGGTTCACTGGCCTTGATGACGCTGCTCGGAAGAATCTTCAAGCTGAAGCCGAAACTTACCACCCTGCTCGCGGTGGGTTCTGCCATCTGCGGAGTGTCCGCCATTATCGCCACCAAGGGTGCAATCGATGCGGACGACGAAGACTCTTCCTTCGCAATTGCCGCAATCCTCGCACTTGGAGCTCTCGCGCTTTTAACCTTCCCCCTGATCGGTCATGCCCTGCACTTGAGTGACAACGCATTCGGCCTGTGGGCGGGGTTAGCCGTAGACAATACCGCCGAAGCTACCGCCGCCGGAGCCATGTATTCCGACGCGGCAGGCAAACTTGCGGTACTTGCCAAAACCACCCGAAATGCAACGATCGGATTTGTCGTGCTCGCCTACGCGATCTACTGGGCCAGTCGGGGTCAAGCCTCAAACATCAAAAACAAAGGCGCTTTTCTTTGGGAGAAATTCCCCAAGTTCATCATCGGATTTCTAGTCATCTCGCTGCTGGTGACCCTACACTTCTTCACGAAGGAACAGGTCGGCAGCCTTGCCAACCTTTCGCGCTGGGCTTTTCTGCTCACCTTCGCTGGAGTCGGACTGCGCACAAACTTACGGGAAATGTCCAAACAGGGATTGCGCCCCTTCATCGTCGGCGCGCTTGGTGAAGTGCTAATCGCCGGCCTGACGTTGGGCCTTGTTATCGGAGCAAGCTACATCTGGAAACTCTAACCGGAGAGTCCGCGAACCAGGTTTGAA
>DATLJC010000054.1:0-32178 GCA_035539055.1 Saccharimonadales bacterium (SeqCode) | reverse complement strand
GCCATTGAGCGCTGCTTCCAGAATGTTGCGCCGATCCAGAATGGCGGAACGTTCAAAGAGATGGTCGCAGGCATAGGGCACGGCCTGCGGTGGTCACCAGAGTCTGCGGTGACGGCATGGGTGCAACCTCCGGCAATTTGCGCTCGATGAACTCCTCAGCAACTCCGTGCCGCCAACGGAACTTACAATGCAACCAGGAGCAACCGCAGCGACAAGCGACTGGATCTTTCGGTGGGATGGGAGTTCACTATCGACGTTGAATCCCACAACCCAGATGGGATTGAAGGCCATCACTCTGGCCGGCCTGCAAGACATTGCAGGCCGGTGGCCCACAGCGACACGAAGGTTCATTCACCGAAAGTGGTCGCGCCTTTTAGCTCGATCTTTTCCGACGACCTCCCCACCAAAATATCAAACTTGCCTGGTGCCACGGCCCAGGCTTTTGCCTCTACGTCGTAATAGGAGAAAGCGCGTCGATTCAATTCCACGGTGACGGTCTTGCCCTGACCTGCCTTCAATTCTGTCCGCGCAAACCCCTTCAGTTCTTTCACCGGACGCACCACCTTCGCATGTCTATCGCCAACATAAACCTGCGCAACTTCTGCACCATCGCGCTTGCCCGTGTTGGTTACTTTGAACGAAACGGACACATTGTCCTTGCCCGTCGCCTTCACCCTCAGGTCGCTGTACTTAAACGTTGTGTACGACAATCCAAAACCAAACGGGAACTGCGGTTTCACTGTCGCCTTATCGTAGTAGCGGTACCCCAGGAACACCCCTTCCGTATAACTGACACGTCGACTGTTGTTCTTTTCGTAATAGCTGGCGTGTACCGGATTATCTTCCCAACGCTTTTCAAACGAAGCCGGAAGTTTGCCCGAGGGGTTCACCGTGCCAAGCAAAATCTCCGCAGCCGCCGTCCCGCCTTCCTGTCCCGGATACCATGCGTGCAGCACGGCAGCAGACTTCTCCAGGAACGGCGACATATCCACGTTGCCGCCCGCATTCAACAACACAACCACGTTCTTGTTCGCCGCCATCACCGCATCGATCAATTCTCGTTGAGCCTCGGGCAGTTCAAACGTTCGATCAGACCCTTCGCCCTCGCTCGTCTTCGTAAACCCAACACTGAGCACAACCAGATCGGCGACTTTCGCCACTGCTACAGCCTTTTCCAGCGGAGTCTTTGCATTCGAACCAATCCCGAAGCCGATACTCGCCTGCCCTGTTCCCTCGAAGTACTCAATCCGAATCTTGTACGGCCGACCTGCTTCGAGTTGCATCTTCTTGCTGTTCAGCGCCTCGCCCTGATACTGCCATTGCTCGATCAACGCCTTGTCATCCACAAACAGCCGGAACCCGTCATCGCCCTTGATGTAGAAGGTGTAGGTGCCTGCGGATTTGGGAGTAAAGTATGCGGTCCATCGTGCCGAAAAGCCATCCACGGACTGTCCCGGAGCGTAGCTGCCCTCACCCCAGTCGAAGGACACATGCTCATCCACGCGCGTCAGCGCCGGTATGCCCTGCATCTCCATGTTGTTGAAGTATTCGCCTTGCGCGCCCGGTCTCGTTCCCTCCGCGTCCGCCGTTAACTGCGTTGCCGCAAGAATCTCGCTCACCGGTTGCACGCCAGCCGTGTAGGTGATCTTCGCCTTATCTCCAACCAGATTCTGCATGCCGTCCAGCAAACTCACGGCGTGGAACGGAGTCACCACCGAGCTTCCGCCGGCCCCGATCACCGCCGGAGTCGCATTCGGTCCAATCACTGCGATTGTCTTGTACTTGTCCATTTGCAGCGGCAGAATGCCGTTGTTCTTCAGCAGCACCATTCCTTCTTCGGCAGCCTTCAGCACCACGGGCTTCGCTTCAGGATTGTCCAGCGGAATCGATGCATCTTTCTGTCCGCGGTCCAGAAAGCCAAATGCGATAGCCGTCCGCAAAATGCGCAACACCTTGTCGTCGATCGTTGCCTGAGATACCGCGCCGCTAGCCAGAGTCTTTTTGTTCATGTATTTCGCGTCCGGCATTTCCAGATCCATGCCGCTGTTTGCTGCCGCGACGCCATCCGTAACCGCTTCCCAGTCGCTCATCAAAATACCCTGGAAGCCCCACTGTTTTTTCAGAATCTCAGTATTCAGGTAGTAGTTCTGCGTTGCGTGTTCGCCGTTCACGAGGTTGTAGGAATTCATGACCGCACCTACGTGCGCCTCTTTCACCGAGGCCTCAAATGCGGGCAGATAAATCTCGCGCATCGTTCGCTCGTCAATATCCGAGCTAACCTTATAGCGTTCCCACTCCTGGTTATTGCCCATGTAGTGCTTTGCGGTAGCGATCACACCTTGGCTCTGGATGCCTTCAATCGCCGCCACTGCCATCCGTGACGACAGGAACGGGTCTTCGCCAAAATATTCAAAGTTGCGGCCGCACATCGGAGCGCGATAAATGTTCATTCCCGGAGCCAGCAGAAAATGTACTCCCCGCGCCCGTGAATCCTTTCCCATCATCACGCCGACCTGCTTTTCCAGCGCCGTATCCCAAGTCGCCGCCATCGCAATACCAGCCGGATACGCGGTCGTCATCCCGTCGTTGCGCACTCCCAGCGGCCCATCGCTCATCTTCAGCTCAGGAACCCCCAGCCGTGGAATTGCGCGAATGTAAAAAGCGTTATAACCGCCAATGTACTCGAGTTTTTCGTCCTGAGTCATCTGCGACAAAATCTTCCGCGCGCGCTGTTCCACCTCTGGCGAAGCGGGCAGCGCGTACTGCGCAGACGCTGCCGCGCCAAACATTGCCACCATTGCAATGGCCGCAAGAACGAGTCCGAAACGCTGTTTTCTCTGCATCTTCACTTCCCCTGTTTGCCGTCCGCCTCTGCGTGCGGATGTAGATGATTTGTCTTCGCTTACTATTTCGTCTTCCAGTGCAGCGTCGCTAGCGTATTGCTGCCCAAGGTGTAGCTCACGCTCTTTCCTTCGCTCGTAATCTCAAAGCTCACGGCTGCCCCGCCATCGTTCAGCACCAGCAGCACAACGGACCCATCCGTGTTCTGGAACGCCACATTCGGCAGTCCCTTCGCTTCCAGGTCGCTGGAGTCGATACGATGCGCTCCCGGCGCGACGAACTTACTCACCTGTCCCAGAGCGTAATAATCAAGCGTCGGAACAAATTTCGACCCATCCACGGTAATGATCCCGCGGCAGGTTCCGCAGCCACCCGCGTGAGGATTGCCATTCGGGTCCAGCGCCAATCCCCACAGCACTACGCTGCGCGACCAGTTCCGCGTGGTGCCGATGATCAACTTCGCCGTCTGCTCAAACGCCTTGTTTCCTTGCCACGTTCCGCCCGAACACTCCGTTTCCCAAATATCTTTCCCCGGAAATTGTTCGTGGGTCGCGCTCTGCGCCGTAACCGCGCCCTCGTAGCAGTGATACGCCGTCCCTGCCGCATAGCGCGCCGTCGCCGGGTCGCTCAAAATCGTCGCAGGATATTCAGGATGGCTCCAGTTGTGGTCATACACCATGACCTTGGTCGTAAGCCCCGCCTTCTCAAACGCCGGGCCGACAAAGTCGCGCAGCACTACCTTCTGCTGCTCGGCCTCCATCCTCAGTCCCATGTAATCTTCCGGCTCAAACAGCGGTTCGTTCTGCAGAGTTACCGCCCAAACAGGCACGCCCGCGGCTTTGTAGCCCTCGACGTATTTCACAAAGTACTGTGCGAATGCCGCATAGCTATCTGCATTCAGCGAACCGGTAATCAGCGAATCGCTCGACTTCATCCACCCCGGAGTGCTCCACGGACTTCCTATCACCTTCAGCCCCGGATTCACTGCCAGGGCCTCACGCAGCGCGGGAAGAATCACCGCCTCATCGCGCACAATTGAAAACCGCGCCAGAGTGTAGTCTTTCTGCCCCCTGGGCATGTCGTCATACGAGTAGTGATCGCGAGCCAGATCCGTGCCGCCCATTGGTTGTCGCAGGATACTCAGCCCAATTCCATCCTTCGCATCAAACAGCGCGCGCATCGCCTGCGCCCGTGTTGTTGCGTCAAGCTTTGTTTCCATCAGCCAGGCCGCCGAATCCGTCAACGACGCGCCGAATCCGTCGATCTCCTGAAACCGCCGCGCCGGATTCACCTCAATCTTCAGTGCCGATGACCCAGCCTGTTTCGGCGCCGCACCCGCTGCAAACCGCAAATCCGGCTGTGCCTGGAGCGCCTGGCTCAGGTCGGCAGTCGTGGTCGTCACATGAATCGTCTGTGCCGGAACAACAGTGGAAGCGGCCATCAACGCGGCTGCCGTAATCGAGCGTACCCACCTGAAATGCATCGTGAATGATTCCCCACATCTATGAATGTGTACCTATCAACATGTGCAATCAGTCCACACGTTCAGAGCTACGCGTTCATCTCATCTAAGCGTTCTAAGAAAGCCCGCGGCCGTAACCGCGGGCTTGCCATACAGAGTGATTGTTTAGAAGTAGAACTTCGCGCCAAGCTGAACTACGCGAGGTCCACCTACGCCGCCGTACTGGGTGTTGTATTTACCCCAGCCGGTGTTCTTGCTGATCGTGCCGTCCGAAACGTAAGTTCCGTTCGGTCCATCCCAGCTTCCCCCCAGAGACGTGCCGTAGTTCTTGTTTTGGAGGTTCGCGTGATTGAAGGCGTTGAACCCTTCTAGGCGCAGTTGGAGAGACGTCTGTTCCGTGAACTTGAAGTTCTTGAACAGCGACAGATCCCAGTTCTGCATCCCACCGGTGCGGAAGAAGTCGCGGGACCCACGAACCGGCGCGCCGATCTTCATCGGAAGGGGATTGCCGGACTTATCCACGCTGTAATACATGTCCGTCTTGCCCCACAGATTCGAACCCGTAAGGGAAGAGCAGCACCAGTTCATATTCGTATCGATTGGTGTACCGGTCTGTATGTTGGTCACGCCGCTGAACTGGAATCCGTCGGTGACGTAGCCCAACCATTTCGGACCGTTCATCTTCTTGCTGAACGCCGGCAGGTCGTAAACGTAGTTCAGCGCCAGAACGTGCGTGCGATCCCAGCTCGCTGAACGGTAGTCCAGCTTCGCGTTGAACGGGTCCTGGAAGTCTTCATCCGAGTTCGCTGTGGTCAGCGACTTCGAATAGGTATATACCGCTCCAAAGGTCAACCCCTTGCCAAAGCGGCGCTGCAACGAAGCCTGCAGTGCGTTGTAGTTCGCAGTACCGTTGAATCCCAAGTACTCGATCGACCCATACCCCTTGAACGGAACCAGGGCGTTGCCGTTGTAGGCATAGCGGCCATCGAAGTTGTAGCCAGCTGCTGCATACGCGGGCGATAGGTCAGGCTGCACGGTAGGTACAACGCCGCCCGCATAATTTGCTGGATTTTGCGCCGCAGCGGTGAATAACGTGCCATACGGCATCGCATTGATGTCGCGAGCCGTAACCAGGTGACGCTGCAGGTTTCCTACATAGGCAACGTCCAGCGTAGTGCCCTTTGCGATCTCACGCTGTATGCCCAAGCTGAAACTGTACACCGTCGGAACCTTGCCATTTCTTGCAGCACCGTAAACGCCGCTCAGTACCTGGCTGGAGACTCCCGCCGCGGCATCTGCCGCCAGCAAAGGAAGGTTGGC
This sequence comes from Saccharimonadales bacterium (SeqCode), assembly GCA_035539055.1. Classification (GTDB taxonomy): domain Bacteria; phylum Acidobacteriota; class Terriglobia; order Terriglobales; family Acidobacteriaceae; genus TOLSYN. The sequence continues at coordinate 26,555 of DATLJC010000054.1, read as the reverse complement.
GATACTGTCATTGGATACCGAAGGATTCTTGACCACCGCCGGGTTGCTAAACACGCTATTAAAGATCAAATTGCCCTGGGTACGGTCGTGCATCATGCCAAAACCGCCGCGCAGGATCGTCTTGTGGTCGTTCGTCAGGTCGTACGCAAAGCCTAGACGAGGCTCAACCATTACGCCACGGTCATCCCATCCACCTTTCGGGAAATTACCGTTGCTGTTCGTGTACCGCATTCCATTCAGCGTGTTGCCGCCGTCCGACGTAATAACGTTGCCGGTGCTGCCGTCAATCGTCACAGCGTTGGCTGGGATGTAAGCTGTCGGGTCGAACACTGCAACCTGGTTCTTGTCGTCATATTGCGGAGGAATCCAAGCGAAACGCATTCCGTAATCCAAGGTCAACCGCGGGGTCAACTTCCAGGTATCCTGCACATACATTTCAAGCTGGTTATAGCGGAAGTAGCCAGTCGGGCGCGCGCTCGACTGCTTGAAGGATGAGAAGTTTCCGAGGAGCGCATCACTATACGGATCGCCCGAGTTTGAGCCCTTGAAGGTCAGCTGGCCGTTCGCATTGCCCCAGGAGACCTGGTCTTTGCGGCTGCGCTGGTAGAAGGCGCCGACCTTCATGGTGTGGTTTTGCTTCACCCAGGTCAGGTTGTCGTTGACGTTGATCGTCGTGTTCGCCTGGAACCAGGGCGTCGCGCCCAGGTAGCTCCAGCCAAAGTTGGTGTTGGCGCGTCCATCGAACTGAAGGTCAGGGATCGACTGCCCGGGAATGTTGTAGAACATCGGAAGGTCGATACCGTTTGCAGCAGTCGAGAGGTTGCCCTTCACGCCGTCCGTCGTGGTGCGCGTCACGCTGGGTCCGATGGTCAATTCGTTCAGAATTGACGGCGTCAGCGTGCTCGTCAGGTTCAGTGAAAGATTCCAGCCCGGATGCTTCGAAGTGCATCCGCCCTGGATGTTGATTGCACCCGCGCAGGCAAATGTGCCAAGACCGGGCCACGGCAGAATCGGAGCCTTCAAGCTCTCGGCATTGTTGATCCAGCGGCCGAAGAAGCGCTCGTTTTTGCTGAGCTGATAATCCACGCGCAAAATATCTTCACGACGCGGGTCAGGATAAGACAAAGTTGTCGAGTAGTTGTAGTTCTGACCGCTTGCACCACCATAACCGCTCACATTCGGAAGCGGGAACAGGGCCAGCATCTTCTTCATCTGGTTGAAAACATTTAGCTGCGTTGCTGAAAGCGCTGCAGTGTTGATCTTGTTATCGGTGAAGTAAGGGCTCGAAATGACGATTGGTTTGCCATTGCCGTCCACCGATTGAGAGAAGTCACCTGCACGCTCCAATGCCGTCGGAGTGTAGAACTGCGTCACATCTGCCGAGGGAATCAGCTGCTGGTAATATTCCTGGCTCCAGAAGAAGAACAGCTTGTCCTTGTTCTTGTTGAAGCTGGTACCCGGAACAATTACCGGACCGCCGACCTGGTAACCGGCAAAGTTGTAGCGATACTTTGCAATTGCTGTCTTGTTCTGGTTTGCGTAATAGTTGTTCGCGTTCATCCCCTCATTACGATGGGAGATGCGGGCGTTTCCATGAAACTCGTTCGTGCCGCCCTTGCTGACCAGCACAATCTGGCCTCCGGCAGCTTTGCCAAACTCGGCCTGGTAATTTGAGGTCAGGACCTTAACTTCTGCGATCGCGTCCGTGTTGATCGTGACGTGCGTTCCGCCATTGTCGCCGGTATCGACGTTCGACGAGCCGTCCAGCGTAAACTCGTGCTGATTCGCACGGGTTCCGTTGATGTTGATCGCGCTCAGGCCGCCCGTACCAGACACATGGCCGTCGTACATACCCGAAACGCCCGGAATCAACTTCATGTAGTCCAGAACGTTACTGCCGTTCATGGCAATATCGTTCAACTGCTTGCCCGTGATCAGATCCGAACGTTCGCCCGAGTCCGCCTGCAACTGGATTTGACCCACCTCGGCGGCAACCGTAACTTCTGAACTCGCCGCTCCAACCTGCAAGGTCAGGGTTCCCACGTTCAGGTGATCGGTGACGCTCAGGATAAAGCCTCTGCTTTCAAGGTTTTTAAAGCCGACAGCCTCGACCGTAATCGTGTAAGTGCCCGGCGGCAGGTTCGGAAGAACAAAATCGCCTGTCGCGTTTGCCGTTACTTCGCGGGTTACGCCAATCGCTGCCGATTTCGCGGCAATCTTGGCTCCCTGAACCACCGCACCACTCGGATCTTTTACGGTTCCAGAGATTGTTCCTGAAGTAACCTGCCCAAAGACCATGCTACATAGCAACATAGTCAACATCGTGAGCGGAAGCAGTCGGCTTATCAGGCGCGACCATCCGTTTCCGCTCTCGTGCAACACCTGAGACGCGTATCTTTCTTTCATATATCCGGTTCCTCCCCTGTAGGAGTTCTGTGAATGTGAAAGCCGTCAGTTCTTGCGGCATTCTGCCGCTTTCTGACGTGCTTGGCTCGGTTTTCAAATGCAAGTTTGTGTTTTGCATTTGGGGTCACTCTGCGACTTGGCCTGTTCCCGCATTCGCCGGAAAACCCGTGCGTCGGGATACTGGCCATAAGTGACTACCTCTCTTGTCTTGCGCCTGCCGAGAAGAGCCTGCATTCCCGTCCGCAGCCTCTTTCCCACTTTGTACCCTGCTTACGATACATGCATCGCAATGCTTTCGAACAAACTCACGCAAACTATCCCAATCAGCCTTTCAAAGTCACTGGAGCGAATCAAAAGCTTTCTTGAGGGTTTTCCGAGGGCGCTTTAGCTCGATGTTTCAGCCTGTTACACGCACCCGCAACTCAACCTGTTTGCCGTTTAAGAACGGGTATAATGGCGTGTATTCATTTACTTCGGAGAGGTCGCGCGCTTGAAAGGAGATTTCCACATCGCGGACTGGGAGGTTCAGCCCCAGTTGAACTGTATCCGCCGTGGTGACCAGTCTCACCACTTGGAACCGAAGGTCATGCAGGTGCTCGTCCACCTCGCTGCCCATTCCAACGAAGTGTTGTCGAAGGATCGTCTTATCCAAGCCGTCTGGCCAGACACCTTTGTGGGCGAGGACGTACTCACCCGCAGCATCAGCGAAATCAGGCGCGCCTTCGAAGATGACGCCCGCGCTCCCCGAATCGTGCAGACCATCCCCAAGGCTGGGTATCGTCTCATCGCCCAGGTCGAAGTTTCAGCCGAGAGTGTCCCTCCGCCTGTCGCACCCGCCGCTCACTCCCTTGGCAATGGTTCCGGCTCCGCAGTCTCCGCTGTAGTAGCTCCTGCTGCCGCGCCACCCGTCTTACCTCCGGCACCTGCGCCAGACCAGCAGCGCACCTGGGGCCTAAACTTCTGGATTCCTTCTCTGGTCTCGGCCTCCGTCGTCCTCCTCGTCGCTGTCCTGGCGTGGCATTTTTGGACGCCGCGGGCCCCACGTCATTCCGCCAGCGCTCTACGCACCGTTCCCTTTACCTCCTACCCCGGCAACCAGAGCCAGCCAGCCTTCTCGCCGGATGGCAATCAGGTCGCCTTCGTCTGGAACGGTTCCAGCCGCGACAACTATGACATCTACGTAAAGGTCATCGGAGCCGAGACTCCGCTCCGACTAACAAGCGATCCAGCCGAAGACTTCAGCCCCGTCTGGTCTCCCGACGGACGCTTTATCGCCTTTCTCCGCTTCTCTGACGCGGATCGCGGAATTTACCTCCTGCCTGCCAATGGCGGCACCGCCCGCAAGATATTCACCCCGACCGGCAAGATCGAATGGGAGCGCGGAGCTCTCTCATGGTCTCCCGACGGCAAGCGCCTCGTCTTTCCCGACGGGAAGTCCGCCAGCACACCCTCACGGATATTCTCTCTTACTCTCGATTCCCTGCAGGCGCACAGCATCAGCACTCCGCCCGAGCGTTGGGATGGCGACGGCGATCCTGTCTTTTCTCCGGACGGAACCCGCATCGCCTTCATCCGAGCCATCGAGGCTGCTATCCGCGATGTCTACATAATGGAAGCCGACGGCTCCGACGTTCGCCGCGTAACCTTCGACAATCGTGCCGTTGAGAGCCTCGCCTGGGACGCCGACGGCCAATCCATCATCTTTTCCTCCGACCGCGGAGGCCGTCCTTCCCTCTGGCGTTTGCGGCTGGAAAAAGGTGCCACTCCCGAGCGCATCGAGGTCGGCGGAGAGGACGCTACGGGCCCAGCCGTCGCTGCCAAGGGAAATCGCCTGGCCTACTCCAAGAGCAAGTCGAACTGGAGCATCATGCGCGTCAATCTCCATTCGGCAAACGGCAAGGACGGAGCAAGATTCACGCCACTTTTCTCCGGTACTTTGCAGGATTCTTCGCCACATTACTCACCCGATGGTAGCCGCATCGCCTTCCAGTCCTGGCGTTCCGGCACCCAGGAGATCTGGTTTTGTAACGGAGACGGCTCCTCCCCCGTCAAACTCACCAGCTTCGCTGGTCCTCTGACGGGCAGCCCCAGTTGGTCGCCCGACGGAACCCGCATCGCCTTTGACGCCCGTCCAAACGGACATAGCCACATCTTCTTCATGACCACAGAAGGCTCACTCCCCAAGGCTGCCACGTCGGGCGAGAGCAACGACATCGTCCCCAGTTGGTCGCATGACGGCCAGTGGATCTACTTCAGCTCCAACCGCAGCGGCTCCTGGCAGGTCTGGAAGGTCTCTCCCAACGGAGGCGAACCGCAGCAGGTCACCCGTGGCGGAGGCTTCATCGCAGCCGAATCGCCCGACCGCCGCTGGCTTTACTACACCAAGGCCGATGTAGCCGGACTCTGGCGCGCCCCTATCGCCGGAGCAACTCCGGAACACCCCGAAGAAAAAGTTCTCGACTCTCCGCGTCTAGGCTATTGGGGCTACTGGAGCCTCACCCCCGAGGGTGTCTATTACCTCCGCAACAACGCCATAGAATTCAAGAACGCCACCTCCGGAGCCGTCACCCGAGTCCTCCAGCTAGACCACACCCCGCCGCCCTTTGCCGGAATTACCGTCTCACGCAATAGCACCTGGCTCCTGTTCACCGACATCACAGAAGTCTCCAGCAACATCACGCTGGTCGAAAATTTCAAATAATTGCGTGGGCGGCAATGCCGTGTGGCTAAACAAATAGTTCTACAACCGAAGTAGATTGGGCAGCCAGATCCGCTTGATTGCGTCCGGACTGCCCAGGCTTCCGTGACCTACAAATTTCAAGGCCCTATAGAATCTTCATGCGTTTCGCTTGCTCGGTCAGTTCCTCGCGGAAGTTGGGGTGAGCGATGCCTATCAGTTCCTGCGCCCTTTGTTTTGCCGACTTGCCCCGCAATTGGGCAAGACCGAATTCGGTGACCACGTAATTGACATCGTTCTTGGTGGTCGTCACATGGGTTCCGGGGGTCAGGGTCGGAACGATCCGGGAAATGGTGTCGTTCTTCGCCGTCGATGGCAGAACAATGATTGCCTTTCCGCCGTTGGATCTGTTGGCTGCGCGGACGAAGTCGGCCTGCCCGCCTGTGCCCGAGTGAGGCGTGCAGCCCAGGCTTTCGGAGCCGCATTGGCCGATGAGATCCACCTGCATGGTCGCATTGATGGCGATCAGGTTGTCATTCTTGCCCGCGAGGGCGGGGTCGTTGGTGAAATTGACCGGGTGCATCTCCAGAGCTGGGTTGCGGTTCATGAACTGGTATAGTTTTTTGGAACCCAGGGCGAATGTGGCCACTATCTTGCCGTTGTTGTAGTTCTTCTTACGGTTCGTGACAACACCCGCCTCGACCAGGCACATGATTCCATCGCCGACCATCTCGGTGTGGATGCCGAGGTCATGCTTGTCGATAAGCTGCATGACTACGGCGTCCGGAATGCCGCCATAACCAATCTGTAAGGTCGCGCCGTCGGGAATCATGTCGGCCACGTACTTGCCGATCGCTTCCTGCACCGGTCCGATCTTCGGCAGTCCCACTTCCATCACAGGTTCCTCGCTTTCCACGAGGGCGGAAACCTGTGAGATATGCACATGGCAGTTTCCATTTGCATAAGGGACGTTTGGATTAACTTCCAAAATGACCGCCCGCGCCTTCTTGACCGCCGCCATGGTGTAGTCGGTGCCAAGACTGAGGGAAAAATACCCGTGCTCGTCCATCGGCGAGGCCATGCTGAAGACGACGTCGGCCGGAATCAGATTGCGCTCGATGAGTATGGGCAGTTCGTAAAAATACGCGGGGATGTAATCAAGCCAACCAGCTTGACCGCCCGGCCGCGAAGGACTGCCGAAGAAATACGCCTCGTGCCGGACGTTCTCGACTGTTTCCGGATCATAATACCCATATTTTCGAATGGGCAGAATCTGGGAAACCTTGACGTTATGGAAGTCCCGGCGCTGTTCCGAAAGCGCAGTCAGGAGCGTCGGAGGCTCGCCAACTCCGGTTGAAACCACGATGGTCTCCCCGGTTTTCACATTACGGACGGCATCGCAAGCACTCATACGCTTGTGGCAATACTGTTCCTTGTTTGACATGCAAACCTCCCCCAAGACCTGAAATCCACCTGAAATGCGAAACTGAGACGCTGCTAAACGAGTGTACCTAATCAATTGCAAGTGTTTTCAGCCAAAACACCTGCAAGCCGTTGAGCACCGAAATCCAAGCAAATCTATATCCGGCTTTTCCCTGCTCGTCAAACGTAAAATGATGACTCGGTTCCACAGCTAACCGCTCACAAATCTTCCCTGGTAGAACTCAGGTCTCTTAATTGTTATGCGATGTCCCGGCTGCCCAAGGTAGCTCCGTCACCGGCAGCAACCTCATCCAAGGGCCGACCTCAGCGACATAGTCCATCCCGGCATCCACCACGGCAGCATACTCGCTCAGTTCACGAAGCCGCAGATTGATAACACGCAAAAGTGCTCCACGTCACAGACCCGCACTCGGGACCGCGATAACCTGCAACGTTCCAAGCAGATTACATGAAGACAACCGAGTCCCTCCCACTGGTAAATCCGTGGATTATAACGATTGCCGTAATGCTCGCCACCTTTATGGAGGTGCTCGACACTACGGTCGTGAATGTCTCGATTCCTCACATCGCCGGGAATCTGAGCGCCACATATGAAGAGGGAACCTGGGTCGTTACCTCTTACCTGGTAGCCAATGCGATCATCCTGCCGATGGCCGGATGGCTCGCCACCTACTTTGGCCGTCGAAGGATGCTCCTGGCCTGCGTTGCGGGATTTTCCATTGCTTCCCTGCTCTGCGGAATGGCCACCAGTCTTCCACAGTTGATTATCTTCAGAGTGCTACAAGGACTGGCAGGCGGCGGATTGCAACCTTTGGCACAGGCGATCCTGCTTGAAACCTTTCCAAAGGAGAAACACGGACAGGCAATGGCGGCTTTCGGCCTCGGAATCATCGTCGCACCAATCGTGGGTCCGACTCTCGGAGGCTGGATTACCGACAACTACACCTGGCGCTGGATTTTCTACCTCAACATACCTGTGGGCGTCTTCTCGCTGATCATGATGACGCGCTACGTTCACGATCCTTCGTACATCAAACGCAAGAATGACGCGAGCGTGGATCTCTGGGGCATTGGCTTGCTCGCCCTCGGTCTGGGAGCGTTGCAAATACTTCTGGATACGGGACAGCGTAAAGACTGGCTTGGTTCCCGCGATATACGCATAGAAGCATTTCTCTGCATCGCTGGATTGCTTGCCTTCGTTATCCGCGAGATGACTGTAGAGAATCCGATTGTCGATCTGCGCGCACTCAAAGACCGCTCGTTTGGCGTTGGAGTGCTGCTGATGTCTGCTGTGGGCTTCTGCCTGTATGCCAGCCTTGTTCTGCTGCCCCAGTATTTGGAAACCCTGCTCAATTATCCTTCCATGCAGGCGGGACTGGCCCTTTCTCCACGCGGGTTGGGCTCTTTTGCGCTGACATTTGTCGTGGGTGCTATCGCCAGCCGGGTGGACGTGCGCAAACTCCTCATTATTGGATTTCTGGTCGGCGCCGTGACGATGTTCATGTTCTCCGGACTTAATCTGAACGCTGGCTATTGGGATATCTTCTGGCCACAGGCCGTGCAGGGAGGAGCCGTTGCATGCATATTTATTCCCCTCTCCGCTGCCGCAATGTCTCATGTTCCGCGCGAAAAGATGGGCAACGCCACCAGTATCTTCAATCTAATGCGCAACATCGGCGGAAGTGTCGGAATCGCGATGATGACGACCCTGTTGGCACGTCGCCAGCAAATGCATCAGAGCCGCCTGATTGAACATATTCGCTCTGGCCAGCCTCATGTCAGCGCGCAACTCCACCAGTTCACGCAATTCTTCGTACTCAAGGGATACGATCCCGTGACTGCTTCCCGCCAGGCCTACGGTGCAATGCTCGGACAGGTGCAACAGCATGCCGCCATGCTGTCTTTTGTCGAGGCGTTTAAGGTCATGGGCTTAGTCTTTCTCGCCATGATTCCTTTGATCGTCCTGCTGAAAGACCCCAAGAAGAATGGCGTTCAAAAGGGAGTGTCTGCGGCATCGCATACCAGAATAGAAGAAACCCAGCCTGAACTGCTGCTGCATGCCTAGGTCGAATTGAGGGCTATTTATGTGGTCTATATCGTCATGTACCGATGAGCTTGGGTGGCCGTTTACCCTTAGCTTCCAAGCCCACACTAAGTTTTCGAGATTGTGCCGACCATCACATAATTGCGGGACCGCGTAGCGTTATCCTATGCAGCATAAGTGCCCAAGCGGGTGGAATCACGGATTCGACCATGTAGCCGACTGATGTCGAATCGAGGAATTTTGAACCGAAGTTCTTGGCGAGGCCTGTCATGTCCGATGATGTTAAGCCGGGGACCGATACTACATGGACTCCAAAGATCGTAGCTTTCGTTTGCAACTGGTGTACCTACACGGGCGCCGATTTGGCAGGTACCAGCCGTCTCAAGATGGACCCCAACGTCCGCGTCATTCGGCTTACCTGCAGCAGCCGCGTCAATCCCCTTTTCATCATTAAAGCCTTTGAACGTGGAGCGGACGGAGTAATTGTGAGTGGTTGTCACACCGGCGACTGTCACTACAGTACCGGCAACTACTATGCCCGTCGCCGCTTTGCGATTCTGCATGATCTTCTCGATTTCATGGGTGTCGAAAACAACCGCGTGACCTTCTCCTGGGTCTCCGCCTCGGAAGGCAACAAGTGGCAGGAAGTAGTTAATCAGACAACCTCCCGCGTCAAGGAGCTCGGGCCATCTTGCGTACCGCTGAACCAGAAAGGCGGTGAGTAGAGATGAAAGAGCTACAGGAACTCTCCCGGCAGCTACTTGCGGACGACGTCGTCAAGGTCGTCATAGGATACGAAGAAGGGCCGCGCGGCGTGCGTGCAGCCTTCATCACCGATCCAGCGCAGACCGGCAAACTCGTATTCGACAAACGCTGCGTCCAGAATTTAGCGACATACCTGAATCCACGACGCAAGCAGGTAGCGCAACTAGGGAAGCCAGCCATTGTGGTGAAAGGCTGTGACGCGCGCTCGGTCGCCGGATTGATTCGAGAAAAGCAAGTTGAGCGCGGCAACATCGTTGTTATCGCGATGCGTTGCGGTGGAGTGCTGGAAAATTCTGAAGTCGATTCCGAACTTACGAGCGAAACTGTTTCGGTCCGGTGTGCGGGTTGTGACGTACGCGACCCGAAGCTCTATGACCACATTCTCGGAGAGTTGCCGCCTGAACCCCCGGTGAATCCCCGGCGCACCGAGCAAATCGCCGCGCTTGAAGAGATGACGCCCACCGAACGCTGGAGTTTTTGGAATGAGGAGCTGGCGCGCTGCATACGTTGCCATGCCTGCCGCGAGGCATGCCCCATGTGCTTCTGCGTGCAATGCACGGCAGATAAAGGCCAGCCGCAATGGATTGATCCCTCGCCTACGCCGCGGGCCAATCGCGCTTGGCAAACCATGCGAGTCCTGCACCAAGCCGGCCGCTGCGTCGATTGTCTTGAATGCGAGCGCGCCTGCCCCGAACATATCCCTCTCGGACTGCTCGCCCGCTATGTTGCCGACGCGGTGAAGAAGCGCTTTGACTACGCTGCCTGCGAGGATCCCACAGTGCCCGCGCCCATGGGTGTCTTTCGCACAGATGACGACGAGGAGTTCATCCGGTGACGCACAGATTTCTCTCCCATCATGATCTGGCGCTGCTGGCGGCCGACCTGGTCGCCTCAGGGACTCGCGTCATAGCACCGGTTCGTGCCGCCGACGATCTCGAACAGATTGACTATCTTCCCATCCAGAAGTTGGAAGACGCAGCTCTGGGTGTACGTGTAACGCGACGTTCGTTGAAGGAATTCTTCCTTCCCCCAAGCGAGGTCTTGCTGCAATACCGCCAGACGAAAGAAGGCGTCGAGATCCGGGAAGTGCCCACTGTCGCTCCCCCGCAGGTCATTCTGGGCGCCACCCCATGCGATGTTGCAGGATTGGAAATTGTAGATAAAGTCATGGGCTGGGATTATCGCGACGAACTTTGGTTCGGAAGGCGCGACGCAACCACCATCGTGAGTTTTCTTTGTTCGGTGATGGACCATACCTGCTTCTGCACCGCAGTCGGCTTGGCACCTGATTCGTCTCGTGGAACGGACCTGCTGCTCATTCCGGTTGAGGGTGGATATCTTGCAAATGCGATCACGCCGAAGGGCAAGGCGCTATTACAGCGTTGCCCCGGAGCGACCGATGCAAGCGAAGCCGCTATAGCCGGCGCCGAAGCAGCACAACAGGAAGCGCGCGGAAAAATCGCAAATAATCTGGCCGCCATTCCAGCCGAATTCGCTGGCTGGCTCGCCTCGCACTACGACCATCCCGTCTGGAAGACAATTGCGCTGCGCTGCCACGGTTGCGGAGCCTGCGCCGGGGTCTGCCCGACCTGCCACTGTTTTGACATTGTCGATGAACACGACAGCTCAGAGGAAGGCGCACGCCGTCGAAATTGGGACTCCTGCCAGACCTCAAAGTTCACGCTTCATGCTTCCGGACACAATCCAAGGCAAAGCCAGAGTGAGCGGTTCCGGCAACGGATTGAACACAAGTTCTCGATTTATCCCACCCGCTTTGGTGAAATCTTGTGTACAGGCTGCGGCCGATGCGCCAGGGTGTGTCCCGGGGGCATGGACCTCCCCGAGATCGTCGGCAATCTGGTTGCGCTGTCGAAGGCCGAGCCTGAGGGGAGCGCACAATGAACATCTATCAGCCTCATCTCATGCGGATCTGCGAGATCACCGACGAAACCGTCGATACCCGCACCTTGAAGCTTGAGTTCAAAGACGCCAAAATTGCCGAACAGTTCCAGTTCTCAGCGGGACAGTTTGGCGAGTACTCCGTCTTTGGCGAAGGCGAGAGCACCTTCTGTATCGCTTCTCCGCCCACCCGCGCGGGCTACATCGAGTGTAGTTTCAAGGCCACCGGAAAGGTAACTCAGGCACTCCGTCGCCTCGCCGTTGGCGACACTCTGGGCTTCCGGGGACCTTATGGCAACCACTTCCCGATCGAGATGATGAAGGGCCATTCGGTTGTGTTCATCGCCGGAGGCATCGGCCTGGCACCCGTGCGCTGCGCCATCTGGAACGTGCTCGATCTGCGCGATCAGTTCAAGGACGTCACGATTGTTTATGGAGCCCGCACCGTCGGCGATCTGGTTTACAAACGCGAACTCGAAGAGTGGGCGCAACGCTCCGATCTCAAGCTCTGCCTGGCGGTCGACCCGGGTGGCGAAACCCCGGACTGGAAGGGCCTGGTAGCCCGCATCCCAACCGCGGTAGAACAGGCGGTAAGCACTGCGGAAGACACCTTTGCGGTGATCTGCGGACCTCCCATCATGATCAAGTTCACTTTGCCGGTGCTGACCAAACTTGGATTTCCGGGCGAACGAATCTATACGACGTTGGAAAATCGAATGAAATGTGGTCTTGGTAAATGTGGACGCTGCAACATCGGATCGACCTATGTCTGCAAGGACGGCCCAGTGTTCACCGCAGAGCAGATCAAGGCTATGCCGCCTGAGTTCTAAATGCGAACAGCGTGCCGCGAACACGGAAGGTTTCAATGAAGAGCGAATTAAAAGTGACGTCTGGCGCACGAGGCAAGAACCCAGACCCGGCTATGGGGCGCATCGGAGTGTATTTCCTTCATTCCGGTGAAGACGCCTCTGCGGCCAAGGATCTTCAAAACCTTGCCGACTATGCCTCCCAGTTACCCGGCGTGAGCATGGTGCGCACCTTGGCAGCATCGACTGGATTGGATCCGGAGGCACTGGCCCTTGTGTTTCGTCAGGCCGGACTGAGCGCCGTCGTTCTCGCTTCGGAGCACCCTGGCTTCTTCAAGCCCGCATTCTCCCGAGCTCTCGCCCTTGCGGGTGGTAATGGCGATCAGGTCCACCTGGCTTCCTTCGGAGAGCGCGGCGATGCGACCTCCCCGGACCGTACCAAGGCCGTGCTCGCCGCTGCTGTCCAAGGCATTCCCTTCACCCTGCCCCCTGAGCCAGCCCCTGGCACATTCTTTAACACCGCAACCATGGTAATCGGCGGTGGCGTTGCCGGCATCCAGGCCTCTCTTGAAATTGCGGAGTCGGGTCACAAGGTTTATCTCGTCGAACGCACCGGAACCATCGGCGGACGTATGGCGATGTTCGATAAGACCTTCCCCACACTGGATTGCGCAGCCTGCATCCTTACTCCGAAGATGGTGGCCGTCGGCCAGAATAAAAATATCGAACTGCTGGTGCTCTCCGAAGTTCAGGAAGTAACTGGGAGCCTCGGTGCGTTCAACGTGAAGGTGCTGAAGCACGCCACCCGTGTCGATGCCAGTGCCTGTGTTGCCTGTGGCGACTGCGCCCGTTTCTGCCCCGTGACCGTGGCCAGCGAGTTCGACATGGGCATTGCGACCCGCAAAGGGATTTTCATTCCCTTCCCCCAGGCCGTGCCCAACGCCTACATGATCGATCCAGCCTACTGCACCTGGGTTCAGAGCGGCGGAAAGAAATGCGGTGCTTGCGCCAAGAAGTGCTCCAAAGACGCGGTTCATCTCGATGCGAAGGACGAAGTTGTCTCGCTCGAGGTTGGAAACATCATTGTCGCCACTGGGTATGACACCCTGGACGCAACCCGCCTCCCGCGTTACGGCTATGGCACTTACCCCAACGTTTTAACCTCCCTTGAATTCGAGCGCCTGACGAATGCCTCCGGACCGACCGGCGGCAAAATCGTGATGAAGACGAAGCGGCAGAACAAGAAGACCAAGGCCGACGAGTGGGTTTTTGAGCCAGACGGCCCCAAGCCAAAGGCCGTTGCCATCATTCATTGCGTTGGCTCGCGCGACCGTAATTACAACCCGTACTGCTCGCGTGTCTGCTGCATGTACTCGCTCAAGTTTGCCCATCTTGTGCGTGAGAAACTCCCGGAAGCCAAGTGCTACGAGTACTACATCGACATGCGCGCATTCGGCAAAGGCTACGAGGAGTTCCACGAGCGTATCCGCGAAGAGGGCGTATCCCTTGTGCGCGGACGCACGGCCACCGTCAAGGAAATAGATTCGCAGCTTTATATTCACGGTGAAGACGTGATCGCCGAACATCTGATCAATGTTCCGGTCGACATGGTCATACTCTCTGTCGGATTACAGCCATCGCACGGTTCCGCTGAACTGGCAGAGAAACTCCATGTGCCGATGGATTCCGACGGATGGTTCCGGGAGTTGAACTACAACTCAGAGCCGAACTCTACAGGTCGCGATGGAATCTATGTGGCCGGGGTCTGCCAGGGACCAAAAGACATTCCGGATACAGTGGCCCAGGCGTCCGCAGCTGCTGCCGAAGCCCTGCGTTCCATCGTAGGCAGTAGAAACAAGGAAGACCGCAACACCGTTCCGCAGGATGCGTGGGAACAGACAACGGTATCGCCCCAGCGTTCGTAAATGAGCGAGAGGAAAAGGAAGAACATGGCACTTCGCGTAAATCCGGACCTGATCGATGAACTGGAGCTCTTCGGGGCCAAAGACGTCGCCAAGTGCTATCAGTGCGGCAACTGCAGCGCAGCCTGTTCGCACTCTGACGATCCTTACGTCTTCCCGCGCAAATCCATGCGCTATCTTCAAATGGGCCTTGAAAAACCGCTGCGATCCGCACTCGATCCCTGGCTCTGTTACTACTGTGGCAAGTGTTCTGACCAGTGCCCGCGCGGTGCCGAACCCGGCGAGACCATGATGGGCGTACGCCGCTGGCTCACCGCGCAATATGATTTCACTGGCCTTTCACGGATGCTCTATCGCTCATGGAGCTCAGAGCTCACGGCCGTCCTCGGCGTTGCACTGTTGACGGGAGCTGGATTCTCGATCTTCGGATTCTTTTTCGGAGGCGGTAACCTCTCCGTGTATGACGGGCCTGGCGCATTTCTTCCCGCGCACGCCATCCACGTCTTTGACTGGACTATGGGCGCCATACTCGGACTGCTGCTACTCATCAATTGTCTCCGCATGTGGCACTTCACCATGCGCAATGAGCACTCGGTTCCGGTACCGGCCTCGATGTACCTGCACTTCCTGCCGCTGCTGCCGCTTCACTTTTTCACTCAGAAGCGATTTCGGCATTGCGAGAACAAAACTCCATGGGCCAATCACCTTGCACTGGTGCTCAGTTACCTGACCATGCTGGTCCTCATCATGGTCTTTCTGAAATACATGCAAGCAGGACCGCAGATAAATTGGTATGTTCACGTTTTCGGATACCTGTCTGCTGTCGGCCTTGTTGCGACCTCTATCTTCGCGATTCGCGGACGTCTAAAGAGGGACGCTGCCTACCATCGGCACTCGCATGAATCCGACTGGATGTTCCTCGGGCTACTGCTTTTCGTCACTGTCACCGGAATCCTGCAGCACATCCTCCATCGTGCAGGGCTACCCATGGCGGCAAACATCATTTATATCGTGCATCTCATGGGTGTGGTCCCCATGCTCGGGCTTGAAGTGCCATTCAGCAAGTGGTCGCATCTGGCATATCGTCCACTGGCAATTTATTTCTCGCAACTGCAACAGGCAGCCCAGGCTGAAAAGACCACGAACCTCGTAACGCTGCAGCCACGAGCGTAGGGAACGGAGCAACCATGGCGGAAGAGCGGATCGGCGTTTACGTTTGTAACTGTGGAACCAACATAGGCAAGATTGTCGATGTAGCCGCCGTCGCCGCATCGGCGTTGAAAATTCCCGGCGTTGCCATCGCCCGTTCGTATAAGTACATGTGCTCGAATCCAGGCCAGGAAATGATTCTCCAGGACATCCAGGAGAACGCTCTTACCCGCGTCGTCGTCGCCTCCTGCAGCCCGCGCATGCACGAAGCAACTTTCCGCGGCGCTATCAAGCGTGCAGGTCTAAACCCATACATGCTCGAGATGGCAAACATCCGCGAGCAGTGCAGCTGGATTCACGACGACACCGCCGCAGCCACCGAGAAGGCCAGAGCTCTCGTACACGCCGCGGTGCAGCGCGTAAAGTTCAACGAATCTCTTGAGAGCCGCTCGGCGCCCATGTGCGCATCCACCGTTGTCCTCGGAGGCGGCGTTACCGGGTTGACCGCAGCACTCGAACTGGCCGATGCCGGGCAGCAGGTCTATCTCGTCGAGAAGCAGGATCACCTCGGCGGCAATGTAGCGCGCCTGGATCTCACAGCGCCTTATCTTGACTCTGCGCAGAACCTCCTGCGAGCCTGGATCTCACGTGTCGAGCGCCACCCCAACATTCGCCTCTTCCTCAATTCCGAACTGACGGAGCTGAAGGGATTCAACGGAAACTTCAAGCCCCGCCTGCGAACCGAGGATGGCGAATCTCTGGAACTCGACGCCGGCTCCGTGCTGGTCTGCACCGGATACAAGGAATTCGATGCTTCCCGTATCGAGCAGTATGGATACGGCCGACTCCCCGACGTGATTACATCCTTCGAACTGGAAGCGATGTTGCGCACCGGCAAGTTGCAAACAAAATCCGGCAAGCTGCCGCGCTATGTGTCCATCATTCACTGTGTAGGATCGCGAAGCAAGCAATTCCATGGCTATTGCTCGCGCGTGTGTTGTACAGCGGGGCTCAAGTACGCGTTTGAGATTAAATCGGCGCTACCCAATACGCGCGTTGCCAATCTGTACACGGACATCGAGTCCTTTGGAAAAGGTTGCGAGGACTTTTACCGCAAGTGCTCCGAAGCGAAAACCTCTTTCGTGATGTTTGCCAAGGGTGAGCTGCCGTCTATTCGTGAGGCGGCTCCCGAAGATGGATGCGGCATGCTCATCACACTCAAAGAGCAGCTCTCCGCCGAAGAAATCGAGATGCCGGCCGACCTTGTCGTTCTCATGGTCAGCATGGAACCCCGCGAGGATGCCGCGGAGGTCGCGCACCTCGTCAACATCAGTTGCGACAAAGACGGATGGTTCATTGAAAGCCACCCCAAGCTCGACCCCGTCGCCACTACAACCGACGGCGTTTACATCGCCGGAGCCTGTCAGTTCCCAAGGGACATCCCCGAGTCAATCACTCAGGGCCGCGCTGCGGTAGCCCGTATTCTAGGCAAGGTTGCGCAGGGAAAAATCGCAGTGGATGCAGTGTACTCAGAAGTCCAGGACAAACTCTGCGCTGGCTGTCGCGCCTGCAATTCGCTATGTCCCTACGGCGCAATCGAGTTCAATTCGGAAAAACATGTTAGTCACATCATCAGCGCTGTCTGCAAAGCGTGTGGCTGTTGCGCGGCAGCTTGTCCCGCAGGAGCGATCAAGGTTCGCCATTTCACCGACGAACAGATTTACGCGCAGATCGAAGGCGTACTCTAACCATTCCGGTCGATGGATGGAAGACTTGAAGATGGGAATGACTGATGAGTGCTCAAAACGGGATACCGCTTCCTAATTTGCCGCCAGGATCAGATACCCCTCAAACGCGAGTCCTAAGATTCGAATGCGGTCTGGCTGAATCTCCAGCAGATTAATCTGCGGGAGCGTCTCTCCAGAAGTCGCAAAATGCGCAATCACCCTGTCGGCGGGAATAGAACCTTCCACCACGGCAACCTTCACTGACTGCCTTCCCGCTCCAATATCTTCCAGGCGGTCTTCCCAAAAGCTCTTTAGTTTTAATCCGTGCGAAAGCACGAATTCCAGGATGTGATTGGCCACGGCGAAGCCTGCCTGCTCAACTGCACCTTGCGCGGGGAGCAACCCAAGCCAACTCGTCCCAAGCCTGTAAGTGAATCCCCAGAGCGGTATTCCGTTTAGATCGATTGCCGGAAAGAGGGTATCTCCAGCAAATCCCGGCACTGGTCTGAGGGAGTGACGGCCAGGATCAAACCAGACGCTAAGTGGAACCCACACGGCTTCGACTGCCTCTCGATGATCGACCTGAGTAGGCAACTCGCCTTCTATGTCGAATACAAATGGAGCGACCAGTACGAAGGGGCCAGTTCGCCGCCTTGCCAGCACAAAGGGTAGCGCGGCTTCCATCTGCTCGCGTTCAAGACGGACCCCACACTCTTCTTCAAGTTCCCGCAACGCGGTATGCAGCAGGTCTCGGTCGTCCGGGTCACGCCGTCCGCCTGGAAACGACCAATGCCCCGACCAGGAATCGTCCTTACGCTCCGAGCGGCGGATCAGCAAGATGGACTCATTTGGGACGCGCGCGCGCACGATCGCCACGGCTGCTACGGGTTCCGCCAAACTCATATCCTTCATCTCGACAGTGGGGTGCATCTTCCGGGCACAATCATCGCATAACAATGCGTACTCCGTCTTGCACTCGCCTCCCGTCTGACTCCCCCTGGCGTGAGCTGATTCACACGCAGGTTCTTCGTCTCCTGAAACGGGATTCAAGTTTTTGTCCACGTTCTCCGATGTTCACACTGAAGATGATTGTGCGCATACCGCTTCACCCCGGTCGTTCACTTCCATCGCGGGCAAAGCAACACTTGCTGCGCGTGACGATCCAAAGTCCGGATGCAGGTGAAATCGTACTTGCCTTTTTGTCTGGGAGTCATTGCCATGGACGAATTCATCCAGGAATTTCTAATCGAGGGCGGCGAGCTTCTCGACCAGCTTGACCGCGACTTCGTCGAGTTCGAAAAAAATCCGAATTCAAAAGAGCTGGTTGCAAGGATTTTTCGCGCCGTTCACACCCTCAAGGGAACCGGCGGAACCATCGGACTCAAGAAACTCGAGTCGGTCAACCACGTGGGCGAAAGCATTCTCTCGCGCATGCGTGAAGGCAAGCTCAATGTAAATGCGGAGATAACCTCCGCACTGCTCAGGATGATAGACGTTGATCGCCAACTGCTGGCCGCGGTTGAGCGCACTGGAGAAGAAGGCGACATGGATCTGACTGAGGTGATCCAGTCCCTGACCGACATCCTCACGGCGCATGACCGGGTAAATAAGGCGGCCTCGGATGAAGTCCAAAAGACACATGCCGCGAATCTCGATCTGACCGGTAACATTCTCGTCCAACAGCAGGCCGTCGAGCCCGACGCTGTTGCAAATGCCGTCAAGTCGCAGTGTAAGGACGGTCCACACCGAACAGATGAAATTCTTGCGGCCAGTGCGGAGATCCAGAAGCAAGTTGTTCAGGACGCACTCCCGGCACAGTCCGAGTCACGCGAAGATTCGATCAGCAGCAACATTCGCGTCGATGTCAATCTCCTTGAAAAGGTGATGAACCTTGTCGGTGAACTGGTACTTGCCCGCAATCAGATATTGCAATTCACATCTACTCAAAAGGATCCAGCGTTCCTGAACACCGCTCAACGCCTGAATTTGATCACCACCGAGTTGCAGGAAGGGGTGATGAAAACGCGTATGCAGCCGATCGGAAACGTCTGGAATAAATTTCCTCGCATCGTGCGCGACCTCTCCAATGCGACGGGAAAATCAGTGCGGCTTGAGATGGAAGGGAGCCAGACCGAGCTCGACAAAACGATCATCGAAGCAATCAAGGATCCGCTCACTCATATCGTTCGCAATTCGCTCGATCATGGCATCGAAAAGCCGGCCGAGCGCGAGGCAGCCGGAAAACCACGGCAGGGACTGCTCTTTCTGAGAGCATTTCATGAAGGAGGGCAGGTCAATATCGAGATCTCCGACGACGGCGCCGGACTCGATCTGAATGCGATCAAAGAGAAAGCAATCGAGCGGGGAATCGTTCCTTCGCAGCAGGCCGCCAATATGTCCGACCGCGCCATTGGGAATCTCATCTTCATGGCGGGATTCTCTACCGCAAAGCAGGTCACCAACATCTCCGGACGCGGCGTCGGAATGGACGTCGTCAGGACCAACATCGAGAAGATCGGCGGCACGGTCGATGTCTCAAGCGTGCGCGGGCGCGGCACCACATTGAAGATCAAGATTCCGCTCACGTTGGCCATCATTCCAGCCCTGATAGTTACCACCGGCGGGGAACGCTTCGCCATACCTCAAGTGAACCTGGTGGAACTTGTTCGACTTGAAGGCAAGGCGGCAGAGACCGGAATCGAGAGCATCCAGGAAGCATCCGTGTACCGCCTGCGCGGGACTCTTCTACCCGTCATTCATCTCACACGCGAACTGAAGCTCGCGCGCCCGGTTCAAGGCAATCACGATAGCGCGATTAATATCGTCGTTCTTCAGGCTGACAGCCGCCAGTTCGGACTTGTTGTGGACGGCATCAATGACACTGAAGAGATTGTGGTCAAACCTCTGTCCAAGCAACTGAGAACGGTCTCATGCTTCGCCGGAGCCACCATCATGGGAGACGGCAAAGTCGCTCTCATTCTGGATATTCTTGGCCTTGCGCAGCGTGCATCCCTGGCCGGAGACTCCGCCGGACATCGAGCAGAAGCCAAGTCCGGCGAACTCGTCGAAGAAGCGGAACAGCGCGAGTCATGGCTGCTCTTCCGGGTCGGAGACCGTGGCAAACTCGCCGTGCCACTCTCGATGGTTTCCCGCCTGGAAGAGTTCGACAGTAAATCCATCGAGCGTTCTGGAAATCGCCAGGTCGTTCAGTATCGCGGGGAAATCATGCCGCTGGTAAGCATCGCGGATGCCTTGCAAATGGCCAATCCCGCGGCTCGCGAAGGCTCCCTGCAGGTTGTCGTGCATACCGCGGGAGGCAGCAGCGTTGGCCTGATCGTGGACGAGATACTCGACATCGTCGATCAACACGTATCGATCACCCGGGAAGCGGAGAACCGTCATCTGCTTGGTTCCGCCGTCATTCAGCAGCACGTCACAGACCTGCTCAATGTCCCGGAACTGATTTCATCGATTACAGGCAACGGGGGGATCGCGTGAGTGCAAATCAGCAGCAGTTCTGCACATTCTTCATCAAGGGCCTCCTGTTCGGGGTGGAAGTTGAAACCGTCCAGGAAGTGATTCGGCGCCTTGACATGACCCGCGTTCCACTGGCGCCGGACGTTGTCGCCGGACTGATCAATCTGCGTGGCCAGATCGTCACGGCCATCGATCTCCGCCGTCGCCTCGGCGTTCCGGATCGGCTCGACAGCGAGTTGCCGATGAACGTCGTGGTCCGCACCGCCGATGGGGCCGTGAGCCTTCTTGTAGATGAGATCGGCGATGTTGTGGAAGTGGAAGACAAAGATTTTGAGGTTGCCCCGGATACACTTTCCAAAACCAGCCGCGAACTCATCCGTGGCGTTTACAAGCTTAACAAGGAACTGCTCCTCGTACTTAATACACAGCGCTCCGTAAACATCGGCGTGCCGGGTGGCCCGGAAACGAATTGACAGCATAAGCAACACAAACTGGAGGACGTGAACATGGCAGGAAAAGGTTGGGGATTAGGTTGGGCACTCGGAAACGGGGCTTCACAAGAAGCGAGTGGGGTATCTCACGACATCGCCTCCGAGTTTGATCTTTCCATGAAGAAAGCCAGCTACATTGATGAAACCCCGGTACCCGTCGTCGTCATGGACTGCGATCACAACATCGAATACCTGAACAGCGCCGCAGCTCTGCTGGCGGAAACAACGCAACAAGCCAGCATCGGTCTTAAATTGTGGGATCTGTTTGACAATGACGCCTGCCGCACTGGAACGTGCTTCACATCGCGCGTAATTCGCGAGGGCCGCACATTGGGCGGAGAGGCTCTTTGCACAGTCAAGGGCCGCAAATTGCCGATCCGCACGTATGTTACTCCGCGATTTGATGAGCACCAAAAAGTTATCGGCATCGTGCAGGTAATTGAAGACAACTCGCAGCACGCGATGTTATCGGAAGAGTTGTCACGCCTCACCAATGCCGCGCGCGAAGGTCGCCTGAACGAGCGGGGTGATGCTGACCAGTTTAAGGGTGGTCGCTCGCAAGCCGTGATCCTCGAAGTGAATCAAATGCTCGACGCGCACGTTCGAGCTAAGGACTATACAAAAACCGAACTCAATCGCCTCGCCAGCAATTTGACAAAGCTTGCCCAGGGCGATGTGGACTTTGATTTCAACCTCCAAGAGGCAGAAAAGTACAGCGCCGACGCCAAAGAACAGTTCGGCAAAATCGATGAGAACCTGCTATCCGTCAAGAATGCGGTTGAATCCATGGCGGTTGACATCGCTTTGCTGACCAAGGAAGCAGCTGAAGGCAATTTCTCCATCCGCGCCGATGTCAGCAAGCATCAGGGTGGTTACCGGCAAATTGTTGAAGCGACCAACGATGCTTTCGCAGCCATCGCGCAACCCTTAACCACTTCGATGGAACTTCTTGAGAAACTCGGTGAAGGCATTCATTGTGAACAGATCAACGAAGCATACAAAGGGGATCTGCAGCGGCTTACAAACGGTTTCAACAAATTATCCGCCACCATTAATGCCTTGATTGCCGACTCCACGATGTTGGCGCAAGCCGGAGCCGAAGGCAAACTGAATATGCGCGCCGACTTGTCGAAGCACCGCGGCGACTTCCGCAAAATCATCCTGGGTTTCAACTCCACGCTAGACGCCGTCGTTGGTCCCATGCAGGACGTCGGCGGCGTCCTCGTGAAGCTCGCTGAAGGAGACTTTACTGCCGACGTCACAAAAAAGTACGCGGGAGATTTTGACATTCTGGCCAGCTCCGTCAGCAAGCTTTCCAGATCCGTGGCTTCCACGCTCGGAGAGGTTGCGCGTATCGTTACATCGTTGAGCGGTTCAGCAGAAGAGCTGAAGAAAGTCAGCGAGTCCATGGGCTCCAATGCTGATGAGACCGCAACCCAGGCAAGCGTAGTTTCCGCAGCCGCCGAACAGGTCAGCAATAACGTTCAGACCGTCGCCACCGGTGCCGACGAGATGAGCGCCAGTATCAAAGAGATTGCTAAGAACACAGCGGAGGCAACTCGTGTGGCGACATCCGCCGTTCGTACCGCCGAATTAACCAACGCAACGATTTCAAAACTTGGTCAGAGCAGCGCGGAGATTGGCCAGGTCATCAAGGTGATCACTTCCATCGCGCAGCAAACCAATCTGCTTGCGCTTAACGCAACCATTGAAGCCGCGCGCGCTGGTGAGGCAGGCAAAGGCTTCGCCGTAGTTGCCAACGAAGTAAAAGAACTCGCAAAGGAAACCGCCAAGGCAACAGAGGACATCAGCCGCAAGATTGAGGCCATACAAGGTGATACAAACGGCGCTGTATCGGCCATCAGTCAGATCAGTCAGGTGATCGGTCAGATCAGCGACATTCAGACCACAATTGCCAGCGCCATCGAAGAGCAGAGCGCAACCACCAACGAGATCGGCCGCACGCTCGCTGAAGCCGCGAAAGGCAGCACCGATATCAGCAAAAATATTGGAGGAGTTGCCGAAGCCGCCCACGCCACAACCGTGGGTGCGGCTGACACATCGAAGTCCGCACACGCTCTTGAAAAGTTGGCCGCCGAACTGCAAACCCTCATGTCGGAGTTCCGCCACTGATACGACTCCATGCACAGCCGCGAGATGCTGTTGATTTCTCCGGCTGTGCCTCTGAGTTCCGGCTCTATTCCTTAACTGTCTTTGAAGGAGACATCATGAAGGCCTTAGTCGTGGATGATTCCTCAACCATGAGGAAGCTTCTCAAGTCCATTCTCCTCGGAGCGGGTTTCGAGGTGATCGAGGCCGGGGACGGCCTTGAAGCTCTGGCCTGTCTTGAACAAGGGGCCTCCGACCTGGTGCTTCTGGATTGGAACATGCCCAAAATGAGCGGCGTGGAACTTCTTAGCCAGCTCAGGGCAAATCACAACTTTGACCAGATGCGGATCATGATGGTCACCACCGAGTCTGAGCAGGAGCACATTATGCGGGCACTACAAGAGGGCGCCGACGAATATGTAATGAAGCCCTTCACCAGAGACGCGGTCCTCGACAAGTTACAGATTCTCGGTTGTATCCGATGAAGTACCGCGTGCTCATCGTCGATGATTCCGTTGTGATGCGGCGCATTATCCGGCAGTCGCTTGAGTGCGACCCCGACATTGAGGTTGTGGGAGTTGCCGCGAATGGACGAATTGCACTCGCCATGGTTGAGCAGCGCACCATCGACATCATCATCTTGGATATAGAGATG
The DNA here is from genome assembly GCA_035539055.1 of Saccharimonadales bacterium (SeqCode). GTDB lineage: Bacteria > Acidobacteriota > Terriglobia > Terriglobales > Acidobacteriaceae > TOLSYN. The sequence goes on along the minus strand of DATLJC010000054.1, from coordinate 2,985 downwards.
CCCGAGATGGACGGATTACAGACGGTTCGGGAATTGCGCTCACGTGGCGTCCGCACGCCGGTAATCATGTTCAGTACGCTGACCGAGAAAGGCGCGCTTGCTACCCTTGATGCGCTTGCCGCGGGTGCCGACGATTGCGTCGTAAAGCCTGCAAACGTCGGCAGCGTGCAGGACAGCATGCTGCGCGTTCGTCTGGATGTCATACCTAAAATCAAAGCTCTCTGCTGGAAAAGCAGGGAATATAGCCGGCCTTCTTCGCAAGATCCATCCATCAATAAGTCAACGAGCGCCATCCCCGCAACCTTCACAACAGCGCCTGCGGCATCCAAAGCGGCACTCACATCTACCGTTCAGAATTCGGACATGCGGGTGGACATCGTAGCGATCGGAACCTCCACCGGAGGCCCCAATGCGCTGGCGGAAGTGATCCCGCACCTCCCGGCGAATTTCCCTGTACCCATTGTGATTGTTCAGCACATGCCGCCAACCTTCACAAGATTTTTAGCCGAGCGGCTTACCACGGCTTCTTCGCTCCTCGTGCGCGAGGGAACGTCAGGGGCCCCGCTCGAACCCGGACAGGCGTGGATTGCGCCCGGTGACTTCCACATGAACCTTCGTCGCGACGGATCGGTTGTGCGTCTGGGCATACTGCAGTCGCAGCCTGAAAACTCCTGTCGGCCCTCGGTAGACGTCCTGTTTCGATCGGTATCCGAGGTATTCAGACAAAACGTGCTCGCCGTCGTGATGACCGGAATGGGACAGGATGGGCTCCGCGGGTGTGAACACATCAAAGAGGCTCGCGGCCAGATCATCGTGCAGGACGAGGCCACATCTGTCGTCTGGGGTATGCCTGGATTTGTTGCCAGGGCCGGCCTTGCCGACTGCATTCTCCCCCTGAAAGACATCGCCTATGAAATTGTCCGCAGGGTAAATCAGGGCCGTCATGCTTTGACACAAGCCTCTCTCGCCGGCAGCGTGCGAGATCCAATCAGGGAACGAGTACAAGGCGGTGAGTATGGGGCTTGAGACACAGGAATTCGAATACTTGCGCCAGTTCCTTGCGCAGTACTCCGCCGTTGTGCTGGACGAGAGCAAGGACTACCTCGCCGAATCGCGCCTCACGCCATTGGCATACCGCGAAGGAATGAATTCGGCGCAGGACCTGGTCGCCTGCATTCGGCGCACCTCGTTCGGTGGACTGCATCGCAAAGTTCTCGATGCAATGATGAACAACGAGACATGGTTCTTTCGCGATCATCTACCCTTCGAAGCATTGCGCCAGGTCATCCTGCCGGAACTCATCGCCGAGCGCGAAACCTCACGACGTATCAACCTCTGGAGCGCTGCCGCTTCAAGCGGCCAGGAAGCATACAGCATCGCCATGATCATCGCCGAGCAATTCGGAGGTCTTCCCGGTTGGACCATTTCGATCCTCGGAACCGATCTGTCCTCTGCCATCCTGGAGCGCGCACGCTCAGGCCGCTACAGTCAACTCGAAGTGAACCGAGGCCTCCCCGCGAAATATCTGGCAAAGTATTTCACTCGCGAAGGATCGGACTGGGTTCTGTGCCCTGCCATCAGAAACATGGTGGAATTCCGCCAGTTCAATCTCACCGAGCCATGGCACACTTTGCCCAAGTTCGACATTGTTTTTTTCCGTAACGTAATGATCTACTTCGAAGTGGAGAAAAAGCGGCAGATCCTCACTCGTCTTGTTTCGGCGATGAAACCGGACGGCTATCTCCTGCTTGGCGCTGCCGAGACCACCTTCGGCCTTAGCGATTCTTACTCTCGAACAGCCTGGGACAAAACCGCCTATTACCGAATGAAGATGTGAGATCCGCACTAGCCACGAAGTTGTTCAGTCTCGCCCCAGCTTGAGAGACATCCCATGGTAACCATCTTCTCTTTCCTAAGTCTCACCTGATCGAGTGAAGTAATACACCGTTGGATTCCCCAAAGGGAATCCAAATTCACTTTGGGCATTCTCAGGCACTCTGGATGCGACATAATCCCTGTAGCTTGTAGCTGTGTCTGGCGCCCCCCTCCCCTTCCGTTGCGCCGGAGCTACAGAAAGTCACGTTCATCAGAGATTTAAAAAGTCCCATGTGAGACCCCATCGCCGCTCAGGAGGGCTTGTATGAAACATCTTGCGACAATTCTCATCCTTTTAACTTGCACTGGCTTCATCGCCTGTGGAGGAGGAGGTTCCAAATCTCCCTCTACGTCGTCACAATCTGCAACAGTCTCTGCTGTAAATGTGGTAGCCACCGCTTCTTCCGTTGCAGCAGGACAGACACTGCAACTGACAGCCATTGCCACCTACAACGACAACACCACCAAAGACATCACCTCCGTTGCCACATGGAAATCTTCTGACGCCACAATTGCGACCGTCAGCAGCTCGGGGCTCGTAACAGCGATCAAAGCAGGACAATTTACCGCAACGGCGACTACGGGAACGACCTCCGGCTCCAAGACCATCACCGTGACCGCTCCAAGTTCACCGGCAATTTCGTCCATCCTGATTGCACCGGCTTCCACTACCCTTGCCATCGGGCAGACGAAGCAATTGAATGCTACCGGCACCTACACGGACGGCACCACGCAGGACATCACCGGCACCGCGACCTGGTCCTCCAGCAACCAGTCTGTAGCCACCGTGAATGCCTCCGGAATGGTGTCCGCTGTCTCGGTTGGAAGCGCCTCGATCACTGCGGTCTCCGGTTCTCAAAGTGCAACGGCTTCCATCACTGTGACCGCTCCTGGTTCACCGGCACTTTCGTCCATCCTGATTGCACCGGCTTCCACTACCCTTGCCATCGGGCAGACGAAGCAATTGAATGCTACCGGCACCTACACGGACGGCACCACGCAGGACATCACCGGCACCGTGACCTGGTCCTCCAGCAGTCAATCGAATGCAACGGTGAATGCCTCCGGCGTAGTGACTGCGGAATCTATCGGACAAGCCACCATCACCGC
>DATLJC010000053.1:0-19246 GCA_035539055.1 Saccharimonadales bacterium (SeqCode) | reverse complement strand
GCAAGGACAAGAACAACAGCAAGGACAAGAACAACAGCAAGGACAAGAACAACAGCAAGGACAAGAACAACAGCAAGGACAAGAACAACAGCAAGGACAAGAACAACAGCAAGGACAAGAACAACAGCAAGGACAAAATCTCGGAGAGCGCTTCGCGCTTCTTAGTAGAACCCACATAATCTCGCCAAAAGAGGCGAGCTTATATGGGGCACCCGCTGCGCTTAGGTTCGCTGGAAGTTCATACTTTATCGCGCGCGGCGAATAGGTTCGCTGGAGGTTCATACTTTATCGCGCGCGCGGCGAATCGGTTCGCTGGAGTTCATACTTCATGGCACCCGCGAAGGTTCGTCGCGGGTGCCATGAAGGTTGGCTTAGGCGGTGGTGGAGCGCTCGTGGACGAAGGCGAGGGTGGCTTCGAGGATATCGTCGACGAGGGACTGGGATGAGGCTTCGCAATAGACGCGGAGCAGGGGTTCGGTGCCAGAGCCTCGGATGAGGACCCAGGCTTCGGCGTCGGCTACTTGAGAAGGCGAAGAGGTGGACGCGGGATGTTGGGGGGACGGATGGTACGCCTTGGGGACTTCGAGGAAGAACTTGGAGCCGTCGAGGTCTTCCATGTGGTGGACTTTGTAATTGCCGATGGTGGCGGGTTTGGCGGCGGCGCGGCGCAGAGCAGATTGCTTGATCTCTTCGGTGAGGCGGAGGTCGCGGCGTCCGTAGTAGTGGCGTCCGTATTTCTGTTGGAGGTCTTCCACTAGATGGCCGAGGGACTTACCTTCTTCGGCCATTACGTTGGCCAGAAGGAGGGCGTTCAAGGTGCCGTCGCGCTCGGGGAGGAAGCTGGGAAGGCCGATGCCACCGGACTCCTCGCCTCCGATCAAGACCTGCTTGCCGCTGAGGACGATGTCGGCTACATACTTGAAACCGATGCCGTGCTCGATGAGTTCGCGGTTGTAAGCCTTGGCGATGCGGTCGAGCATCTTCGTGGTGTTGAAGGCGCGGGTGATGACTCCGGGCCACTGCTTGCGCTTCAAGAGCCATTCGAGAAGGACGGCGTAGCACTTGTGCGCATCGACGAGACTGCCGTCTTCGGTAACGGCTCCGATGCGGTCGGCGTCGCCATCGGTGGCGAGTCCGGCGTCGCAATGATGGGCCACTACCGCTTCCTGAAGGCCGCGCAGGTGCGGCAGGATAGGTTCGGGATTCATGCCGGGAAAGAGTGGATCGATCTCGCCGTGAATCTCGATGTGAGGGACGCCGAGTTCGGTGAAGATGCCGGAGATGATGCCGCGTCCGGCACCGTACATGACATCGACGGCAAACTTCTGCTTGGCTTTGGCGATGAGTTTGAGATCGACGAAGGCTTTGACGGCGGCGATGTAGTCGGTTTTGAAATCGGCCTCGACGACGGAGCCGCCTGCACGCTCGATGTGCGGGGCGTCGATGAGTGCTTCGATCTTTTTGATGATGGCCGGAGAGGCGGAGCCGCCGTAGCTGGCCTTGAACTTTACGCCGTTCCAATCCCATGGATTGTGGCTGGAGGTGATCATTACGCCACCGGCGGAGCCGAGCTTTTTGACCATGTAGCTGAGGGCGGGAGTGGGGGTGATTTCCCTGGCAAGCTGCACGCGGATGCCGCTGGCGGCGATGGCTTCGGCGGTGATTTCGGCGAAGCGGCGCGAGCCGAATCGGGTGTCGTAGGCAACGAGGATTCCCTTGGACGGGTCCTCGTACTGATGAACGTAGTTGGCGATGGCGTCGGCGACACGGCGGACGTTTTCAAATGTGTAGTCGTCGGCAATGACGCCGCGCCATCCGTCGGTGCCGAACTTGATCTGCTGAGTCATGGTGGTAAGAGTCCTTGCGGTGCGGCTTGGAGCCGTAACCGAAACAATACGAGAAAGTCAAAGGCGAAAAACAAAATCAACGGCGAAGGACAAAAGTCAAATGCGAAGAGCAAAGTCAAAAGCCCCACTCAACGAAAAGAGCGTTGAGTGGGCCACCCGTTGAGTGGGGCACCTCTGGTAGAAAAGCCCGTGCGCGGCACTGCATATTTCGAATGCGCAGGGGTCCTTCGCTGCGCTCAGGATGACCCTTCAAAACAAAGGCAGAGACAACTGCAAGAGCAAGAGCAACAGCAACAGCAAGAGCAACAGCAACAGCAAGAGCAAGAGCAAGAGCAAGAGCAAGAGCAACAAGCAAGAGCAACAAGCAAGAGCAACAGCAACAGCAATAGCAAGAACAAGAGCAATAGCGAGAAGCAAGAGCAAGGGAGCTATACGAGATGCGAGTGCTTTTGCTGGTCGAGGTATTTTACGATTTTGCCGACATCCTGCGAGCGCTTGACGGTGGTGATTAAGAGCGCATCGCCGGAATCGACAACGACTAAACCCTCGACACCGACGGCGGCGATGAATTTGCCGGGGGCGTGGAGGTAGTTGTCGTGGGCATCGAGCGTGAAGGACGAGTCGGCGGCGATGACGTTATCTTTGTGCTTGCCCTGGGCAATGCGGTGTTCGAAGTGCGCGGCCCAGGAGCCAAGGTCGTTCCATCCCCAGTCGGCGGGGATGCAGAAGATGTTGGACGCGGCTTCTCCAAGGACGGAGCGGGGCTCGATGATTCCGTAATCGACGCTCTTGTCTTCGCACTTGGGGTAGAGTTTGCGCAAGGCTTCATCGAACTGGCGAGTGCCCCAGGTGGCGGCGATCTTCTCTAACACCTTGGCGGTGGCGGGAAGGTATTCGCGCAACGCGTTGACCAGCGTTTTGGCCGACCAGAGGAACATGCCGCTGTTCCAGTGGAAATTTCCGGCGGCGAGGAATTGCTCGGCCACGGCTTTCTCTGGCTTTTCGCGGAAGCGGGCGACGCGCGTGACCTCGCCCTGGCAGGCGACTCCGGCCTCGATGTATCCGTATCCGGTTTCGGGGCGCGTGGGCTTGACGCCCATGACAACGATGTTTTCACCGGCGGCGGCAAGGGCAATTCCGGTTTGAAGATCGCGGCGGAACTGCTTCTCTTTTTGGATGACCTGATCGGAGGGGAAAAGTCCGAGCACGGCATCCGGATTCTTGCGATGGAGGATGAAGGCGGCGAGGCCGATGGCGGGAGCGGTGTTGCGTCCTATGGGCTCGGCGACGATCTGCTTTTTGGGGAGCGTTTTAAGCTGGCGCGCGATGTTGTTGCGCAGGTCGCCGTTAGTAATAATCCAGAAATTTTCCGGGGCGGCCAAGGGGAACAGGCGGGCAACAGTTTCCTGAATCATGGACTGCTCGGAGTTGAGCGTCAGCAGTTGTTTTGCGAATGCCTTGCGGCTCAACGGCCAGAAGCGCGTGCCGCGACCTCCGGCCAGGATGATGGGATAAAACTCAGGCTTGCGAGTCCTCGCCAAGATTGCTCCTTGACGCTAAATATGCGTGATGACGTTTCCAGTATGCAGATTTGTGAGCGGCTCCGCCACCTTTTCCGCTGGCAGACGCATGCGAAGCACTTCGGCGTTCCACTGCGGACGCACGGTGAATTCGCGTGTTGAGGCGGGAATGACAACAGCTTCGCCGCGCATGAACGGCAAAGGCTGCGAGCCATCGCACTCGACGACGGCTCCGCCATCGACGGAAACGAGAACTTGAACGGAACTTCTTCCGGGCTCGGCGTGGAAGGTGAGCGGCTGGTCGATCTTGTGCTTCTCAACGATGAAGCATGGCGATGAGACTAAAAGATCATGGCCCTCGCGGCCAGCAAATTCCGGCAGGGGTTGCGAAGGGACGAGCCCGGCGTGAGTTTTTTCCTCGATGGCTTCCATGCCTTGATCGAGGTGGAGCTGGCGGGGACGTCCGTAGTCGTAGAGACGATAGGTGACGTCGCAGTTCTGCTGGGTCTCAACAAAAATGGCGTTGGGGCCGATGGCGTGGACGGTTCCGGCATCGACGTAAACCATGTCGGAGGTGTGAACGTCTAGCCAGTTGAGCATGTGTTCGGCCTGGTTGGCTTCGATGGAACGGCGGAACATCTCGCGATTGATGCCGGGGCGGAGACCCAGTCCGACGCGCGCGCCATCGATGGCTCGGGCGACGTACCAGCACTCGGTTTTGCCGCAAGGCTGCCCGGCAAGGAGGGCGCGTGTGTCATCGGGATGCACCTGGACACTGAGTTTTTCCCGGGGAAAAAGGAACTTGATGAGCAGGGGAAAACGCTTTGTATGCGGCGAGGCTTCGCCGGTGAGTTCGGCTCCGAACTGGGTGGCGAGATCGCGAAGGATTTGTCCGGCGAGTGGGCCGTTGGCGACACGGCAATCTTCTCCGGTGAGCCAAACTTCGCCGATAGGATCGGCTTCGACGGCGCGGGCGAAGTAGGGTCGCAGATCGCGCGTGCCCCAGACGCGCTCGTGAAACTCCGGAAGTATGAGGAATGGATAGAGTTCAGGCATGGATTCTTAGGCGCCCTGCCACAGAGTAGCGCAACCTATCGTTGGATGGAAATAGCAGAGGAATGAGATGCCGGGTGAACATCTCATTCCTCAAACTTCGCAAAGCCGAAACGGCGGGGCAACCTTGGAGTAACTGGCCCTCGAATTACAACGATGCGAAGAAGGTGCGCACGCGCTCGAGGCCGCGATCAATCTCTCCGGCGGAAGTGGCGTAGGAGAAACGGATGTGGCCGGGTTGTCCGAATGCCTCGCCGGGAACGCCGACGACGTGACCTTCGCGCAAGAGACGCGAGGTCAACTCGGTGGTGGAAAGGCCGGCGCGAGTGGCGATTCCCGAAACGTCAGGGAAGGCATAGAACGCACCGTAGGGGACGTTGCACTTGACGCCGGGGATGGTACGAAGTCCGGCGACGATGCGGTCGCGGAGGTGGATGTATTCGGCGCGCATGTCGGCTACGCATTGCTGCGAGGCGGTCAGGGCAGCGAGTCCGGCCTTCTGCACGATGGAGGTGGGATTGGAGGTGGACTGGCTCTGCAATTTCTGAAGCTGGTTGATGACGGGCTTCGGTGCGAGAGCGTAGCCGAGACGCCATCCGGTCATGGAATAGGTTTTGGAGAGCGAACCCATGAGCAGGAGCGAATCCTTGTATTCCTTAAGCGATCCGAGAGAGAAGGGATGGCCGGTGTAGTCGAGGTACACGTAGCATTCATCGCTCATGACGTAGATGCCGCTGGAGGCGGCCAACTTCACGATGGCCGTGAGGTCTTCGGGGGCGACAACGGCGCCGGAAGGGTTGTTCGGCGAATTGAGCAGGATGATGCGGGTGCGCGGGGTGATGGCCTTCTCAACCATCGCGGCGGTGAGGCGGAAGCCCTCGGCAGCATCGGTCGGGACGAAGGCGCACTTGCCGCCGCAGTACTCCACCATGTCCTTAAAGGAGACCCAGTAGGGGACGGGGATGATGACCTCGTCGCCGTGGTCGATGAGCACCTGAAAGGTGTTGAACAGGGCGTTTTTGCCGCCGGTGGTGACGATGGATTCGTCCCATGAGTAGTTGGAGCCGAAATCGTCGTGGTGACGGGTGGCGATGGCCTGGCGGAGGTCCTTGATTCCGGCTACGGCTGTGTACTTGGTGAAATTGTTCTGGATGGCTTCGATGCCGGCCTGCTTGATGTGCTCAGGGGTGGCGAAGTGGGGCTCGCCTGCTCCGAAATCGACCAGATCGACACCTTGCGACCGCAGGGTGGTCGCGTCGTTGTTGATGGCCATGGTGGCCGAGATTTCGATGCGGCCTATGCGCGCCGTGAATGCGGTAGCTCCTGCGGTAAATGACACTGATAATTCCTTTCGAGGTACTGATTAGGATTGCGCCCCGGGCATGCTCGCCGAAGGGCGGCGGAATCTATTTGGAAGCCTGCGGAGTGGCGACTCGGAGCCGCTCACGAAGACGTTCATCCACGGAGGTCGGGATGAGACCTTCGAGGGAACCACCGAGCGAAGCAATTTCGCGTACCAGCTTCGAACTCAGGTAGGAGTACGCTCCGGCGGGCATCATGAAAACTGTCTCCAGGCTGGAGTCAAGCTTGCGATTCATCCAGGCCATCTGGAGTTCGTACTCGTAGTCGCTGACGGCGCGGATGCCGCGGAGAACCGCCTGGGCACCGCGCTCGCGGGCGTAGTCCACGAGCAAACCTTCGAAGGATTCAGCGCGAACGTTCTTCCACTGGCTGGTGCATTCGCGCAACATTTCGAGGCGCTCGTCCACGCTGAACAGGGGAGTTTTCTCTGAATTCCGCAAGATGGCTACAACAAGTTCATCAAAAATGTTCGCTCCCCGCTGGATCAAATCGAGGTGACCGTTGGTTGGCGGGTCGAAAGTTCCGGGGTAGATGGCAATGACTCGCTTCAATGTCCCTCGGGAGAGCGGCAGAATAGTTTGATTTTATGCCCCGATGGAGGAGCGAATCAACTGGGGCAATGTTTTTTTGGGGTTGACTGCACGGCGTTTACTACAGGGGGAGCGCTGCCTTGTCCCCACATATGCCAAATGCGGGCATATGTGGGCCACCTGGGATTTGTCTGTGCCGCATCAGAGTGTGTAATAGTCTTCGGATGCGTTCCGATGCAGAGTTTGGCCCATGGTTCTACAATTGGGCGACTTCGGGGCCAACCCATTTATGAGCCTTCTCGATAAGAACACTCTGCGCATTCTATTCACAATCCTGGCGATGGTTGCGCTGCTGGGATTTATGTGGCTGGCGCGCAAACCGCTGCTTGTTTTCCTGTTTGCCATGCTGTTTGCCTACCTGCTGGAGCCGCTGATTGCGCTGTTGCAGCGGTGGACGCGGCGTGGGCGGGGAGTGGCGATTGCAATTACCTATGTGGCAATTTTTGCCGGGCTGCTGGTCGTGGGATTGGTGGTGGGTCCGCGAGTGGTCGATGAAGGGCGCGTTTTGTCCGACTCGGCTCCAGAACTCTACAACAAGGTCGCCAACGGCACGATTGCGTTTCAGGTGGGAAAGGCGAGAGGGTGGAGCGAGGAGACACAGGCCCGGGCGCAGCAGTTCATCGTCGAGCATCGCGAAGACGTATTGGCCACGATCAGCGCACAAAGCAAGAAAGCCACGGGCGTTGCGGGAAACGTGCTGTGGCTGGTGCTGGTGCCGATCCTGGCAATCTTCTTCCTGAAGGACAAAAGCCAATTTGCGCGAAGCCTTGAGAATCTGCTGGATAACGAACACAGCCGCGAGTTGTTGCGGGACGTGCTGGGAAATCTTGACGAAATGCTGTCGCACTTTGTGCGCGCGCAGTTGTACCTGGCGGCGATCTCGGGACTGGCGTACATGACGACACTGACGCTGATGCGCGTTCCCTATTCTTTGGCGTTGGGAACCTTGGGCGGATTGCTGGAGTTCATCCCGTTTGTGGGGCCGCTGGTGGCGGGAGCGCTGATTCTGGCCGTCAGCTTTGGGTTTAACTACGGACATCTATTGATAGTGCTGTTGTTTCTGCTGGTATGGCGCGGGTTACAGGATTATCTGATCTCTCCACACGTGATGGGAGGGCGGGTGGAGGTGCATCCGCTGGCCGCTATCTTTGGGGTGCTGGCGGGAGGCGAGATCGCAGGGGTTGCGGGGATCTATTTCGCGGTGCCGGTGATGGCGGCGGGACGGATTCTGTGGATGAGCTGGCGGAGGCATGATGGAAGCATCCGGCTGGAGCCAGAGACCGGAGAGCGAGCGAAACAGCGGATTCTTCCCTAGGGAAAGGGCAACAGGGACAACGGCAAGACAGCTACTCTTTGAGCAAGCACGGGGCTCTTAGCGGTTCGGTTTCGGGATTGTGAGTGATATAGCGATTTTCTGCTCGGAAAGAGAAAACAGCAAACACAATGCAAGGTCAAAAGCCCCACTCAAGCCCAACAACGGGGGCTTGAATGGGCCACCCGCCGGGAGCAAACAGAGGTGAGGTCGGAAACACTCCTGAGAACTACTGCAGAACGGTCTCAAGGAAGGTATATCCCGCGAGAGAAGAAGAATCGATGGCGGGCTGAAAAGCTTGAAGCTGTGCGGGAGACTTGGGCAGTGCGGGGGTCCTTCGCTTACGCTCAGGATGACACCTCTCAGCACGTGGCTAAGCCGAGGTACCCGTCCGTTATTCTAATTTCCGGAACGGCCCGCTTGGGTATTCTTAACATGGCATTCATTCGTCTGTAACTAGCATTCTCTAGGCTGGGAGCCGTTAATGGAGAAAGCAAATTCAGACGAAGGAATGGTTATGGATTTGATTCTGGAAGCTCGGACTGGGCACGAGCGCGTGACGATGGCCTGCTACGGAAAGCTGGTGGGAGGCAAAGAAGCCGATGTATTCCGCGGCAGCGCATTGTTGCTGATGAGCGGCTTCGATAATCTGGTCATCGACCTGGCGGGAGTGCGCTCGATGGACTGCGGAGGGGTGGGAAGTTTGGCTTCGGTGCTGGGGATGGCGGTGGACAAGGGTAAGCAGGTGCAGATCGCCAATGCCAGCCCGAAGATCGTGCAAATGCTTCGAGTGACAAAGCTGGATCAGTTTTTGGAACGGGAGAACAGGGAGAGGCCGCAAGGGGCGGCGGGGCATTACGAGGCGGTGGCGTAGAGGGACCCTGGTAGCTGACGGCAAGTGCAAAAACAAGAGCAGAGTCAAAAACCACCCGTGCAAGTGGAGTGTTGCCGACTCCCCACATATGCCAAAAGAGGGCATATGTGGGCCACCTGAAAGCGAAAGACAAAAGCAAAAGCTCCACATCTGGTGAAAACGGCAGATGTGGAGCAGTTGGATTCGAACTATCTCACAATGAAAACTACTTCTTGGGGACGGCAGCTTTGGCGGCGGCCACTTCCCGAGGGGAAACCGGCTGCGGGTCAGCCGGAGCTTCGGATGCGGCTTTATCCAGGCCGAGGGCTTTGCGGACCGCCAACTCGATGCGGACAGCAATGTCCTTGTTTTCCTTGAGGAAGTTCTTGGTGTTTTCGCGGCCCTGGCCGATGCGTTCGCCGTCGAAGCTGTACCATGCGCCGGACTTCTCAACGATGTTGCGCTCGACAGCCTGATCGAGCATATCGCCTTCGCGGGAGATACCTTCGCCGTACATGATGTCGAACTCGGCTTCGCGGAAGGGAGCGGCGGTCTTGTTCTTGACGATTTTGATCTTGGTGCGCGATCCGACGACCTGGTCGCCATCCTTGATGGCGGCGGTGCGGCGGATGTCGATGCGCACGGAGGAGTAAAACTTGAGGGCGCGTCCGCCGGTGGTGGTTTCGGGGTTGCCGAACATGACACCGATCTTTTCGCGGATCTGGTTGATGAAGATGAGGCAGGTGCGCGACTTGCTCACCGTTCCGGTGAGTTTGCGGAGAGCCTGAGACATGAGACGGGCTTGCAATCCCATGTGGCTGTCGCCCATTTCGCCATCGAGTTCAGCCTTGGGAACCAGCGCGGCTACCGAGTCCACGACAAGGACGTCGATGGCTCCGGAGCGGACGAGGGCTTCGGTGATTTCAAGGGCCTGCTCGCCGTAGTCGGGCTGCGAAACCAGGAGGTTATCGACATCCACACCGAGGCGCTTGGCGTAGGCGGGGTCGAGAGCGTGTTCGGCGTCCACAAAGGCAGCCATGCCGCCAGCCTTTTGGGCTTCGGCGATGATCTGCAGGGTGATGGTGGTTTTGCCGGAAGATTCGGGGCCGAAGACCTCGACGACGCGGCCACGGGGAACTCCACCGACTCCGAGGGCAGCGTCAAAGGAGATGCTGCCGGTGGAGATCACCGAAATCGGGACGATGGGCCCTTTGCTTCCCAGGCGCATGATGGAGCCCTTGCCAAACTGCTTTTCAATCTGAGAGAGCGCAAGATCGATTGCGCGGGACCGATCGTCGGCCATGAAACACTCCTTGCCAGCCGCCTTCGAGGGGCGCGTGGCTGAAAATAATTATAGGTGCGGAAAGCCACCGCCCGGAAGCGCTTTGGCTGTGTAAAGGAGCGGCCTGCGCGTGATTTCCCATCCAAATTATGGCGGCTGCCGTGAGCATAGCACGGCAGGGGGTGGAGGGGAATGAAAGGTGAAAGTAATTCGGGATGGAAGGAATGCTCCGAGTTATGTCTCGGCAAGAGCAAGGGCAAGGGCAAGGGCAAAGACAAGGGCAGGATCAAAAACCCCACGTCAACCCGATGAAGCCGGGCGGGACGTGGGGCACCGGAAGCAGTTGCCGTATCCTTAGCGGGTTAGCGCTGCAACAAATCTACCGGCTGATGGATATCGGTCACGCGGAAGTACTTGGCCAGCGCTGGATGGCGTTCGGCGACGCGTTCGTACATTTCGTAGGCGACTTTGCGATAGCTCCAGTGGCCGCCTACTCCGGTGCGGAGTTCGCTGATGTAAACGACTTCGGCGAAGTCCATTTTGAAGAGGGTGCGCTTGCGATAGGCAAGGGGGATGAGGTAGTGCGCGGGCTGCGTGGCTTCTCCACGGGCGGCAAGGGCGGCGGCTAGTTTTTGGCCGGCGGCGGCGGCGCGGAGCATGGCTTCGGCGTAGAGGGCGGAGTGTCCGGCTTCCTGAATCTCGCGCGGGGTTTCGAAGCCGTGGGCGAAACCGTACTCCTGATGGATCTGGTTGCAGCGGCGGTGGCGGTGGAGATCGCGGTAGGCCCCGATGTCCATGAGGATGTCGAAGCGGAATTTCTGTCCGGTGCAGAAGGGACGGAGGAGTTCGTCGTGAGGGCCGCGATGGCGCATGCCAAGGTCGATGATTTCTTCGCGGCGGGCGGGGGTGAGGGCGGCGACGGCTTCACGTAGCTGGCGGTAGGGATGGCGGGATTGTTCGTAGAGCAGGGTGGTCGCAAGCTCGATATCCAAAGGATCTTCGTCGAGGAGATCGACCTCGGGAACGGAGACGATGGACTGGCCGCGCATGAGTTCGGCGGCGGCCTGGGCGAGTTCCTGACGGGAGGTGAGCTCGTAGGCGCAGGGCTCGGCGTACTTGACCAGGGTGGGAGAGACTTTGATTTCGCGGAGGAGTTCAAGGCGGGCCTGCTCACCGAGGGCGGCGTCTTTGGCGGCGATCTGCTCGACCAGCAGGCGGCGCTTTTCGGCGTTGACATCCCAGGCGGGACCGCGGGCGGCTTGCTTCATGCGGTCGCCGAGGAGGCGAACCTCTTCGTAGGGGCTGCCGAGAAGGCGCGAGACCTGGGTTTCGAGGGTGCGGGCGTTGGTGATTTGTCCGAGCGAGGTATTGGTGGCCAGGGGCAATAAGTAGCGTGAAATGTCAAAGGCGCGGGCGCGAAGGGTGCGCTCGTAGGCTTCCTTGGTCATCTCGGCGGGCTTGGGCGTCTTCGATACGAGGTACTCGAAGTTGAGCTCGCTGAATTTGCGGTACTCGGCGAAGAGGAAGCCGATGGTTTCGTCGAAGAGTTGCGCGTCGGAGGGGTCGGCGAAGTGTGGGCGGTAGTGGCCGCTCTTCTTGAAATCCTGGTAGCGGGTGGAGCGCTCCTGGCCGTCCCAGCGGGTTTCATCGACGACAAGGGTGGCGGCGAGGAGGGAGAGCCGTTCGATGGCCATGGCGACGTGGGCGAGGTCGGCAATGGAGCGGTGACCGTATTGGAAATAAAAGGTGCCGAGGAACTTCTCCGCCTTCTCGTCGTTCAGCTCGGTGAGCGACTGCTTGATGGAGAGCGATGAGCGGGAATACTTGGCCATGGCATAGGCCTGGACCTCTGGAGCGGCGCCGTGGATGCAATAGACCTGCGTTTCGGCAGAGCTGGTCGGGTCGGCAGAGCTTGGGGTGGAGGAGGTTCCAGTAGCCTTTTCGGTCATGGGTTCGATTTTGCAGGAAAGCGCGGCGTATTTCCAGCTTAGTTCTCGATGACGAAATGAAATCCGCAGCCAAGTGACGCTATGATGATGTCATGTGCGGAGCGGCAGCGGGTTGAGCTACGCTTGGATTGAGATAGAGCCGTGGAAGCAGAGATTCAGACACAATTCATTACGGCGGGAAGTTTGCTGTACTCGGTCGATCACCGTCCGTGGATGCCTCCCGACTCTCCGTGGCTGCTGTCTCAGAACTGGAACGATCTGCTGTTTGCGCATTTTGCGGTGGACGCGCCAACCCTGCGGCAGATGGTGCCCGATGCATTAACGCTGGATCTCTACGACAGAGTGGGGTGGGTGACGATTGCGGCATTCTGCACGAGCCATCTGCGTCCGAGCGGAATTCCGCCGCTGCCGGGGCTCTCGTTTTTTCCGCAACTGACATTGCGAACCTATGTAACGCTGCAGGGGAAACCGGGGCTGCTTTACTTGAGCGTGGATGCGGCGAACCTGTCAGCCGTGTGGCTGGCACGCGTGTTCTTTCGCATGCAGTACTGGCACGCGTCCATGCAGGTGAGCGGAGCTACAATTCAGGCGCGAAAGGCGGAGGAGAAAGCGATTCACTTGCGGTCATCTCGTCTGCATGGGCCGAGGGGAGAAAATGGGCCGGCGAAGCTCGACGTGCAGTACTGCCCCGAGGGCGAAGCGAGGCTGGCAGGCCGGGGCAGCCTGGAAGAATTTCTCACTGAGCGTTACTGCGTGTATTCGTGGAATCGGCGGAAGATCTATCGCACCGAGGTACATCATCAGCCGTGGTCGCTGCAGGGAGCGACGGTTGAAATTCGTGATAATACAATCGGGGCGCCGCTGGGCCTAACTTTTCCGGCAAGGCCGGAGTTCTGCCACTTCTCGCGATCACTGAAGGCGCTGATCTGGGCTCCGGAAAGCATTCGCCTGTAACCGCGCTGGTTACAGGCGACGATGGTCGGTATGCGACGGAAACAACAGGTAGGAAGCGGAGACGGAAAGCAGGATCATCCATGCCAGGGTGGCACGCTCGGCTTCGTTGTCGACACGCAGGGAATGCAGTGGAGAAAACAATATCTGAGAAAAAATAAGGGCGGCGAGCAAGGAACCCACTACGCTGACCATGGCTCCGAAGCGGCTGGAGAGCATCACGAGCACTGCCGTGAACACGAACGGGGCCATTAATTTCCAATGAGTTCTGGAGAAAACCAGTGCTACGGCCAGCGCACAGAGAGCACTGACAGCGATTCCTACAGTTGATTGCAAGGTATATAGCAATTTTTTCTTCATGATCATTTTGCTAGGCAGGATTCATTTGTAGAACCCCGTAAAGATCGCATGAATTCAGAGCTGAGTGTTAAGAAAATCGAGAGTAGAAGCGCCGAGCATCTGGCAGCTCAGATTGCAGCTTGGATGATTGAGCGCACGCCCATTTTGGCAGCAAAATTGGCCCTGTGACGTGCTGCAGCCTTCGATTTTGCTCGCTGGAATCGCCCCGCTTAAAGCAGAATAATCATAGCTTTCCGCGCCGGAAGCGCTTCCGAAGTACCAGGGACAAAACGCCAGATGCCTCATGGGACCGACTCACTTCTGCTGCAGATGTTCACCATCTTCGTTTGGGCGAAGGTGTTTGGTGAGTTGTTCGAGAGATTGAGATTGCCCGCGGTTCTGGGTGAGATTCTGGCGGGAGTAGCTCTTGGTCCCTACGCGACCCGGTTCATATTGCCGGGAGACACGATCAACTCGATTGCGGAAATCGGGGCCGTATTCCTACTGTTTACGGTTGGTCTGGAAACTTCTCCGAGCGATCTGATCCGCGTGGGACGTCTGAGTTTGAGGGTGGCCGTCGCGGGAATCATTCTGCCATTTGCGATGGGATTCCTCTTCCTGCGAATGCATCACGAACCAACGCATGAAGCCATTTTTGTTGCGGCAGCCATGGTGGCTACCAGCGTCGGCATAACGGCGCGCGTGCTACGCGACATGAACGTGCACAAATCGCGCACGGCTCAGATCATCCTGGGAGCCGCGGTCTTTGATGACATCCTTGGCATGTTGTTGCTCGGCGTCCTGGTGAGCACGGTGAGCACGGGGGGAATTCAGTACGTCCACCTGGGGTTGGTGTCGGCGGAAGCCGTGGGCTTTGCGCTGTTCATGATTTACGTCGCGCCGCGAGTGGTGGATCGTCTGGAGCCGGGAATTCAGCAGATGCAGACGCAGGATGCTCCGCTGGTGCTGGCCTTGGCGCTTTGTCTTGGACTCTCGGTGGCGGCTACGCGTATTGGAATGGCGGCGATTATCGGCGCGTTCTTTGCGGGGCTGGCGTTTGCGGATTATTCACCGCGATGGAATCTGGAGCCGCGCGCACAGGCGATCAATCAGTTCCTGGCGCCGTTCTTCTTCTTCACGATGGGATCGCGGCTGGATTTGTCAGTGTTTTCGCGCTCGGTGGTGATGCTGGCAATGGCGCTGTCGGCGTTGGCCGTGATTTCAAAGATTGTCGGGTGCGGGCTGCCGCTGTATCGCGAGGGATGGCGCAGTATGTTGCAGGTGGGAGTGGGAATGACGCCTCGCGGCGAAGTCGCGCTGATCGTGGCGCTCATCGGCTTGCAGATGAACATGATCTCGCAGCGCGCCTATGCGCTGGTGATCGTGATGACGGCGGTTACGACGGTGCTGCCGGCTCCGTTCCTGCGAATGCTGTTCATCCCCGGCGACAAGGGCCCTGGAATATCAGGAAAAGAAGAGGCTGCGGAAGTGCAGATCTCAGGGCAACTCGGGTAGGCCGGTCAGCTATAATCCGCTAAGTTCCATTTGCATAATTTGAGGTGATTTATGGAGTCCTTGCAGGGACACGTGGCGCTCGTCACCGGAGCGTCGCAGGGAATTGGACGCGCCTGCGCCGTGACGCTGGCCAAAGCCGGAGCAACGATTGCACTGGCGGCGCGCAATGAAGAGAAACTGAAGGATGTAGCCGCGCAGATTGAAGGCGAAGGCGGAAAGGCCGTTGCTTTCCGGCTCGATGTGACTTCGGGAGATGCAATTAAAGCCACGGTAAAAGAGATTACCGCGCAGCTTGGCAAGATCGACATTCTGGTGAACAACGCCGGGATTACAAAGGACAATCTGCTGCTGCGAATGAAACGCGCGGATTGGGACGATGTGCTGACCACGAACCTGAGCGCGCCGTTTCTGCTGACGCAGGCGGTGTTGAGCGGGATGCTGAAACAACACTGGGGACGGATTATCAACATCACCTCGATCGTGGGCGAGGTGGGCGCGGCGGGGCAGGCGAACTACGCTTCGTCAAAGGCTGGACTAATTGGGCTGACGCATTCGGTGGCGCGCGAAGTGGCTTCGCGAAATATCACGGTGAATGCTGTGGCTCCGGGATACATTGCGACGGCGATGACCGATGCGCTGAACGAAGAGCAGAAGGCAGCGATCACGGCGCAGATTCCGCTGGGACGGCAGGGCACGGATGCGGATATCGCAAACGCGGTGCTGTTTCTGGCGAGCAACGAGGCAAGCTACATCACCGGTCACGTGCTGGATGTGAACGGCGGAATGCTGATGCGGTAATGGACGACACGGGCGGGTACGGGACAGCTTGGCACTATGAGTTGGGACTGTGCGCGGTGTTTGTCGCGGCGCTCGTGGCTTCGTCCGTTCACGCTTATGACACGTTCACCTGGTTTCTGGAAGTGGCGCCGGCGCTGATTGGAGTAGCTGTGCTCGCGGCCACTCGCAGCCGCTTCCGGTTTACGCCGCTGGTGTACACGCTGATCCTGATTCACTCGATCATCCTCATGATTGGCGGGCATTACACGTATGCGCGGGTTCCGGCGGGAGATTGGGTGAGTGAGGCGTTCCATCTGGGGCGCAATCACTACGACAGGCTTGGGCACTTCGCGCAAGGTTTTGTACCGGCGATGATTGCGCGCGAGGTCTTCCTGCGCAGGGGCATCGTGAAACGCGGCTGGGTGGCGTTCATCGCAATTGCGGTTTGTATGTGCATCAGCGCGTGCTACGAACTTGTTGAGTATGGGGCGGCGATTGTGAGCGGCACGGGGGCGAGTGCTTTTCTCGGCGGACAGGGCGACCCGTGGGACACGCAGAATGACATGCTGATGTGCCTGGTCGGTAGTTCGATGGCGATGCTCACGATGCGCGGTTGGCAGGATCGGGAGATCGCAAAGTTGGAAGAGTCCAGGTAATTCCATAGCTCCGGGTACAGGACAGGAGCAAGAGCAACGGCCCCACTCAACGAAAAGAGCGTTGAGTGGGCCACCCGGGGCAAGAACAAGAACAGAGGGAGCTTGAGATTTTAGTGTTTGCGTGTACCCCCACATATGCCAACGACAGGCATATGTGGGCCACCCGGGGGCAAGAACAAGAGCAAGGTCAAGGTCAAAAACCCCAGGTTATCGCCCCAAAAGGCGGGGCGCGAACCTGGGGCACCAGAAGCATTTGCCTCAGGCGGCGGGGGTGATGCGCTGGGTGTCGTTTTCGCGTTGGACGCGGTCGATCTGTTTGCACTCTTTCTCTAGCTGCTTGATCTCCAACTCCTCTTCGATCACTTTGGCGGTGACGCGATCTTTCTTGGCTTCGAGCTTGGTTTGAGCAAAGAGACCCATGTAGATGTTGGAGACGTAGGGAAGAGAGAAGAAGGCCATCAGGGTTCCGCGCCAATCCGGGTAGAGAAGATGGAAGTGAGTGATGAACAGGAAGAAGACGGTTACATAGTGGCTGAAGCAATACTCACAGGTGAACAGATAAAAGAATTTTCTGGTGAGTAAAGTGGGATCGTGCTGGCTACGGCGAGTGGAGTATTCGCGCAATTCGCGAAAGACTTCCTCATGCGTCACCGTCCAGGAAACGCAGGCAATAGGCAGAGCAATCAAGAGAAGATAGGCGACTTGAGTTCCAAGGCTCACAGAGGTTTGGATGCGGAGAATGTCCGCAATGACCTACCCTGCCCAGTATCGGTAGGCCATAAGAAACAGACAGGCCAGCAAGGCAAGCAGAAGCAGCGACGGGACAAACGTGGACTCAGGCTGAATCGATGGGGGCTGCTGGAGTTGCTCGCCAAGCCGGAAATCCTGAGTGACTTGGGGTTGATCGATCTGCATTGGAAACTCATCGACCGTGGGCCCAGGCTTACGCCGAAACTGGTCCAATGGCTGTCCGCTCTGTCGCGTCTGGGTCTGCTGCTTGGCCTGTTGCATGGCTTCGCGAATTAACTCCAGCGGCGATTGCTTGCCGGCGGGAGCAGGCTTGGTGGTCTTGGCCGGTGTCCTCATCCGCAGAAATTGCGAGAGGACCAGAAAGGCCACGATGAGCAAAACGCGAATCAACGCCGGATTGAAAGCTGTGTCGTTCATAGCCACCATGTGTCCCGTAGTGTACGAGGAATCGGCTGATTCATCCAGTTGAAGCTTTAGCCCAATTCGGCACCCGTGGCGGTCCTTTTCGAGAGGGATGGCGGCGGATGGCAAAGCCGTCTCTGAAAACCTCTCGATAACATTTACAATGAGCACCTTTGGGGAGGAACTATGTTGCGTGTCATCAAAATTGTGATTGCAATTGCCGCACTGACGGCGTTTGTCACGGCGCAGGAGTCAACGATGAATAAGACGCAAGCGAAGGCCACGGTGGCCGACGCCGAAAAGTTCATGGCAGAGACGGAAGCTAAGTTGAGCGAGTTGAACGTCAAGCTGGCACGCGCGCAATGGGTGCAGGCAACATTCATCACCGACGACACTGAGTCGATTTCGGCGGACTACAACGAGCGGCTGATTTCGGAGCTTACGAAGTTAGCAACGGATGTGAAAAGCTTTGACGGACTGGAGTTGCCGCCGGTGCTGGCACGAAAATTCCTGCTGCTGAAGCTGCAACTTTTCTCGCTGGAGAATCCGAAGGAGCGCGAGGAATATACGCAGCTTGCAAGCGGGCTGGAAGGCGATTACGGCAAGGGAAAGTATTGTCCGAAGACCGGCAAATATGCGGGCAAATGCCTGGCAATTGGCGAGATTGAAAAGATACTGGCGACCTCGCGCGATCCCGAAGAGATGAAGGAAGTGTGGGTGGGGTGGCACGCGATTGGCGCTCCGATGCGCACGAAGTACACACGCTTCGTGGAGTTGCAGAATCAAGGGGCGCGCGAACTGGGCTTCAAGGACATGGGCGCGCAGTGGCGCAGCAACTACGACATGACGCCGGATCAGTTCTCGGCGGAAACCGAGAGATTGTGGAACCAGGTGAAGCCGCTGTATGAGTCGCTGCACACCTATGTTCGCAATCAACTGGTGAAGAAATATGGGGCGCAGGCGGCGGACAAGAATGGGATGATTCGCGCCGATCTGCTGGGGAATCCGTGGGCGCAGGAGTGGGGGAATATTTATCCGCTGGTGGCTCCCGCGGGCAGCAAAGGGTCGGGGTATGACCTGACGGAGTTGCTGAAGGAAAAGAAGGTCGATGAGCTGGGAATGGTGCGGTATGGCGAAGGGTTCTTCAAGTCGCTGGGCTTTGCGCCGCTGCCGGAGACGTTCTGGGAGCGCTCGCAGTTTATCAAACCGCGCGACCGCGAAGTGGTGTGCCATGCGAGCGCGTGGGACATCGATAATCAGGACGATCTGCGATTGAAGATGTGCATCCAGATTCGCGATGAAGATTTTGTTACGGTGCATCACGAGCTGGGACATAACTTCTATCAGAGGGCTTATAAGCATCAGCCGTTTATGTTCATGGGCGGCGCGAACGATGGCTTCCACGAGGCGATTGGAGACACGATCGCGCTGTCGATTACGCCGGAATATCTGAAGCAGGTTGGGTTGATCGAGAAGGTTCCGGAGAGCGATGACACGGCGCTGTTGCTGCGTCAGGCGATGGATAAAGTTGCGTTCCTGCCGTTTGGATTGCTGATCGATCAGTGGCGCTGGAAGGTGTTCGATGGCGAAATCAAGCCGGCGGATTACAACACGGCATGGTGGAATCTGCGCGAGAAGTATCAGGGCGTGGTGCCTCCGGTGGCGAGGACGGAAGCGGATTTCGATGCGGGAGCGAAATATCACGTGCCGGCAAATGTGCCTTATACGCGATACTTCCTGGCGCGGATTTTGCAGTTCCAGTTTTATCGCGCGATGTGCCGCGAAGCAGGACAGACAGGGCCGCTGCATCGTTGCACGTTCTATGGAAACAAGGCGGCGGGAGCGAAGCTCGATGCGATGTTGCAGATGGGGTTGAGCAAGCCGTGGCCGGAAGCACTGAAAACGCTGACGGGCGAAGATCGCATGGATGCCGGAGCGATGGTGGAATACTTCGCTCCGCTGAAGAAGTGGCTGGATGAGCAGAACGCCGCGGCAGGAGTGAAGCCGGGCTGGACGGCGACGGCGAAGTAGATTCGGGTGTGTGAAATGAAGAGGCTACCCTTGCGGGTGGCCTTTTCGTTGGCTTTG
>DATLJC010000052.1:0-19930 GCA_035539055.1 Saccharimonadales bacterium (SeqCode) | reverse complement strand
CCTGGGCGCTGGTTCATGGACTGGCAACGCTGGAACTGGAAGGCGGCATTGCGATGGCGATGCCGCGCAAGCCCGGTCTTGAGCATCTCCGGCCGCTGCTGGAAAGTTTTCTCGATATCCGATCCTGACACCACGGTCTATTGCGAACTGGCATAGTTTGCAACTCTTACCGCCGTGTTCCCATCTATAACATTATGTAAATGATGTTTACATCTTCCACAAACATCCATGCGCAGGCGGAAGGAGAGGGACTATGTATCACGCCATCGTCAAACGGATCGCGAAAAGGAACTTCGAGCGAGTGAACCAGAGGGATTTCCAGTCGCTTCTCAAGGATTGCGTGCCCAACGTATACCACCGCTTCAGTGGCCAGCATGCTCTGGGAGGAGAACGTCATGATCGCGAGGCGCTCGGACGCTGGCTTGCTCGCCTGGAAAGGCTCGGCCCGGACATGAAACTGACGGTACGGGATGTGTGGGTGAAAGGTCTGCCGCACAACACGACCGTGATTGTTCGCTGGACAAACACCGACGTGCTGCCCGACGGATCGCGTTATGAGAACCACGGCGTGCACATTGTAAAGATGCGGTGGGGCAAGATCGTAGAGATCGATGCAAATGAGGACTCACAGGCAGTTGCCGAGGCGCTTCAGATGCGGGCGGCATACCGGCAGGAGGAAGCAAGCGCCCCGCCAATCGTCAGTTGAGCCGACCGGGTTGAAGAGAAGCTACACTCTCGGGACTGATATTCGCCGCGAAACTGGCAGAGAACACAGACTCAATCTTCTGTGATGGCTCTCCGGAGCCCGAGATAACAGATGGATGGATGTCCGGTTCGTCTCGAAGGAAAATGTCACACGATGTTGGATGAAGCGCTTTCGATCTTGAAAGTCGGCCTGGGTTCTATCAACTTCCGGGCTGCTTTCTGCGCCTGCTCTGTTGAGATGCCAATCATTTTCGCGGGTTCAGCTCAGCCCAACAGATGCAACGAACCGGGATTATGGAAACCGGGAAAGACATGCTCCAGCTTGGGGCTGCCGAGCTGTCGCGCCACAGTTTCGGCTAATACTTGGCGAAAGTCCGTGGTCAGTGCCAGGTCGCGCTGCTCGTAGAGTTGCTGAGTTTCCAGCCCCGGCCAGCGCCCGTACACTTTGCCTCCGCGCACCGGGCCACCCATTACGAACATCACGTTGGCATGGCCGTGGTCGGTGCCGCGCGTTCCGTTCTCGCGCGCGGTGCGGCCAAACTCACTCATGGTGAGCACAACGGTATCTTCACCCATGGTTCCCAGATCTTTCCAGAATGCGGCTAGCGAGCCACTGAATTCTTTCAGCAGATTTCCAAGCTGTCCCTCGCTCGCGCCTTCGTTCACATGATGATCCCAGCCTCCGATATCGGTGAATGCGACCTGCACGCCGAGGTTTGCCTTCAGCAGTTGCGCCGTCTGCTTCAGAGCGTCACCGAAATGGCCTTTCGGATACGTGACACCTGACGCCGGGCGGTACTTCGCGGGATCGGAAGCCTTCAGCATCTTGACCGCCTCGAAAGTCTCTTGCGCTGTGCCATGCAATACCGCATCCACGCTGACGGCGTACATCGACTCAAAGGTATTGGCCAGCGGCTGCGCCTGCGGATTACGCGGCGAGACGACAAAGTCATTCACGTTCCCCAGAGCTATCGCCGGAGCACTTCCACTGAGCATACGCGGCAGCGCCGGACCCAGCGCTACGGCGCGGAAAGGTGAGTCCTCGCGTTGTCCGGAAACTAGTGCGCGATTCAGCCATCCATCCTCGGTACTCTTCAATCCCGGCGTGCCGCTCTCCATAAAGTCCTGCGCGTCGAAGTGCGAGCGCGTGGGATCGGGCGATCCGGCGGCAT
Organism: Saccharimonadales bacterium (SeqCode); assembly: GCA_035539055.1. Taxonomy (GTDB): domain Bacteria; phylum Acidobacteriota; class Terriglobia; order Terriglobales; family Acidobacteriaceae; genus TOLSYN. The sequence goes on along the minus strand of DATLJC010000052.1, from coordinate 18,053 downwards.
GGACAATCGCGAGTTGTTTCGCATCCCACAACGGTTTCAGCGCGCCGATCGAGGGATGCAACCCGAAGAAGCCGTCCAGGTCGATCACATCACGCTGGGGAATTGCAATGGTCGGGCGCATCGCGTAATACGCCGCCTCGCCGTGCGGCACCACGATATTCAATCCGTCGGCCGCGCCGCGCTGGAAGATCACCACCAGCCGTTTGTGCGACAGAGCCGCTTCGGAGGCCATCACCGCGCGTGCCAAAAACTCCGGCGCCGCCGCCATCCCCACTACGCTCATTGCGCCGTTCTTTAGAAATACCCGCCGCGTGATTCCCATCGCTTTTCTCCTAACGCCGTTGAAACTCCGGAGATCCCAGAATCAGTCCTGCCACCGCGCCCGGATTTACCGGTTTCGGCGGATCGTCCAGCTTACGTCCTGTGAACAGTGGATCGTTCAACTGTTTTGCAATCGTCTCGTGTGTCTGCGCGGAGACCGAACCGGCCAGCAGCGCCTGTTCCAAAGTGCGCTGCACCTCGTCTGCATTTGTGCCGTTGCCCGCCAGTTTTGCGATGTCCACGCGAACTCCCGCCAGCTTACCTGTGCCCAACCCCAGCGCAAAGTTCATCCGGTTCAGCAGCGCCCCGGAGTTCACCCAGCTCTCGGCCTGCATCGAGTAGCCGGTCGGCGGCTGTGCTCCGTAGAGCGGCATGCCCATGCGGTTCAACGTGTCCACCACACTCTGGGTGCGGGTTATCTCCGCCCCGGTGCCGCGAATCGCCGATACCGTAAACTCCAACGGCGTTTTCACCTTGGCGCGATACTCGTTCTCATCCCAAAACTCCGGAGCGCGCAGCATCGTGCGCAACACGGCTTTGATGTCGCCATCGCTCTCCAAAAAGGTTTTGGCCATTGCATCCACCAGCGCCGTTGGCGGCGTGTCGTTTACGAATCGCTGTGCCAACTTGATGGAGATGAAATGTGCGGTCGCCGGCTGATGCGCCAGCATCTCCAGCGCTGCTTCTCCTTCGCGTTGTCCGTCCTCATGGAATGTACGTCCGAGTACAATTTTGTCTCCTGGCTCGTGGCGCGGCTCGCGGAAGATAAATCCGCCGCCTTGTCGCGGCTCTTCGAGCGTCCAGCCAGTCAAGACGCGCGCCAGTTCGGTAACATCCTTCTGGGTGTATCCGCCGTTGACGCCAAGCGTGTGAAGCTCCATCACCTCGCGCGCGTAGTTCTCATTGAGCCCCTGGGAAGGTTTGCCGTTATTCTTGCCGCGCCCTGCGGCCTGTGAGTTTGGTCCCACGCTCTGCCAGTTGTCCAGGTACCACAGCATCGCCGGACTTTTCGCCGTCGCCAGCAACAGGTCGCTGAATTTGCCCAGCGCACGCGGGCGGATTACGTCGCGTTCGTAGGCGGTGACAAGATACCGCTCCGCGCCCTTGCCGAGGAATACGTTGAAATGATTGAACCAGAAATCGGTCATCACTTCCTGCAGTTGCCGCTCGCTGTAGGCGGCGCGCAGAAGTTTGGATTGCATCAGCTCGCTGTTCACCACCACGACAGGATTCTCCAGCGAGAGCAGCAGTTCTTTCTGCTGTGGAGTCATGTCTGCGGTCAGTTTGTCACGATCATCCTGCGAGAGCGCCCGCCAGAAGCCGCGCCGCTCGTCCACGTCCATTGCCGCCAAGCTCTGGGTGCGCGCGCCCGGCGGCAGCTCCATCAAGTCCAAGGCTCGCGAGCGGGCATGCTCCCGCGCGTTCTGCCGCTTCTCTTTCATCTCCGGCGAAAGCTCGTCGGGACTTGTTTCCAGCAATTCCGCGTTCTCCACGGCCTTCGCATTCTTCTTTACCTGCTTTTCGTTAAAACGCGCCAATCCCGCTGTGTAAACGGCCTTGAGTTGCGGATCTCTTCCCGCAGCCGCGGGCATTGGCATTTTGCCCTCGGTAATCGCCCGCAATATCTGTTCTGGAGGGAAATTCTCCACCATCTCCGAGGGTGACATGCGCAGCGTGCGATACGGCGCCAGCCGTGTTTCCAGCGCGGAGTCATCGATCTTTTCTGGCGCAAGCTGCTGCGCAATCCACTTGTCCACGCCAACCGCCAGCACTCGATCCACCTCTCCCGGACGCGGCCCAAACGTAAGCCGGTTCAGCGCATGCATTGCACGCTGTCGTTCATCCTCCATTGTGTGGATCGGTGCGGGCGGCTTTTGTTTCTTGTATTTGTGCGCAGAAGCGAGCAGAAAAGCGGAAGGCAGCAGTAGCACGACAGCGAACGCCGCAAGAGTCGTCGTTTTTCGAGACATTCCCTACTCCGGAAAAAATGATTCCCGCTTGCAGACTAGAAACCCGGCAGAATAGAAAAGTTTCATCCGGAGGCCGAATCCTTGCTAATCGCCAATTGCGCAGTATTGTGTACTGCACTCGCAAAGGTATACTCCGCCCCCAGGAAAAGGGATTTGTCTCTCCGCCGATGGGGACTTCAGTTGGCTGCTCGCGGGGGTAAGCAGGCCAAGAATAGAGCTGTCGTTGCAGTAGCGCGCAGCTGGCTGTTTTGCTCCATCGCCTCTGGGTTACGCAAGAGCCATACATCCCCTTCTTCGCAGAAGCTGCTTAAGGAAGATCATGTTCACCTGTTGCGATGACACCGTGTTCCGATGACTGCGAGGGCGTTTTGGCCTGCGAGGCCTCCCGAGAAAGGGCAGCATCGATTCTCCAACTGAACTCCAACCGGCACCGAGCTTATGGAAAAGCTCATCAAGAGTGCGAATAGGTACAGCCGCTTCACTCGGACTCCTGCTGGCTCTCGGAATCGAGCAGAACAGACAAGCGGTGCGTGACATGCGCTGACTGTGCAATCTGAAGCTTTGCAAGTATCTCAGTCGGTCGGCAATTCGGGAGTAGTTCGCTTTCGTGCCAGAAGAGTCACCGCAACTCGGCAAGGAGTGAGTTTTCCTCTCAGTGGCGGCGCCTTGAAATCAGGGAAAGTAGCTAGCGATCTTCGTCCCCGATCGCCGACTGGCAAGAAGGGGCATTTGCCGTATTGACTATTATAGCTATAATGGCTATCATTCGCGTGGAGGGGAGCAATGAGACTTGGTGTGAATACACAACGCAAAATCGCCCGATCGCGAGTGGAGTCCTCTGGAACTCACTGGGCGAAAGTCAGTCGTGAGCATTCCTACACAGCCACGGAGGCGAAGAACGAGTTTGGCCGTCTGCTGGATGAGGCTGTGCAAGGCGCGACTGTTGTGATTACGAAGCACGATGCTCCTCGGGCGGTCCTCATCTCCATGGAGCAGTTCCGTGCTCTTCAGAACGCTCCCCAATTGAAACTGGAAACGCTCAGTTCAGAATTCGATGCCCTTTTGGCACGTATGCAGGGGGCAAAGATTCGCGCCGCTATGGAGCGGGCGTTCAATGCGTTTCCTGAAGAACTGGGCAAGACCGCGGTAGCCGCAGTACGTCATCGTGGCTAGCAAGTCTCGTATTGCGCGGATTTACGTCCTTGCCGGCACCAACGGCGCGGGCAAGAGCAGCATCGGCGGAGCAATGCTCGTAAGTCAGGGTGTCCCGTACTTCAATCCCGATGAAGCAGCTGCACGGATTCGTGTCGCCAACCCCGGGCTCTCGCTTGCCGAGGCCCAGAGTGCAGCATGGCTTGAGGGGCAACGTTTGCTTGAGCGAGCGATTGAAGAGGGCCTGGATTACGCATTTGAAACCACGCTGGGCGGGAAAACCATCTCCACACTCCTCGCCGAAGCGGCCTCCCAAGGTATCGAAGTACGTATCTGGTATGTGGGGTTAGCAAGCGCCGATCTCAACGTTGCTCGCGTGAAATCACGTGTGGCCCATGGCGGCCATGACATTCCTGAGGGAAAAATCCGCGAACGCTATGCACGCAGCTTGTTGAACTTGATTCGATTGCTGCCCTTTGCCACGGAAGTCCGCGTGTATGACAACAGTCACGACGCTGATCCGAACTCGGGCTTAGCTCCGAAGCTGGAACTAATTGTTCACATCAAGAAAGGCAGAATCGTAGCTTCAAATGCTCTTGCCGCAACGCCTGCCTGGGCTAAACCAATCATGCTGGAAGCGCTGAAGATTTCAGAAAGCACAAAGACACGGCAAAAGCCCTAGTGGAACCACCGCACGCGACCATCACACAGAGGGCCAAGGTCAGAACGATTGCATATACTTTGAGTTTCATGTGAGCCAACCCTATCACCCTTGTCTCTGGATGCCTAAGGGAATCGGGCGTGCTATGGGACTGGGGCAGGGAAGAATGGCGGCAGAATACCAAAGGTTTGCTACGTTTTAAGTGCGGTGTTAGATGTCGGCGGCCAATCCATTTGCGTGCTGAATTTTGCCGACATTTCAAAGGATGCTGCCGCTGAACGGCAGAGAGCGCGTGAGGGTGATTTCTGGTAACAATCCAGCAACAACAAGCGTTCCTGACTGTTCCTAGATGGGTCTAATCACGCCCCGGTAACACTGTAAGTGGCTGATAGTGATCGTACTTAGTGCCCTGTCACGGCGGAGGCCGCGAGTTCGAGTCTCGTCGACCCCGCCATTGAATCCGAAAGATTTAATGGTATAGAGACCCCCGAAAGGGGGTTTTCTCATGCGCCAATCAAGCCCCATTCTGCTATTCCGGTCATGCAAAAGCCCTCCGGAATACCGGAAGGCTTCTACATTCGCAAAATATTCACCGCTTCAGGGACTTCACATAAGAGACAATTTGCCAGAGCTGCTGATCAGGCAATCGCGACCAGGACGGCATTCCTTTGCGGAGGCTCCCGTTTACCAGCAGCCAGTGGAGATCACCAGCGGTCGCATCATTTTGCACGCGATCCGTCAGCAGGGAAGGACGCTTGCCCCTCCCCGCCGCATCATCTCCGTGGCACTTTGCGCAGTGATCGTCATAAAGTAATTGCCCCGCCGCCTTAGCTTCCGCGCTATCGACTATCGGGTTCACGCGTTCATGCTCGCGTGCGGGAACCTTGTTAATCCACAGCGTGCTTGCCCACAGAAGGCTTGGGGCCGCCACAGACAACAGAAACAGTGGGAAGGGACGAATGCGGAGGATTCTCTTCATCGCGCACCGCCTTTGCGAAATGCACTCAGGATTTGAGGAATTTCGTACGATACTCCAAAACGATAAAGCCGCGGAATGCTGTAGTCATTTAAGCCAAAGCTTGGCGAGAACGAAATTGTCGTGCCACCAGGCGAAGTCCAATTGACCGTAGGACCGAGGTACTGGGAAGTCAGGTGCGTGCCGAATGAGTATCGGTCGCCCAGTCCTCCGTACATCTCCGCGCCTGCCGAAAACTTCTCAGCACAGAAAGCACACTGATGAGCGCTAGCCGAGAATTTCAATGGACGGCTCGCCGCCAGTGCGTAGCCGAACTCCCAGGGTTCGTTCGTCAAGTTCTTTTCGGCAATAATATTTTCGGCGACGTTCCAGCCTTTGAAATTGCTGGAAAGTATCAGCTTCAGCTCGATTTCGCGTTTTTTTTCGATCCGCGATTCTCCATTGGGATCAATGAAGTCGTCCTTGCCATCATGGCCCATGATCTCGCGCAATGTTTTGTCTGCGCTGATGTTTTCGAATTCCACGTAGAGGACAGGATTGATCCAGTGTTCCCGCATGGGCGGACGAAAGCGATTCTCAATCTTGTAGCCCGTGAATATCGTGCTGTCATGCTGGGTCGATTGTCCGTCGAGATAGAACTCGCTTGTCCACCACCCGTTGACCCCATATTCCAGCTCAAGAGCAGCCGCGGTGAAGCGGTTTGCAAGCTGCGGTTTGCCGGTCACTCCCTTGAATGCAATTTCGAGATTGCCAGGTTCTTCCATATCATGGGTGTAAGTCATGAAGTAGGGCCGTTCCTGTGCCACGAGCTGTGCAGCTTGAAAGAATGGAAATACAGCAAAAACGGTGATAAAAAGGAAGGCCCATCGATTGCGTCTTCCTGAGGTGAGAGTACTCACAGAGACATCCTCCTGAAACCTGCTCTCCCGAAGAAGGTGAAAGCAGGGAAACGGTGTAAATGATATTGAAATTCACTTTCAATATTTAAGCCAAGTAGATACTACCAAAGCTTCGCCGTTCCTGAGTCTGTCTTCTGTGTAAAACTTTTGTCTTCGCGGAACATTCTCCACACCATAGAACTGAGTTACGAGGCGCTTACTCGCGCGACAGCCGTTTACCAAGAACCTGTTCCACGTCCTGCACCTTTCCTTCAAGTCTTCCCGTGGCTCCCTTGCGATCGTCGAGCGTGATACTGGTCAACACTCGCGGACACAGTTCAAGTATCTTCCGGTGACAACGCAAGATGACGTCCATTACTTCTGCCTCGTCGCCCTCAATCGTCGTGTGCATTGCTCCCAACTTGTACGGAAGGCCCGAACCGTCCACGATTGCCAAGGCCTCGGCAACCAGACCCTTTACTCCGTCGTGCGTCCCCATCGGGACGACAGAAAAGCTGGCTAGCATAATTCCTCCATAAATCAGGCAGCTTGTTTCGCGTAGCTCGTATCTTACTGCGCACCTTCATACATCAGAGAAAGAGTAAAGTTGGGTCTTTTCACGACTGAGCCGACTGCAACATCTCTGATGAGGGCCTTCATCTAAAATGAGTTGCGCCGTGTGGTGGACACAGCGCTCGATAACTTGACAGCCAAGATACACGCTACGACTTCTTCTCCGCCAGCAACGCGTTTACCTTCGGCATTACCTTGAAGGCGTCCGCAACGTACACCACGTCTGCCTTGCCGCGCGACCAGCCACAGTTTGCGTCCAGACTTATCGCGCGACGGTCGTTGATGAATCGCCAGCCTACCACATGAGGCTCTTCGCCGTGACAGCAAGTGGATAGCCCTTTTGCATGTCGAGGAGTTGAGCCGGTTTGCCCGATCTGATTCATGTGCGTCATGAATTTCAAAACCTGCTGATCTTCGCCACTCTGGTCAGCCAGTGATTTACTGCTGCCCAGCGAAGCGTCCGTGGAGTGCAGGAAGCCTAAGATTAGCTGCTCTGCTTCGGCAGAGTGAACCTGCCCATCCGCCTGCTTCTTCGTCCATCCCGCACCGGCAACGAGCAAGACCTTCGCCTCTGGGCGAATGGTCTGCTCGTCCTGCTTAGGCGCCTGAATACCGAGAACGTTTGTGCGTAAAGATGGTAAAGTCACCGCGATTTCTTCCGCCTGAACCGTCTCGGTCTTGGCCGCCCAGGGCTCACGCGTTCCACCCTCCAGCAGCAAAAACCATGGTCGCGTTGTTCGCTGCAGCACCGCCTCCACGCGCTGGCGATAGAACCATCGAGTAGCCGCCAGGGAATCTCCCTTGCTGAGCGCGGTGATATGAGTATCCGCGAAGCCTCCCAGACGATAGGCCACGCCCGGCAACACGCGCGCGAATCGCGAACTTTCCGGTGCATATACCATTGTCGCTTCTGCCGCGCGGCACATTGCTTCGCATGCAGCGGCATCGCTCGCATAGCGGGCCTGTGCAAACGCCTCCCCTGAAACGGTCAGTACGCGTTTAGCAGCACCGGCAACCGAGTGTGCTGCCGCTTCGGTATTTGCTCCGAGGATGCCGATGACAAGCGCGGCAGAGGCTGCGCTAGCAAATTCCACGCCAGCGGCAACGGATTCCAGCGACGCCCTGGTCAGAGCAACTCCCGATTCATCTACATGTGTCAATACAAGAATCTTTTCCATGGCTTACTCCGCAATCCATTCCACGATCTCGCGCGCGATCTCGTCTTCGGGCATATCTTTCACCAGGCGCGTCTCGCGCCGCTGTTTTGGCAGGCTGACCGATATGTAGGCCAGCCCATTGGCATCCAGCTTTGCGCTCTTTGCTTTCTGCAACGCAGGCATGATTCCACGCATGTTCGCCATCCCGACTTGCGGGCTGTTGCGCGGTTCGGGCAGGTTACCCGTCGCCCAACCCAGCACTGCAGGTGTGCTCGTGCAAATCGAAACCTGGTGCTTGCCGCCTTCTACGCGTTCAAGTACCTCGAAGGATCCGTCGTCATTCACCGCGATCCGGTCAACGCCTTGGAATTGGTCGGTGATGGCGAGCCGTTCGCCGATGACCTGCATGGTCACAGAAGCGCCGCGCGTCGCCGATTCCCAACCGCCGAAGACCAGCAGGTGTTCGCGGTCGAGTCCAGGAATTGCCGCAATGGCGTCGGCCAGGGCCGCGGCGGTAGCGTGTGCATCTGTAAATCCGCCGAGCGGTCCGTCAATCGCGACCAGCTCAAATGGAACCTTTTGAGCAACGGTCATCATCACTTGCTGCAACTTTGCCTTTGGTCCCAGACTAACAAGCCAAACCTTGCTCCCGGGCTGCTTGGATGCAAGGTTTGCGGCCTCGTATAGCGCCGATGCGGCCCACGGATCAAGCACCGCCGGCAGCATCATTTCATTCTTTAATCCAGGACCGTTCGGTCCTGCCGCTGGTTCCAACGTTTGCAGAGGATCGGGAACGATGCTGGCGCAGACCACAATGTGAAAACTATTTGCCATGAGTTCTGAGTCCTAATATTTCTGAATCTGATTCGAGTACAGATTATGTGAGATGACAATGTCAATTTTCTGCCGAGTGTAATCCACCCGCACCAGCGCGGAAGTCAATGTTGGAGTTCTCCCCATCGGGGGATTGCATGCAATTCCATAGACACGCGCCGCAATGAATACACTTTTCGCGATCGAATGCAGGCATGGCGTTTTCACCCTGCGTAATGGCCTGCCCCGAGCACATCGAAATGCAGGTTCGTTCCTCGCATTGTTCACATAGCTTTGGATCGCGGAAGATAACATGATCGGCAAAGCCGGGCGCGGCCTGTACCTTTCCGCCCATGAGCAGTGCGTCCTGATGCGAAACCAGCAGCTTGCCGTCGTATTCAATCTCTGGCCAGCCGCAGGCATCCATGATGGCGTCATGCAGTGCCCGCCCGCCCGCTGCGGCCGTGTGGGTAGCGGCTTGCAGTTGCTCCGGCTTCAGACGTGGGGAGTAGAACTTCTTCAGAGAGTCAATCTGCTTGTGTGCTGGTCGAATCTTGGCGCCCACCGAGAGCTTGCCATTTGACAGGCCCGCAAGCGCCATCCCCATCAATCCGCGGACCACCCCATGATGAAAGCCGTTCCGCGCCTCTTTCGCAGCCTGAGCGCCGCTCTCTACGAAACTGTCGCGGCGGCGGCCTATGTAAGTGGTCTCTAGGTTTTCGCGAGTGAAGGGCTTGCCCGCACGCAGCAATTCTGCCACTGCTTCGGCGAGTTGTACTCCGGTGGCCCACGCTTCATCTACACCGGAGCCGGTCAGCATGTTCGTGCTGCCGGAACCCTCGCCAATGCGTGCGTATCCGTCACCGGCGAGAAACGGTTCGCCATTCGCACCTGATTCCTGCAGAGATTTCGCACCCCATGAACGCATCGTTCCGCCCTTGAGATAGCGCCACAAATACGGGTGCTGCATGAAATGTTGCAGGTATCGGTATGAATTACGCGTTGGATTCGCGAGCCAGGAGGGAACGAAAATTCCTACCGAGGCAAGGCGCTCCGGATGAACATAAAGAAAGCCGAAAACTTCTGGCTCTGGATAGCCGAATGTATGCCATACCGTTCCGGCTTCAAGCGGCGTGCCCTCTGGCAACTCCACAACCATCTTCATGCCCACGGCCCACTCGTGCTGCGCGTGCCGATTCGGCATACCAAGTTTTTCGTTGATGCCGCGGCCCACCGCCCCTACGGGACCATCTCCCACGACGGTCAACCTGGCGTGAACGTCCATGCCGGCCATGTAACCGGCCTCAGGACTTCCGCTGCGATCTACACCTTGATCCGCAAGACGAATGCCGGTGACGGCCTTGTCCTCGAAGAGTGCGGAGTTCACCGGAGTCCCCGGCCACACCTGCACTACTCCGCTGGACATAAGCTGTCCACCGACCCACTGATTGAACTGGCCGATCGACATTAATAGTCCGTCATGTTTCTGCAGGAAATGCGGTATGTAAGGGAGATCGAGCGCATCATGCTCGACGTGAAGCAAACGACGCATCGCGCGGATCGCCGCATCGCCCGCGCGCAACGTCGCGGATCGACGGCTTGCTCCAATCGGATCGAGCAGGTATAGAACCTTTTCCTGCTGAACCGCGACTGCCATCGGAATCTCCGGCGAACTCAGCCCGGGGAAGCTGGCGCGAATGGCCGAAGCACGCGTGACGACACCACTCACTCCAGCCGCGATGTCATCGGCTCGTTCGTAGCAGAGCACTTGCAGCGGCATGCCCAGAGCCACCTTGCTCTCCATCGCTGCTTCTCCGGGATTGGCCGTGATCTCGCGAGACAGCGTCGTAAGGAAACCGCCCATCGCTGGGCCGAACCCTACGCACGCGATGTCCACGTCCATCACTGGGCGTTCGACTTGCGCGGCTTCCGTTTGCACCGTCAGCTCGCTCATGCGGGATAGTCCGCTGCTTCGGGGATCATAACTTTAGCCACGGTTTCCGCGGCGCGATCCTTGGCCAGGCGAGATCCGGTTAAGCAGGTTGCGAGCTTGTTCTGCAGTTGCAGGAATTCCACCGATCCAGCGCAACCCGCGCAGGGACCAGCCTTCACGGGATGGATGCCGTGAGTGATGACGTCTGTTGCGCAGGCGGCAATTCCTGGCATAAAGCCTTCGTACTCGTCCAGCTCATCGTTCTCGAAGCAGGCTTTGTGTCCCTCCGCGTCCCAAGCCGGATGCCGGTTGTAGCCGTAAACCAGTTCGGCGCAGATGCGGGAAACTTCGCCGGATGCTCGCGCAGATTGCACGTGGCAAAGGTCAGAAAGGAACTGCAGCGTGGCTGGCAATCCTTCGGCTACAGCCGCATCATCGCCGCCGCGTGCTTCCAGTTCCTGCACATCCAGAACCTGGGAACGCGAAGCCAGCAGCCAGCACAATGCATCGGCCAATGCAAAGGTTACGGCCTGACGCTGTCCGTGATAGAGCTTATTGCCATCGGCGTCTTTGGAGTGCAGCGTGTAGTTCAGAGTCCACTCCCACATCGTCATCGCTGTGGCCAGTGTGCAGGCGCCGGTTCCGGGACGTTCGGAGGCGATTCCGCGCATTTCCTTGATCCAGCGGCGGAATTGCGCGAGGAACAGCTCACTCGTCATGGTAATGGTTAACTGGCGGCGCTGTACGGCCTCAGGGCCTTCGTAGGTGGCTTCCAGTTGAGCATCCATCCACTTGTTGGCGAGGAAGCCGGGGCAGTCTTCTGTTATACCGTAGCCGCCCATCAGGCTTACGGCTTCACGCATCATGTTCGCGCCCTGACCGGTGTTCCAGAGCTTGGTCGCGGGACACAGTACGTTGGCAGCGGCGTCCAGAAGAACGTAGTCCACCAGGGGATCGGCTTCCAGTTCGGCGCGCCGCGCATCTACCGGATTTCCGGTCAACAATTCCAATGCTCTAGCTTCGCTCTCACGCAGAGCTTTCATCTCGGCTCTGCCGCCTTGAATGCCGCGCTCGATCATTAGATGTGACTTCTGTTTCTCCACGGGGTCGAGGTCGTCGAAGAGCCGTGCTGCCGCAAAACCCAAAGCAGCACTTGCTTCGCCGGAGGCCCACACATCGACGAGGCGCTGCAGCGCGTCTTCACGCTGCTGAATTCCCATGTCGTAGCGAAGGCTTCCTTCCTTGATTGACTCCGCACCGCGGAAGCGGCTGCGCTGGTAGCGGATCACGGGTTCGACCGCGGACAAGAGCTTTGCGGAGGTCATCAGGCCGACGGTGACCCGGGTGCGGCGGAAGACGGCTTCGATGACTTCGCTGTGCGTAAAGTTCGGAACGATCTGGCCATTCTTCACGGAATAGCCGCCAACAATGCGGCTTGCGGGCACCTTGAGACTGAAGATTGGATCGCCGGTGGAGGAGAGTTGATGGACCAGCTTTTTCGTTGGCGTGCCGCGGTCGAAGGTGCCTTCGTCCGTCTCTTCGAGGATGACAACGCAACTGCCTTTGATGCGTTCGTCGCCGGAATCGACGGCTGCAGTAGCGAAGTTGGCGCAGGCGATGTTGGTGATGAAGCGGCCGCGCTTTTCTATCTGCAGCATCGGCTCTTCGCCTTCGTTCCACTCAGCGATGCGCATGCGTCCACTCAACAATCCGGTATCAACTCCGACGTATGGAATCGGCTCGGTGAGGGCGAAAGCTCCGCGCATCGTTTGGCGATTTTCGCCTGGCTGCGGGGGAGCAGCTAGAGCCATGTAGTGCTGCGACTGTTCGGCGGTGCCGCGTTCGTGGATGGGAGCAAGTGCAAGAAACCCCGCTAAACTCGCGGTCGCCGCGCCTCCATCGACCCAGGCCAATTCGAAGGCGGCCAGAGCCAGTGCAAGGTTCTTAGGCCCGCTGATGAATCCGCCTTCTTCAGGCTCCATGAAGGCAGCGGTGATGCCTGCGTTGTCGAAGGCAATCATCATGTCGTTCTTGGCCGGAGTCCACTCATGGGTGTTGCGCTCTCCTGCGGCGACCATGCGTGCTACGGGGCCGCGCGCTACGGCACGCGCCGACTGCACTAGCATTTGTAGATCGAATCGGTCGGCAAAACGCCATAGAATCTGGCGAACGGCATCTCCCGGAAGAGTGAGCATGGCGCCCACTTGAGGAACGGTAGAAGTGCTCATGTATGAATCCTTTCGCAGATGAAACATTGTCTTTTAGGCTTACCATTCGGGCTGTGACGTGTGTCATCCGCCAAGGTGATTTTGCCCGGGTTAGAGGAGCAGGATTGACTTTAGAGACAATCGTTTGGGAGGATGTGGTGACTGTTTGGTCAATCGTTATGTAGGGTGCGCAGGGATTGACTATTCAGTACCCGGGAAGCGCTTGCCTTGTTTACCCTGATTCAAACTTAGTGAAGATAGAAACTCAGAAGGCCATCACGCGTGGTGCGCGATTTCTGAAAACGTTAGAAAGTTATCGCCGTTGCGCGCATGGCCTGGGCGAGAAACTGCGTTTTCCAATGATGGCCTGAGAGCTTTTCAGCCAGTGCAACGGCGATGTGCAATGGTTCGACTCCGAGATTGCGAACGCGGCCGAGTCCCTGCACACAGGCGGGACAGTTGGTGAGTACGGTTGCTTTGTGCGCATCGGGTATCACGTCGCGGAAGGCTTCGCGCTTGCGGTGCAGCATGGAGTCGGTGATGTCAGGACGCGAGAGCGACAGGGTTCCAGCCTCTGAGCAGCAGTGAGGGACAGGTTGGACGGAGCCGAATCCGCCGAGGGCGTTGAGAACGTTGGGGGCGTTGCCGTCGAGCGAGTCATGACAGGGGGCGTGGTAGAGGTAGTTGGGCTGGTGCTCTCCGTTCGGCTCTCCCACATTCGCCAAAAGCGGGCGGATGTGGGCCACCTGTGAACTGATGGGGGCTACGGGTGAGTTGGCCGCCTGGGAAGTTTTCAGGCCGCGCTCGAGCAGGTAGGCGGAGACGTCGATGACGCGGGTGAAGAGCTGTGCGGTGTCGGTGTGCTTCAGGCCCTCGCGACAGGTGCCGCAGGAGATGACGCAGGCGTCGAAATCGAGATAGGCAAACATGCCGCGAATCTGGCTGAACAAGATGGTGTCTCGCAGGACGATGCGAGCGTGCATGCTGGCTTTGGCGTTGACGTTGGCAGGGAAGCCACAGCAGAGGAACGGCGGTGGGAGGACGACGCGAGTTCCTGTTTTGAGCAGGAGGTGAATGACAGCCATCGAGATGTCGGAGTGAAGACGTTCGGAGCCGCACCCGGGGAAGTAGAAGACGGTCTTCTGCTCCTCGGAGTTGCCGTTGGCGGGGGGCTCGAAGACGAGGGCCTGGTCGGCTTCGCATTCGGGTAGGACATCGCGAAGAGTCTGCGAGGGAACCGGAGCGATCGAGGAGCGCAGGAGGCGCAAAGGGTAAAACTGGGATGCGCCTTCGGAGGGCTGCAAGGGCGCGGCGAGTTTGGCGGCTACGCGCTGGGCGGCTCCGCCAATGCGGACGACGGCGGTGCGGAAGAGATTGTTGAAGGCCGGGGAACGGCTGTCGAGATACTGCAGGGTGAGCTGCGTGGCCACGGGCGTGTGCTTGTATCCCCAACCGGTGAGAATCTCGCGTTCGAGGATGGAGACTTCTCCGGTGTCGATATCAACGGGGCAGGGAGCGAGGCACTTGTGGCAGATAGTGCAATGGTCGGCGACTTCCTCCAGCCAGCGCAACAGTTCGAAGTGGGTGGAGCGCTCGCGTTGCGCGTCGTAGAGCAGGGCTTCGATGAGCGATCCGATAGCGAGATTCTTGTTGCGCGGGTGGTAGAACATGCCGCGCGCAGGGTGATAAACGCAGCAATCGACCTTGCATTTGCCGCAGCGGACACAGTGAGCAATCTTGCGGGAGAGCTCTTCGAGCTGTCCGTGCTGAAGGATGCGGGCTTCGAGTTCGAGCAGGTTGAAGGACGGTGTGAAGATGTGGCCGAGGGCTTCGTAGTCGTCCAGCTTGCCGGGATTCATGAGGCCGTCGGGATCGACCTGGCGGCGATAAGCTGTAAGCTCGGCGACGCGCTCGGGTTCGAGGTACTTGAGTTTAGTGAGGCCGATGCCGTGCTCGCCGGATACAACGCCGCCAAGGGAAACTACCTTTTCCATGACGCGGTCGATCACATGGTCGGTGCGTTCCAGCATGGGGCGGTCGTTGGAGAGGACGGGGACGTTGACGTGAACGTTGCCGTCTCCGGCGTGCATGTGGGTTGCTAGAACGATGCGGCGGTCGCGTACTTCCTGATAGGCGCGGTCGATGGAGGCGAGTATCGAAGGGTAGCCACGCGCGAGCTTGGTGAGTCCGTGGCGGAATTCCTGAAGATGGATGAGGCCGCGGAGGACGGTGGCCTCGATGTGCTGCAACTCTTCGGTGAACTCGGCGCAGAGGGCGAGAGCGGCAGGAGTCTTAGCTGCGATCTGCTCGGCGTCGTCCTTGGTCTGCGTGCCGGTGAAGATGTCGGCTGCGCGCTGGGCAAAACGGAGCTGGGTATGGCGCTCCTCTTCGATATTGAGTGCATTGATGAAGCGCGCAAACTCCGCAAGAGTGTCAAGGGGAATGACGATGTCTTCATTCATCTTGAAGGCATTGGTGCGGCGGGCGATGGCACCGAGCTTTTTGCGGTCGGCCCAGAAGCGCTTGGCTTCGGCGGCGTTTTGAGCTACGAAGATGAGTGTGTTGGGATGGCGGTGGAGCAGAGTGCGTATGCGTTCTACGCCACGTGCGGCTTGCGATTCGGAACTACCTGCGATGTCGATAAGGAGCGCGGCCTTTGGAGTTTCGGCGCGGGGAGCCTTTACTTTGTAATCGATGGCACGGATGTATTCGTCGTCGAAGTGCTCGAGCGCGAGCAAGACCTCGGTGTCGTCGGTAGGGAAGGGGAAGGCGCGAGAGAGTTCGAGAATAACCCGGCTGGCTTCGTCGAAATCGGGACCGAAGAACTCAAGGCAGAGCGTCTTTTTGGCTGCGTATTCGGGATAGAGAATGAAAGTAGCCGAGGTGATGATGCCGTCGGTTCCTTCTTTCTGAAGACCGGGGACACCGCCGAGTGCCTTGTTGGTGATGTCTTTCCAGAGACCATTCTTGCGAATCTCAGTACCGCGAAGTTCGATGCGCTTTACCTGGGAGCCTTGCGAATCTAATACGTCGAAAATCACCACGTCCTGGGGCAGAATTTTGCGCAGTTGGTGGTTGGCGCGGCGAACGGTCCAATGTTCTCCGTGAGGCATGGCGATGTGCCACTCGATTAGATTGTCGATGCAGGTGCCCCAGCGAACGGCGAGCTTACCTCCAGCGTTTTCCGCGATGTTGCCGCCGATAGTGCAGGCCCAGGCGCTGGTGGGATCGGTCGCAAAGACCATGCCGTGTTCGGCGGCGTGCTCCATTGCCTTTTCGGTGATGACTCCGGCTTCGACTTCCATGAGGGATGCCGTGGCAGTGCTTCCATCGGCAAGGTGGAAGTCGCGCTCGGTGATGGCGCGAATGTGGTTGAGTTTTTCGGTGTTGATTACGACACAGTTCGAACGTAGAGGGACTGCTCCGCCGGTGAGTCCGGTGCCAGCACCGCGAGGGACTACTTTGAGTCCGAGGCGGGCAATGGCCAGAAGCAAGGGGGCGACGGTCGCCTCATCGTCTGGCGTGACGACGGCGAGCGGCAGATGCAGCCGCCAGTCGGTGGCATCGGTCGAGTGCGAGACGAGGGTAAAAGGATCGAAGAGGACGTTGTGGGCTCCGATGATGGTGGCTAGCTCGCGCTTTATCTTGGCGCGGAGGTCGGGGGCCTGCTCGACATCGGCGCGGAAGGCCGCGAATAGGGCGTGGCACTGGGCGAGGATGTCGAGGACGCGGATGTCGCCGTCGGCTTTGGAGGCAATGGTTTCGAGATCGCGGGTGGCGTTGTCGAAGAAGCGCTTGCGGCGGGGGGCGGAGGTCACGAGTTCTTCGAACAAGTATGGATTGCGGCGATGGATGAGGATCTCGCCAAAGAGGCGCATGAGGATGCGGGCGGAGCGTCCGGTGACACGGGCGCTACGGAGTTCGTCGAGAGTGCGGACGGTATCGGGGCCGAGAAGGAAGGACACGGCCTGGCGGTCGTCAGCGGAGGTGTAGTTGTAAGGAATCTCGCGAGGCCGGAGGAGCGCGGCCGGGGTGGAGTTGAGCGCCATAGTTCAGAGTAGCAAATCTGGAGTGGAGGTAAGAAGAATTAAGGGGAGAAAAGCACGGGGGACGAGCAAGAGAGGTGGTTTGACCTTTGCGTAAATCCCACCTCTGCCAAAGACGGGCAGAGGTGGGGCACCCTGGAACGGAATATGAGCAAGAACATGGAGCGCAAGAACAAAGTCAAAAACCCCAGGTTAGCCAAAAGCGGGCGAACCTGAGGCACCGGTTTTGCTCTCACTTCACCGATACAGTCGTGGTCAGGCTTTGACGGCTTCTATGAGGGAGAGGGGAGACTCGTTGGGGAGGATGCGTTCAACACGCAGGCCGGCCTTGGCGAGCAGTTCGCGGTAGCCGTTGGCGGTGCGCTCCTGGCCGCCGGGCATGGCCAGCATCTCGATGTCGACTACCTTGCCCATGTGGGGCTGATCGCCTTCGGGAAGGATGGCTTCGACGAGCAGGATTTTGCCGTCGCCACGCATGGAACGGACGCAGTTACGGAGAATAGTCAGAGCCTTGGACTCCTCCCAATCATGGATGATGTTCTTCATGATGTAGGAATCGGCTGTGGGAACGGATTCAAAGAAATTGCCAGAGACGGCTTCGCAACGGTCGGCGATTCCCGAGGTGGCGATGAGCTCTTGTGTATGGCGGATGACGTGGTCGAGGTCGAGGATGATGCCGCGCAGATCGGTGTGCTTTTGAAGGATGCTGGTGAGCAGGCGGCCATGGCCTCCGGCGACGTCGCAGAGGGTTCCCAACCCGGCGAAATCGTAGGTGTCGAGGACGGCAGGAACGACCATGGCGGTGATGGAGGTCATGGCGTTGTTGAACTCGGAGTTGCACTCGGGATCGGTGGGGAAGTAGTCGAATACGGGCATTCCGAATGCCTTCTCAACGCAGGGTTCGCCGGTGCGCACGGAATGCATGAATTCGGAATAGGTTCGGAAATGGAAGGAATTGGACATCCAGAGCGCGGTGTCGAGCGCTTGCGACGGATGGTCGGAACGAAGCACCTCAGAGGCCGGAGTGTTGGCAAAGACTCCGGGGGAAACTTCGGTGAAGATTCCGGTGGCGGCGACGGCGCGGAGGCAGCGGTGCAGCGCGTGCTCATCCACTTGCGAGGTGCGCGCGAGTTCGACCACGCTCTTGGGCCCCTGGGACAACTGGTCGGGAATGCGGCACCGGAGGGTGGCGTGGAAGGCGGCAGCTATGAGAATGCCGGACGCGATCTGGAAGACATGCTGGACGTGCTGTGGTCCGGGATGTGGGTTGGGTGTCTCCGTGGTGTGCTGTGCGGGAACAGTGGCCATGAGGAACTCCGTCGGTTGAAGTGGGGCCGGAAATACAATCCAAGCACTCTATCACAGG
>DATLJC010000051.1:0-14583 GCA_035539055.1 Saccharimonadales bacterium (SeqCode) | reverse complement strand
TCCCTGCACTTTGCACTTCCGCTTCCGCCATTAGGAGCTTGAGTCAGGTCGAATTCTTCGTTGGCCTGTATGTGCCTCACAGAGCCAGTTACTTCTTTGTCCCCTTCGCGGAGGGCGGGATCTGATGAAATTATGGAAGCGCGCCTAGCGCGATCACTGGCTGCAGAATTCGACGCCATCAATGCCTTCTCGCAGTCCACAGCTTTCCGGGCCGCCCGCATGATTAGACGCTCTTGAGAATCATCCACTCCGGATAACATCGACATCATCGAAACGGGAAGCAGCGTTTCTGGTGCTCCTAAGGAACCACTATTCAGTCCCTTGCCAGATTCTTTGATTTCGCCTCCGAGTTTTTCCATTTCCGTATGCACATCGTCCTGGAAGCTGGCGGAAGCGCGCTTGACTTCCGCCAGCAGTTTGCCGACAGTTCTAGCTACCTCCGGCAACCTACTGGGCCCGACCACAATAAGCGCGATCACAGCAATGAAAATCATTTCCGACATTCCAAGGTTCATACACTGACTTTATAAACGGTTCGTAATAACAGGTACGTGATTGTACCGTGGTCAGGTCAACAACTCTTCAGTCGACCTTCTTAAAGACGGGTTTGCACCCTGGCCGCGATAAAGACAGTTGCTTCCGGCGACCTACTTCTGCTCGGAGACACCTGCCGGTGCCTGACCATCTTCCTTCATCGCATTCTTGAAATTCTTAATTCCTTCACCCATGCCTTTTCCGAGGTCGGAAATCTTGGAAGGTCCAAAAATAATGAGGGCAATAACCAATATGACAAGTAGCTCGGGCACACCTATTTTTCCACCAAACATCGCACACCTCTCTGAGTTTCAGACTTGGTTACACTGAACTCCGCAACCACACAAGCACAATCTTTCGCTTCGCAGGGCACTAAGGGCCGACAATTCGGGCGAGCCCGGCTTAGATACTCTTTATGACACTGGATTGCGCATCTTCTTCTGAGCAAAGGCGCCTTCTGCTCCGCATCCGCAGCAGCGCCCAGCGTCGCCGTAGCAATCTCTCGAATATGCGCCGACTCCTTATCTCTCCATGACTTGGTGTTCTTTCAACAAACGCCCGGTATCGGACCACATCGGACACTCTCACTATCGGAATGCACGAGGCAACAAATTCCGGACCTACGCCCGTTATTCTGACAAATTCACCCTGAACGCAGGCACAGACGATTGCGTGGGGCGCGAACCCGGCAAGTTTCACAAGGTCGGACGCGCATTCTGCAATACCAGCCCGCGTAAACACACCATCTCTTCCGCATGTTACCGGGACGATTACTCTACAAGCCTTCGAACGCTGTGTCGCTAGCCTATCTGTCGGTCTCGCCTGCCCGAATACTGCGGCTCCGACCATATATAGCCCCTGCAAGAAAACAGGGAACTGACGCAAATCCAAGTTGCCTGGATTTGTTATCCATAGCAATCCGCCCGCGGCGCTCTCAATGGATTCGATCGTGTCCAAAGTTGCAATCTCGGCGACAACTGTTAGGTATCGCATTTCGATAGATTCAATCGCGATCGCTACCACGCGCCCCTGTGCTAGTTCCTTACATGCGAGTTCGACTTCAGCGAACTCGTCGTTATCGCCGCCTAGCCTCATCTCTGAACCTCTACTCGACGTCGATTACTGGAAATCATTATCGATGAACATCCCTTAAAGCCTCGTGCCGGCTAGGAACCGCTTATCCAGTCTTACAGCCTAACGTTCACTGGCAGACACGAGGCAATTAGGAGGTTTTCTTAACCGTCCTATTCGTCGACTGGGTTCTTCGCCTTCTTCCAGCCGCTTGGAACCTTCAGCTCAATGTGACACTGGGTGCAGAAATATTCTGAGGCCTGATGCGCCCGATGGCACTGGTTGCAATTCAACTCACCATAGTGGTGAGCGTGAGGATTTTCTTCCCACTCTTTGATCCCTCTCGTCTTCTGAGCGAGTTCTTTGTAGCTACCGTGACACTGCAGGCACATCTCCTTGGTGCCGATCGAAGGGTACTTGCTTGGAACCGCTCCTTTGGCAGGAATCTTCGAGCCGTGGCACTGCTCGCAGGTAACTCCTGCCTTTAGGTGCTTCTGTGCAAGCTGGTCATTTGGTTTTTCGCTGGCAAACGCGAGAGAGGCAATTAAAAGCGCCGCAACGACGGTGAGAATGCGAACTGTATGAGTGATTTTCATTGTGGTATCTATCTCCAATTCTCTGCTGCCGTGCTTATGCTTTTTCCTCGACCAGCGCTTGGCCTGCCATGTACCCACTTGTGAAAGTCATGCCAACGCAGTTCGGCTCGCCCGACAAAGCGGCTTCACCGATATTGCCACCCGCCGTGTGGAAGGCCGCATAAAGTCCAGGAATGACCTTATGGTTCACGTCCACCACCTGCATCTTCGGGGTCACGCGGAGACCGCACTTGGTTGCAAAGAGGTTTCCACCGATCTTGATGCCATGGAACGGTGGCTCCAGAACAGGAACCAGCCAGTCTTTGGGGAAGAAGAACTGCTTGTCTTCTCCGCTTGAGCACACTTCATTCCATGAGGCCACTGATTTGTTCAGGACACCGGGCTTGAAACCAAGCAACTCGCCGAGGCCATCAAGGGTGTTTGACCGCTTGATAGCGCCCTTCTCGATCGCATACTTGGCGCCTTCCCGCCAGTCATGCGCGGCGATCCATTCAGGCATACGATCAATGTCCGGCCAGTTCGGCTGGATGGGGCGGCGGCATCCCCACTGCTTGAACTTCGCGATGTTCTCCTCGTAGTGCTTGTCGAAAATCACATAGCCGCGATGGCCCGGCAGAGACATATGCACCGCCGCCTGATTCGGCATCAGATCCCAGGGGTTGTGCTGCTTCGCGGGATAGACGTCCAAGTACGGGTAGCGATTGCCATTGATGTCGATCCCCAGCCACGGTTGGCGCGCGAGTTGAGTGGAACCGTTGTAGAGATACTGGTGGAAGGTGCCTTTGCCATCGGAGAACCAGTCGATTCCGGCATCGAACGAGGTGGAGGAGCCCAGTCCGGCTATATCGGCGCCTGCGCCCACACCCATTCGGATGCACTCTCCCGTATCGCTCGGCATGGCGTAGGTACAGCCAGCACCTTCATAGACGCCCGGCAGATATTTCTTTATCATGTCGCGATTGTTGGCAAATCCGCCGGCAGCCAGCACAACTCCTTGGGACCCTTTGAAGTACTTGGTCTGGCCACTGAGATTGCGCGTCTTGAGACCGGTGATCCTGCCGCCCTCCGACACCAGGGCAACGCACGCTGTTTCGAGATAGAACTTAACGCCCTTTTCCTTGGCAACTCGGTACATCAGATCGGTCACCGGCTTGATGCCGCGTGCGATGAAACCTTCCTTGTCGATGCCCTTCCAGACGTGACACATAGGCCCGGTGTACGGATCCAGTTCCCACGGCACGCCAAGCTGCTCCATCCAGTCGATGCAAGGCCCCATGGCACCGTAGACCGCTTCCAGAAGATTGGTATCAGCCGAGTACTGGAAGTAGGGGAACATCTCCTGGACGGCCTTGGCCGCGTCGAAGGGGTAGGAAGGGACGGCAAACTTCGCTTCGTTCTGGAGACGGCTGCCACCGTAGTTGATGAATACGATCGCCTGCTTGGTAGTCCCGCCAACAGACTCTTCACCAAGCTTCTCGATGACGATGACTTTCTTGCCATTTTCGGCGGCCTTGACCGCGGCTGCGAGTCCTCCGCCGCCGGTGCCGACTACTACAACATCTGCCTCATCGTCCCATTTTGCGGGTGGATGAACCGGAGGGATAGGTTTCGCTCCATCCGGTTCACTGCTTGCAACGCTGGCTGTTGTTTCTGCTGCGAGAGGTAGACTGCCAATCAGGCCAGTGCTTCCGGCTATTGCTGCACTCGTGGCTGCTGCTTTCAAGAAGCCGCGGCGAGACACTTGCTTCTTCGACTCCGTGGTTGGAACGTTTTCGAACTGCTCCTCGCACGACGTGTTATGCAACTTTGGTTCTTGCATATAAGACCTTCCTTAAGAATGTATGGAACGAACAATCAAACATACGAAGCAGGCAACCGCTCCGAACTAGAATGCGTAAGAGATCTGGGTTCCAAACTGATGACGCGCCTTCAGGTCAACCCCTGGACCGACTTTGCCTGCCAATTGCGCAAAGCCAAAGTCGAGATTCACTCTTTGTTTATTGCTCGGTATTAGGCGTAAGCAATACGTAAGAGTTGTCGGAATGTTGAGGGTCGGAAAATTCAGCGGGTGGTGAGGTTGCTGTGCTATCTCTGACGCAAGAACGATTGTGCTCTTCGCAGGTCCTTTCAGAACAACGGCAGCCGCACCGAAAGCGCGGGCTTCCCATCCTGGGGCATTACCACCTATTCCCCATAACACTGCATTCGTACCTCGCACTCCAGCATTGAGGATGATGGGGGCGAGCTTGTTCGGAATTGTTTTGCTACCAACTAAATAGATATCTCCATCCGTCTTCCCGCTTGCGGTCGGGCTGACTCCAGCCCCGGCCGACTCGTAATTTCCGATATTTCGCACGCCTGTTCTTGCGATAAATCCAACGGAGATCGCTGGAGCCCAAGCTTTATTGGCGCAGTTTTCCCGCAGGAGGTTCACCTTACCGTTGAAGATTTCGAATCCGTTTTGCCACAAGGGACTGAGATTCGCGTCGCCTCCGGTGATGTGGTATTCGTGCGTGTATCCGAGTTCCAGTCGACTTCCGATTCCAATGGTGGTTGAGAATTCATGAAAGTCCCCTACAACTGGTCCTCCATTCAAGTAGTGATACGCCACAACTGGGTGAAGCTTCTGTCCTTCGCCGGAGGCTGTGTAAGCCAACGGCGTCACAAAAACTCCAGTTTCCCCGTCCCACCCAAGGCTCTGGGAAAATCCGCTTACGGACACAAAGAAAAGTAGAAAAATTAACGCTATTAAACGCAATACGGAGTCATGACGCTCAGTCATCCTTCCTCCAAGTACAACAGGAATGTGCTGCGACTCACCTCGTCGAACAGATACGACCTGCACAGATTGCGCGCCAAAACGAAGGTCCGACTGACAGACATCCGCATGAGCGTGCAAACGAGGCAGGATATTCAAACACTGAATCGCCGGGTGACGTTGGAACTTTGTCTTACATCAGGAATGAAGTCCAATGCTGATTCGGAATAGGAATGATGAGTATGCTGCGCAGGAATACTGCCAAGTCCGGTCGCTCAGCGTAGCGCGATTCCTCAAGAACAAGAGCTATTCCAAACGCTCTCGAGCGTGGTGATTCCTGGCATCTCGTCGGCGGTGCGTTGAATCACCGTTTGGCATTCAAGGGTGTGCTATGCTGCAACCTTATATTTATCTGACGCTGCATTGCGCCGCATTCGAGTGTCGAGATGACTGACAGAATCACGTCTGACGGCGATCCACCGACCTTCCTAGTGGAAACATCTGAATTCTCGGTCGGGATTCCGTGCTTCATTGAGTTACGCCACCTTCGATGTTTCGATGCTGTTGCCCGCTCGCTAAACTTCACAAAGGCCGCTGAGCGGCTACACACCGGCCAACCCGCTCTCAGTCGAACGATCATGCAATTGGAGGAACAGCTTGGCTGCCAGGTCTTTGCACGGTCAGGGCCAAACATCAAGCTGACAAATGCTGGTCAAGTGCTCGCGCGCCAAGCCGAAGAGCTCTTGCGAGCCTGGGATTCTGCAATCCTCTCTACGAGACAGGCCGCACAAGGCATGGCTGGGACTCTTTCGCTCGGCGTGACGAATGCCACGATGATGGGCAATTTACCCGAGTTGATCGCCCGATTTCGCTCGGAGCGGCCACTCATTGCTGTTCAGGTTTATGAGCTGGAGATTGACGAAGTCTTCTCCAACGGACGCGTCGGGGCGTTTGATATCTGCTTTTTCTATTCGCGCTCGAACCATTCGTCCCCTGGAGTTCGCATCTTGGAAGGTGAGCCTATGTTTCTGGCGTTGCCTAAAGAACACGAGCTCAGCTCACAGAATGCCATCGCTCTGCCCATGCTTAGCGGCGAGGACCTGATCTTGTCGTTGACTAATGAGCCTTTCATTGCCGGAGGATCTGCTAAGTCGAGCGAAGCTGGGGATTGCCGGCCTCGAAGCGTCAGGTGTGTGAGCAACATTCTTACAGCTCTTGGGCTGGTGGCAGCTGGTTTTGGAATCACCGCAGTAATTCATCCAGATCGTCTAAATATCAAGGGCATTAAATACATTCCGCTCGTCCCACAACCTCAATACGTGGCGCACCTAACCGCGTTCTGGGAACGCTCTAGTGAAAATCCAGTTCTGCCGCACTTTCTTCGAATGCTGGGTCTTTGTCATTCAGGGTCACGCATAGCTTCAGGAGCTGATGCATATAAAGTGCGAATGGAAGAGTTTGAGAGCGAATAATCGGAAACACACAACAAGGATCTCGTTCAACGGGAGTTACGAAATGCAGCGGCAGGCTAGACGCAATCGGGATAGACGTCATAGTAGACAGAGCGCGCGACGCCTTGCGACCAATCGCTCTCGTGTGTGGGGCAAGGCATGAAAGCAGCGAGGAGTTCTCCGATCGCGTCTGTTCCTCCACCGAAAAGATGGGATAGAGAAGCCGATGTCGTAGTAGTGGGTACTGGAGGTGGCGGACTAGCGGCGACTGCTCGCGTTGCCGAGGGCGGTAGTTCTGTAATCACTATTGATAAATCTCCTGAAGATTGGGTCGGAGGTGGAACCAAACAGGCGCTCGTTTTTATCACATTCGGCGGGACACGCTATCAAAATGCAGCTCGTTTTGCCTTGCCAACCTTTCCATTTGACCCAGATGCTCTCGTACAGTACATGCTGCCACACTACAATTATTCTGTTGACTCTCGCCTTCTCCGTGAGTTGGCGGTGAAAGGTGCGGAGTGTGTGGATTGGATGGGCGACTGCGGAGTCCTTTGGTCTCTTGATCCCCTCTCAGGCCCGACAGGACATATCTGGGAGGGAGCCGACGAAGGTGGTTTCATTGCACGTGGCATGAAGCCGATCACGGACCACATGTACAGCTTCTCATTGCGGCAGGGTGCGCAATTCTCTTTCAGAACTGAATTGCAAGCGCTCGTGCAGGACGGCAAGCGGGTCATTGGCGTGAAGTGTCGTACCGACAAGGGAACTCTGTACCTCCGTGCAAGAAGAGGGGTCGTCCTCGCTGCAGGCGGCTTTGCAAATAATCGCGAGATGCTTAAGAAATACATTCCCCAGGCTTACGCGGGGGCTGCCTGCTCCTACGCAATGCCGTCAGATACGGGCGAAGCAATCCGAATGGGGATTGGCCTCGGAGCAGATATTGCGGGGCTCGGCTCCTCCGTCTCCTTCGACGGCGGAGTCGATTGGTTGCACGAACAGCGGGGCAGCTTCTATCAGTATCTCTATAATGGGAGTACCCAACTCGCTCGGCAACCTTGGCTAGGAGTTGACATCTCCGGTAAGCGATATCCTTTTCTTGATGCATACCCCGGCGGCTTTTCAGCAAATGTCTGGCAAAAGATGGATAGCCAAGCGATTGTCCTGATGTCTCAGCCCGGAGGCAGGGGATACGTGATTTTCGACCACGACTACGAGGCGCACATCCTGCGATTCAAACAGGTTGGCTGTCGCAAGCCAATCACACCTGACATGCCAAATCTGGACAGAATGCCAACTTGGGTTGCTCCACACGATTGGCGAGAGGGTGCTCGATTAGCAATCGAAAAAGGTGTGATCAAAAGAGCCAATTCTATTGAGGAGCTTGGAGAGTTGTTAAATTTCGAACCTGGAGTTCTATCGGCCTCTGTGCGACGTTGGAATGAGACCTGTGAGGCAGGTGTGGATTCGGAACTTCATTTCCCGCCAGAGTGGCTGATACCCGTCCTCAAGCCACCGTTTTACGGTATTCGAATTGGTGCGAATCTATTTGCGACGAAGTGCGGGTTGCGCGTGAATACGAAAATGCAGGTTCTAAATACCAAGCAGCAAGTAATCCCAGGTCTATATGCGGCGTTTCACACTGCCGGTGGTGCAGTTGGGGAGAATGCTTCATCATTGGGTGGTATTCTCCATAGCGCCGGTCTCTCTTGGACGAGCGGCTATATCGCGGGATGCGCGCTTACGCAATCAATTGCTAACAGCGAACCAAGTGGAATTCAAAGCGAGAACGAGGAGTCTTTGCCGGCCAGAGAGTAGTTGCGCATACAGGTCAACAAGGCGGATGCTCTGACCGCAAGCACGGCATGAACCTCTCGCCCCTGCCAGGCATTCGCTAACTCACACCTTAAATTTTCCGTTCCAGTGCCGCTTCCATTCCCGTCTTCCCTGCATTGAGGCCAACGCGGTCAAGCGCCTGCTCGAGAGCGCAGGTGATTACACCAAAAACGTGTGAAAATTCCGTATCCAACCTCGTTTGCAATCACCCCGTAGTGCAGTGTCTCGCAAGAGCTCAGCGTCTTACGTGAGAGAAAGAACGTCTCAGCCAACGGTCATCCTTACGGATGCTGCCGCATATATTCAGATAAGGTAATAGCCCAGGTATTGATGTCGAGGCTTTATCCTGGAGACGTGTTTTCGACGGAAGGAATATCGTTCCAACTGGAGAAAAGAGAAAATATGGCCATGGATCCACAAGTACGGAATCTCCTTGCAACGATGCAGGAGAGCCGCATACCTGCGGTGAATACGCTGAGCGTCGAACAGGCGCGGCAATTTTATCGCGGGCAAAGCGTAAGCGTCGGCGGTCCGATCCTAGAAATGGCGGAGGTAGGTAACCTAAATGCGACGGGACCTGCTGGCCAAATTCCATTGCGTGTTTATCGCCCCAATGGTTTGGTGGGAGATGAGGTCCCGACCGTCATCTACATACATGGAGGGGGCTGGGTGATGGGAGACCTCGAGTCCCATGACAGGGTGTGCCGGAAGATTGCGCATGTTGCCGGATGTGCGGTGACTGCCGTCGACTATCGTTTGGCTCCGGAGCATCCGTTTCCTGCAGGCCCCGACGATGTGATCGCGGCAACCCGATGGATTGCGGCCAACGCGCGATCTCTGGGTATCGACGAAAATCATATTGGCATCTGTGGTGACAGTGCAGGCGGCAGTATGTCAGCCGTAGCATGTATTGCGGCGCGTGATCGCGGCCCGGCATTGCGCTGCCAGATTCTGATCTATCCGGGAACGGACAACTCCGGAAAGACATCGTATGCGTCACGAATTGAGAACGCCGCTGTCCCTCCCATAACGCGAGAGACGATGCAGTACTTCATGGACAAGTTCCTGCCATATCCCGCTGACGGAGACGACTGGCGCGCTTCTCCTCTACTTGCCCGAGATCATTCGGGCCTTCCGCCCGCTCTCATCTTCACAGGTGGCTACGATCCCCTCCACGACGAGGGCGCGGCTTATGCAACCCTGCTCGAAAAGCTGGCACTGATGTCGTTCACCGTCACTTTGCTGGTCAGATTCATGGATTTATTGAGATGGGCGGCATCTTGGATGCCGTGCAGGATGCCATGAGTACCATCGCGCTATTTCTCGATCAGTATCTCTGAGAGGCATCGACTCTGAACACAACAAAGCTCCCGCAAAAGCGAGAGCTTTGTCCGCAGTCTGAGGCCACCGCAACGGTGGTCTGTCTGTGAACAAGAACCTCAGGCCGTTAGCAGCCGCGTCCCGTTTGCAGTCACTATGACGGTATGCTCATAGTGTGCGGCAAAGGAGTGATCGCGCGTGCGAATCGTCCAGCCATCCTTCAACGTGATTGTCCTGGATGTTCCCATGGCGATAATCGGTTCAATGGTGAACACCAGTCCCTCGGTGATGACATCGGAGCAACGGCGGTCGTAATCGTTGGGAATGAGGGGCTCCTCATGGATCGTGTGCCCAATGCCGTGGCCTCCCAGATCACGCACTACGAAAAAGCCGGCTGCATGCACCGTCTTCTGGATTTCGTTCCCAATGTCGAAGGCCCGAGCGCCGGGATGCACCGCCGAGAGGCCTGCTTGAAATGCATCCTTCGCGCACTCGATCAGCTTCCTGTGATCCTGCCCGACATCGCCCACAGCGACTGTCTCGCAGGCGTCTCCCATGTAGCCACTCACTTCAATCGTTACGTCGAGCTTCACCAGATCGCCGTCCGCCAGCTTCCGCGCGCCCGGAATTCCATGCACCACTTCGTCGTTCACGCTGATGCAACTGTGCCCCGGAAATCCATAGACCTTCTTGGGCCCGGACCTTCCGCCACGGGAGCGCATCACCGCCGCGCCCAGTTCGTCCAACTCGCGAGTGCTGATGCCGGCGCGAGCGGCAGCTTTCATCGCTTCAAGCACCGCTCGAGTGACCTTACCCGCCTGTTCCATTCCCGCAAGTTCTTCGGGAGAGCTAATAGACATCTGTGCTCCTCACATTACAGCTCACTCACGTGAGATGCGCCTCTCACGTGGTATACGACTGATCTCGGAGTGTATGAGTGCCCATCAGCCAGCAGGATCGCCGTCAATGGCTCAACGGATTTC
Source organism: Saccharimonadales bacterium (SeqCode) (assembly GCA_035539055.1). GTDB lineage: Bacteria > Acidobacteriota > Terriglobia > Terriglobales > Acidobacteriaceae > TOLSYN. The sequence continues at coordinate 4,037 of DATLJC010000051.1, read as the reverse complement.
AGCCGGTGCGGTAGGGCATTTCACCGGGGCCTCTCGCCTAGCTGAGTGCATGGCACTCACAATGAGTTCCGCGCAGGCGTCAAGGCCAATTGTGCTATTCAAGCATAGGTGATAGAGCTGGCGGTTTGTCGAGTCACAACCGAAATACGTGTGCGCATAGCGAATCCTCTCCTGATCGACTTGGTGCAGCAAGCCTATCAGGCTGTGTTCTTGCGGATAGCGTTGCCGTATTCGTTCTAGCCTTTCGGGCACCGGAGCGTATACAAGCACATGGAACGCCTGCGCGAATTGCCGCAAGGCACACTGCGAGCTCCTGCCGACGATGACGCAGTTTCCTGTATTGCCAGCCTCGACGATGATTCTGGCGGTCAACTTCTGCAAAGCATCATGGTCGATTTCCGAGGCAGGGGAATCTCCCACGTAGAGCTCCGGTCCGCCGTGACGAAAGCCGCTCAGCAATTGCTCCCACCACGCTCCTGATTTCCCATCCAGTTGCTCTGCAGAGGTGAGATCAATCTTGCCCATCGCGGCAACGCGTTCGATAAGTTGCCGGTCGAGCAGTTCCCATCCGAGCAACTTTGCCACCCTTCGCCCGATCTCCGATCCACCGCTGCCATACTCCCGCGTAACCGTAAGGACGTTGAACATGACCCTTCTCCTTCAAACTACTTATGGTAAAAAGCAGGCCCAGGATCGCGGCAATCAACTTCCTGCCTCCGGCGAGGGAACAAGTTGACGAAATCGGTAATGCCCGGGTCTTGTAATTCATACGGCCCGCGATTTAGAAACTAAATGGCAAAGAGACATTCGACTTAGCATACTCACCTATCTTTGCCTTGCTTGCTCGCCCGCGTCTTTACATCTTTACATCGAATTGATGTGGCAGTTCTGTCAAAGACTGCATTGTTGTAGGAGTTTATTTGTCTTGAGTGAGACCTACGATATCTAACCAAAACGCCGACTTTCGATGTGCGCGTGGTATGCGCAGGGCAGTTGCTGGGTCTTCGTGCCCGTCTCAAGATAAAGCATGTCACAGACCGCGACATCCCTACAGACCTTGGACGCGCCAGGAACTATGCCTGGATCTTCATGATTTCTCGCACTACAACAAGGAAGAGCTTCAAGGGCTCGGAAGAACTTTCCCCGTGATAAGCCATCAGCAGTTGAATGGTAGGTGCAGATTCGAACAGGGGTTTACAACTGACCGTGCTGAGCCGCAATTCCTGGACATATTGTGGCAAAAGAGCAACTCCCATTCCGCTCCCAACAAGAATGAGGTTCGCAAGGACGTTATCCGTTTCCTGGATTGAGGCTGGCGTGAATTCATGTTTGTCGAGAAACGCGTCGATAGTTTGCCGAACGTTGAAGCCAGACGCATCGGGATAGGGAATGATCCACCGCTCCTGAGCCAGTTGGGCTAGCTTAATCGTTTTGAATCTCGACAACCGGTGCTTTGACGGCAACACCGCCATCAAGGGTTCCTCGCGGACCGTCTCGGACACGAATCGATCATTGCCCGGTGTGGGCCGCATCAGGGCCACGTCAATGGTGGCTCGCTGCAGGCCGCTCAACAATTCGCGGCTCGACAGACTCCTGACGAACAAGGAGACTTGAGGCAGGCGCGTGCTCAAGACAGGCAAGACTCTTGAGAGGAAGTACGCTTCATAACCAGGAAGGAGACCGACGCGGATTTGATTCGGACTCGAACGGCTAGCCTGCCTCGCCAGCTCGGATGACCGCTCCGCTTGTGCGAGCGTGAGTCGTGCTTCCGATAAGAAGGTTTTTCCCGCCGCGGTAAGCGAGACGTGTTGACGGTCCCGTTCTAGCAGCGGGCAGCCGATCTCCTGCTCCAGATCTCTAATCTGCTGGCTCAGCGATGGCTGCGCAGTATGGAGGCGTTTCGCAGCGCGAGTGAAGCTCAGTTCCTCGGCGACGGCAACGAAGTATCTCAGGTGGCGCAGTTCCATAACTGCTAGACATTATACGTCTTACGAAAGACAAACAAACTCCCATCTGTCGATCATTCCACCTCCTCCAGATCATCTATGCTTTTGAATATTGCAAAGCAGCCAATCACTCACGAAGCTAATGCTGGTTCAGTTGGGAGAAGTCCGATGTGCGACGGGGATCCCGAAACATTAACAGGTTCTCTGCAACTGGCCCTCGCTAGGAATGGGGCGTTTGCGCAAACTCTACAAACGTATCCGGACGTTAATTTGGTTTGAAGGTATCTATGAGAATTATTGTAGCCATGACCGGCGCGACGGGAGCGATTATAGGAATTCGCCTTCTGCAGGCACTAAGAAGTATCTCTGATGTCACTGTCGATCTAATTATCAGTAAGTGGGCCCGCGTCACGATTGAAACAGAAACGGACTATTCGTATCAGGATCTCGTGTCGCTGGCGGACCAAGTACATTCCTCTGCCGATGTGTCTGCATCGATTGCAAGCGGCTCTTCGTTGACATCCGGAATGATCATTTGCCCGTGCAGCATGAAGACCGTTGCGGGTATATGCACTGGATATGCTGACAACCTGATATTGCGGGCCGCAGACGTTGTTCTCAAGGAAAGAAGAAAGCTCATCCTTGTCACTCGGGAAACGCCTCTCAATGAGATTCATCTACAGAATATGTTGGCCTTGTGCCGCATGGGTGCGGTGATCCTGCCTCCCATGCCCGCCTTTTATAACCGGCCTCAGACGATCAATGAACTCGTGGATCACTGGGTCGCACGAGTTCTCGATCAGATCGGTCTGGAAAACAATCTATCTGCACGGTGGAAGGGGATCCACGCAGGGGTAAACCCGCTGCCACTGAGGGTTGATCGGCCTCGGAAGGGAGTACAGCGCACATCCAGTGGATCTGCTGCGACAAAAAGAATTTCGGAAGATGGAGGAACAACACAATGAAACGTCTGAACGACCTAAGAGCTTACATTGCGGCCCTGCGTGAACTTGGAGACATAACAGAAATTAATCGTGACGTCGACCCTTACCTTGAAATGGCGGCGTTAGCGCGTCACAGCTATGATTTGCGCTCTCCGGCTCTTCTTTTCAATCATCTGCTCGGCGCCAAGCCCGGGCTGCGAACCCTGGGAGCACCGGCCTCTGTCAGTTCTGTTCCGGGAATGCCGGCAGCCCGCGTTGCTCTTTCTGTAGGCTTGCCTCCAACTGCAACCTGGTTGGAAATCGTAGAGTGCCTGGCACGTTCGCGCACGAAGGAACCAATTCCTCCTCTGCTAGTGAAGACAGCGCCTTGCAAAGAGAACATCCTGCATGGAAAAGACGCGAGCCTCGATGTTTTTCCAATTCCCTTTCTTCACGAGGGAGACGGTGGCCCCTACAGCAACACTTGGGGGACTATTGTTGCCCGGACACCAGATGGGAAGTGGACGAACTGGTCGATCGCTCGAATCCAGAAACTGGATTCTTACCGCATGACTGGCTTATTCATGCTCCCGCAACATATCGCCCGCGTTTGGGAAGAGTGGCGGAAGATTGGAAAGCCGATGCCCTTTGCACTCGTCCAGGGATGTGAACCTGCATTGCCGATTGTCTCTTCGATGCCGCTTGCTGACTATGTTAACGAAGCAGATTATCTCGGTGGCCATTTTGGGGAGCCGATCGAAATTGTCCTCTGCGAAACCAACGATTTGGAAGTGCCAGCGAGCGCAGAGATCGTCATTGAAGGGCACGTATCCGTTGAACGTGAAGCAGAGGAAGGTCCGTTTGGCGAATATCCAGGCTACGTAGTCACCGAGAAGTCCATGCAGCCGGTTTATCACGTCGAGTGCATTACTCATCGCGACGGAGCCATCTGGCCCTTTGTTCCTGAAGGACGGCCGATTGATGAGTATCATACTGCCGTGAGCGTGGCACTCGGCGGAGAGGCTCTGGCATTGATGCGTGAAGCGGGCCTGCCGGTGACGACAGTTTGGTCGCCGCTGGAGACAGCCAACCACTGGATCTTTGTTACAGTGCCGTCTGATTGGCGAGAGAAACTGCATGGGGTAAATAGCGAGCAGTTTACAAAGCA
>DATLJC010000050.1:0-14593 GCA_035539055.1 Saccharimonadales bacterium (SeqCode) | reverse complement strand
GTGACGCTCGACTAAAGCAGTTCAAAGCCACGGTCCGTTGCATACCTGCCAAGGATAACTACGACGGCGCGGGCAAGTGCATTGTGACTGGCGAGCCGGTGAACCGGCGCGTGGTAATTGCCAAGGCTTACTAGTGGCTTGCAGAAATCAGGAGGCGACGCCCTTGTTCTGTTGCCGCCGCCGCTCACTCTCCTTCATCATTTCGTTCAAGTCCGCCGCTGGCCGAATCTCGAAAATGCTGCCGTACTTCAGGGCTGGATGCTGCGCCATGAGCTGCACAGCGTGATTCATGTCCCGCGCCTCAAGGACGAGAATGCCGCCGAGTTGTTCCTTGGTTTCCACATAGGGACCGTCGGTCGTTGCGACTTTGCCGTTCTTCCAATATATGGTCAAGGCGGTTTCCTGCGCCTGAAGTGCTTCTCCACCAGCCCAATCCCCGTTGGCGCGAAGATGGTCGTCGTATTCAAAGCACGTGTCGAACATCGCGTGCTGCTCGCCTTCGGTCATGGCTTCGTGTTTGTCTTTCTCGTAGTATCCCAAACAGACGTATTTCATTGTTCTTCTCCTCGTTCTTTCTCGTCGCTTCTTCTCGTTTCGGGTGGGAGCCCAGCAGCACAGATGTCGCACTTTTTGTCACCGTTTCAAGTAACGAAGCACAACACATCCTGATTTAAAAATCTTTGACTCAACAAGTTTTAGTTGCAGTCTCTCCGGCAGGCTAACACCTTCCAACAACCGTCTTCCTTCTCCTGCAACGATTGGCCCAACCACAAAACGAAATTCATCCACCAGACCAAGCTCTATAAGTTGCGAAGGAATATCTACACCACCGGCTAAAATATTTTTGCCGCTTTCTTGTTTCAGTTTAAGTATTTCGTCGTGAAGGTTCCCGCGAACAATTCGCGTATTTCTGTCTTCCGCACGGTCTAATGATCGTGAAAAAACAATTTTGTTTATGGAGTCAAATGCCCGGGCAAATTCGGTATCTGCCTTTGTCTCAGAGGGGTTGTTGAGGACCTCAGGCCAATAGGGAACCATCAATTGATAGGTTTTACGCCCAAAGACCTGCAGGTCAACCTCTCGCGTGAGATGAGTAAAATATTCAAGTGTTTCTGCATCGACAAATTGTTTGGTGTGGTCGCAGCAGCCATCCAGGGTAATGTTGATTGCGAAGATTACGTTTCTCATTGGACTGTCCTGCCCCCTTTTTGTGATCCAGTGCTCATGAGAGTTTGAGGCCTTGCGCGGCGCATGAGGCAGGCGATGACACTCGCGGACTCGATGCGCCAGACGGCTTCGATGGTGCGATGCAGCGCCAGATGTGAGGCCTGCTGTGTGGCGTTTGGTGTGATCGGTAGCGGACACTGCTACCGATCACACCAACTCGCGATCCATGGACGCAAGAGCGGCTATTTGTTGGCGGTCTGAAGTGGCAGCTGAGCCCGTTTCTCTACTTTGTGTTGGATCTGCTCTTCGGACAGGATGGGTGCGAAGTCTTCCATCTCAAAGACCTGGCGGATTTCGATTTCGGAGTCGCTGGCGTGGGGGTTGGGGCAACGCTTGACCCACTCGATGGCTTCTTCGAGGGACTTGACCTGCCAGAGCCAGAAGCCGGCGACGAGTTCCTTGGCCTCGGTGAAGGGGCCGTCGATGACGGTGCGGTTCTTGCCGGAGAATTTGATGCGTGCGCCTTTGGAGCTGGGATGCAGGCCGTCCATGGCGAGCAGGACGCCAGCCTTTCTGAGCTCTTCGTTGTACTTGCTCATCTCGGCCATCAACTGTGGATCGGGGAGCGCGCCTTCTCTTTCTGACTCTGCGGTTGCTTTGACGATAACCATGAATCGCATTGCGAAATCTCCTTTGGGTTGAGCGACGATTGTGTGGTTTGTTTTCAAGTTTTTGCTATTTGTTGGTTACCCTGCTTTCACCGTATAGTCGAACGACCAGACTGAAATTCGACAAGTCGGCCAAAAATATTTTTGTTTCTTCCGTTCTTTTATTTCAACTGCCGAATCCGCTCTTGCAGGAATTGCCGCTCTGGTTCCTGTTGGGTCAGCGCCAGAGCTTTTTCATACGAGGACCGGGCCTCGGCTGTCCTGCCGAGCCTGCGGTACATATCCGCACGGGCTGAATGCGCCAGGTAATAGTTGGCCAATTCGCCATCTTCCAACACCGCGTCGATATGCCTGAGACCGGCCTCGGGACCATCGCGCATGGCAATTGCCACGGCACGATTTAGCTTTACAACTGGCGAAGGCTGAATTCGCACCAACCGGTCGTAAAGCGCAACAATCTGCCGCCAGTCGGTCGTCGCGACCGATTTCGCTTCCGCATGAACGGCCGCAATCGCAGCCTGCAGGGTGTAGGAGCCGATGCGGCGGGACTTCAGGGCTTTCTCCAGCCAGGCCACTCCCTCTGCGATCTGCTCCCGATTCCAGAGAGAGCGATCCTGGTCCTCCAGCAAAATCAGATCTCCCTCCGGAGAGGTTCTCGCGGCGTGACGCGATTCCTGGATCAACATCAGGGAAAGCAGCCCAATGACCTCCGGCTCTGGCCGGAGGTCGGTCATCAACCGGCCCAGTCGAATCGCCTCCCCGGTTAGCTCAGCCCGCGTTACCTCCGCTCCCTCCGCAGCCGAGTAACCCTCGTTAAAAACGAGATAGATGACCTGAAGCACCGCGCCCAGCCGCTCCGGAAATTCCCGCGGCATTGGCACCTCGTAGGGAATCGGTGTCTCTCGAATCTTTGTCTTTGCGCGCACAATGCGCTGCGCCAGTGTTGCCGGGGTAACCAGAAATGCACGGGCAATCTCCTCCGTCGTCAGGCCGCAGATTTCGCGCAAGGTGAGCGCAACCTGTCCTTCCGGGGGCAGAGCGGGATGGCAACAGGTGAAGATCAGACGGAGGCGATCATCTTCGATCTCCTCCTCGTCGAGGGGAGTGTCGTTGATGCGCGACTCCATGTGGGCAGCAAGATCTCTCTGTGCTCCATCGAAGCGCGCGCGCCGGCGCATCCCATCGATGGCCTTGAAGCGTGCGGTTGAAATCAGCCAGGGGCGCGGCCTGTCCGGAATACCAGTCTGAGGCCACGACTCCAGAGCGGTGGCGAATGCTTCATGCATGGCCTCTTCGGCGATATCCATATCTCCGAGCAGGCGTACGAGCGTCGCCAGAATCCGGCCCGATTCCAATCGGTAAAGAGTCTCAATGGTCCTGCTGAGTTGTTCGGACACAGGCTGCGGCATGTACGCCAAACTACCAAACGGAACGGCTCGACACAACTGCGCTCGGGCTTCCCCCACCGCACAATTCAGTGGCTCTCTACTGTGCTGATCGATGGTTTGCAAAGGGACAACACCATAGGTCCTCGTAAACGCGGATCGCGTCCGGCAAAATCGACCGCTTCATAAACAGACAGCAAAGGTTTTCATTTGAACGCCTGGTCCTCACGGAAGTAGGTTATGGTGAGACCGAGCGGGTTGACTGGGATGAGCGCATTGGGTACCTTGTCACGCACGATGAAGACGAAGTGCGCCAGATAGCGTTCGCGTTTGTCGAGCTTGTGCTCGCCGGGCGAGTAGTACAGTTCCTCGAATTCCACCGTCGCCTTGTACGGTGGCGTGCGCAAGTCCTCGATGGAAACGTTTTTCACATCGATTTCGATCTGGTCACCTTGGCCGGTGAGGAAATTGTCGATCTGGCTGAACTATGGCCGAGCTTAGCGGGGGAAGCCTTGCCAGCTCTTCCAGTTATTCCGCTGATTTATCGAAAGCCATGGGAATGAGAAAAGTGCGTGGAGATGATTGCAGCGACGCAGAGTAGTTTCTCCGACGGGCATCGCTCCGCCGCTAGGCGGCTCTGGATGAGAGCCGCCGTAAAGAGACTGCATGATACTGCGCGTCGGGTTCAATGCCGATGTAGTGGCGCTGGAGTTGGCGTGCAGCCAGTAGCGTCGATCCCGAACCGCAGAACGGGTCCAGCACGACATCACCGATGGAAGAGAAAGCCTGCACAAGCGGCAACAACGACGAGACAGCCTTTTGCGTGGGATGTAATTCATTTCCGGTGTACTTGAGTTCCAGCACATCGGGAATTGGCGACTCCGGCAACTGCGGGCGGCCCTTTGCCAGCAGGTACGCTTGCTCATGCTGATAGCGGACGAACCGCGCCGACGAGGTATACGTCTTGCGAAATACCAAATGCCCAACCGGATAGAAACCGGCAGCTTTCCATGCGGCCAGGAACCTGTCGGCTTTCGACCATCCGTAGAAGGAAACGCAGAACCGGTCACGCTTGAGTACGCGGAATGCCTCGGCGAATGCTGGCTTCAACCAGGCATCGCCTGAATCATTGCGTAGCGTGCGGCCGTCGCGATCCCGGAAGTTCACCAGGTACGGCGGATCGGTGAGGACGAAATCAATGCTCGCCGCTGGCATCCGGCGCATCACCTCGATGCAATCTCCCTGCGCCACTGTGTCGAGCAGCGTTTTCGGCTGTGACTGAATTTGAGTTGTTGGATTCTGGTTCATAGCTTTTCTCCGTTTCTGCCCCGTTCTCTCAGGGCACACCGGGCGAAGCCATGCGAGGGGCGCTGCTCCCAAGGCCAAGGCGCGCTTTCTGGAAGGGGACCCAGGCTTGTCCTGGGGTGAGGAGTCCGGAAAGCAGAGCGCCGCCGTGCCGCAGGGCGCAGCTACAGCTCCGAAGCAGTGCCTGAGAGATAAGGTAAGAAAACGGAGAGATGGAGCGGAATCACAGCTCAGATTTGTTCGGAGCTGGGCATCGACACGGGTGCGCTGATGCGCTGTTAGAAGAATTGCTCAGAAAAGACGGCCCAGTTCATACGGCCAAATAATGCAGTTACGGTTCACGCACTGAGCTGAACGTTGCGATGAAACGATATATTCGGACTATCTTCATGACAGACGCCGCTACCTGCCTATAGCTACGCTGGCTGTGATTACTATTGGCGGTGGTGCAATGAAGCGCGGTGAGCTTCACCCCCTCAATTCTCATGCCGGGCTGAATTCTCAATCCCCAGCAGAAATACAGACAGGTGATATGAGGCTGGTGACCGCGAAAGAGTCGCTTCTAACAGCGCAGGATGTCGCCGTGCGTCTGAATGTCAGCATCGACTGGGTGTGGGACCACTCCTCTCGAAAAGCTCCCTACCTTCCCGTGATCCGCATGAGCGATGGAGTTCTTCGTTATCGCGCCAGCGAAATCGAAACCTTCATTCTTGAGCGTGAACGCTTGTCAACTTTGCGACGCAATCGACGCAAAGCGAGCTAACATGGAAGCGGCCCACTTGTTCCCCCACAGAAATAGAGGAATGAATGGGTAGTTCACATCAGCGGGGTTGTGTCCTCGCGCGCGGGAAGAAGTGGTACGGATATTTCCGCCGGACGGTGATTGACTCCGAAACCAATGAACCGGCGAGCCGCCTGATTCCGGTGGTTCTTGGCCTCAAGTCGCAGATGACGAAATACGAGGCCAGGGAGGCTCTGGAACAGAAGATCGCTCAGGAAACCGGGCAACTAGCTGGGAGTAAGGTCGCGCAGGATGGTTCGGCGACCTTCGGCTGGTTCGTTCGCAACCGCTTCTTTCCCTTGAAAGAAGCTCACTGGAAGGAAGAGACCGCCAAGGTGAAAAAGCTGCTGATCCAACGCGACCTCGTCGATGACTTCGAGGAGATCCCGCTGGAGAGCTTCGACAAGTTCACCTTGCAACTCCACCTCAACAAGCTGGCAAAGACCAGATCGAAGGACAGAGTGCTTCAGATGCGGGCCTACCTGCGGGACATCTTCGCCGAGGCGGTCGATCAAGATTTCCTCCGGAAAGACCCCGCGCGCAAGGTCCGGGTGCCGAGCCAGTTGCGCGATGCGGACAAAACAACGCTTACCTGGGAGCAACTCAGGAAGGCGCTCTCAGAAGTACTTATTCGGGATCGCGTCCTGCTCGAACTCGATATGACGAACGCACTGCGCCCCAGCGAGTTGTTCGCGCTACGGTGGCGGTGCTTCAACGCGGAAGAATGCACGATGAGGGTGGAGGAGACTGTCTACAAAGGCAAGATTCGTCCCTGGGGAAAAACCCAAAAGAGCCTCGGGGTGGTGCATATTCCCAAAACGCTGGCATCGGATCTCCAGCTTTGGGCTAAGCAGTGTCCCCATCCCTCGCCGGAGGGCTTCATCTTCCCGAACCGGAGAGGTGGCTTTATGGACACGAGCAATTACCGCAAGCGGGTGCTGCACAAACTGGCCGAGGATCTGGAACTGCCGAAGCTGACGTTTCAGGTCATTCGACGCACGATTGCGACGCTGGCGCAGAAGAAGGGCTCGGTGAAGGACGTGCAGGGCGTGCTCCGGCACTCGCGGACGGCAACCACGGCGGACGTCTATATGCAGGAAATTCCGCGCAGCGTGCAGGCAACCGTCGATTCGATCAGCCGGGAGTTGAGGAAGAAACAGCCCCAGTCTGTCGGGGGTCGGGAAAAAATGTTTGGGAATTTGTTACCAAATGTTACCAAGTCCAGCAGCCCGGGAAATGATAGCGCCTGTAACTGATTGATTTTAGTTGAGTTATTGGTGGACCTGGTCGGGATCGAACCGACGACCTCTTCCATGCCATGAAATTCAGAAAACTGTAAACTATAGACGGTACACACTTACGAACCGGCAAAACCGGCAAAACCGGCCCTCTGGGCGGTATTTGCGACAAAAATGCGACAAACTTTTTAGCTACGGGCCGGAGGGCTGGCCGTGTGGGACCAGCCCTAATCTCTTCGATGTCTCAGGCTCTATATCGCGGGGAACTGCACGGTAACATCGAGTGAGTTATCGTGCGCAAGAGGGTTAGCGTCGCACGGTCAGGATCGAGCGAATCCGCGTGCCCCCAGTGAGCGCGTGCGCGGCGGATGTCACCAGCCACGCAATTCGTTCTTGCGATCCAAAACCGACTTGGGTTTGTCACGAACGAACGGATCGAGACGAGCAGCCTGACTCTTCGCCCATTCGATCCACGCGCGACGCCTTGGCTGTTCCTCCGCAGGGCGCGACGCCGCCCAATCTGTGTACGCTGCTGTGAATCGGCGGATTCTCTCTGCCTCCTCCCATTTCTCCATGCATTGATTTAGGTCGGCCATTTTGGCCTCTTCCTCTTCGATCAATTGGCGAAGTACCGCACGCTCTTGCTCCCGCTCCTGCTGCTCTTTTTGGCGGCGCTTTTGTTCCTCATCGGCTCGCTGTATTGCGATGGCCATGCGCATAAGCCCTGCCACAAAGTCCGGAACCAGGTTCTCGACCCTCTGCTTCTTAGCATCGCTCCACTTGCATCGAAGAGAGCCCGATTGCCAAGTATTCGTGTGGATCAGGAGTTCGAGCTTCCCCGAAGCCTCGAAGGAAGTGCTTATGTCGTAGTCCCAGCGATCCGTTGGATTGGGAACCCTCGGCTTTTTCGTGACTACCTTATTCACACGCTCCTCGATGCCGAACGGAATTCGCTGCCCGTGGATCAGGCTGACAGTAGCTCCGCCCTGTCCGATCTCGACAGCGAGGCCTTGAGCTTCCAAAACGGCCAAGACCTGCGCCATCACTTGCAAGGCACGATCCAATGTCCCGGCCGTGGCCTTCACATTCAGTCCGCCGGCCTCACGCGGAAGCAGGATTCCGTGCTCGTCCTTCCTGCTCTGGCTCCGGAGCAAGCTGGCTGTATGACGAATGAGCGGATGAATCTTGGCCGCGGAGTCAATTGCCGCGGGCTTGAGCGCGCCGGAAGCGAGGAGCTCTCCGACCTCAGAGTATGCCGCCCCTTTCAACTCGGCTGCAGCCTTCCGCACTTGGTCAGACTGTCGGCTCCGGTAAATGACGGGGACGTTTTCCATCCTGGTCAGGGGCAGTTTCCGAGCGCCAGAGTGACCGTGTGCCAGTTTTGCCCAATGACCTCGCCCTGGAACCGGAACTCCCAGTTTCCTGCAAACCTTGCCGAGCGCAACTGATGACACGCCATATTCTTCGGCAATCTTTAACATGGGCTTCTCCCAGACCTGCTGGTAGAGCAGTTCGCGATCATATCGTTCCATTCCTAGCTCCCTGTGGCACTATCCCGAGCATTCACGAGGCCATTGCTTGCACCGCCGCGGTAAAATCTAACGCCGAAGAAGCCATGAAACAAGCCTCCAAGGACGTCCCGTCGGCCGAACTCTCCGAGCCAAAACTACTATTGACCCTCGTCCGGGCGGGTAGGCTCTACGACCTAGAACGATGGATTCTCGCCGACCGCCCGGTGGAGTTGCCCGCTAGCCGCAACGGGCGAAAGAAGGCCCTGTTGCAAGCCGCTGTAGAGACGGGTTTCCATAGCTTGGTTGAGCTTGTCGTGAAGCACGAAAGCAGCCAGGAATCGAAGAATACGGCGCTTAGCGAAGCACTCTCCCAGAAGCGGCTGGATCTCATCGAGTTGCTGGTGGCAAATGGGGCCGAGCCCGCCTCTATCCCTTTTGCTGATGTCCTCCTAATTTGGGAGCCGAAGATCATTGAGTACTTCATCAGCCGCGGTGCTGACTTGGTCACAGACTCGCCCTTCGCCGAGGCTTTTGGGGCGAAGGTTCGAACTGCACTGCGCCCATTCAAGGATTGCAAGCGAGATCACCCGGAGCTTGCGGAATCCCTTCAGGAGCAGGTTGATTGCGCCTTGCGGTATTTCTGTTCCAAGGCCGACTTGCTCTGGGTCAATCTGCTCATTTGGGCCGGCGGTGATGTGCGCTCCAATGGGCCTTGCTGGAGCGTGGAATACACCAAAGATCCCGAGTGCTATACAACCGGGCTCGCTGAAGCCTGCAACTCGGGGAATCTCGACCTGATCAAGAAGCTCAAGCCCGACCCGCTGAAAGACGACATGCCCGACCTGCTTCATTCCGCGGCCATGTCCAAGAAGCGAGAGGTTCTCAAATTTCTTCTGGAAAGTGGAACGGCTCCGAACAACAAGCCGAACGGTGGCTCGGCCGCGCTTGATACTGCGCTTTGGCACCTTGATACAGCCAGGATCTTCGGCGACAGGAACGGTTCGAGGTATGGGGCATGGGAGACTCTCGGTTGCATAGAGGAGCTATTGGCTCACGGCGCCGTTTGGGTGCCCGACGCATACCAGATCAATAATCTCCGTAAGGATCTGCTTGCCTACGATCCGGGGGTTACGATCGACCTCCTTCGCCTGTTCCGCAAGCACAGCTCCTGTCCGGCGGCACTAATCCACAAGCTGATTGGAACGCCGAAGATGAAAGAGCATCTCAAATCCGAAAGCTGGCAGCTCACTCGGCTGGGACTGACGATTGGAAACCCAGCTTAGATATCAATGCTGTGGTGAGCATCTGGCGGTTGTCGCACCGGCGTAGGATCGGCGCAACCGGGTTTATATCAGCGAGAATGAGGGAGTATGCGTGATATCTGGTTCACGTCCGATTTCCACTTCGGGCACTTCAATATCATTCGGTACTGCAATCGCCCTTTTGCGAGCGTGCAGGCCATGGACGATGCAATCGCAGACGGCGTGAACGCCTGCGTTAAGCCGAACGACGTTCTCTATTTCCTTGGGGACTTTTGCCTGGGGAGAGCGGAGCAAGTGATTGCCTATCGGAAGCGCTTGGCCTGTAATACGATCCACTTTATCGAAGGCAATCACGACAGGATTGCGCGAACGCAGCAGCATCTCTTCGCCACCTGGGGCGTACTGTCGGAGATCACCATAGCGAAACAGAAGATTGTGCTTTGCCACTATGCGATGCGGGTCTGGCCGCGCCACGCGCAAGGCGCTTGGCACCTCTATGGGCATTCGCACGGCAACCTGCCCGATGATTCTCGCTCTCTCTCGATTGATGTCGGAGTTGATACTCATGCGTTTCGTGCTTGGCACTTCGACGAACTTCAGGCAGTGATGAAGGCAAGAATTGCGGCGCGAGACTCAAGCGTCCTTGTCGAACCCGGCATCTCTCTAGATAGTCTGGGGGACGAGCCGCGGCGATGAAGAAATCAGATGGATGCTAAGATGGGTAGCGATTGCATCTCGGACAAGAGCTCTCGCAAGTCGAGTAGGAATGGCTCCATCCTGTGCAGGGTAGATTAGCGCTCTCGGTAACGGGCACGATTCAAACTGTTCATCGAAGGTCTTTCGCGATGGATGAAAGTCGTTCAAGAATCAGTGGAACGCGTCCGTCGTCTAAAACAAATCCGGGCAGAACGTCGAGGAACCGGGATTCTGCCAGGAGGTTCGCAGCGGCTTCGGCGAGATACTGCCGGACATCCCTCTGTGACTGCTCAATTTCGCGGGTTATATCGGTGCGCCCTTCAACCACGGCTACGAAATCTTCCAGATCGTGGCTCGCTTGAAAGTCCATTTTTCCTCTACCACGAAACGCTTCCATCTTGGTCGCTAAGAAATAGGGGGCGGTTATGACGCGAATCGTTGGTCCGCTTGGGAGAACAACGGGTGCGGCGTTGTGTAGCGCGGCCTCGTACCAGATATTCGTGAAGCCCAGGACTTCTTTGTTCAACGCGAGTACATCCAACGTCAAGGTGCCGTGATGCCATCGGCAGGTGAGTTGCTGATCTTCCGCAAACTGCGCTTTTCGAAGGCGCTCCGAAAAGACGATGTAATCGGTATAGGTGAGAATCTCTGCGATCACATCGACGTCTGTCGTACCGCGAATCGGTGCGGCGGCCTCATCTGTAACCAGCAGGCCGAGCGTGACGCCGCCTACAAATACGATCTCGTCGAGAAAAGGAGCAAGTTTGCGCGCTGCGTCTTCGAGCAACGGCAAATTTGGGTCAGGCATGAATCTCCTTCTTGAGCAGTTCTACAGCGAGGTTCCGCTCGCGCGTCCTGCCGCCCCGAATGGCATCTGCGAGCGCAAGAATCGCATAGAATCTGGAATCTTGAAGCGCAGCTCTTGGCGCTCCCTTGTAAATAGGCGCGATGGCGATGCCTCGAACCGTCCCCTCCGCGAAACGCCAGACCACGGGGGGCTCCCCGTCTTCCAGGAGGCGTGACTTCAACGGCTCGGCGGCGGCAGCCGTGGGCACGCCGCGCACCAGCGAGCCCATCGCGGGCGGAAAGACGTATCGCAGACCATGCTCCAGAAATTCGAGCAGGCCAGTCCGATTCACCCGCTTTTCCGCGCCTGAAATGTACAGCAGTCCTGAATTAACGCAGCGCTTTAGCGCCTTGGAGATTTCCGAAGGCGAAATGAACAGGCTTGCCGCCAGTTCCTTCGATGGAAGCGAACTGTCATCCTGAATGGCGAGTTTGAGGAGAATCGCGATATCTTGCCCCTGCATAGATAACATTGTAAGCCCGTAATTTCCAATTTGGAAACTGGAAATCGAGGGGCCTGGTAGATTTCTCGTGAGTGGTGCAGCCAAAGGAAGCCAGCCGTTGCTGGGAGAGTCTTTCGTCAGCACTGGCAAGACCTAAAGAGGATATGCGGGATGCTCAAAAGCGATTGTGTTATAATCGTGGATCAGGAGGAACTACGGATGCATTCGTTGCTATTTCACGCCGCGTAACGTGTGGGCGGCAGGAGAACTCGAATGCGTCATCCTCGCTCGTTGGCGGAGCGTCGGCATAATCGGTGGACGATTATCGCCCGTCGTTGTCTCACTATCCTGACTTTCTTTACTTTAGATTCCAAGAACAATCCCGAAGACAATCGCGCTTGGTTCCGCTGTGCCAAGTGGAACCTCAACTGTGGCTGTAAACTCTGCCACGCCGATAAGTACAATAGCGCGCGAAGGAAGCGAAGAGATCAGCTTCGCAGAGACATCGGGGAGAATCTCATAAGCTGGGCGGCGACTCCCGCCGAGAAAGAACTGGAAGTTGGGGAGAGCCTTCAGTATGTTGGCTGCGCAGGGTGGATGTGATCCTCAGGTCATGAATCACGTTGCAGCCAACCTGCATGTAGGCAATGACCGGGCACGGCTGGTTGATTGTCGTCACCCAATTGCTGCCGTTCATGACGATTGATGCTCGGGCCAACTACCAACGACGCCCTCTTTCCAATTGTCGGAAAATGCCTGTCTGTTGTATTCGCCACGAGCAAAGCGCGCTGCTGACACCGTAGTGCTCTGCAATTTCTTCGACTAACTTTCCAGCCCGCGCCATCCTTAACGCCCCTTCGCGCGGGACAAGGAGGGCTGCTCCGAGCCAGTGCGCCTCTGCCTCCATCTCCGGGTTCCATTCACGCTGACCATCGCTGCCAACAAGTGCGACGGGTTCATGTTCTAGGAGGGTGTGAGATATTTCGTGCGACACGTTGCTTGCCTGTCGGTGCGGATGCTGGGTTTCGTTGTGGACGATAAAGCGCCGCCGACCTATAAAGATCGTGATTGCGGAGAACACGTCAGGGTCTACTACCGAGAAATACTGCTTGAACGAGCTTTGCCCATTACGGCTAGCCACGTCGCCCATCGTGAGCACAGGAATTTCGAGATGGTTTGCGAGCGCAAAGACATCCAGCCCATCGCAATCGCGAAGATTGAGTTCTCCCCGAGCTTCCAACGCAATTCGCTCAGCTTCCGCCTTGAACCCGCGCTTCAATTCACTTTAGCTCCTTGGATAATTTGAACGCGGCATTTACCAGTTCTTGGAGCGCAGCTAAGGCTTTTGGGTTCATCTTCTTGCGCCCTCTCAAGAGGGTCGAGACAACCGCCATAGGATCGTCCGTTGCTTGAGGCGCTGCAGTACCGTCCAAGTAAAAACGTTCGGCGGGCGTACCCAGCCACTGCGTGAGCGCAGAAAAAGTATTCACATCAGGAGACTTCCCCTGTTGCATACGCGTCAGCGTCGAAGGGCTAACACCTGCTTCCTTTGCTAACTGACGCCAGGATATTGACTTAGCGCTACGCTCCGAGTCCAGAGCGGCAATGAGCGCTTCCACATTCAGTAGGTTTTGTGGCATGGTCCTCCATGTTGCGTTAGTCGAATACTGTTGACAGGCAGCAACACTGCCGTGCTATATATAGAATACCGTTCGACAGTAGCAACAGTCGAGTGGAAAATTTCACCGTGCTCTCAGGCGAGTACCAGGAAAGGAATATCACCGATGGAAGCGCAAGAAAGCAAGCAGACAGTACGCATTCACATTGACCAGCACCGGCACGAGGTGGGCAGCCCCGCAACCGGTGAAGTCCTGTACGGAGTCGGCCAAGTTCAACCGGGGCTCGTACTCTTTCGGGAAGTGGAAGGTGATAGGGAGGATGTTGAGGTGCCGCGTGGCCCCGAAGTGCTCCATCTCCGTGTGGACGAACATTTCCACAGCGGGAAACCGAAGGTCTATGTGGTTTTCGTGAACGGCGAGCAAAAAGAACTTGTATCGAAAGAGGTCACCTTTGCGGAGTTGGTGAAGCTCGCCTTTCCCGTGCCGCCAGTAGGCAACAACATTCTCTACACGGTGTCTTACGAGGACGGCCCCAAGGCAAACGCTCAGGGATCGCTCAAAGAAGGCGAAAGCGTCAAGGTAAAGGACGGGATGATCTTCAATGTCTCAGCGACCGATAAATCGTAGCGCCGATTTGAGAAGGTTGAGGCAAGAAGGCTTCGACCTTGAGATTCGCTCCGGATACTTGCTGGTTAAGGATGTTCCATATGTGAACTCCAGCAAGCAAGTCCGGAGTGGAGCATTGGTAATGAAACTCGTTCTGGCCGGTGACGAAACCTCGCGCCCGGACAACCATGTTGCGTACTTCGCAGGCGAGCATCCCTGCGACGAAAACGGGATTGAAATCGCGAAGATCAAATGCGGAAGTGGCGAACAGGTCATGGCCGAGGGGGTCACAACTCAGCACTGGTTATCTGCGAAGCCCAAGCCGGACGATGCGTACCCTGATTACTACGCTAAGGTCAAAACCTACGTTGAGATTCTCTCGGGTCCGGCGTGGAGGCTATCCGTCGCACCATTGCAACCCTCGCCAAGGACAAGGGCCACGTCAAGGACATTCAGGGCATGATGCGCCACTCGCGGCTGGCCACCACAACCGAAGTCTACATGCAGTCGCTTGAGGATGGAGTGCGAACGACGGTAAATTCGATTCACGACGAGCTGAGCGGTACGTGGGGACCGGGACCGTCGCGGACACCTCGGAAACAACACACTGCTGTGATCGCTTCGACGAGCGCCGCATCAGCGTCTCAAAAACAGGATCAGTCCGCGAAGCCGGTTCGCGGAGTGGTTTTGGAATTTGCGACAAGAATGCGACAAAGTCGAGGAAGGGAGGTGCTTCTAAATGCTTGAAATGATTGGTGGACCTGGTCGGGATCGAACCGACGACCTCTTCCATGCCATAACGAAAAGTGCTTGTAACTTATTGAAAACATGAGCATCGATGGCGATGAAAAGCACCCAAGAGCATCCTTATAACACCCGAATCTTTTGGTCAACACCCTTGGCAGCACCCTCGGATGTTTTTTGAGTGGCGATTGGCAATGGAGATATGCGCTTGAGAAACAGATCGCTGTTGTATCGGAATCGACCCGTCCAGCAAGGTCGATAAGTGACTGGGGCCGTTCCCGCCATTCCAGAATCGTTTCCGCAGAGATCAACGAACGCTGGC
>DATLJC010000049.1:0-5031 GCA_035539055.1 Saccharimonadales bacterium (SeqCode) | reverse complement strand
GAATACCTCGCCGCAGTGCTGCCGGGACTCAACAATCTCTCGATCCAGAACCTCGCCGAACTCACCCCCACAGCCTGGGCCGCAAAACACAATCAGCCAGCCTTGTAACAGTCAACCGTGTGATTGCTCAGACGCTTACGGCTCACGAGCGAAGCGGAACGGATGCGTTTTGGCGACTTCATTAAGCAGGTGGGCGACCAACAAATCGGGATACGGTTCATCTATTGCGGCGTTGCCGATTCGCTCGATAAACTCCTCGGTGCTCACGAATCCTCGTTCCGGTATCTCGCCGCCATCGAACTTCCACGGCTGAGTTGGGAAGCCCGTCGCGAAATCATCGATGCAACCGCGAAGTGCTTTAGGAGTCACTGTCGATGAACGTCAGCGTTTCCGAATTGCTGCCATCAGCGACGGCTATCCTCACTACGTCCACCTGATCTGTGAGCGCCTGTTCTGGGCTATGTTCGAAGATCCTTGCCGGTGCTCTATCTCTTCAACCGATCACTACCAAGCGGCCGTTGCCTCCGCACTGTTGGGTATAGAACCCACACTGAAAAGGGCATACGATCAGGCAACCATGAAAGATACAGACGGCTACGAAGAGGTGCTCTGGGCCGTCGTTGATCATTCGGATCTCATTCGCCCCATCGACGCTATTTACGAATCGTACTTGCAGTTGATGGACTTCCTCGAGGATGAGCCGCTCGACCGCGCAACATTCGTGAATCGTTTAAACAGCTTGAAAACCGCTGGCTTTGGGAAGATTTTGGTAAGCGATAGGCGTGGCTGGTACAAGTTCCGCGAGAACATCACGCGAGGATACGTCCGGTTACGTGCGGAAGATCAAGGCATTCAGCTTGCGCTCGATGTGTCTCCTGGTCCGGTGACTAGCACGTCGCGTCAGCGGGGGGCTCGCAAGAGCCGTCGCGGCACAACAGTCGCACAGTGGCGCAGTACACGCAATCCGACTGGCTTCTAACAGTTGTTGAATGGCCCATGGAGCCACTGCTTGGAAGGCGGGTGCTCGATTGAGCGGTCTCATTATCCGTGGGTTGTCAGCATCTCTCCTCATTTTCATTTCTCATCAGGCGCCATCACGTTGTAACCTATGTCGAATTTCAGCGGGCAGAAGGCGATAACAAGGTAATACCGTATCGACTGAAATAGCCGGGAGTTCCTTTCCTGCGATGACATTGAGGATATTGACAGATCTCAATCTCCCCCGGCTTCGTCAGGCACCCAAACGCTCATAAAAGCACCATAGTTTTGATCGCACTCTGCCGACCTTATCAGCCGCAGCTGAGTTGGCTGCGGTGAATCGATAATTCCGACCGGTATATCAGGGTGCTGGATGGGACGCAGGTATAAGAGGCGTGCAAAAACAGGCTGCAACTTCTGGGATTCTACCCTCACAAGGAACTCTGTTTGGCTGCCACTAAACGAACTGCAAATGGCCACCCACGCGAAGGATCTGTACAGACATCTTTTGTGCCTTTTGGGCTGCAAAAGCGAAAGAGGCGAACAGGCAACACAACAGAAGAACGAAAAGTCGGAAGTAGAGTCTGCGTCGCATAGTGAAAGTTGAGTTTCTCGGGAGCAGGTCACGAAGAACCCAGATCAACTGCTTGGCAACGGACCCGAGCCACGGAGGAAGGAGATGGTTGATCGTGGGGGCGGAGCCTTCGTGGTAGTCCGAGCATGGGAGAACCTTGCACATGGCGAAGGCAAGCAAGGAACCGACAGAGTTGTGAAGACGGAGGAACCATCCGTGGACTTCGATGCTCAGGCCAACGGGTCTGGCTCCTCAGCGTGCAACGCAAACTCTATCAGTGGAGCAGGACATAAACACAGTAGGAAGCTCACTTCCTCTTGAATTTGTGTCTCATCTCACTCAAAGCGGCCAGCCCCAACCACACCGCCGCCGCATAAGTAAACGCATTCGCAAGTACCATAATTGCGACTAAAGGTCCGGCAAAAGGGCATAGATTGCGCGCAAGAAAAGCTATGAGAACTCCAGGTGATTCTAAGCGCGATAGATAGGAACTAACATTACTGTTGACCCGAGTCATTTGATAGACGGCGAGGGATATGGAAAACCCGATCATCGTCGAAACAATGGTGCGACTTGCCTTCAATGCAACGGTCACAATTCCTCGATATTTCTTTCGAAAATTGTCATCTACTCTGCGAACTTTGCGTCATAGACAGAGCACTCTTCGCGGCTCTTCTTACCTCTGGTGCCTCTTGAGGATCTTCTGCAAGCTTGATTAGAGTCGCCGCCGAAGTCGAGACAGCGCTTTTGCCCATTCGCATTAACGATTGGATTGTTGTGAACCTAATATCCTTATCCGCATCAAGAAGGTACCCTGCAACCAGTCCCTCAATTTCCGGATCGGTGCTCCTGCCAAGCGCATTGAGAGCACTCATTCGAGATGTTTTGTCGAGCGGCTTAAGTAGGAATTCTTTCTCAGCCTGGACGATATCTGGAGCTTTTGGAAAAGCCGCAACGACAAACAGAGCAGCGGCTTGCGCCTGAGTGTCCCGATCATCGCGCTTGATAAACTCCAATATTGGCGTTTTAACTTCCAGAGGAGGAGCGGGTTTTAGACTACCCAGGAGGTTTACAGCAGCAAGTTGCAACTGCTTGTTTTCTAAATCCAGAAGTGATGTTAAAGCGGGCATTTCCCGCCCCAGCAATTTAACTCCGTCTTGACGCTGACCGATAGCAAATAGGGCCAGCATGGCATCCGCCTTTAACCGGTCGTCTGGGTAATGCAGAGCCTTGATGATCCATGGTACCGCTACACGAACATCATCCGCACTGCTAGCGGCAATTTGGCGCGCTGCCTTGTAAACGTCATCATACTTAGGCGGGGCACCAAGATTATAATGTTGAACAATGGTCTGGAAAAAGCTGATTGCGTCAATGTCATCTTTCGGAGCTTGGCAGGCAAGCGGCGGAGACACTAGGAAGCAAGCAATCAAGATTGAAAGTGCACACAATGCACTCAACATTTTGCTAATAGACATAACTCGTCCTCAAGGGTGTACGGGCACCGTAGTAGATTTGGATTGCTGCCCGACGATCTTGCCTTGTTGTAGGGCTAGACACCCGAAGATGTAAGTGACGTCATTCGAAGGCGGCTGGTAGAGGTATACCACCTGTCCGTTCACTTTAATCTGGTGTGCCGGATAGCATGTGTGGTTATAGTTAACGAGAGCCGTCGGTGCGACTGGATTCGTGGTGTCTATAAGCGTGCGCATGTCCCATTGGATCGGCGCTGGCACTTCGAGAGGATTGGATGAGGATCCTGAAAAATGTGACTGAGCCTGGTGCGCGTACGGAAAACTCTCATCATGCGAAAAATCGATTGGAGCTTGTCCCTTGTCATTCCATAGGTTACAGTCATACTGGATTCCATCCTCATCTGCTGCCGACAATGTTGAACCGTTTGCAGGAGAGCCATGGCTATAGTTCCTCGTTATTCCCGTATTTTGAAAAAAGGAGTTCCAAGACTGTTTCTCTGAATCAACCACAACCGACTCGGTTGTGCGGTATGTTCCCCGACCGCCGTCGCCCATATAGATTTCAGGATATGAACCTGGAAGCAGTGTGCAACTCGGAGCAGCGCAGGTGCAGTTACTTGGGCCGTCCACGTGATCAACCGGGATATAAGAACTATATGCAACGACAAAAGGTGAGCTAACCGGGGCGGAGCCGGAGCCGCCAATGGGGCTAATCGTGGGACAAGTCCAAGATCCCTCACCACAAACCTGACCGGCATTGGCAGGAATGCCACCATAGTAGAGTGCTGTGATGGTTGTGCCTCCTGGACTCACGCCTGTGGTGAGTCCGGGATTGCTTTGTCCAGTCGTCTGCACAGTTGCGATCGAAGTCGCGCCGCTACTCCACTGCGATCCACCTGAAATATCGTACT
The DNA here is from genome assembly GCA_035539055.1 of Saccharimonadales bacterium (SeqCode). Lineage (GTDB taxonomy): Bacteria > Acidobacteriota > Terriglobia > Terriglobales > Acidobacteriaceae > TOLSYN. Next base: position 1,093 of record DATLJC010000049.1, on the reverse strand, counting down.
GAGACCCACTTGCCACTGAATAGGAAAACGCACCTTGCTGTGAACCACCAACCAATAGGCTAAACGGATTAGGAATGAAGTTCACACTCGTCATTCCGCTGCATATATTGCAGGTCGCTCCGCACGTAGCCTTCTGCGGGTTGTAGATGCCGCCACTCATCACTGCCGTGATGAGATCTTCTGGGTTACCAGTTGCATGGCTTATGTCCAGGCTGCCATGCTGCACGTCGAATGGGATCACTTTGCCCTCTTGGTCCGGCTGCTGCGTGCGCATCAACTCACCGATGTCGATCATGGCTGATGCATAAGGCTCCAGATGCAGCGGGAGATTGTAGGCCTCTCCCTTCGTTCCGTAGTGAATTGTGGCCAGCAGTTCCTGAGATATGCCCAGCGGATTCCAAACCGTGTACATGGTGTCGAAGCCACCGCTCGCTAACCAGAAGATCGAAGTCTTGGTTCCACTCTTTGCCACCGGTTGTGCCCGGACAGGAAATACATAGTTTGCAGTGGCGTCTGTGCTACCGGTTGCGGGGAGCACGTCCCCATAATCGCCGGCATAGTTAAACACAAGATTGATGTCGGCAACTTCTGGTTCTTTCGTCATGATGTCGCGAATAACAACCTCGCGTGCTTCACCGGGTGCCAACGTGACGTCTGGCAAGGCGAGGTTCTTCACTGTCTTTCCGACCATGTAGTTGACCGAAAGATGAAGAGTGCGGATCGCTGTTGTTACATTGCGGAAGAATGCATACGGCCAAAACTTCAGACCCGATGGGAACCCAAGCACGGAATCCTGTTCATTGACCATTAGTCCGACGCTGGCATCAGGGCCGACGCATCTTAATTTCCGATTCCGAGTAGTTGGAGCAGATAGTCATTGTCCCAGCCCGCTTTGAGGCGTTTGCCTTTGAGTCCGAGTTTGGTGGTCTGGTCCTGCTTGAGCAGGTTGAGAGCGAGGCGGTTGAGCAGGGAAAAATTCTGCGCGGCGTTGCCTGCGCGTTTGCGATCAAGGTCTTCGCCGAAGCTGACGTCCAGCGCCCAGTGCAGTTTGTTTTCGATACTCCAGTGCTGGCGAATCGCACCGTTGAGCCGC
>DATLJC010000048.1:0-152722 GCA_035539055.1 Saccharimonadales bacterium (SeqCode) | reverse complement strand
GCGTATTTCACGTATCCAGCAACGCCAGCGTAATCTCCGGGATGGCCGCCCAGGACGCCTTCGTCGCGGTTGTAATCGACGTTGGCCATGAAGGAGAGCTTGGCTGTTGGGTTGTAGGCGATCACCGTATCCGACAGGTGATTCCACGGCCCGTTGTTTCCGGTGCCAAAGCGGTCGAGAGGGCCAGCGAGATAGGTTTCAGCAATGCTGAACTTCTTGGTTGCATTCCACGCGACGGTGAGTCCAGCGGTTTTGCCGGTGTTGGTGGCAACGACATTGTTCCATCCATTCATCACGTACCCAGTGACGGACCACTTATCGTTGAACGTGTACTTGGCGCGAGCACCCATGTGGTAATAGGGAATTGCATAACTGAAGAGCAGGCTGCGGGAGTAATTCCAGTTCTGATGGGTCTCGATGACTTCCGCACCGGTCGGAGTTACAAACTTACCGACATCGAGTTGGAGTCCCTTACCAACAGGAACGAGGTATGACAGGTAGCCTTCCTTGAGGTATTGCGCCACGGGAGTGTTGCGGACTACTTCGAAGGACGTGCCGTTTACCGCATTGATGGCCTGTCCGAAACCGAGCGCGACACGGAAGCCAAGCAGTGAACTCTTATCGGGAACCTTGTCCAGTTGGAGTTCAAGCAAGTTCAGGGAGAACTGGCCGTTGGTGAACTGGAAGGGCTCTGTTGCGGTGTTGCCGACGTGACCAACTCCGAGCGCCGGATGATTGGCGTTGTATCCGTAATAAGCGTCCACGAGGCCGGTCAGGTTAACGCCTCCGAGTACGCCGGTAATTCCAGTGAGAGGACCGGGAGCAGCGGCCGGAGCCGTAGCGGCGGCATCCATTGAAGCCGTCGTCATTCCGGCATGAGCCTCAGGCGCCGAGGCAGGGGGCGGCGCCGACGGAGTCTTCATGGCATCGAGTTGTGCTTTTACGGATGCAAGTTGTTTTTCTAGGTCAGCGATCTTTTGATCGATATCAGCACTCGAAGTTTGCGCTGAAAGCCCAACAGGCAATGTACACGTTAGAAATAGGAATCCCAGCGCCGTGGAACAGAGGCGATTCATTCGCATTGAAAAGTTCTCCTGTTTAAGCGTCGGTTCAGCGATCGCCCGGGTGAGCAATAGTCCCTACTGAATAGTTGGCCGAGAGTAGCTGCGATGAATGTGTATTACCAATTCCTTTTATTTATCGCGGTGATAACGGATTGTTGTACTGGGAGTTTGAACGGAAAGCGAAAAATACAGGTGGTTGCATGTTTATGCATCGACGGTGCGGTGCGGATCCTGATGATGTTGCTTACTACTGGAAAAGAATGGGACTTATGGATGCTTTGTGCGAAGGGAGTGTTGAAGGAGAAGACCGAAATGCATGTTCAGAAGTGCTCACACGATAAGAATAGCGTATGGCACTGATAGAAAAGATTTGTGGTTAACAGAGTCAGAAACACAGAAGATTGGTGCGCCCGGCAGGAGTTGAACCTGCAACCGCGAGTTCCGAAGACTCGTGCTCTATCCAATTGAGCTACGGGCGCGCATTCCAATTCTATTCCAGAGAGCAGATGTTTGACTAACGATTCCTGATGGTGCTGAGAGGCATTTTAATGGAGAGCTGCCGCGTTGCTCAGGAGCGCCGCGGGATTCGCATCAACCAATTTTGTTGCCGCCTCGGCCCCAATGATTTTGGCGGCGGCATCGCGGGCAGCCGATAGCAGGGGTGGGCGATTCCTGGTGCCGTGGGCATCGCTGGCGATGAAGTGGACGAGCTTCTTTTTGAGCATCGACTGGCACATCTTCTGACTCGTCCTGCCCCAGAAGCCGGTTAGCGAATTGGCGGTGATCTGAAAGAGGCAGCCGACGTCGAAAAATTCGTCGATGAGGCTGGGATTGCTCAGGATTGCGGGGTTGCGCTCGGGATGGGTGAGGATCGGCATCAATCCGACGGTCTGCAGGCGGTACAGGGTTTGAGCCACATTGAAGGCGCTGTACTCGGAGAGTTCGACGAGGATGTAGTGGGTGTCGCCGATGACGTAGCGCTTGGGATGTTCGAGAGCGTCCTTGATGTTTTCATAGGAGAGGTGGAAGTCGCAGCCAAGGGAGAAGTCCAGACGGGACTCGCGCGACCGCAACTCGTCGAGCATCGCGAGGTGGCGGGCGCGGTCGTAGCGGTACTCGTAATTCGCATGCGGGGTCGCAACGATGTGGGTCACTCCGTCCTGCACGGCGAGGCTGCACATCTCAAGCGTGGTATCCCAGGATATTGCACCGTCGTCAACGCAGGGCAGCAGATGGCAGTGAATGTCGATCATTTTCAGGCCGTGGGCGCGTGCTTTTCGCAGAACTCGGCGTAAGCGATTCGAATGCCTTCCTGCAGGGACACCTTTGGCCTCCAGCCGAAGCTGAATAGCTTTGAGCTGTCCATAAGCTTTCGGGGAGTGCCGTCGGGCTTGGTGGTGTCCAGGACAACTTTGCCGCTAAAGTGCAGCTCTTCGCAAACTGTCTGGGCCAGCTCGCCGATGCTCAGGTCGCTGCCACTGCCTACGTTGATCAATGGAGCAACTTCCGGATTGCATATGAGGTTTTGAAATTGCTCTTTGGGTAAATTCAGAAGGAAGACACAGGCGTCGGCCATATCGTCGCTAAAAAGGAACTCGCGGAGAGGTTTTCCTGTGCCCCAGACCGTCAACGTAGAGTCTCCACGCTGCTTGGCTTCGTGTACCTTGCGGATGAGCGCAGGCAGGACATGGGAAGAATTCAGATCGTAGTTGTCGCCAGGGCCGTAGAGATTGGTTGGCATGGCGGCCAGGAATCCAGTTCCATACTGGCGATTGAAAGCCCAGCACATCTCGATGCCAGCGATTTTTGCTATGGCGTAAGAGCGGTTGGTGAATTCGAGCGGGCCGGCGAGCAATTGATCTTCGCTGATGGGCTGCGGAGCAAGCTTTGGATAGATGCAACTGGAGCCGAGGAACAGTAATCGCTTGACCCGGGAGCTATAGGCGCTTTCGATCACATTGCTCTGGATGCGCAGGTTCTGACTGACGAAATCGGCAGGGAAGTCGCGGTTGGCGAGAATGCCTCCGACCTTGGCCGCGGCGAGGAAGACAAACTCGGGACGCTGCTGGTCGAAAAAACTGCTTACGGCAGAGGTGTCCTGAAGATCGAGTTCCTGGCGTGTACGCAGAATGAGGTTCTCGTATCCCTGAGAGCGGAGTTTGCGGACAATTGCAGATCCAGCGAGACCGCGATGCCCGGCGACGAAGATTTTTGCATCGGTAGGGATGTAACGATGGGGGATGTAGTTATTCATGGTGATTGAGAATCTTGTAGCCCTGGGAGTGAACCATGGCATCGCGCCTGGCGAGTTCGTAGTCGGATGTAACCATTTCGGTTACAAGCTGGTCAAAGCTTGTTTTGGGTACCCAGCCGAGTTTTGCCTTTGCTTTGGCGGGATTTCCCAACAGCGTTTCGACTTCGGTGGGACGGAAGTAGTGAGGATCGACGGCGACGATGCAGCGGCCATTGGAGTCGTAGCCCCTCTCTTCGGTGCCCGTTCCGCGCCAGGTGATGTGCATGTCCAGCTTTTCGGCGGCGATGTTGATGAACTCGCGGACGCTACGCTGTTCCCCGGTGGCGATCACGAAATCGTCAGCCTCTTTCTGCTGGAGCATCAGCCACTGCATCTCGGCATAATCGCGCGCATGGCCCCAATCGCGAAGGGAATCGAGGTTGCCCATGAAGAGCGCTTCCTGCAGGCCAGCCTTGATGCGTGAAAGCCCGCGCGTGATCTTGCGGGTCACAAAGGTTTCGCCACGGCGGGGAGATTCGTGGTTGAAGAGGATTCCATTGCAGGCGTAAATACCGTAGGCTTCGCGATAATTTACGGTGATCCAGAAGGCGTAGAGCTTGGCGGCTGCATAGGGGGATCGGGGATAGAAGGGCGTGGTTTCCGTCTGCGGGATCTCCTGCACCTTGCCGTAGAGTTCAGAGGTCGAAGCCTGGTAGAAGCGCGTGGTCTTTTCCAGGTTCAAAATGCGGATAGCTTCCAGCAGCCGAAGGGTGCCGACGGCGTCGGCATCTGCCGTGTATTCCGGCTCCTCGAAGGAGACTCCGACGTGGCTCTGGGCGGCGAGGTTGTAGATTTCGTCCGGCTGAATGGACTGTACGACACGCACTAGGCTGCTGGTCTCGGTCATATCGCCATAGTGCAGGAAAAAGCGGCGGTCCTGGTCGTGCGGGTCCTGGTAGAGATGATCGATGCGATCGGTGTTAAACAAGGAGCTGCGGCGCTTGATGCCGTGGACTTCATACCCCTTCGAGAGCAGCAGTTCGGCAAGATATGAGCCGTCCTGACCGGTGATGCCGGTGATCAAAGCTTTCTTCATTGGTTCCTACGCTTGCCTGAGTTTACTTGTCGGAAACGTTGCACAGAGGCCGCTCCCTGGCCGAGATTCTCCTAACTTCAGGATCGGCAATGGAGCGGTTAGGCCAGTCGAGTGCGATGGATTTGCTATCCCTGATTCCGAGTCGTTTGGCAAGTAAGAGAAAAGGATATCAGCTTCGGTAGGAGACGGAAATACGACCTCGGTGAATCCCGCGCCCAATATCCTGAAATGTCATTCGGAAGCTAAGTGGCTGGTATCCTGAGAAGCCGAAATCAGCATCCGATTAAGGGTGGGAGTTGCTGGGAGTCAACCAGTACATGGTGGTCACTTGGCAGGAGAGGGAAACCGTGGATTTTCAACTTGAATCGAACGTCCCTGTGAAAATTGCGGTTGTTGGCTCCGGCTATGTCGGATTGATCGCCGCCGTCTGTTTCGCCGAGATTGGTCATTCGGTGATTTGCGTGGACAACGATAAGGCGAAGGTCTCCGAACTCCAGGCAGGCGGGGTTCCCATCTATGAGGAGCAATTGCCGGAATTGCTGGCCCGACATAGGGGCAAGAAACTTGTTTTTTCCTCGGACCTCCTGGCTGCGGCCCGCCAGGCAGAGGTGATCTTTATTGCCGTGGGAACACCGCAATCGCCAAACGGCGAGGCCGATCTCTCGTACGTCGAGGCATCTGTTCGAGAGATTGCTGCGGAATTGAGGGACTACAAGGTCGTGGTTGAGAAGAGCACGGTTCCGGTGCTCACCAATCAGTGGATCAGACGAACGCTGCGTTTCAACGGAGCGAAGGAAAAGAATTTTGACGTGATTTCCAACCCGGAGTTCCTGCGCGAAGGCACGGCGATTCAGGACTTTCTGTATCCGGACCGGATCGTGGTAGGGGCCGATACCGAACGCTCGCGTGCCGTGCTACGCCGGGTCTATCAGCCATTGATCGATGGTAGCTACTTCACTCGCGCCGATCATGTTCCGGGGCCATGCGACCTGTCGAAGGGAGTTTGCTATCTGGAGACCAGCGCCAAGAGCGCGGAACTCATCAAGCACGCTTCGAATGCGTTTCTGGCGTTGAAGATTTCGTTTATCAATGCGGTGGCAAATATCTGCGAGATGGTAGGCACGGATGTAGAAGAAGTCGCGCTCGGAATTGGGTCGGACTCGCGCATTGGCTCCAAGTTTCTGAACGCGGGAATCGGTTATGGCGGATCGTGCTTCCCGAAGGATGTGCGCGCCTTCTACAAAATTGCTGAGTCGATTGGGTACGATTTCGAGTTGCTGCGGACTGTAGAGCAGATCAACGAGCAGCAGCAGCACTATTTTATAAAGAAGCTCCGGGCCGCTCTTTGGACTCTGAAAGGCAAGCACATCGGGGTGCTCGGCTTGGCGTTCAAGGGCGGCACGGATGATATCCGTGAGTCGCCCGCGATCAACGTCATCCGGGTGCTGCTCGCCGAAGGATGCATCGTGTCGGCCTACGATCCGGCGGCGATGGAAAAGGCTCGGATTGTTATGCCCGAGAGCGGTCATCTGCACTACGTTGGTGACGAGTTCGAAGCTGCTCGCGATGCGCATGCGTTGCTGGTCCTGACGGAGTGGCCACAGTTCGCGCGACTGGAACTGGCATGCCTGCGTAAAGTGATGCGCTATCCAGTTGTAATCGATGGACGCAACCTATTTGGCCTTGAGGAGATGTCGGAGGCCGGCTTCAACTACTACAGCATGGGGCGTCCGCTATCGCTGCCCAAGTCGAGTGAAAACGCCGAAGGGGATGCTGCCTGAAGCAGGGTCGCGGCGCTGAACACGTGGGTTCATATGCCAATGGCGCCAGCCCACATCCTGAATTTTTGGTTATGATTCAATTCGCCCGAGGGCTCCCGGAACTGGATGTCCTTTGAGTGTTTACGGGTATGATGGTTCTGCTCATAGAGCAGTTCAATTTCTTCCAACTTGGTTGCAACCAACTCTGCCGTGAGTGGATTCCCATATCAAAGAGCATTTTGAGGGCAAGCAATGCGGGGTCTTGTGAGCGGTGGAGCTGGATTTCTGGGCTCACATCTTTGCGAGCGATTGCTGGGAGACGGACATTCGGTGGTTTGTGTCGACAATCTGCTTACCGGGCGGATTGAGAATATACAAGGCTTCTCCAGCGATCCTCGATTTAGCTTCGAAGAGCACAATATCTGCACGACCTTCGATTTTGGCCGGGTAGACTTCGTCTATGATTTTGCTTCGCCCGCAAGTCCCGCGGATTATTTGAAATGGGGCCTGGAGACTCTCGACGTTGGCTCCTCGGGAACGCGCAACTGCCTGGAAGTGGCCAACAAGTACAAAGCGGGATTCCTGCTCGCCTCCACATCGGAATGTTACGGTGATCCCGACGTGCATCCCCAGACGGAGTCGTACTGGGGGCATGTGAATCCAGTCGGCCCGCGATCGGTTTACGACGAGGCTAAACGCTTTTCAGAAGCGCTGACGATGGCCTATCACAGGTACAGGAGTGTGAATACCCGGATCGTTCGCATCTTCAACACCTACGGCCCTCGCCTGCAGATTGGGGATGGCCGGGTCATCTCCACATTTTTCAGGCAAGCACTGGTTGGCGAAGACATCACAATCTTCGGCGATGGGAGCCAGACGCGAAGTTTCTGCTATGTGAGCGATGAGATTGAAGGAATTGTGCGTCTCGCCGCCTCGGGCGAGCACTTGCCCACCAATATTGGAAATCCGGGTGAGTTCACCATGCTTGAGTGCGCTCAACTAGTTTTGGAAGTCACTGGCTCGTCGAGCAAATTGGCTTTTAAGCCATTACCGGAAGATGACCCGAAACAGCGCCAGCCAGACATTACGAAAGCCAAGGCACTGTTGGGATGGGAGCCCACGATTGACCTGCGTACCGGCTTGAAGATGAGCCTGGAGTATTTCCGGAAAAGCGTGGCAGCGGCGAGATCAGGTTCCAAGCTCGCGGGCTAGTCTGGACAGGTTTACAAGGCGGGCCGGAACTCAAGCCAGCCCCGTTTTATTGGGGGAAAGCTAGCAGCCAGATACTTTGAAATAAGCATCGGAGCAGTTGAGAAGAACCCGGCCGGGATGGTTCAGAAGGGGAGATGGTTATATTCCGGATACTAATCACTGCATAAGGTGATATGCGTCATGGCGCGTCTCTCCGGCAGAAGATTTAATGCTGTTCCGGATCGAGGGGCAATCCTCGAACAAAGGCCTCCGGGCCAACCTTTACCCCAGTGGATTGGTTGCACTGGATCGCGGTGGCGTAGTTGCTCGGTTGAGCATTTTCAAGATTTTCCGCTGCTGGGTTCATGCTCCTCTCCTTCGTGATAACGGGCCCGCCGGGAGCCTTGCATTTGCAAATGGTTCGTTCATCCTGGAGGCGTCACACATGCCAACCGAAGTAAACCTAGCAACCCCCGGATTCAAGAATCCGGCTGGCTACATTGAAGAAATACTTGCCCAAGTGAAGGCGAAGAATCCCGCCGAACCGGAATTTCATCAGGCTGTGCAGGAAGTCCTGGAGTCCCTGCGCCCCGTGCTCGATAAGCATCCGGAGTACCGATCGGCCCGCATCCTTGAGCGCATGGTGGAACCTGAACGCGTCATAATGTTCCGCGTGCCCTGGTTTGACGACCACGGCAATATGCAGATCAATCGCGGGTTCCGCATTCAGATGAACAGCGCCATTGGCCCCTACAAGGGCGGCCTCCGCTTCCATCCCTCTGTTAACCTCGGCATCCTGAAATTCCTGGCATTCGAACAGGTCTTCAAGAACTCCCTTACCACTCTGCCGATGGGCGGAGCAAAGGGCGGGTCGGACTTCGATCCCAAGGCCAAGAGCGATGGCGAAGTCATGCGCTTCTGCCAGAGCTTTATGACCGAACTGCAGCGCCACATTGGACCAGATACCGACGTACCGGCCGGAGACATTGGCGTGGGTGGGCGCGAGATCGGTTTCTTGTTTGGACAATACAAACGTCTCCGCAATGAGTTCACAGGCGTTCTGACCGGCAAGGGGCTCAACTGGGGTGGATCGCTGATTCGTCCGGAAGCGACCGGCTATGGCTGCGTTTACTATGCGCAGGAAATGTTGAAGACGCGCAAGGATTCGCTCGAAGGCAAGGTTTGCCTCGTTTCGGGTTCGGGCAATGTTGCCCAGTACACGATTGAGAAGCTGCTCGACCTGGGTGCGAAGCCGGTTACGATGTCGGATTCCAACGGCGTGATCTACGATCCCGATGGATTCAATCGTGAGAAGCTGGCATGGGCGATGGATCTGAAGAATGTCCATCGTGGCCGCATCAGCGAATACGCGAAGGAATTCAAGAAAGCTATCTTCGTGCCAACGGATATGCAGATGGATCACAATCCGCTGTGGGCGATGAAGGGCGATTGCGCATTCCCGAGCGCGACCCAGAACGAGATCAACCTGAAGGACGCCGAGAACCTGATCAAGAACGGAGTGAAGGTTGTGGCCGAGGGCGCCAACATGCCCAGCACACTGCCCGCAACCCGCCTGTTCCTGCAGAACGGCATCCTCTACGGTCCCGCCAAGGCCGCAAACTGCGGTGGCGTGGCTACTTCGGGTCTGGAAATGGCGCAGAACAGCCAGCGTATGGCCTGGACTCGCGAAGAGGTTGATCAGAAGCTGCACAGCATCATGGTGGAAGTCCACCGGAACTGCTTTGAGACCGCCACGACGTACGGCGCTCCGGGCAATCTGGTCTCCGGCGCCAATATCGCCGGGTTCCTGAAGGTGGCCAACGCGATGATGGATCAGGGACTCGTGTAGCGGATCCCTCGGCTGCCGCGGCGCAAATAAGGCCGCGGCAGCCCAGAGTATCCCGGCAAGGACGCTTGCACCGCTGTTGAAAACAAGCTCAACGCGCGCGCCTTCTTTGCCGGGACTCCTTTTGCCCTCCGGAAAGCATACACAGACATCAAGGCACGATGGCGAAGTCCTGTTTCGCCATATACTATGTTGCGCGAACCCAATCGATCCATCAGATCGCATACCAATGCCGCCAGCCGAGAGTTCGAAGCTTTTTGCCGACCCTGAGCGCCTCTTTGAAGGCTTCGAAAATCTCATGCCGTTTCGCGTGCAGGATATTCTGCTCGTCTCCAGCCTTTACGACTCATTCATGCTGCGCGAAGACGGGCGGTTGAATGAGTTGCTCATTGGCGAGTCGATTGAATTGCACCTGCAGCACACGCCTGAGATTACACACGTCAGCACGGCAGCCGAGGCCCTGGAACTGGCGCGCACGCAGCCACGCTATAACCTGATCATCTCGAACGTACACCTGAACGATATGGACTGTGTCGATTTGGCGGCGGCGGTTCGGCGCGCGGGGATGGACATTCCGGTCGCGGTGCTGGCTTTTGATCTGCAGGAGGTACAGGCGCTGATGGCTCGCGATCCTCTGGATCAGCACAGGCTCAAAGGGATTGAGCAGGTGTTTTTGTGGCAAGGAAATCCGCGCCTGCTGCTGGCTATCGTTAAATCCATTGAAGATCGGCGGAACGTGGCGCACGACACTCTAAAAATGAGTGTTCCGGTAGTGCTGGTGGTTGAGGATGACGTGCGCTATTACTCGGCTCTGTTGCCGGAGATTTACACGGCGCTGATTACGCAGTCGCGGCGGGTTCTGAGCGAAGGTTACAATCTGGCGCACAAACTGGTGAGGATGCGGGCGCGGCCGAAGATTCTGCTGGCTCAGGATTACGAGAGCGCCATCGGCATTGTGGAGCGTTATCGCGACTATCTTTTCGGCGTTGTGTCAGACGTGGAATTTCCGCGTGGCTGTCAGCTTGATCCTGAGGCGGGGTTCGAATTGGCAAGAGTGGTGCGCCGCACAATTCCTGATATTCCCGTGGTGCTGCAATCGAGCGACTCGCAGTTTCAGTCGAGGGCGAACGTTGAGGGATTCGCGTTTCTGCGCAAGGGCTCCGACACGTTGCTGACGGATATGCGCAAACTGCTAACTCACGAGTTTGCGTTCGGAGATTTTGTTTTCAGGCTTGCGGATGGCAGGGAAGTAGGACGGGCCAGCGACCTTGATGCAATGGAGTCTCAGCTCCGGCACATTCCAGTGGAGTCGCTCATCTTTCACGGCGAGCGCAATGATATTTCTCACTGGCTGATTGCGCGCACGGAGCTGGCGCTGGCGGAAAAACTGCGCCCCAGGCGAGTGGTCGATTTCAAGGATGGGGAGGCGCTGCGCGCGCATTGCGTGCAAACTATCCGCGATTACCGGCGCGAGCAGAAGCAAGTTCTCGTGGGGGATTTCGATCCTTCCCACTTTCGTTCGTCGCCGGGATTCTTTCTGCGCTTCGGTGTTGGTTCTCTTGGAGGCAAGGCGCGCGGCCTGACCTTTGTGCGTCACCTGCTACACAAATACAACGTGAGCCATCGTTTTCCGGGCGTTCGAGTCTCCGTGCCCAATACGCTGGTGATCGCGACAGATTTGTTTGAGCAGTTTCTTGCGGAGAACAAGCTGGAGTCGTTCGCGATTTGCTGCACGGATGACAGCGAGTTGCTGGACCGATTCCTGGCGGCTGCGTTACCGCGTGCAATGCGCGCCGCGCTTGCAGACTTCCTTCGCGAAATTCGCGTGCCGCTTGCGGTGCGCTCGTCGAGTCTGCTGGAGGATTCGCAGTACCAGCCTTTCACCGGTGTCTATGACACATTCATGCTGGCCAACAGCAGCGCAGAGCTGAACACACGACTGGAAGAACTTACCGAGGCCGTTAAGCGCGTCTACTCATCCACTTTCACGCAGCACTCCAAGGCGTACATTCGCGCTACTCCCTTCCGGCTGGAAGAGGAGAAGATGGCGGTGATCATTCAGGAAGTGGTGGGAGCCGAACACGGTTCGCGTTACTATCCGGATTTTTCAGGCGTAGTGCGCTCGCGAAACTTCTATCCATCCGAGCCGATGCAGTCCAATGACGGAATCGCCGCGGTAGCGTTGGGATTGGGGCGGACGGTGGTGGATGGAGGAAAGTCGCTTTCCTTCTGTCCTCGATATCCGCGCCACATGATTCAGTTCTCAAGCGTGGAAGACATACTGCGCAACTCGCAAACGGAGTTCATGGCGCTTGATCTTGGTTCGGGAGGCAATGGCTCGGGGAACAATGGTTTGCGACGTGAAGATGCGGGGCGGGCTCACGGCGTCGAGCGTTTGCGCGAGCGTGCTTATCCGATTCGAGTGGCTGAAGGGGATGGCACGCTGCAGTATGTTGCTTCGACATACTCTCGCGACAATGAGGCGATCTACGATGGCCTCAGCCGGCCGGGGGCGCGGGTTGTAACTTTTGCGCCGATCCTGAAGCACGATGTGTTTCCATTGCCCGCGCTGCTGGACCATCTTCAGGTGCTTGGAGCCGACGCACTGGGGCGTCCGGTTGAAATTGAGTTCGCGGTTCGGATGGGCAGTGCAAGCGAGCCTGCGGATTTTGGATTCCTGCAGATGCGCCCGCTCATCTGCTCGCGCGCAACGGAGGATTTCGCGATCGAGTCCGCCGAGCCGAAGAGTATCTTATGCCGGAGTTCCCATGTGCTCGGCAATGGACGAATGGAAGATATTCACGACGTTTTAGTTGTCGATTATGAGAGCTTCCGGCGCAGCGACAGCGTTGAGGTAGCGGAAATCGTGGCTCGGCTCAACGCGCAACTTGTGAGAGCCAACACGAAATATATTTTAATTGGAGTGGGACGCTGGGGTTCGAAGGATCCCTGGCTTGGAATTCCGGTCACGTGGGATCAGGTTTCGGGGGCGCGAGTCATTGTGGAAGCGGGCTTCCGCGATATGCGTATTACACCTTCGCAGGGCAGTCACTTTTTTCAGAATCTTACGGCGTTCAGAATCGCCTACTTCACGATCAATCCCGATCTTGGAGAAGGTCAGGTGGACTGGCCATGGCTCGCGGCACAGCCTGCGCTGGAGCAGTTCGGCTCGGTGCGGCACCTGCGGCTTGAGTCGCCATTTACGGTGGTGATCAGCGGTACGCGGGGCGTGGGTGTAATTCTGAAACCCGTTTCGTGAATGTTGCTCACATCCGCTGCAGATGCGGATGTGAGCACGTTCCAGACGCGTGCATCAAGGAACGGTAATTACAATCTTCCCCACCTGAGCATTTGACTCCAGATACTTGTACGCTTCGATTGTCTGATCGAAGGGAAACGTCTTAGAGACCTTCGGATGGAAACGTCCGTCGTCCAGGCGGTCATAGACATACTTCTTCGCTGCCGCGAGCTTTTCCGGATTCTGTGTAATCTCCATCAGCGTATATCCGCGAAACAATAGCCCTTTGGGTAGCGCGATGCCCAGCGGAAAGGGAGTGGGCTGCAAGGATAGCAACCCGTACTGAATGATTATTCCGCCGGGCGCGGCGGCTTCGGCAAGCTTCTCCAGAAAGGGGCCGCCGACCGGGTCGAAAGTCACGCGTGCTCCTTTGCCTTCGGTAATTTCGTTCACTCGTGCGACGTAGTCTTCCTCCTCGGTGACGATTACGTGATTCGCGCCAAGGGAGAGCAACTCCGCTTTCTTCTTGCTTGTCCGGGTGGTCGCAATGGAGATTGCGCCTTCTGCCTTTGCGATTTCAATTGCGGCGATGCCCACACTGCTGGAAGCGGCTGGGAGTACCACGAACTCTCCCTGCGTGAGATGCGCGATGGAGATAAGCGCTCCGTATGCAGTTACATACTGCATCCAAATTGCTGCGCCTTCGGCGGTCGAGAGCTTCGACGGATATTCGCCGAGCGCGTATGCGGGCGCAATGACCTCTTCGCCTAACATGCCGTATTGGGTCAGTGAGAAAGAGGGAATGGTAGATACGGATTTGCCCACCCACCCCTTGTCTACACCTGGTCCAACGGCCTCCACCGTGCCTGCGGCTTCGTAGCCGAGACCAGAGGGAAAGTGCGGCTGCTCTAAGTACTGGCCATGGAAGAACATCGATTCCGCGCGATTCAATCCCACGGCTTTCACGCGAATACGGACTTCGCCTTTGCCGGGCTGCTTTGAGGACTCCTCCGCGAACTGCAAAACCTCAGGCCCGCCTAGCTCTTCGAAACGAACAATCTTTGGCATAACAAATCGATCTCCTTCGTTTTAGATCACGAAGGGGGTGTTGACGATTCGGGGTTGATGAATTGAGCGCGCAGCCTAGGAGTACGGGCTTCGCATTGTCTTCTCCGTACATCCAACATCGGAAGCAGTGCTGGGTAGCCCAACGGCGCTGCCAGAGTTTACCTCTTTTACCTAATCTCCATCGATCTGTCATCAGAAGTTAATCTTCGGGATTTATATCTCCGCGAGTGGTGTTCCGGGCCTTGCACTTAGCCCCATTCCAAGCTAGCGAGTGGTGGTGAAGCGCCAATGCAATGGGAATTCCTCGCGCTGGAGGTATGCTTGAAACTCCTCAAATCTCCCTTCGTTTCTTTCGTCTGGCTGTCGTCGGTCTCCCAACCTAGCTTGAACTCTGCACATAAACTCTGGTGACTTAGTCCGCTTAAGTGCGGACTCATTCACCTGCGGCATGTGCTGTCCAGAACCGCTGAATCAACCGCAGGCGCGCGGGAGGAATTCCTTCCGGCTGGCCTGCAAGGAGCGTCAGAAATGAAGAAGCCAGCACTGGTCTCTTTGTGCTTTCTGTTGTTCGCGACCGCCACAGTGGATATGGCGGCTGAGAACGCGAAGAAGGAAAACAAACCCGCGCACCGGAACGTGATTATCTTTATTGCGGACGGACTAAGGCCCGGGTCAGTGAATTCAACCGACGCGCCGACATTGCTGAGCGTCCGGCAGAATGGCGTATTCTTTGCAAACAGTCACTCGATGTTTCCGACCTTTACGACCGCCAATGCAGCGTCTATCGCAACGGGACACTACATCGGAGACACGGGTGATTTCAGTAATACTTTGTATTCCGGATATCCCGTGTATAACTCGGGAAATTTTGGAAACCCGATCGGAACCATCACTCCTTTTGTTGAGAACAATCAGATACTCTCGGATCTTGACGACCACTACAACGGCAACTATCTGAACGAAGAAACGTTGTTGAGCCTTGCGCGCAAGGCTGGTTACAACACGGCGGCGATAGGGAAACTTGGACCGGTTGCGATTCAGGATGTATCGCAGCTTGATCCGGTTTCGAAGGCTTTCACCGTGCCCAAGACGGTCATTATCGATGACGCGACTGGGTCGGTTGCGGGCGTTCCGCTAAGCTCCAACATCATTGCTGCTCTCACGGCAGCTGGATTGGGAACGGTGCCGACTCCGCGCAACCAGCCATCGGGGAACAACACCACGCCGGGAACTTTAAGCGCAAATGTAGGCCAGCAGCAATGGTTCGCCGACGCGACCACGAAGGCAGTCCTACCCGCTTTTGCGGAGACGAATCAGCCATTTGCGCTGGTCTTCTGGTCTCGTGATCCCGATGGATCGCAGCACAACCAGGGCGACAGTTTGAACAAGCTTGCGCCGGGCATCAACGGTCCGACTTCAAAAGCAGCAGTGAAGAATGCGGACAACAACCTCAAGCAGATTCTGGACTACCTGAGTAGCAATCCGAAGCTGCTCGCGAATACGGATGTGTTCGTGACGGCGGATCATGGTTTTGCCACCATCAGCAAGCATGAGGTAAGTGCAGCCGGAGCGACGACCAAGAGCTATGCGGCCAGTTTCATCTACAAGAACCTGACTGGAGTGCAGGAGGTGAATACCGGGTTCCTGCCGGTGGGCTTCCTGGCGATTGATCTGGCTCACGTGCTCGGACTCGCTCTCCACGATCCAGACAACCAGGTCGTCACGAATAACCATGCAGCTTATATGCCTGTGGACCCGACGATTCCGCAGCAGACGGCGACGGTACGGCAGCATCCGGGCAGCGGCGACGGGTTGATTGGCGGGACTGGCGCCATACTGGACCAAACCGACGCCAAAGTGATTGTGGCTGCGAATGGCGGCTCCGATCTGATCTATGTTCCGGATCACGACTACAACACTGTCAGGAAAATTGTTTCGTTCCTCGCAGGTCAGGATTATATTGGCGGCCTCTTCGTGGACGACAGTTTTGGAAATATTCCGGGTGCGCTGCCGTTGAGCGCGATTGGCCTGGTTGGTTCCGCGAAGCTGCCAACTCCTGCGATCGCCGTGAACTTTAAGACTTTTGCGCTCGACTCGCGGAATCCGTTGATGACCGCGGTACAGATTGCCGATTCAGCTCTGCAGGAAGGGCAGGGAATGCATGGAACACTGAGCCGCGACAATACGTTTAACAATATGGCTGCGATGGGGCCGGACTTCAAGAGCGGCTACATTGACAGACTCCCGGTCAGCAATGCTGATATCGCGCGCACGCTGGCCAGCATTCTGGGATTCAGATTCTCTGACAATGGGGACTTGCAGGGCAGGATTGTAAAAGAAGCCCTCTCAAGCAACAAGGGCTGGGTCGAGCCGGCTTCAGATTTGCAAATCCTGGTATCGGCTCCAGCAAGCAGTGGCAAGGTATCTGTACTGGTGACGCAGAAACATGGACCACAACACTACTTCGATACTGCCTGTCTGGTGGATGCGAGACTGGTACGATGGGAGTGGAAGAATCCCTGCCAGTAAGAACCTGAATAATTTGCCAAAAAGTGGGCCGGGCCGCGTGATGCGGTCCGGCCTACTTGGTTTCAGCAGTACTGGTTACAGGCGGAAACGAGTCTACCCTCATCTGCTTTCGAACGATATAATCAATCAACATCCGTGCACGAACAATTTGGAGGATTCCTTGGGATCTCAGCTCACGCCAGTACTTACCGATTTTAAAGTTGCCGACCTATCACTCGCCGAGTGGGGACGCAAGGAAATATCCATTGCCGAATCAGAGATGCCGGGACTGATGGCGATTCGCCGGAAGTATGCCGCGGAGAAGCCGCTGAAGGGCGTACGAATTACCGGTTCGCTGCACATGACGATTCAGACCGCGGTGCTGATCGAGACGCTGGTGGAACTCGGCGCCGATATCCGCTGGGCAAGTTGCAACATCTTCTCTACCCAGGATCACGCTGCTGCCGCCATCGCCGTGACCGGGGTTCCCGTATTCGCCTGGAAGGGCGAGTCGCTGGAAGAGTACTGGGAATGCACCTACAAGGCGATCAGCCATCCGGACGGCAAAGGGCCCGAGTTGGTCGTGGACGACGGTGGGGATGTAACCCTGTTGCTGCACAAGGGATATGAACTGGAAAACGGTTCCGATTGGGTCAATTCGGAATCCGGATCGCATGAAGAGAAGGTCATCAAGGACCTGCTCAAAAAGATTCATGCGGAGAATCCGCAGCGCTGGCATCAGATTGTTGCCGCTTGGCGAGGCGTCTCCGAGGAGACGACGACGGGCGTTCATCGCCTTTATCGCATGAAGGAAGAAGGCACGCTGCTGGTTCCGGCGATCAATGTCAACGATTCGGTAACCAAGTCGAAGTTCGACAACTTGTATGGCTGCCGCGAGTCGCTGGCCGACGGCATCAAGCGCGCGACGGACGTAATGGTTGCAGGCAAGGTTGCCGTCATCTGCGGTCACGGGGATGTGGGTAAGGGTTCGGCACAATCGCTGCGCGGCCTTGGCGCTCGCGTGATCGTTACCGAGGTCGATCCGATCAACGCACTGCAGGCAGCAATGGCCGGCTACCAGGTCACTACCGTTGAAGACACATTGGGCATCGCCGATATTTACGTTACTTGCACCGGCAACGTGGACATTATCACCTTCGAGCACATGTCGCGCATGAAGGATCAGGCCATCGTTTGCAATATTGGCCACTTCGATAACGAGATAGAAGTCGATAAGTTGAACAGTGCTCCCGGTGTGGTGCGCACGAACATCAAGCCGCAGGTGGATATGTACACCTTCCCGGACGGGCACTCGATCTTCCTGCTGGCGGAAGGCCGGCTGGTGAATTTGGGCTGTGCGACGGGACACCCGAGCTTCGTGATGTCCAACAGCTTCTCCAACCAGACGCTGGCGCAGATTGATCTCTGGAAGAATCGCGACAGCTACGCCAAGGATGTCTATACGCTTCCCAAGAAGCTCGACGAGGAGGTTGCGCGTTTGCATCTTGAGAAGATTGGCGTGAAGCTGACCACGCTCAGCAAGAAACAGGCTGACTACATCGGGGTTCCTGTAAGTGGCCCCTACAAGCCTGACACGTATCGTTACTAATTTTGAGGACAGCTTTCGAGGGGCAGAGTTGGCCCCCCGGAAGCGTGAAGTTCAATGCTTCAGCGGAGTCAGGTCACCTGTTGTACTGCGGTGTGCCTGGCTCCGCTTTCGTTTGTACGGAATGGGGCGGCTGGTGGTAGGATTCAGGAATTCTCTATCTTTTTGAGGGTCTATGAAGGCAGTGATCTTGGCGGGCGGTCTTGGAAGCCGTTTGAGCGAAGAAACAACCCAGCGCCCCAAGCCCATGGTTGAAATCGGCGGGTTTCCGATGCTATGGCACGTTATGAAGATCTACTCGGCTCATAACATCAACGATTTCATCATATGCCTCGGATACAAGGGATATTTCATCAAGGAATACTTCGCCAACTACTTTCTGCATTCCTCTGACGTAACCTTCGATCTAGAAAAGAACAGTATGAAGGTGCATAAACACTTCGGGGAGTCATGGCGAGTCACTTTGATCGACACCGGGGGAGAGACGCAGACGGGCGGACGCATCAAGCGGATTCTGCCGCACGTTAAGGACGATGAAGCTTTCTGCCTTACTTATGGCGATGGCGTCGCGGACGTGGATATTACGCGCTCGATCGAATATCACAAGCAGCACGGGCGACTTGCAACTCTGACGGCTGTGCAACCGGCAGGGCGCTTCGGATCGCTGGTGATGAGCGGAGATGTGATCCAGGATTTCCAGGAGAAACCTCCCGGCGATGGGCAGTGGATCAACGGCGGATTTTTCGTGCTCTCGCCAAAGGTAGGCGACTATATTGCGGGCGACGCAACGCCGTTCGAGCAGGATTCATTGAAGAGAATTGCGAAGGACGATCAGCTGCGTGCCTTCCATCATCGTGGATTCTGGCAGCCGATGGACACGTTGCGCGATAAGAATCATCTTGAAGAGCTCTGGGCCTCTGGAAATGCGGCGTGGAAGTCATGGACATAAACTTCTGGAAATCCAGAAAGGTCTTCGTAACCGGCCACACCGGCTTCAAAGGCAGTTGGCTTGCACTTTGGTTACTGTCGATGGGAGCAGAGGTTTGCGGGTACGCTCTCGATCCTCCTACGGAACCAAGTCTTTACAAGCTCCTCGATCTTGATGGCCAGTTCAAGTCGGTGCGTGGAGACATTCGCGATCTGGCTTTGCTGGAAACCGCAATGCGCGACTTCCAGCCCGAGGTCGTATTCCATCTGGCGGCGCAACCACTGGTGCGTCTCTCGTATCAGAATCCGGTTGAGACTTATTCGACCAATGTTCTCGGAACGGTACATATTCTTGACGCCGTGCGCCGCACTCCCAGTGTTCGCTCGGTAGTGATGATTACCAGCGACAAATGTTATGAGAATAATGAGTGGCACTGGCCGTATCGTGAGCAGGACGCAATGGGTGGCCACGATCCCTATAGCAGCAGTAAAGGGTGCGCCGAGCTGGTGGTTTCGGCCTATCGTCATTCCTTTTTCCCGCCCGAGGGCGACGTAGCAGTGGCTTCTGCGCGAGCAGGAAACGTAATTGGCGGAGGGGATTGGGCGCTGGACCGGCTGGTTCCGGACATTGCGCGCGCATGGGGCTCCGGCAAGCCTGCAATAATTCGAAATCCTGACGCTGTGCGACCGTGGCAGCACGTTCTGGAGCCGCTATCGGGATACATGGTGTTGGCGGAGCGTCTGTTTCTCGATGGACCGGCATTTGCCGAAGGTTGGAATTTTGGCCCTGCAGACTCGGAGGCGCGTTCTGTGGGAGATCTCGTCTCTAGCCTGGCAAAGCTTTGGGGACACGGCGCCTCATGGAGCGTCATCAAGCCGGAAGAGGTTCAGCATGAGGCGCACCTGCTGCGGCTGGACTCGTCAAAGGCTCGAGCCGAGCTCGGCTGGAGCCCGCGATGGAACTTCGACGAGACACTTGCCCACACGATTGAGTGGTACAAACGTTTTTATAGCAGTGAGAAGATGCAAAACTGCACGCTTGAACAGATCGAGCTATTCGTAAGCAGAAGAAAACATCAAAAGTCGTCGGATGTGAGTGCATGACAGCAGAAGAGCTACGCCAGCAAATCCTCCAGCTTGTAACGGAATACACGAAACAGCGGCACGCACAGCGCGAATTCGTTCCCGGTGAATCTGTAATTCCTCCATCGGGCAGGGTATTCGGTCCCGAAGAAGTGTGTAATGCCGTGGATGCTTCGCTGGATTTCTGGCTCACGACCGGGCGCTTCAATGCTGAGTTTGAGCGCAGGCTGGCGGAGTTCCTGGGGATTCGCTGGGCGGTGACCACGAATTCCGGTTCATCGGCAAATCTGCTGGCGGTTGCTGCTCTTACGTCGCCAAAGCTTGGCGAGCGGGCGTTGCGTCCGGGCGATGAAATCATCACGGTTGCCGCGGGCTTCCCGACCACCGTCAATCCGGCGGTGCAGTATGGGCTGGTGCCTGTCTTCGTCGATGTGGATATTCCGACCTATAACGTTCAGGTGGAAGAGATCGAAGCTGCGGTCAGCGAGAAAACACGGGCGATTATGATCGCTCACACGCTTGGCAATCCATTCAATGTTGCCGAAGTCGTCCGCATCGCAAAGAAATATAACTTATGGCTGATTGAGGACTGTTGCGACGCCCTGGGAGCGAAGTTTAACGGACAGGGCGTCGGTACGTTCGGCGACATCAGTACGCTCAGTTTTTATCCGGCGCACCACATCACGATGGGCGAGGGCGGGGCGGTATTCTCCCAAAACAATGAGCTGAAGGTTCTGGTCGAGTCCTTCCGCGACTGGGGACGCGATTGCTGGTGCGATCCCGGGAAAGACAATACGTGCGGAAAGCGCTTCCAATGGCAGTTGGGAGACCTTCCGCAGGGATACGATCACAAATACGTCTATTCGCATATCGGCTACAACTTGAAGATTACCGATTTCCAGGCCGCGGTCGGACTGGCGCAACTAAATCGCGCGAAAGAGTTTATCTCCCAGCGATGCGCGAATTTCGCATACCTCTACGAGTTGCTGAAGCCGTTCGATGAGTTCCTCGTGCTGCCGGAAGCTACGCCCGACTCGGAGCCATCGTGGTTTGGTTTCCCGATCACCGTGCGCGATGAAGCGCCGTTCTCCCGGCTGGAGCTGCTGAAGTTCTACGACGAGAGCAAAATCGGCAGTCGATTGCTGTTCTCCGGAAACATCGTCCGGCAGCCTGCCTACAAAGACGTCACATACCGGATCTCCGGCACGCTGAAAAATACGGATACGATCATGAACCAGACCTTCTGGCTCGGTATCTATCCGGGTATCACGCGGGAAATGATGGATTTCGTTGCCCAAAAGACTGGCGCGCTGATCAAGACCGCCCTGGCCCGCCCAGCAAAAATTCTTTAAGCAGGGAAGTGCCGGGCCATCGTCATACTCTGGAAGGCCAATTGGAATTGCCATACGGGCGTGGTGTGACCCCGCAGCGTCCGATGCAAGCTTGATAGCACCTCATCCCGTGATTTCCATCACCGCGCCGGGCTCTGTCCGGGACTCTAATCTGTGCCATACATAGCGAGGCCCTTATGCTGGTCATGGAAAATGATGCTGCGGTTACGGTGGTTTGCGTTCTGTGTGGAGGCCCAATCCTGCCAGGGCAGCCATATGTCAAATATGAAGGCGATCCGGTTCATTCCGAATCGGGCGACTGCGATCCCGAAGAAGGCTGGAATCCGCACATGGAAACTGAGTGATTCCATCTACGCGAAAGCGGCAAATTCGCCGGTTCGCGAGCTTTGCTGGTGTTCGAAGCTGGTAGCATAGGAGACGAACCTTTTTACGGGAAATGTGACTTGGACGTTCTAGCCAGTAGCTCACCGCGCAGGCTTGCCTGGACTGCGGTGCTTGTTTTATTTTTCGCCATTTACCTCGGCTCCGCCTTCTCTCCTGCTCTTCAGGATGATGTCGACACCTCTCATGCCGAAGCTGCACGCGAGATGATCTCGCGTGCAGACTACGTAACCCTGCATATCAATGGCGTGCGCTATCTGGAAAAAGCGCCCCTGATGTACTGGCTGGTCGCGGGATGCTATCGCGTTTTTGGCATCAACGAGTTTGCCACTCGCCTGCCAACTGTCACCGCCATGTTTCTGCTGGTGCTGTTGGGGATGGCTTGGGGGAAGCGCGCTTTTGGCCCGCGTGCCGGACTCTATGCGGGTCTGTTCACGGCGACCGGAGCTGGATGCTTTCTGTTCACTCGCGTGCTTATTCCGGAAGCGATTCTCAGCCTCTTCATCGCAGCAACGTTCTACTGCCTTGTCTCGGCACTGGATCGTTCCAGCTCGCGCTGGCAGTGGTATGCCGGATACGCGCTGGTCGCGCTGGCCGTACTGACCAAGGGACTGTTGGCGCTGGTCGTGATTGGCATGACGCTGGTTGCTTATCTGGCGATCACCGGAGAGTGGCGGCGCTGGCGTGAGTTTCACCTAGCATCGGGGCTGCTGTTGTTCTTCGCAATCGCCGCGCCGTGGCATATCCTGGCGGGTCTGCGCAACCCGGCTGTAGGCGATCATCACGGATTCTTCTGGTTTTATTTCGTCAACGAACATTTCCTAAGATTCTTAGGCAAGCGGGTTCCTCGAGATTACAACAAACTGCCGGGCTATCTATACTGGGCGCTGCATCTAGTCTGGCTGTTTCCGTGGAGCTTGTATCTGCCGGTGGCTCTGCGCAGGCTGATCGCCGATCTGCGCCAATCCCGTCGGGACCATGCGCCGTTGGATTTCCGGACCCGCACTCGCTGGATTTGCATTCTTTGGGCTTCGGTAACGCTGTTGTTCTTCTCGCTGTCTACCAATCAGGAGTACTACACTTTTCCGGCGTATCTCGCGATCTTCCTGCTGCTGGCGGCCTCGGTGGCCGGAGAAGAGAACGAAGCGGAAGCGACGCGCGGACGGCAGAGCTGGCTGCTCGCGACTTCGGCGGTGAGCGTGGCAGTGCGCCTGGCATTTGCCGTGGTGCTGATCGGGGGATTGTGGTCTTCGCGGCATTTGCCGTTTGTGCCGGATATCGGGGAGGTGCTCGCACAGACCAATATGGAAAATGACACGTTGTCCATGGGACACATCCTCAATCTTACGGGACAGTCCTTTGCCGCTTTGCGCTTCCCGGCCATCCTTGCCATCATTGCCCTGGTCTTCGGATCGCTTGCAGAAATCATCCTCCGCGTCCGGCGCAAGAACTTCGCCAGTACCTGGGCGCTTGCCATCACGATGACGGTTTTCCTCATGGCGGCGCACGTTGCCTTGATCCGCTTCGATCCTTTTCTCGGATCGCATGTTTTAGCCCAGCGTATCGAGCAGCAGCTCCACCCGCAGGATCGCGTCCTTATCTACGGAGATCAGTCGTTCGGGTCTTCTCTGGTCTTCTACCTGCGTCACCCCGTCGAACTTGTGAATGGCCGCAGCAGCTCTATGTGGTTTGGCTCCAGCTTTCCGGATGCGCCCCACATTTTTCTAGAGGATGCCGACCTCGTCAGTCTCTGGAACTCCAACACTCGAGTCTTTCTCTTTGTACCGCAGCAGAATCAAGCCAAAGTAGAAGCTCTGCTTCCGAATCACACAATCTTTACGGAGAGTTCCGGCAAGAGAATCTACTGCAATCACTAGGAATCCGGGTCCACATAAAAGGCCGGAAGCGTGGTGCTTCCGGCTGGCATTGTTCAATATTGTCGTTTGTCCTGCCCTACGCCCGTTGGGTTGTTATGATGTTGCCATCGCGATCCCGCATTCGCACCCGCCCATCGTTAAGCAGTTCAAAGCGTCCGTCCCTCCATGTGATCTTGCGGCTGAAGTAGCTGGCCGTCCACACGGCAAAACCTAGCAGATCGCGTACTGCGTAAATCCAAGGCCGCTGAAGACATTCGCGATCTCGCGTGATTCCCCAGCCGATCACCAGGGCCTCTACAATACGATTCAGCACGGTCCAGCCTAAAACTGTCGCGCCCACCACCGGATGTCCAAGGAGAATGCCAGCCAGCAATGCCAGCAACCCATAAGGCACCGCATACACCAGTCCTGTCCCCAGGTGTCCCAGTGGACGCGATCTCCGAGTACCTGCTGCCCAGCGTACCTGCCGCCGCCACATCATCTCGAAGCTCATCGGCGGTACAACGTGCGAGATAATCTGCCGCGAGATGGCAATGTCAAAGCCTTTGTCGGCAATAAAGCTCCCGATTACAAAATCATTGGAAAAATACTGTCCGATTGCCTCGTAGCCCCCAACCGCTTGCAACGCATCGCGCCGGACGACGATGGTTGGCCCGAGACCGAATCTCATGCCCTCCATCCAGTTTGCAATGACCACTCCGGCGGTCATCTCGACGCTCATGCCGACTGCATCCATCAACGACCAGAATCCACCTGTATTCTGGCCGCGATACACGCATGTCAGCATTCCAGTTTTCTCATGCAGCAGCGGCGGAACCACCTGTCGCAGATAGTCGCTACCGACAATGACATCACTATCACTCGTAACCAGAATCTCTCCGCGCGCCACCTCCGCCATGCGAAAAAATGAGTATGCCGGAGGATTTGGCCATGGCGGTTCGCCATTGATCAGAATTCGCGAATTCCGTTCCGGATGCCGTCCCATCACGCGCTCTGCCGTGGCGATCGCTGCATCATCGTCGTGATCCACGGCAAACAATACCTCAAATTCCGGATAGTCCTGGACGAAGAAGCTCTCCAGATTCTCTTCGAGTTGTGGCTCCAGTCCGTGCAGGGGTTTCAGAAGCGAAACAAAGGGGAGCTGTTTATCACTTAGAGTCGATTCAAAAGCTCGTTGCCCCCTGCCGATCTCGTGAAAGCGTCGCGCTCCGATCATGGCCAAGACCAGGAACACGGTGGATGAAACTGTACCTATCGCCGCAAGTGAAGCAATTAAAATCGCAAAACAATGCATGAATTCATCTTTCAGCCGCCACTATTTTCGGATGCGCCATTTTTTCTTGAACAATGAAGCACGCCGCCGTCAGCAAATCGTCGAACACATAATCCGGAGGAGTGCTGTAACGCTTGTCTCGCCCGCCAATCCCTGTCCGCAGCAATACTGAATGAATACCGCAATTATGGGCCATTTGCACATCGCCCGTTCGGTCGCCAAGCAGCCAACTTTCGCTCAAATCCAGATTCAGCTCGCGCACCGCCTGGCGCACCATTCCAACGCTTGGCTTGCGACACTCGCAGTTAAACTTCAGCTCCGGCAGCTCGCCCTCAAATCCCTTGTCTGGATGATGGGGGCAATAATAGATTCCATCGATGAATGCGCCTTCGCGGCTTAATTCCATCTCCATGAAGTCGTGAATATGCAGCAGCTCTTCCGTTGTGCAATCGCCTCGCGCAATAACCGGCTGGTTGGTGACCACGACAATCCGATAGCCCGCCTTCCGTAACTTTCGTATTGCTTTGCCGACGCCAGGAATTATCTTCAATTGCTCAGGACGGGTGAGATAGGAGACCTCTTCGCAGATCGTTCCGTCACGGTCCAGAAATATCGCCGGACGGATCACATCCAAACTACCGCGCTCCACTACGCCAGAGCGCAAGTCTTCCGCGACCCGGTCCAACCGCTCCGGCGTGCCAGCGTCCTTGATGTATTCCGCGCTGCGGTATCCATTCAAAGGTACGCCCTCCTGGAGTAACTGTGGAAACACATGTTTGGCGAAATCCAGCGGCTTGTCTGGCACGGCAAAGCCACGGAGTGCAGAGGCCTTCAAAACATACAGTGCTGCGTTGACCTGATTTGGCAGTAGCGCGCCTTCCGGATGAGGATAGCCATGGATCGCAACGACGCGCCCATGCTCGTCGGTCTCCACCAGATCGGAATCCTGCGGATGATCATTCGGATGAAGAAACAGCGTCGCCGCAGCCCCACTCGCCGTATGGGCTGCGAAGAAACGCTTCAACTCCACGTTCACCATTGTGTCGCCGTAAAGGACAAGAAATTCGTCCGGGAGTCGCTCCAGTGCCGCGATGACCGCGCCAGCCGTACCTAAGGGGGCCACCTCGTCGATACAGTTCACGCGAAGTCCCCACCGCGAACCATCGGCGCAGAAGTCGCGTATCGCCGCCGCGCCATATCCGCAAAGGATCGTGGTTTGCGCAACGCCATGCCGGGCCAGCAACTCCAACTGATATTCCAGCAGTGTTTTTCCATTCACTGGCACCAGCGCCTTGGGTAATCCGTTGCTGCGCGCGGCAAGCCTCGAACCCTTTCCTCCGGCCAGAATCACTGCTTTCACGTTTGCTGCCTCTCTGATCCCGCACAATCTGTTGAAACAACTGCCCCCAATTGGCGCTTGTGGATTGTTGCCATTCTTGCTGCTTTGTCGGGGTTCTTGCTTTTTCCCGAGCGTTCAAAAAACATTCAGAGTCCGGAACGAACCTGATAGTCCCTCTCCGCGCGCTCTGGATCCAGTGTCGTTGGATTATAGAAGATGATCTTGCTTCCTTCACGCTCGAAGCGGAAGGGAATTTGCCGAAGCTGGACGAGTGCCTGCTTAACTTCGGACTGCCGCTCTTGCGGCACATAAAGCAGCATGAACCCACCGCCACCCGCGCCCAGAATCTTTCCACCCACCGCTCCTGCCTTGCGGGCTGCCTCATACCAGCCATCGATGGTTGAGTTGGAGATACCATCCGTTAGACTTCGTTTAAGCAGCCAGCTCTCGTGCAGTATTTTTCCAACTCCATCGGGATTGCCGTTCTCGATCTCATATCGCACTGCGTAGGCGTGCTCTACAATTCGATTCATCTTCTCCTTTGCAGAGCGCTGCTCGCCCAGCACTCGAGTCTGTTCCTTCAAAATGTCCCCGGCGCTGCGCGTAATACCCGTGTAGAACATCAGCAGATTGCGCTGCAGTGTTTCAATGGTTTCCAATTTGCAGATGAGCGGCTCCACGTCGACGGAGCCGTCCGGATGGAAGCGGTACATACGCAGGTCGCCAAAAGCCGCCGCGAACTGATCCTGCTTTCCAATGGGGTCGCCGCAAAGATCAATTTCTACATGGCAGGCCTGCTCCGCGAGTTCCTGCGGAGAAACGTGCCGCCCCTGATATGCGTAGAGTCCGTTCAGCAGGCCAACGGTGAACGAACTTGACGAACCCAATCCGCTGCCACGTGATGGAATATCGGCATGGGAGGTGATCTCAATGCCTTGCTGCGGCCCGAGCATCTTAAGACAGTGGCGCGCAATCGGATGTTGAATCTCATCGACCCGCTCCACCTCTTCCGTGCGCGAATAGCCGATGCGGATGTGGTGGTCGAATTTTTGCTGCAGGGTAAGGTAAACGTATTTGTCGATGGCAACGCTGACTACCGCTCCGCCATGTTCCCGATAATAACTTTGAATGTCGCTGCCGCCTCCGGCAAAGCTCAGGCGGCACGGCGTTTTGCTGATAATCATGCGCGCCTAGTTCGCGGCCTGCGCCTGTGCTGGTAACGCGCAGGCGCGCTTGAGATCAACAACTGCATGGATCAGCGCAGTGTGCGCCACTTCAACAATGCCGTATTCGCTCATGGTCACGTGGAAGTTCACCTCGCCCAACTCGCGCAGAGGATTGTCTGGGCGGAATCCACTCATGGTGACCACAGTACAGCCAATCTCGCGCGCGACCGTCACTGCTTTCAGAATATTCGGAGAAGAACCAGAGCTGGAGATTGCAAACAGCACGTCGTGCTTGTGCGCATGAAAACGGAGTTGCTGCGAGAAGACTTCGTCATAGCCAAAGTCATTGCCCAGACAAGTCAATGCCGCTCCATCATTAAAGCAGAGTGCGGGCATTCCGCCGTTCTTGCTGAAGTCGATCGCCATATGGCTGGCGATTGCGGCCGAGCCTCCGTTGCCGATAAACATCAGTTTGTTGCCACGGTTGGTAGCATCCAGCGAAATCTGCAACGTCCGTCCATAGGCATCGGAACGGCTGAGCGCCTCTCCGCGCGCTCCAGTACACTGGACGTTCTCCAACGCGTCGGATAAATCTCGAAAATACGAATTGACGAGGTTCTTCAAAACACAGCCCTCCCGCAGGCTTCCTAAGAGCGGGTTTCCCCTTGGTCCCAGTTGAAGATTATATAGTAAGCACCTTGTCGAACCTCGGTGATTGCCCGTTTTGAGCCCATTTTCCCTGCTAAACGAAAATTTCGTCTGACCTGTGCAAACTGTAGCGCGGGTGTTGCGACTCAGCGGCGCTGTGCGTCGTGTGCGCCAAGGATGAGTGCCGAAATTGTCGCCGTTGAAACCTGCCGGTTGCGGACTGCGATCCACTGCGCAGCCTGGTGAAAGCGTCCGGTAGCCCAAACCAGATATCCGATGAAGGCCGAGCAACCGGTAACCGCCAAACACTATGTACGGAAATTCCACGTGAAAATGGTTTCGTGATGGCCGTAAATAAGTATAAAGTAGTTGGGCTCGGGGCAGGGGATACTCGCTCTGAGTATCTTCGCTTGATGTACCGGATACACGTTTAAAAAGAAGTGCCAGAATCTGTACCTGAAAAAATAGGGGGTCGAAATGCTAAAAGGTCGCAACGCAGTTGTTACGGGATCTACAAGCGGCATTGGAGAGGGTGTTGCCCGCGCGCTTGCCGCGCAAGGTGCAAACGTCATGCTGAACGGCTTTGGAGATGCCAAGGCGATTGAAGAACTTCGCTCTGGCATGGAAAAGCAATACGGCGTTAAGGTCTTCTATAATCCGGCTGATCTTTCCAAGGCGGAAGATTGCGAGACTCTGATTCGCGATGCCGAAAAGCAACTTGGCGCAGTCGATATCCTCGTCAACAACGCGGGAGTCCAATTCGTCTCCAATATCGAGGACTTCCCGGTCGACCGTTGGAACCAAATCATCGCCATCAATCTTTCCTCTACTTTCCACACCATTCGCGCCGCTCTTCCGGGAATGAAGAAGCGCGGCTGGGGACGCCTTATCAACACCGCTTCTACGCACGGCCTGGTTGCCTCGGCCGGCAAAGTTGCCTATGTTGCCGCCAAGCATGGAGTCATCGGCATTACGCAGACAGTCGCGCTGGAAACGGCAACTTCGGGAATCACCTGTAACGCTATTTGTCCGGGATGGGTGCTGACACCGCTTGTGCAGAAACAGATTGACGATCGCGCGGCACGGGAAGGTATCGACCAGGCAACTGCCAAAAACAAACTGCTCGGAGAAAAGCAGCCTTCGCTTCGATTCACTCAGACCAGCGACATCGGTGCCCTCGCCGTCTTCCTTTGCTCGGAGGGAGCACAGAACCTGACTGGCGCGAGTTTGCCGGTGGACGGTGGTTGGACCGCGCAGTAGGGAGATTTAATGTACAAAAGGAATACGCCAGAGGCTTCGGCCTCTGGCATTTTTTTGGTGGTGCGCCAGGCATGGCACGTTGCGCGTTAAGCGCAACTGGAGTAGCTCTGGTGGCTACTTAGGAGACTTGGGGGTGCAAGTCCACTACAGGCCCTGATGGTGGGAACTGTTAGCCGAACAGCAAAGGTGTCCGTCGTGAGGCGGAATCTGAAGTAAGCTGTAAGCAAAACCGCGCCCGACGAACAGGAACCAAATAAGGGAAGGTCGCGCGTCTTATCTTAGAGCTTGCTAAATCTCTTCGAGCAATCCCTTGCGTATGGCTCGGATGGCAACTTCGATTCGGCGATAACGAACCCAGGTCCCTTCCTTGCTCGTCTCAATCAAGCCTGCGTTCTTCAGAATCTTCATGTGATGTGAGATCGTCGGCTGAGCGAGCTTGATCCGCTGCTCTATGTCTGAAGCGGTCCAGCCGTCCGGTGTACTGCCTTTGCGTATTGTGCTGGGATGAAGCAGTCGTAAAATCTTGCGCCGAGTAGGATCGGCAACAGCTCGCAGCGCCAGACTCAGCTTATCGGTTGCAGCCTTCATGATAGTTCAATCATCATAGAGCATCTGAAAGTAGGACAAGCAACAAACGTAACCCAATATTACTTTTGTAACTCACTTCGGATTCACATCGACAAATATCAATCTAGCGTTTGAGGAAAGCGTTGTAACCTGCGCTGACCAGGCGGGAGCGAATCGCCTCGGCATCCTTGATGTCAGCATACGGCCCAACCTGCACGTGAAAGAGTTTGTCTCCGGGCTGTGCGATGATGACAGGAAACTGCTGCTTCTGGAGAGCATTGCTCAACAACCTGGCATCATCCTGATTGCGCACGGCGGCAATTTGCACCAGATAGCCGGTTCCGAGCGTGGTGCGAACTTCGGCGGGATGGGCCGCCGGGTTCGGAGCCGCGGCAGGCGGAGCAAGTTGCGGATGCGCTTCCTTCTGCTGCACCGATTGATAAAACGTGAGGTCGCTGGTACTCGGTTCCGACGTCTGCTGCGGTGGGCAGTTGTCGCCCGCTCCGGGCACGGAGCAGTCCTGTGCTTTCGGAGCGGCTACCTGAGATGCTCCCGGCTTCGATGTCGAGGGTGTTGGAGTGGCGGGAGCGGTGGTGTTTGCAGTCTCGGTTGCGGCGATCGCCTGCTTGGCCGAATTTCGCCCAAGTGTATAGCCAACGCTAAGCGAGATGCCGCAAAGGATTACTAGTCCGAAGAACAACCCGAGCAATTTCCCCACTCCCAGAGTGATCTCGGTATCGTTGCCTTCGACGTCTGACATTGTTTCTCGTTCCCGCGTGACCATTTATTCCTCAGCTCCCGGGACTGGCCCGCTGGCTGGCGGCGTTGGTTTTGCCATGCCTCCAGTTAGCTTTTGAATGCCTGAAAGCAGGTCGATCGGAACCGGGAAGATGACCGTGGTGTTCTTCTCTACGCCGATTTCAGTCAGAGTCTGCAAGTAGCGAAGCTGAATTGAGGCAGGCTCGGTCTGCAACAGATGTGCGGCATCCACGAGACGCTGTGCCGCGGAAAATTCGCCCTCGGCATGGATAATCTTCGAGCGTTTCTCGCGCTCGGCTTCGGCCTGCTTGGCCATGGCGCGCATCATGCTCTCGGCCAAATCCACCTGCTTGACCTCTACGTTCACCACCTTCACGCCCCAGGGCGCGGTGTGCTGGTCAAGAATAGATTGGAGGCGAAGATTGATCTTGTCGCGATGTGCCAGCAGTTCGTCGAGCTCCACTTCGCCCAGTACGCTGCGCAAGGTGGTAAGCGCAAACTGCTGTGTCTGATACTGATAATTAGTGACCTCGACGACCGCGCGACGCGGATCGATCACGCGGAGGAAGACCACGGCATTCACCTTGAGGGTGACGTTGTCGCGGGTGATCACATCCTGCGGAGGGACGTCGAAGGCAACCTGCCGCAGGTCGACGCGTACCATGCGATCCAGCGGCGCGAAGACCAGAATGAGACCGGGACCCTTGGGATCGTCCAGCAAGCGGCCAAGCCGGAAGATGACACCGCGTTCATATTCACTGAGAATCTTAATGGAACTGAACAGATAGAAAGCAATGATCACGAACACGATCGCGCTGAGGGGAAACATGGTGCCTCCGAACCTGTTAGCAGGGTCAGAAGGATTCTACCGCAGTGGATGCAGCTCTGAAAGTGCGAAGGTCACAACGGATGCACTGATGTACAGGGCAAGAAATCGCTGAGGTCGTGGCTAGGTGATTGCCGGAAAGTTCGCACTAGGTGTAATCTAAGTTCTGCTCGTCCGTGAGCGGGAGTAGTTCAGCGGTAGAACGCCAGCTTCCCAAGCTGGATGTCGCCGGTTCGATCCCGGTCTCCCGCTCCAAACACTTCAGAAATCGATCCGATGAGCGCCGGTAATACGTGCAAGCATCGCTGGTGCAGGACAACAATCCACCGCACAGAAATCGGGGCAGGCGCCGTAGAGGCCTGCCGTGGGTCGCTCCGCCGTATCACAGATGCGCTCGACAATCAGTTCACGGATCATGCTGACAAATCGAGGATGCGTGCCAGCGGTGTGACCTCGTTGGTAGGTGAGGCCGAGTTTTTGGCAGCGTTCGCGAGCCTGCGTGTCGAGATCGAAGATAATCTCCATGTGATCGGAGACAAATCCGATTGGGACTACGACAATATCTTTTGCCCCTGATGAATGCTCTTCATCGATGACATCGAGAATGTCTGGGCCTAGCCACGGCTGGGATGGTGAACCGCTGCGGCTCTGGTATACGAGGCGGCAGGCGGGGTGCCCAAGACTTTGAGCGAGCAGGCGCGAAGCCTCTTCGAGTTGCTCGACGTAGCGAGACGTGCTCGCCATGGTCATTGGAATACTGTGCGCGGTAAAGAGTAGGCTTGCGCTGGAGCGGCGGTCTACGGGTAAATTTGCAAGCGCCTCGGCAGCATGCGAAGCGACTGTCTCGATATATCCGGGGTGATTGTAAAAAGCGCGGATCTTGTCCACCTTCGGCGCGCCTTCGCCAACGAGTTGCTGTGCGGTAGCGATGTTTTCGCGGTACTGGCGGCATCCGGAGTAGGAACTGTAGGCCGAAGTAAAGAATGCTAGCGCGTGCTTGATGCCGTCGCGCTTCATCTCGCCAAGCGTGCCGGTGAGCATGGGGTGCCAATTGCGATTTCCCCAGTAGATCGGCAGGTGAATTCCATGAGTATCCAGTTCGGAGCGTAGAGCGGCGATCAACTCACGGTTTTGATCATTGATGGGACTCTTGCCGCCGAAATGATAGTAGTGCTCCGCAACTTCGAGAAGCCGCCCGCGGGGAACTGGTTTTCCACGCAGGACATTCTCAAGGAAGGGAAGGACGTCGTCAGTCTTCTCAGGTCCACCGAAGGATACAAGCAGGATCGCATCATACATATATTTGCACCCACTTAAGATGCTCTGCCTTGGAGGGAGATTCAGCATTCGCCGGCAATCCATCAGGGTTCAAAAAACGCTCCGGATTTTGTCCATACAATAAAATACGCGAATGGCAATCGGAGTCATCAGCGACACGCATGGGTTGCTAAGGCCGGAAGCAAAGGAAGCATTGCGCGGCAGCGAACTGATCTTGCACGCGGGAGACTTAGGCTCAGCCGAGGTGCTGCGCGATCTGAAGCGTATTGCACTGGTGATAGCCGTGCGCGGCAACGTGGACGTGGAGCCGTGGGCAAAACAGTTGCCAATGGTGGAAGTGGCGGAGCACGACGGCAAGAACTTGTACATGCTGCACCGGATTGCTGATCTCGATTTGAAGCCGCAGGCTGCGGGGTTCGCAGCCGTGATCTACGGGCACTCGCACAAGCCCATAATTGAATGGCGTGATGGCGTGTTGTTCTTCAACCCCGGCAGTGCGGGACCTCGTCGATTTTCGCTGCCGGTGACCGTTGGCAGGATCGAGCTAGTGGACGGCGAACTTCGTCCGGAAATCATTCAAATCCTGTAACGCTCACCAGATTCCCTTGTCGCTGCCCGTGAGTTTGTAGCTGATGGCGGCGGCCGATGCCAGGTATGGCAGCAGGGAAAGTCGCAAGGTTCCGGCGACGTCTCCGCGTAGGGCGGCGGTGGTGACCTGTGCGGTGTAGAGTTCGGCTCCCTGAGGCATGATCGGCACGCGAATGAATCGCGACCTGATGTACACCTTCTCTCCGCCGAAAAGCGCATCGGCGAGAACTTCAGAAGGTAGCACTACGGGCGTTCCGCGATACTGAAGAACATAGTCGCTCACGATGCGGAGGAGAGAGCAAACGCCTTTCCAAACGCCTCCAATAGACGCGGAGCGATGCAGTTCGACAAAGTCCACGACCCCGGATTCGACAAGCGCGGCGATGTTCACGATGTCGCATACGCGGAAATAAAAGTGCCGGTACATGCGCTGCAAAGTTGCGACGATGATGCGTTCTTCCGGAGCTGGAACCTCAAAATCAAAGCCGAGCACTTGCTTATTGACACGTCGCGAAACGAAGCGCTGCGCCATGGTTGTATGTTCGCCGGTCTGTCCGAGCCGCTGAACATGCACCTCTACGGCTTCTGGTAGTCCCGCGATGGCGAAATTCCATTTGTTGGCCAGACGGTCGCCCCAGCTTCGGGGTTCGATGTGCGCGTGAAATCGCGAATTCATTACATCGCATACCTGATGGGCTGGGGCCGTGGTGTAAAGATCGAGATCATTGCCGAGATCGGGCCAGTGATCGAGCGACTTCATCACCGTCGTGGGGCAGTTAGCGGCTTCGAGCGCTCCGGTGATGACGAACAGATGCTGCACGGCATTGCTTATGCGAAGCTGCTCCTGATTGATGCGAGCCTGGCATCGCGCAACGAGAGCGGTATCGCCGAAATGCGCGGCCACGCTTTGCAAAGGGAGAAGGGCGCGCAACACAACATGGTTGGAATCGGCGAGCGATGTGAATGTGCTGAACTCCTCATTGGTCAGCTCGCAGAGACGCGGATAGACCTCCTCGGCGCGCGACGGAGCAAGGGTGAGGGTTAAGAGCGCTTGCATCATTGCATTTTCTTGAGTAGCTGAAGTTTTCATAATAATTAGGAAGGCTTTACCTGACAGCTAAGATGAAGCAGAAGCGCCGCGAGTTGCAGGAGTACGGCTCCGTGATGGAAGGGGATTGGATTGTTTAGCGATTAGCAGAGTGGTAAATCGTTTTGGTGAGGGAGGTAACGGACTCATCAATCGTTATGCAGGGGGTTGAACGATTAGCAGATGAGTTAATAGTTTGTGTCCGGCCAGAAGAGCGATTGCGAGAGGATTCGGCCTACATAAATCGTGTTCTGTTTTTGGCGTCGACCGCGACTCAACGAGCTTTGCGAGTTGCGGCTGGGCGCGAGGCGGACGCGCCCAGTTTGTGGAGGCGCTCACGCGCCTGAGTGGCTTCGATAGTCCGGGGGTAACGCTGGATGAGGGCGTTCAACTCGCGGACGCCTGCGTCCTTGCGTCCGAGTTCGAGGAGCGAGTACCCCTTCTTGAGTTGAGCTGCTGCTGCCTTGTTGCCGCCGGGGAACTGTTCGAGGACTTTGTCGTAGTCGGCGACGGCGGCTTCGAAGTTTCCGGCACGATACTCGACATCGGCGACGTAGAACTGGGCGTTACCGGCAAGGTCGGTGTTGGGATAGAACTTGATGTAATCCTGGAACTGCGAGAGTGCGAGGTCGTAGCGGCCTGAGTTGTAGTCGCGCAGGGCGTTATTATAGAGAACGTCGGCGGGAGGAGCGGACGCAGCACCGCCGGGAGCGGCGGATGCTCCAGCGGGCTGGCCGGACTGGGGCAGGTTCTGCTGCTGGTTCTGGATGTCATCGAGCTGCTTACTGGCCTTGGCGAGGCGAGCTTTGAGTTCGTCGATGGAATCGTTGAGGGTCTGGATCTGTCCGGAGACCTGCTCGATGCGGCCCTGGGAGTCAGAGCTTTGCTGCTGCAGACCTTTCTGGAGGGACTGCACGGATTCCGTGAGCTTGTTCACGTTGTCGGTGCTCTGCTCGACGAGACTGCGCATGACGCCCATGCGCTCATCGAACGACTGCTGCATGTGGGCCATGCGATCGGCAAGGTCCTGCACCTGGGTCTGAAGCTGGATAATTTCCTTGGATACGGCGAAGGCCGGGGCGGTAGGCGCCGCGATCATGACGGCCAAAACCGTAAGAGCTGCTGCTTTTCTCAGATTCATCTTTGTCTCCGGGCGCTGTGCGCCGGACTCTGGCCGTGAAGGCGAGAGGAGTAACGATCAAACAGAGTTTAATACAACCGACTTACTTTGTCTCGCAAGCCGGCGAATTCGTCGTTCATGGAGCAACCGCGCAAGAGCAACTACAGAAGAACGTACGGGCAGTTCACCATTCGCTCGACAGAGGAATCTGATATCGCTAACTGTCTGGCATCCCCACATTTGCCCAAAGAGGGCAAATATGGGCCGCCTGGGTACGTATGATGTGGGCTTTCCGAAATCTCTTCTGAAAGAGTAATACGGCGGGGCGCCCGGAGACGCCCCGCCGCAATGGATGCGAATCGGAAGACTACTACTTCTGTCCGTACACGAAGTGATCGCGGCGATTCTGCTGCCAGCAGGCTTCGGTGCTCTCACTGCAGAACGGCTTTTCCTTGCCAAAGCTGATGACCTTGATCTGGTCGCCGGAAACTCCGGCGTGGATCAGGGCGCTGCGTGCGGCATTGGCGCGGTTGTCGCCGAGGGCGAGGTTGTAGTCGGTGGAACCGCGTTCATCGCAATGTCCCTCGATGGTGAAGCGGATCGAAGGATGGCTCTTGAGGAATGCGGCGTTGGCGTCGATGACGGCCTGATCCTCAGAGCGAAGATCGTAACGGTCGTAGTCGAAGTAGATGTCCTTGATAGACTGCGCGAACAGAACGTCTTCGCCAACTTCGGGAGCCTTGGCTTGCGGAGGCGGCGGAGGCGGTTCGACAACGGTCAGGCGCGCGGTTGCGTCGGTCGATCCACCGGGACCCTGCGCGGTGAGGCGATAGGTGGTGGAGACGGTCGGGGAAACCTTCTGGGACCCGTTGAGGTCCACGGTTCCGAGGCCGTCGATGCTGACGCTGGTGGCGTCGGTGGTGGACCAGGTAAGAGTTGCGGAGCCGCCGCGGTCAATGCTCTCGGGGCTGACGCTCAGGGTTGCCTTTGGTTGCGCCGGAGGAGGAGCGGCGGGTGGGGTGGGGGGAACCTGTTTTTTCTTGCATCCGCCAACGATAACGATGGTGGCCAGCGCAAGTACCATAAGAGTCCACTTCATCTTGCTGTTTTTCAATTCATCCTCCAAGCGAGAAAGCTCGCATTTGGCCGACTTAGAGCCCGTCGGAACCGGTTAAAGTTACATCCCAAAATCAGGCAACTGCTTAAGCAAAAAAATCGTTGTGCTTCTACTTCCAACTCCAATTAGGTTGCGAGTTGGAGCCGGTGAAAGTCAACTGGGTCTGCTGGCTGCCGTCGGCCAGCATGGACCAGATTTGTTCGCCGCCGCTGCGGGTGGACTGATAAACGATGTGGCGGCCATCGGGCGACCAGGATGGGAAATCATTGCGTCCCCCGTCGTGAGTGAGCTGCACCCATTGGCGGCTGGCTACGTCCATGATGTAAATGTCGGAGGCTCCGGGCGCTCCGGGGCCGTAGTGACGCACCCAGGCGAAGGCAAGAAATTGTCCATTGGGAGACCATGAGGGAGAAACCGCATATCCCTGGTCGGTGACACGCTGCACGTTCGTTCCGTCGGCGTCCATGATGTATATCTGTGGCAGGCCACTGCGTCCGCTGACCCACGCAATCTGCGCGTTGGTCTTGGGATTCCACACCGGCGAGACATCAGGACCATGATACGCCGTCAGACGCTTGAGGTTATTTCCGTTCTGATCGCAGACGTAAATTTCAGGGTCGCCGGAGCGTGAGGAAGAGAACGCGAGGCGGGAGCCATCGGAACTCCATGCAGGAGATAAAGTGGTGCCGCCGAAGGAGGGGAAGTTGAGCAGGCGTCCGAGTTCCAGCGAGTACATGGTGATGTTGGGGCCGCCGCGATAGAAAGACGCGAAGGCGACGCGTGAGTTATCGGGTGAGACTCGGGGGGCCAGCGAGATGGAGTTGAGATGGGTGACGGAGCGCTGCGCCGCGCCATCGTAATCCATCGCCCAGACTTCTTTGTGTCCGCCGCGGCTGCTGATGAAATAGAGCTTGGTTTCGGCGATTCCGTTGATGCCACCACCGAGGCGGAAGATGATTTCATCGGCAAAGCGGTGGGCGATCATGCGCGCGTTTTCGTCGGTGGCGGCTTCGCGGTATTGCTTCGCGAGCACCTGCGGGTTCTGCGTGTTCTTTACGTCGAAGAGCCAGCCCTGCACCTGGAGGCTTCCGCCGCTGGCTCCGAGACTGCCGAAGGCGAGCATGGCGGTATTTACCGGGGGCGCTGCCCATACGTCGAGGTGGGCGTCGGCAGGGCCGCCGATGGCTCCGAGGGGATAGAAGCTTTTGGAGATCATGTCGAAGATGCCGGCCTGGGCGAGATCGTTGAACAGGACGGCGTTGAAGGTCTTGTCGAGCGGAGCGGATTGGGGGTCGGCGCCTGCGATCTTGAAGTCGGGGACGGCCAAGCGAATCTTTTCACCACCGACGCCAGTGCCGGTACGAATCCAATCCTGGGCGGAGGCGGGGGAGGCGAGGGCGAGCAAGAAAGCGATGATGGGGACGGCCAAAATCGAATGGCGGTTGGAAAGCTTGGGGGAGCACGGGTGATTTGAGCTGGGCAGGGGTCCTTCGCTGCGCTCAGGATGACCCGTCTTTCTTGGGGGAACGCTGCGCTCGGGATGACCCATCTTTCTTAAGGAAATGTTGTGCTCGGGATGAGCTGCGGGAACGAGGGCGGAGGGGAATGATGCCGCGTCCCCACATATGCCAAAGGAGGGCATATGTGGGCCACCCGCCAACTGCTTAAGGGGAACTCTCTGCTCGGGGCGACTTTTACTACGCATTGCGGTGAAGCGGGTTTCGGATTGCGGCATTCAAACTCTCCAAAATTGCGACGGCGCTGGAGAAAAGTTCAGCGCTTGTAATCGAACCAGAACTCTACGGAAACATAACTGCCGTTGTACTCCCTGGGCAGGTCACCGAAGGTGTCGATGCGCTGCAGGGTGCGGACGGCGGAAATGTCGAGTGCCGGGATGCCGGAAGACTGCTCGATGCGCACATTGGAAGGCTTCCCGGACCGCGAAATGTCAAAAAGTATATAAACACGCTTTGCCGAGGTGACACTCGGATTTACTTCACTTTGCCAGGCCTGATGAACCTTTCTTGCTACGACGTCGGTGTACCATCCGAAGCGGCTTCCGAAGGTTCCGGTGCCGCCTTCGCCGAACTTCATGCCGCCGGATGTGCCGCCGCTCTGAAACGTAGTGTAGGGACCGGCGACGGGACCGCCTCCGCCGAAGGGAACGGTGTTATCGACCTTGGCCATCTCGCGCGGAGTTTCGCGGCTGGGAGTGGTTACGGTGGGGCGCTGTTTGGGAAGCTCGCGCGGGTTCGTCCGGACGGGAGCAGTGGTTGTCACCTTCTCCTTCGACGGCTTTATCTTGGTGTCGCGGTCGGGAATGGCGATGGCATGATCGTCTTCCTTTGTCTTGGGCGCGGGGATGGATTTCGAGAGACCCTTGCTCTCGTTGGCTAAAACATTCTCGGGCTTGGCTTGCGGATTGGGAGGCAGGGGGATTCCGCTGACGAGGCGGGCGCTCATGGCCCCGCCCGAGACTCCGCCGTTGCCGTTGTTGCCCCAACTGTCTCCGGCGTGGGAGAAGATGCCGGGCAGCAAGAGGGCAGAGGCCAGTAGAGCCGCGTGCAGCGCGGTGGAAACGGCGAACGACGGCACGACCGATTCTTTGCGACCGTAGATGTCAGCGTCCAGAGGCATTTGTCTTATTGGCCAGCGGTTGCGTCACGATGCTTACGTTGGTGATGCCGGTCTGCTTCACGGCGTCCATAACAGTGGCAAAGGCACCGAAGGGCACATTCTCATCGGAGCGAATGAAGATGCTCTGGCCCTGCGGGTCGCGGACCTTTTCGTGCAAACGGTCGGCGATTTCATTGATGTTGATGGGATCGTTGCCGAGGAAGACTCGCTGGTCTTTGTCGATGGTGATGACCAGGCGTTCTTCGGTAATTTCCTTGACGGTCTTGGTCTTCGGCACCTCTACCTCAATGCCAGATTGAAGGATTGGGGCGGTGACCATGAACATGACGAGCAGCACGAGCACGACGTCCACAAACGGAGTGATGTTGATCTCCGAGAGCGATGACTGGGTGCGTCCCTTGTTGTTTGTAAACGCCACCGATGTCTCCTATCGCGCGTCGCCGTTGCGGTCGATGATGTTGAGCAACTCGAGGCTGAAGTCGTCCATGCGGGCGGCAAATTCACGAATCTGCTGCAAGAAAACATTGTAGGCCACGACGGCTGGGACCGCAGCGAAGAGTCCGGCGGCGGTGGTGATGAGGGCCTCGGAGATGCCGGGGGCGACGGCGCGAAGTGTGGCCGCGCCAGCGGTGCCGAGTCCGTGGAAGGCGTCGATGATGCCCCAGACGGTTCCGAAGAGTCCGACGAAGGGAGCAATGGAGCCGGTGGTGGCAAGCCAGGTGAGACGGCTCTCGAGGCGGGTAAGTTCCTCGGAGGCGGCGATCTGGGTGGCACGCTGTACGGAAAGCGTGCGCGGATTGGCACCGCAGCGCCGGAGTTCTTCTACGGCACCTTCAAAGACAGCCACGAGAGGCGAAGGCTTGAACTGGTCGGAGACGGCGGCGAGCTCCTGCAGGCGCGTGGCCTTGCGGAAGACGCGGACGAAACGTCCGCTCTGGACCGTGGCACGGCGAAAGAGGCCGTACTTGGAGAAGATGATGGTCCAGGACAGAAGGCTGAAGGCAAGAAGGATCAAAAGAACGATTTTGGCGACGAGGCCAGTATTGGAAACCATGTCCAATACTTCTCCGCCTAGAGCGAAAGCAAACAAATTAGTGATCGGCATCCTTTTCTCATTGGAGCGGGCGCTGAAATCGCAGCACGGTGGAACGGGGCTTCGAGTCCGAAAGGCTTGAGGCGTGTTGCGAGCTCAATTTCATTATAGTCAGCTCTGTAAGCCTTTGCGCGCGAGGTTTGTGCAGAACGTCACTTTATCGAGCAAACAGGAATACGAAACGACAACTTCAGAGTACGTTGAGGGCTATATGGCGGGAA
The DNA here is from genome assembly GCA_035539055.1 of Saccharimonadales bacterium (SeqCode). Taxonomy (GTDB): domain Bacteria; phylum Acidobacteriota; class Terriglobia; order Terriglobales; family Acidobacteriaceae; genus TOLSYN. The sequence goes on along the minus strand of DATLJC010000048.1, from coordinate 112,513 downwards.
GAATGTGGTTGGCGGTGTAAACTGCGGGGGCCTGAAATACCTGAGAAATGGAAAGGTGCTATGAAGACTGCCGGACTCCTGAGCTTGACTTTGCTGGTGGGCACCGTGGTGGCCACGGCGCAGAATCCTACGACTACGGTTGCCGCACAGCCTGCCGCGAAACCGGCGGAGCGTCCGCTGAACGCGTTGCCTTACACGCCGAGCCTCGATTTGCCATCGATGGACCGCAGTGCCGACCCGTGCGTGGATTTTTATCGCTACACCTGCGGCGGATGGATGAAAAACAATCCGATTCCGCCGGACCAGGCGCGCTGGGATGTGTACTCGAAGCTGTCGAATGACAATCAGCAGTTTCTTTGGGGAATTCTGGATGAGCTGTCGAAGCCCACAGCGGAGCGGACGGCGGTACAGCAGAAGATTGGCGATTACTTCGGCTCGTGCATGGACACGGCGGCGATCGAGAAGCTTGGGGCGAAACCGATTGAACCGGTGCTGACGCAGATTTCGGCGATGAAGTCGAAGTCGGAGTTTGCAGGATGGCTGGCGGCGCAACATCTTAATGGCGCGCATGGCGACCTGATGTTTGGCTTTGGATCGAACCAGGATTTTGGCGATGCGACGCAGGTGATTGCCTTTGCGTTGGGCGGAGGGCTGGGGCTGCCGGATCGCGACTACTACTTGAAGACAGACGCGAAGTCGGTGGAGCAGCGGCAAAAATATGTAGAGCACGTGGCGAAGATGCTGGTGCTGGCCGGGGAAACCGGGGCGCAGGCGAAGTCCGATGCGGATACGGTGATGCGGATGGAGACGGCGCTGGCAAAGGCTACGCTGTCGCGGGTGGATAAGCGCGATCCGTACAAGCTGTTTCACAAGATGACTCCGGAAGAGCTGGAGAAGCTGAATCCGGGGTTCGACTGGAAGACGTATTTGGCGAAGGACGGGCTGGGTGGGGTGAAGTCCGTTAACGTGACGGAGCCGGAATATTTCAAGGCACTGGAAGCGCAGTTGGGGAGCGAGTCTCTGGACAACTGGAAAGTTTATTTGCGCTGGCATGTGGTGAGCGATGCGGCGCCGTTTTTGTCGAAGGCGTTTGTCGATGAGGACTTTGCGTTCAACAGGAAATATCTGCATGGAGTGGCCGAACAGAAGCCGCGCTGGAAACGCTGCGTGGGGGATGTGGATCGCCTGATGGGCGAGGCGCTTGGACAGGAGTTCGTTCGACGGACGTTTACGGAGAAGACGAAGGAAGATACGGTGCGGATGACGGAGCTGATCGAAAAGGCGATGGCCCAGGAGATCAATGGGCTGAACTGGATGACTCCGGAGACAAAGAAACAGGCGCTGGTGAAGCTGAACGGAATTCGGAACAAGATTGGGTATCCGGAAAAATGGCGCGACTATAGCGCGATGACGATCAAGGCTGGGGACTTCTTTGGGAACTATCAGAACGCGGCGTCGTTTGAGGTGAATCGCGATCTGAGAAAGATTGGGAAGCCGGTGGATAAGACGGAGTGGAGCATGAGTCCGCCGACGGTGAATGCCTACTACAATCCGCAGATGAACGATGTGAACTTTCCGGCAGGAGTGCTGCAGCCACCGCTTTACGATCCAAAGATGGACGACGCGCCGAACTATGGCAACACGGGATCGACGATTGGGCATGAGCTGACGCACGGCTTCGACGATGAAGGACGGCAGTTCGATGCGGCGGGAAATCTGCGGGACTGGTGGACCGCGGAGGACGCGAAAAAGTTCGAGGAAAAGATTAACTGTGTGCGGGATCAGTTTGCGCAGTACGTGGTGGTGGACGACATTAAGATCAACAGCAAGCTGACAAGCGGAGAGGATGTGGCGGATCTGGGCGGGACTCTGCTGGCATACATGGCGTGGCGCGAGGCGACGAAAGAGATGAAGCTGCAGCCGGAGGAAGGGTTCACGCCGGATCAAAGGTTCTTCATCGGGTTCGCGCAATGGGCGTGTGAGAATGCGAGGCCGGAAGAGCTGAGGGCCAATGCGATCACGGACCCGCACTCGCCAGGGAAGTATCGGATCAACGGGATTGTGAGCGATTTGCCGGAGTTCCAGAAGGCGTTTGGATGCAAGGCGGGACAGCCGATGGTGAGGGCGAACTCCTGCAAGGTGTGGTAAAAGGCGACAGGTTTTTGTATGAGGCGAGGATAGCTCTGACATGGTATCCTCGCCGGGAAAACTACAAGGAACGGGTGCCGAGTGCTCAGGGAATTGCGCGTTGAAAACTACGCCGTCATCGACAACGTGGTGGTTGAGTTTGGAACAGGGCTGAATCTGCTGACCGGCGAGACGGGCGCGGGCAAGTCGATCCTTATCGACGCGCTGGCACTGCTGCTGGGCGAAAAAGCCTACAGCGATGTGGTGCGCCACGGAGCGGAGAAGGCAACGGTTGCCGCCGTGTATGAGAGCGACGATCCGGCGATTGCCGAGGTGCTGGAGGGAAATGGCATCGACAGCGCAGGGTCGGAGATCATTCTGCGCAGGGATATTTCGCTGAACGGCAAGGGACGGGTTTTCATTAACAATCAGCCGGCGACGGTGGCGGTGCTGAAGGAGCTGGCACCACGGCTGGCGATTGTTCATGCGCAAAATCAGGCGATTCTGATGTTCGACCCGCCGGAGAGACTGGCGCTGCTGGATGCCGCGGCAGGCGTGAATCTGGGAGCGGTGGCCGAGGGCTATGCGAAGTGGAAAGAGGTCGCACACAGGATTGCAGCGCTGGAGAAAGGGGAGCAGGAAAAGCTTAGGCTCGTTGACCTGTGGAAATTTCAGTTGAAGGAAATTCGCGATGCGGCCCCGGCGGCGGGTGAAGACCAGAAGCTGGAATCGGAGAAGCGGGTGCTGGCGAACTCCGAGCGGGTGTATGCGGCGGCGCTGGGCGCGTTTGATGTGCTGTATGAGGTTGAGGAGTCTGCGGTGGCACGGCTGAGGGCGGCGACGAAACATTTGGAAGAGCTGTCGCGCTTCGATGAGTCGTTCAAGGAGTCGCTGGCACAGCTTGAGGGGGCACGGATCACGGTGGAAGATGTGGCGACCACGCTGCGGGATTTTGCGGATGGGATGGATGCTTCGCCGGAACGGCTGGCGGAGGTGGAAGACAGGTTGGCGGTTCTCGACAAGCTACGGCGGAAGTATGGCAAGACGTTGGACGATGTGCTGGTGTTTGAGCAGGAGATTGCCGGAAAGCTGAGCGATATTGAGAACAAGGATGAACTGCTGGCGGGATTGCGCAAGGAACTGGCGATGGCGGCGGCTAAGTATCTGGAGGAAGCCAGGACCTTGAGCAAGCGGCGCTATGAGATGGCGCGAAAGCTTGAGAAGACGGTCGAAGGTGAGATTAACGATCTGGCGATGAAGTCGAAGTTCAAGATCGAAGTTTCGGGGTCGGACGAGGAAGGGAATTGGTCGGCTTCGGGATTCGATAAAGTCGCGTACTTGATTTCGACAAATCCAGGTGAGCCGATGGCGCCGATTGAGGAGATTGCGTCGGGTGGCGAACTTTCGCGAGTGATGCTGGCGCTGAAGGCGAGCGTGGAGGCGGGACGTAATCAGGGCAATTCGCACAACAAGAAGTCGGATGGACAGCGCTCGCTGGTGTTCGACGAAATCGATACGGGGATTGGTGGGCGGGCGGCGGATGCGGTTGGGAAAAAGCTGAAGGCACTGTCGAGGACGAAGCAGGTTCTGTGCATTACGCATTTGCCGCAGATTGCTTCGTTTGCGGACCGGCATTTCCTGATTGAAAAGCATGAGAGCGGGGGAAGGACGAAGACTACGGTTCGTCCCTTGTCGGCGGAAGAGCGTCGCAGCGAGATTGCCCGGATGCTGAGTGGCGCCAAGGTCACTGAGGCGAGTCTGAAGAACGCGGAACAGTTGCTGAGGGCGAACGCCTGAGGGATTTCAATTCGTGGGGCTGAACCCACTTGGCGCGGTAGCGCGGTAATCCCAACATTCGCCCAAATGCGGGGCGGTTGCGCTGTACATAGCTGACTTAGTGCGATCAGTACGGTTCGCCACTCAAGCCCAAAAGATGGGTTTGAATGGGGCGCCCGTGGATTTGTCGATGGATGAGCGCCGGGTGAAGAGTCCGGGATTCGGGAGTGATGCCTGCATCCCACATTGGCCAAAATATGGCAAATATGGGCCACCCGTGTGTCGAATGACTGGAGATGGTTGCGGCCCATTCAAATTCGAATGGGCCGCTTTTGCGCGTGGTTCGTTATCTGGTAAGGCGAAGGGCAAATTGTACGACCCTTGGATCGGTGGTCGTGGTTGTGATGGAGCCGAAGGCGGCAGAGCCGAAGCTGCCATTGGGCTGTCCAAAGGCAGGAGTGTTCGTGAGGTTGAAGAATTCACTGCGGAACTCCAGATCCGTTCGCTCCGACAGTTTGGTGTGCTTGATGAGCGCGAAGTCGAGGTTGCGATAGGCTGGGCCTCGCACGGGATTGCGTGAAGCATTGCCAATCGCAAACTGCGGAGTCGTGGTGAAGGCAGCGGTGTTGAAAAAGTGCGCCGGTGTGCGCTTATCGGCAGGAAGCGAGGGATCGCCAACGATGGTTGGGCGTTGCAGCGCGAATCCGGCGAAAGCATTGAGGTTGGTGGCCTGTGTGACGGTGACGGGCATACCCGATTGCAGCAAGGCAACGACGTTTAGCGTCCATCCGCCGAAAGCTTTTTCAGGCAGTCCTTTGCTTGCAAAGCGGTGGCCGTGGCCCGCAGGCAATTCATAGATTCCGCTGATGGATGTGACGTTGGGCATGTCGCCATTGGAGGAATCGCGCTCAAGGTTGGGGCGGAAGGTGTCGGCGGCGATAAGGCTGTTGGAGTTGGGCGATGAGAGCACCGTGGTGGAGAAGACAGACGAGGCAGGGTCGATGAGCTTGGAATGCGTGTAGGCGAATAGCAGGTACATTCCATGACTCAGGCGCTGCTCTATCTTGGCCTGGATGGCATTGTAGTTCGTGCTTCCGGTGTTATTGCGGTAGGTGGCAACGTTCAGGAAGCGTGGGTATGGTTTCAAGAGTTGAGCCGCGGTGACGGTCTTGCCTCCGATGGAACTCGATGAAGGCAGTTGTCCGTAGTAGGGATTGGTAACCGGAGTGAGCAGCGACGAGCCTTGCTCCAGTTGCTGTTCAGTGAGCTGGTTGAGGTTGGAGTCAGGGATACCAACGCGGACGATGTGCGATCCGACATAGGCGACTTCGATGGAAAGGTTGTTTGTTACCTGTTGTTGTATGGCGAGATTCCACTGCTGCACGTAGCCGGAACCGGCGGAACGGTTGGCGGTGTAAACGCTTTGGCCGAGTCCGGCGTTTGGCGTTTGTGCAATGGGCGCGACGGTGGGCCCTTGAGAGAGCGTGAACGCGGCGTTCACGCTGTCCTGCGTCTTCTGCTGAACGTTTTGAATGAATGGAAACTGAGGCGTGGTGAACGGGGTGGTAATTCCGGACTGGTCGATGAACACGATTCCGTAACCGGAGCGCACCACGGTTTTTGGAGTGAGAAGGTAGGCCAATCCGATTCGCGGGGCGATGTTGCCGTAGTGCAATTCGCGGGCGCTGTGGGGGAATCCGTTCTGGCCGAGGTAGTCGAGTTGTTGGGTTTGAAGATTGAAGACCGCGCCCTGATCGTTTTTCTCAGTCGAGGGATGGTGCAGCGTCCAGCGAGCGCCGAGGTTGAGCGTGAGGCGAGCGGTGGCGCGCCAGTTATCCTGCAGGAAATATTCCTCTATGTGATCGCGAGGGCGGATTTTGCTCTGTTGCAGATCGATCTGGAAGGAATCGACCTGGCCAAGCAGGAAACTGGCGATGGAGTTTCCGCTGCTGGAAGACCCCTGCTGATTGGTTCCCGTTGTGGTGAAGGAGAAGGCCCCGGTCGGGTTTGACGGTGCAATCGTATTCAACTGATACCAGCGTAGATCCATCCCGCCCTTGATGGTGTGACGGCCTCGCGTGTAGGAAAGACTTTCGGAGAGTTGCCAGACGCCAGTCTGATATGCGGAGGAGGTGCTGGCCGAGGCGCCAAGCTGCTGAAATCCAGTGAATGTGAAGAGGGGCAAAACATTGTTGAACGCAGCGTTGGTGGGAATGCCGGGGATGCCGAGAGCCGTGCTGGCAGTATCGGCAAGCGTGGGGCCTGCGATGGTGTTTCCGCGACGGGTGTAGCCGAGGCGGAAATCGTTGAGCAGGCGGCCGGTAAAGGTGTGGGTCTCGCTGAGTACGGCCTGCTGACCGAGTACGTGCGACAGGCCCGCAACACCTCCGGTGCCGATTACCGATCCACTGATGACTCCGCCGCCGTCGGGGAGAGGAAAGACAGGCTGTTCGACCTCGTTGTAGTAGGAGTAGCGCCCGAAGACGCGATCCCGGCTGGTGAGCAATCCATCGACGCGCGTGTCGAACTGATTCTGATGGAGGGCATCGTTGTCGGTGCGGGTGTAGTTATTCGCGGTGGCAGTGAGATTGGTAGGCGTGGGGAAACGGGACAACAGCGCCAGCGCCGCGGGGTCCATGGGCGTGGTAATGACGTCGTTGGCGAATTCCTGACGAACGTACTTGCCTCCGGTGAGGGTGGTGGTGGCGGGATTGTAGATTTTGGAGACGCCGGTGAAAATGCCCTTGCGCTCGTTCAGGGTCGGAATGGTTGAAATTTTGGTGACGCCGATCAACTGCTTAACACCCTGGTAGTCGCCGAAGAAAAAGAGACGGTTGCGCACGATGGGCGCGCCGAGGGTGGCTCCGTAGAGATTGCGCCGGTACTCGGGCTTTCTGGCGGTGGTTGAAAAGTAATTCCGGGCATTCAGCGTTTCGTTGCGAAAGAACTCGAAGAGGCTTCCGTGGATTTCGTTCGATCCGGAGCGAGTGGCGACGTTCACGACGCCTCCGTTGAATCGACCGAATTCGGCGGCAACGTTGTTGGCCTCTACGGTGAACTCCTGAATGCCATCGATAATTGGGAAAAAGGCTACCTGGCCGGGCTCGGGCTGCAATGCCGAGATGCCGTCGTACAGGTATTCGTTCGTTCGGGGGCGACCGCCATTGATGCGGGGGAGCACCGTGCCCGGCGGCAACTCGACGCCAGGAGCGAGGGTGGCGAGCTGCACGAAATTGCGCGTGTTGAGCGGCATGGCAACGACGGTGGTGCCGGGAATATTTGTCTGGATGTCGCTGGTCTGCGATTGCAACAGGGGCGAGGCGGCATCCACGGTTACCGTTTGCCGGTCGCTGCCGACCTTCAACACGAGATCGACGTTCGCGGTCTGACCGACAGCAATCCTTACATTCGTGCGGCTGAGGTTTTGAAAGCCAGCAGCCGAGACATCCAATTTGTATTCGCCTGGATTGAGACCGCCGAAGACGTAATAGCCGGAACTGGATGTGCTGGTTTGGCGATGGATGTTCGTGGAGGTTTCGGTAAGTTCGACACGAGCATTGGTGACGGAGGCGCCGGAAAGATCCAAAACCTGGCCCTGCAGGTCAGACCGAATCTGGGCAAGGATGCAGGATGATGCAATGACCGCAAAAAGAACGACAGCAGGAATACGGTGGAAATTCATGTATAGAACTCCTCGCGACTCTGTGTAGGTTCGCGGTTATTGAGAGTTCTACGAATTTACGTGAATCAAGTCGTATAGTCAACGATTTGTATTCGAGAGATCATCGGGGCGAGGAATGCCCTTAATCGAAATCGTCGAGGCGTTCAATCATTACATCCGTTGATTTGATGAGCGCGGCGGCGTTGTCTCCCTTTTTCAGGCCTAGCTCACGGGCCGCGTTGGCAGTGATGATTGCGGTGATATGTGCGTTGCCAATCGACACGACAACCTCGGCGAAGAGACCCTCGATTCGGAGGCTGACAATTCTTCCGGCGAGCTGATTTCTGCCGCTGACTCGGCGGTATCTTTCACGGGACTCGGCGACGGCTTTTTCTTTGTCCTTGGACAAGAAGGGCTTGAGGGATGCCTCGGAGACGCGGTGATGTCCGCCGGGCGTCTGTACGGTAGGAAGCTTGCCCGATAAGATCCACTGCTTGATGGTGGAATAGCTGATTCCGAGGAGGCGTGAGGCTTCACGCGGTGTCAGTAGATTGTCTGAGTTGAGCATGGCATAGATTTAACACCTCTTGAAGCAGAGTGGAAGCCCGATGGGTTGCGAGGTCTTGTGTGCAGGACTTTTTGACTGCGTAACGGGATGCCGGGGAGGGGATTCGGAAGGCTAAGGGCTTCTGCTGCTATCGGGTGGGGAGCTCTCCTGTTAAGATGGTGAGAGTTCAGGAGGGCGCTGTTCGCCTCCGGTTTTGGCCCAGCCCAATGGCGTAAAGCGCACTTCTATGTGTCGGGGTGGCGGGAAATTGCGTAGCGACATAGACTTACAAGAAGCAACGTGTGCCGGGGGAGCACTGGAATCCCCGCAGACCATTGTTGAATCTAAAAATCGAATGACACAGACAACCGAAGCTAAAACTCTCCTCCTTTTGAAGCCCCGTGGATTCTGTGCTGGCGTTGTGCGCGCCATTGATATTGTGCGCATCGCCCTGGAAACCTTCGGCCCACCGGTCTACGTCCGTAAGGAAATCGTACACAACAAATATGTGGTCGAAGACCTGAAGGCCAAGGGCGCCATTTTTGTGGATGATGTGGAAGAAGTGCCGAACGGCGAACGCATCATTTATAGCGCGCACGGAGTTGCGCCTTCGGTGCGCGAGGCTTCCAAGCTGCGGCAGTTGCGGGTGGTTGACGCGACCTGTCCTCTGGTGACCAAGGTTCACGTGGAAGCGATTCGTTTTGCGAAAGACGGATACTCTCTGATCCTTATTGGGCACTTGAATCACGACGAAATTGTGGGCACTCTGGGTGAAGCTCCAGAGGTGACGCAGGTGGTGAGCAACGCCGAGCAGGTGGCCAATATCGTGGTATCCGATCCAGATCGCGTGGCTTATCTGACCCAGACGACACTTTCGCTGGACGAGGCGACGGATATTATCGATGCGCTGAAGTTGAAGTTCCCCAATATTCGCGGACCACATGCACAAGATATTTGCTACGCGACGGAAAATCGCCAGGTGGCGGTGAAGAACGTTGCGGAACAGGCTGATCTGGTGCTGGTGGTGGGATCGCCGAACAGCTCGAACTCGAATCGGCTGGTGGAAGTTGCGGGAAATCTGGGAACAAACGCGTTTTTGATCGACACCTGTCAGGACATTGACGAGAAGTGGCTGACGGGCGTGAAGACCGTGGCGCTTACGGCAGGAGCCTCGGCACCGGAAATCCTGGTTCAGGAAGTGATGACGTTCCTGTCCGGTAAAGGCTTTTCGAATGTGCGCGAGGTGGAAGTGATGCCGGAGCATGTACGTTTTGCGTTGCCTCCGGAGATTGTCGCGGCAATCGGCGCCGCTCCCGAAGTAACGGTGGAGTAAGAATTCATGGAAGCAAGTTCTACGCAGTCGACTGCGATTCGGTTCGGTAAGATTTCAGGGCTGGGGGCTCGCCTTAAGAGTTCGATCAAGGCGGCGCAACAGTTCCTGTTTGCCAAGCAGCACGAAGATGGCTGGTGGTGCGGCGAACTGGAAGCGGATACAACTCTCGAATCCGACTACATCTTTCTGCATACAGTTCTGGGCACTCGCGACGAGCGAAGGTTTCAGCAGTGTGCGGACGAGATTCTGCGTCATCAGAACGAAGATGGCGGCTGGCCGATATACCAGGATGGGCCATCGAACGTGACGGCGGCGGTGAAGGCTTATTTCGCGCTGAAGATGTGCGGCTATTCGCCGGACGATCCCAGGATGGCGAAGGCTCGGGAACGTATCCTGGCGATGGGTGGCGTGCCGGCGTGCAATACGTTCAGCAAGGTTTATCTTTGCGCGCTGGGACAGTATGACTACGACGCCGTTCCGGCAATTCCGCCGGAACTTGTGCTGTTTCCGAACTGGTTCTGGTTCAACATTTACGAGATATCGTCGTGGTCGAGGGCGATCCTGATTCCGCTTTCGATCTGCTATGCGAAAAAGCCGTTTAAAAAGATTCCCGACGAGTGGAATATCGACGAACTTTTCCCGAATGGACGCCATGGTGACTCGCTGCGTTTGAAGTGGGACAGCAAACTGATTAGCTGGCGAAACTTCTTCCTGGTGCTGGATCGGCTGTGCCATGCATTTGAGCGGGTGCATGTGAGACCGTTGCGCTCGGTGGCGTTGAAGGCGGCGGAGAAGTGGATGTTGGAGCGCTTTGAGTTGAGCGATGGGCTGGGCGCGATTTATCCGTCGATCCTGAACTCAATTATCGCGATGCGCTGTCTGGGTTACTCGCTGGATGATCCGCAGGTGATTCGGGCACTGGATGAATTTGAAAAGCTGGGCATTGCGGAGGGAGATAATTTCCGGATGCAGCCTTGCGTTTCTCCGGTGTGGGATACCGCCTACTCGCTGTTTGCGCTGGCCGAGAGCGGCGTCGATGCCCACGATCCGCGGATGGTGAAGGCTGCGGAGTGGATGCTGAAGAAGCAGATTCGCCGAAAGGGAGACTGGGCGATAAAGGTTCCAAATGCGGAGCCGGGCGGCTGGTATTTCGAGCACAACAATGAATTTTATCCTGACGTGGACGACACGGCGCAGGTGCTGCTGGCGCTGAATCACATTGAGACGGCGGATTCGCGGTTCCAGAGCGAATCGGTGCAGCGCGGGATCGACTGGGAACTGGCGATGCAGTGCAAGAATGGCGGATGGGCGTCATTCGACAAAGACAATAACCGCATGGTGTTCCAATACGTTCCATTTGCCGATCACAACGCGATGCTCGATCCGGCGACGGTCGATATTACGGGACGAGTGCTGGAGGCACTGGCGGTGCATGGGTTTACGCCGAAAGACAAGCCTGTGCAGAGGGCGATTGAGTTCATCCGCAAGGAGCAGGAGCCGGACGGCTCGTGGTTCGGACGCTGGGGCGTGAACTACATTTACGGCACGATGTGCGTGCTGCGCGGACTGGAAGCGGTGGGCTTCGATAATCATGACGCAATGGTTCAGCAGGCGACGGAGTGGCTGCGGATGATGCAGAATTCCGATGGTGGCTGGGGCGAATCGATTGCCTCGTATGACGACGAGAACGAGAAGGGCGTGGGAGTTAGCACGAGTTCGCAGACGGCTTGGGCGGTACTTGGATTGATGGCGGGTGGAGATTATCGCTCGGAATCGCTGGCACGCGGGATCGCTTATCTTTTGGATCATCAAGAGGCGGACGGCGGATGGAGCGAGGTGCCGTACACGGGCACGGGGTTCCCACGAGTGTTTTACCTGAAATATCACTCGTATCCCTGGTACTTCCCGCTGATGGCGCTGGCTAAGTACTCCCAGAACGAAGTGCAGGGAGCGTAAAGGCAGGGGACAGTTTAGCATCGCGATCGCCGCCCCACATTAGCCAACTGCGGGCAAATGCGGGGCCCCCGTGAACGTTTAGCAAGGTCGTCGAGCGCAGCCTGGAAAGGGCTGCGTTTGATGTGTTCGGAGAGGAAATCGTTGAAAGCCTTTGTAACCGGAGCGACAGGGTTTGTGGGGAGTCACGTGGCGCGCCTGCTGGCAGAGCAGGGTGCAGACCTGCGTCTACTGGTGAGAGCCGGGAGCCGGAGAGAGAATTTAGCGGGACTGCCGGGGGAGCTTGTGGTTGGCGATCTGACGGATCCGGCATCGCTGCGAAAGGGAATGAAAGGCTGCGAGGCGGTCTTCCATGTGGCAGCCGATTATCGTTTGTGGATACGCGATCCGAAGCCGATGTATGCGGCCAATGTGGACGGAACGGCGGCGGTGATCGAGGCGGCACAGGCGGCAGGCGTACGAAGGACGGTTTATTGTTCGTCGGTGGCAACGCTGGGATTCGGATACGAACGAGTGTCGGTGGACGAAGAGACTCCGGTGAACGTGGCTGAGATGATTGGTCACTACAAGCGTTCGAAGTATCTGGCGGAGCGCAAGGCCGTGGAGCTTGCAGCCAAAGGCGCAGAGGTGGTGATTGTGAATCCTAGCACTCCGGTGGGAGAGCAGGATATCAAGCCGACACCGACGGGGCGCATCGTTCTGGATTTTCTGCTGGGGAACTTTCCGGCTTACATGGAAACGGGCATGAACCTTGTGGACGTTCACGATGTGGCGCGGGGACATCTGCTGGCCTTTGAAAAAGGGCGGCGGGGCGAGCGGTACATACTGGGCGGCGAGAACCTGACGTTGAAGCAGATTCTGGACATTCTGGGCGGGTTGACTGGTCTTCCTTCGCCAAGCATGAAGGTTCCGCACTCGGTAGCGATGGCGTTTGCGGCGTTCGATCAGACCTTCAACGGATACTTCAGGAATCGGGAGCCAAGAGCAACAATCGACGAAGTGAGAATGGGAAGGAAGTTCATGTGGGTTAGCTCCGGGAAGGCTGAACGCGAGCTGGGATTCACACATGGGGACGTGCGCGAGGCGCTGGGACGGGCAGCACGCTGGTTTGTGGCGCAGGGATATGCCCCGGCCTATGAGGCGATGTGTCCGACGGCATGAGCAGCCATACGGTGGAGTTGGGATTTGTGGCCGCGCTGGAGCGAGAGGTTTCAGGAATAGTGCGGGGCTGGGGCCAATCGACGGTTCGAAGCGGGAATGAGACGTGGCAAATTTATCGTGAGGGACGCGATGGCGGTGCTGCAGTAATCTGCGCTGGGACCGGAAGTGCGCGGGCGCATGCGGCGGCGAAAGCGCTCGTTGAGAACTGTTCACCGAGAGTGTTAGTTTCCATAGGGTTTGCCGGGGCGTGTGTGGGGTTTCTCGCCCCCGGCGGAATTGTGGTTCCGGCAATATTGGTGGAAGCGGCGACGGGCAGGAAGTTTCCATGCGCCTTTGGTAATGGGGAGTTTGTGACACTGGATCGCGTTGCCGGTAAGGCGCTGAAGCAGGATTCTTATGAGCGCTTTGGCGCGCTGGCCGTTGACATGGAAGCGGCGGGAGTTGCGGCGGCGGCGGCGGAGTTGGGGAAAGAGTTTGCGGCGATCAAGGTGGTATCAGACGGAGTGGATGAGGACTTAGGATTCCTCTCCGACTTTGTGACGCCGGATGGTTTTGCGACGGTGCGATTTGTCGCGCATATTGCGGTGCGGCCCTGGCTTTGGCGGAAGGTCGCGAGTTTGCAGACTAATAGCGCGCTTGCGGCGAAGTCGCTGGAGAGCGCGGTCGAATCCTGCATGAAAGATTGGCAGCGGTTCGCGACGAGGTTCTCGAATTCCGCAGCGCAGGTTTGATGTCTGATGAAAGAGAGTTGTTGAAGAGAATGGCAGTGAATTCTACGACGAAGCCGATGTTGGGGACGGAAGACTCGATTCCCGACCAGATGCAGGCGGCGGTTTATTACGGACAGAATGATATGCGCCTGGAGACCGTTCCGGTGTCGAAGATTGGGCCGGGCGAGTTGCTGGTGCGAATTCATACCTGCGGCATTTGCGGAACCGATCTGAAAAAGATTGCGACGGGCTCGCACTCGGCACCGCGGGTGTTTGGGCATGAGATGGCGGGCGTGGTGGTGGCGCGCGGGGCAGGGGTGACGAAGTTTGCGGAGGGAGACCGCGTGATGGTCTTCCACCATATTCCGTGCGGCACCTGCTACTACTGCCAGCGCAAGGTTTTCTCGCAGTGTCCGGTGTACAAGAAGGTGGGGACGACGGCGGGGTTTGGCGAGCCATCGGGCGGAGGGTTCTCCGAGTACATCAGGGTGATGGACTGGATCGTGGAGAAGGGCGTGATCCGTATCCCGGATTCGGTTAGTTATGAGCAGGCCTCTCACATAGAACCGGTGAATACGGTTTGGAAGGGTATTGAGTCGTTGGCCGTTCGAGCGGGCGAAACGGTCCTAGTGATCGGGCAGGGACCGATCGGGTTGTTGCTGGGTAGATTGGCCCAACGTGCGGGAGCAAACGTAATTACTTCCGATTTGTTCCCGCAGCGGCTTACAATTGGACTGCGTTACGGATTAAGTCAGTCGATTGATGCGTCGCGGAACGATGTGGTGAAGACGATCCGCGAGATGACGGATGGGCGGGGCGCGGACGCAGTAATCCTTGCAGTAGGTGGAAGCACGCTGATTCGGCCGGCCATCGATGCGGCGCGATTCGGAGGGCGGGTTCTTTTGTTTGCACAAACAGTACGCGGAGAGGTCGTTATCGACCCCGCTTCGGTCTGTGTGGATGAGAAAACGCTGTTGGGTTCCTACAGCGCATCGGTGGAATTGAACGAAGAAGTAGCTCAATTTGTCTTTAGCGGGGAGATGGACCTGGCGGGGCTTTACAGTCACCGGTTTCCATTGGCGCAGTCGCTTGACGCATTGAGATTAGCTGCACATCCACAGCCGGACACGATGAAGATCGCGATTCAGCCGTGCGGCGTTTGGGAAGGATAGAAGAGTGATCAAACAAATGACGGCGGCGGTCCTCTATGGAAAAGAGGACGTAAAGATCGAACGGGTACCGATTCCAGCCCTGGAAAAAGGCGAAGTGTTGATTCGCGTCCAGGCCGCGTTAACCTGTGGCACCGATCTGAAGGTGTATCGCCGTGGGTACCATGCCAAGATGATTGTTCCGCCAGCGCTGTTCGGTCATGAATTCGCCGGAGTAATTGAGGAAGTTGGGCCGGGAGTCAAGAACTTCAAGGCGGGGCAGCGCGTGGTTGCGCTGAACTCGGCTCCGTGCGGGCAGTGTTTCTATTGCAAGAAGCACCAGGAAAATCTGTGCGAAGACCTGCTGTTCAACAATGGCGCGTATGCGGAGTTCATCCGCGTGCCAAGGCGCATTGTCGAAAACAACATGCTGGTGATTCCGAAAGATATCAGCTTTGAAACCGCCGCACTTACAGAGCCGCTGGCATGTGTGCTGCGCGGCTTGCACGAGACTCACGTGGAGATCGGCGAGACGGTCACGGTTATTGGCGCCGGTCCGATTGGGCTGATGTTCATGCAGGTGGCCCACATCATGGGCTGCGATGTGATCGCCGTGGTGAAGCACGATGAACAGGTTATCTCCGCGAAACATGCTGGTGCGAGCAAGGTAGTTCAGTTCCCGAAGGTCGCGAATCCGATTGAGGCGGTGCGGGATCTGACTCCTGAGCGTCGTGGATCGGATGTGGTGATTGAGGCTGTGGGGCGTCCTGAAGCATGGGAATGGGGCATTGACATGGTGCGCAAGGGCGGGACGGTGAACCTGTTTGGCGGATGCGCGAAGGGAACCCGTGTGCAGTTGAACACCGAACGCCTGCACTATTCGGAGATTACATTGAAGGCGACATTCCATCACACTCCGGACACGGTGCGAAGGGCGTTTGCGCTGATTGCGGAGCGCAAGATCAAAGGTACCGACTACATTACAGGGGAAGCGCCTCTTTCCAAGCTGCAATCCGTGTTGCGGGAGATGCTGACACGTGGCGGCGAGATTAAGACCGCTATCATTCCTGGACACTGATAAAAGGGAAGACGATTGACGTCATTTGTGCCCAGCACTCGGTCAGACGGCGGCGGTTCTCCGGACGCCCATCAAGAATCCAGCGACATCGAAAATCTGCTGGCGCGCGGGTGGGCGAGCCTGCCGGCGGAGTACGCTATTCCGTCGGTGACGCCATCGCTTGACGAGGCACGCCGGTACTGCAAGAAGCTGGCGACCTCGCATTACGAAAACTTTTCGGTAGCGACGTGGTTCCTGCCCAAGCACCTGCATCAGCATTTCTTCAACGTTTATGCCTATTGCCGCATCTCCGACGATCTGGGAGATGAGACAGGGGACACCAGCGTTTCACTAGCGTTGCTGGATTGCTGGCAGAAGCAGTTGGACGAGACGTATGGCGGTGTGGGTGCGGGGGCGGCGCGGCATCCGGTGTTTGTGGCGCTGGCGGATACGATTCGGACGTTTGCGATTCCTAAGCACGAGTTTGGCGATTTGTTGACGGCTTTCCGGCAGGATCAGACGGTTGCGCGGTACGAGAGCTTCGATGAGCTGCTTGGGTACTGCAAGAACTCGGCGAATCCGGTTGGGCATCTTGTGCTGTATTTGTGCGAGTACAAGGATGAGGAACGGCAGAGGCTTTCGGATTACACCTGTACGGCTCTGCAACTGGCGAATTTCTGGCAGGATGTTTCGGTGGACTGGAAGAAGGGGCGCGTCTATTTGCCGCTTGAGGATTTGCGCCGTTTCGGCGTGAGCGAGAGCCAGATTGCGGAAGGGCGGTTCGATGGCCAGTTCCGCGAGTTGATGCGATTTGAGGTGCGGCGTGCGCGAGAGTGGTTCGATCGGGGATTGCCGCTGGTGAAGATGGTGAACCGCTCGCTGGCACTGGATCTGGAATTGTTCAGCCGCGGAGGGCTGGCGATTTTGCAGGCGATTGAAGCGCAGGATTACAACGTGCTCGCGCGGCGTCCGAGTTTGAGTAAGTTGCGCAAGGCGGAGTTGGCGTTCAGGGCTTTGGCTGGCAGGATTGCGTTGGGAAGTGCCGGGTGAGCGCCCCGATGCAACATGTCGAGTTGCAACTGACCACCGCGTACAGCGTGTGCCGCCACATAGCGCGCTCTTCGGCTAAAAACTTCTATTACGGATTCATGTTGCTGCCGGCACAGAAGCGAAATGCGTTGAGCGCGGTGTATGCGTTTATGCGTCATGCGGATGACCTGAGCGACGACCCGGGAATGACGCCGCAGGAGAGAAGAACGAAGCTGACGGAGTTCATTGGCTCGTATCATCGTGCGCTGGATACAGGGCGCACGGACGATCCCGTTTTCCTGGCGTTGCGCGACTCGCAGCAGCGCTATGGGATTCCGATGGAGCTGCTGGATCAACTGGTGGCAGGAACGGGAATGGATGTGCGCGAGTCGGAGGAGAAGGATGCTCCGCTGGTGGTTTATCGCAGCTTCAATGACCTGTATGACTACTGCTATCACGTGGCTTCGGTTGTTGGACTGGTGTGTATTCGCATCTTTGGGTATCGCGATCCGGCGGCGGAACAGTTTGCCGAACGTCTGGGGATTGCGTTTCAGCTCACTAATATTTTGCGCGATGTGAAGGAAGACGCGTCGATTTCGCGGGTGTATCTGCCTCAGGAAGATCTGGAGCGGTTTGGCGTGACGCCAGCGGAGTTGGGCGCGGGTGTGCCGATGGAAAAGCTGCGCCCGTTGCTGGCTTTTGAGGCCGCACGGGCTCGGGAATTTTATGTGGCGGCGGATAGGTTGCTGCCGATGATAGATGAAGTGAGCCAGCCGGCGCTTTGGGCAATGGTAGAAATTTATCGCGGCATTCTCGATCGCATTGAGCTGAGGCAGTTCGATGTGTACTCAGAGAGAGTACGGCTTTCGGTTGGCGACAAGTTGAAGGTGCTGGCCAAGGGCTTTGGGAAGAGACTGCTGTGAACGGTCTGGTTGCGGGCTCTAAGGCAGTGCGTCCCAGCGTCGGAATTGTCGGCGGCGGGCTGGCGGGATTGGCTGCGGCGTGTGCGCTGGCTGACACGGGATACAAGGTTACTCTGTTTGAGCGCAGGCCGTTTCTTGGCGGACGCGCGTCTTCCTATGAGCATCCGGGCACGGGCGAAGTGGTTGACAACTGCCAGCACGTGCTACTGGGCTGCTGCACAAATCTGCGCGATTTGTACAGACGGCTCGGAGTGGAGGACAAGGTGCGCTGGTATCGGCGCATCACGTTCATTGAGCCGGGCGGGAGATCGGGCGTAATCGAGCCTTCGTCGCTGCCCGCACCGCTACATTCCGCGATTTCATTCGCAAAATATGGACTGCTGTCATTGCGCGACAAGGCGGGAATTGCGCGCGCACTGGTGGCACTGCTCAAGGGCGTCCCTGAGGACAGCGCTGAGGACTTCCTGACTTGGCTGCGAAAAAAGGGGCAGACACAGGCGGCAATCAATCGCTTCTGGGCTCCGGTGCTGATCAGCAGTTTGAATGAGGAGCTGGATAAATCTTCGGTGAAGTATGCGGTGCTGGTTTTTCGCGATGCGTTCATGAAATCGGCAGAGGCAGGCAGCATGGGCGTGCCGCGGATTCCGCTGTCGGAGCTCTATGGAGTGGCGGCGGATTATATTCGCGCACGCGGCGGAGAGGTGCGGCTGCGCAACGGCGTGGAGGCCGTAGCGTTCCGCGGCGATAAGGTGAAGTTGCGCTCGAATGAACAGGAGTTCAGTTTCGACTACGCGATTTCGGCTGTGCCGTTTCATGCGATTGGGCGAATGCTCCCGCAGTCGACCGAAGCAGAAGAGTTGCAGCGGAAGGTGAGTCATCTGCAGACGGTGCCGATTACGGGAATTCATTTGTGGTTCGATCGCGAGGTTACGGAGCTGGAACACGCGGCACTGCTGGATCGAACGATTCAATGGATGTTCCAGAAGTCAAAGATACTGGCGGGCCGTGGGTCGCAAGGCGCAGGGCAGAGTGCAAAAGATGGGGGCAGCTACCTGGAGCTTGTGGTGAGTTCGTCGAAGAGTTTGCTGGAGATGGGACGCTCGGACATTATTGCTCTGGCTATGAAAGAGCTTGAGGAGTTCTTTCCAAAAGTGCGGGATGCAAAGCTGGTGAAGTCAACGGTGATTAAGGAAGTTCATGCGACATTTGCGCCAGCTCCGCTGAGTGATGAGTTCCGGTTGCGGCCACAGAGTGCGTGGCCACGGCTGTTTCTGAGCGGCGATTGGACGGCGACGGGATGGCCTTCGACGATGGAGGGCGCGGTGCGAGCTGGATATCTCACGGCAGAAGCTCTCTCCAGAGCGGCGGGAAACTCCGAGCAGTTTATGGTTCCGGATCTGAAGCCGCAAGGGTTCATGCGGCTGTTTCCTTCCTGAGAATCAGTGTAATTTCTAGCCCACGTTAGCAAAAGCTTCCGCACGCGCCGTGATGTGCTGTTCTCGTTGGCCTGTGATACAGGGCTGCTGGAATGGTCCGCGTCCTGCACTGTACATCCTCCTCTAGGAGGATTCTCATGAAGACTTTAACGCTTGGAACAGTGTTGCTGGGCTGCTGCCTGGCAGCGGCAGCACAGACGGGGAGCACTCCGAACCAGACCCCGCCGACCTCAACTCCACCGACATTCCCTCAGGATCAGACCGGTCAAACGCCGGCCAATCCGTCTAACCCGGCTGATCCTTCGGCGCTGCCGCCGGACACGCATGCTCCGGGGCAGATGGCACATGATCGCGCAACACGGGCGGCTGAGTCGCAGGCAACCAGCATCCAGGGTTGTTTGAGCAGATCCGCGGACGGCAACTTCATTCTGGCTGATAATTCGGGAAACAGCTTCCAACTTCGCGGATCGACATCGCAGCTCAACGATTATGTAGGCAAGGAAATTCGAGTGAATGGCGCGGCGGATTCCACCAGCGGTGCGACCGCAGGAGCAATGTCTTCGCCGACCTCGTCGAACTCTACGTCGATGTCATCGAATTCAACGTCGGCACCGGCAACGCAATTCAATGTGAGCGACGTTCACAAGGTGGCGGAGACGTGCCCGATTAGCGCTCCGGCGAACTCAAGGTAAAAGAAGTCCATCTCCGCTCTGAAAAACGCGGCGAATCAGCGGTTTCAAGAATGTTATATCCGCGAGAGCGAGGACAAAGAAGAATCGATGGCGGGTTGAAAAGCTTGAGGCCGCACGGGAGACTTCGGCATTGCCGGGTCCTTCGCTTACGCTCAGGATGACCCTCTCGATGACCCTCTCAGCACATGGCGCAGACCCTCTACGGTGGAACCGCTCCGGAGATTCTTCTGAAGCTGGAAAAAGGCTGCTCCCGGATCGGGGGCAGCCTTTATTTCCGGTTATCAGCAACTCATCCGATCAAGCGTTCAAAGCCGATGCGGGTCGAAACTCAGGCGGCAACTTTCTGGACATTTCCAGCCTGAGGACCCTTCTGGCCTTCAACGATTTCAAACTCAACCTGGTCACCTTCCTGCAGACTCTTGTAACCCTCGCTGCTGATGGCGCTGTAATGCACAAAGACGTCTGGACCGTCTTCGCGGCCGATGAACCCAAATCCCTTGGCGTTGTTAAACCATTTCACTGTTCCCTTGAGACGAGCCACTTACTGTCCCTCCGAGCATCTTGCGGCCGACGGTGAGGCTGACGACCTTAACGGCGCGACTTGCGAGGTTCTCGCGCGCTGATGAACTACGTGTTGCGGGCTAATAGCGCGATTTTGACGATTTTCCATCACTTCGTTGATGTTGTCAACATAGTACACAGATGGAAGGTTAGCTCCTTTTGCCGTTTTGTCTGTCGCCGGAGATGTGAAATTTCTGCGCAGCCCAAAGAACGCCAGCGATCGCCTTACCATCTTTCAATTTGCCGCTCATGACCCATTGCACAGCTGTTCGTAGAGACACGAGTTTGCATGTGATGAACTCGTCTTCCTCGGGAGTTGCCTTTCCCCTGTGCAAATCGCGAGCTGCGAAGATGGACATGGTTTCGTCGAGAAAGCCGGGACTTGAGTAGTAATAAAGAGCTGGAATCCATTCGGAGGCGGAGTATCCGGTTTCTTCGGCTAGTTCGCGTTTGGCGGCGGTTAACGCATTCTCTCCTTCATCGATGCGACCGGCAGGCAATTCCCATAGATACTGATTGGCGGGATATCGATATTGGCGGATGAGTAGAACGAAAGGCTCACTCTTATGCTCATCGAGCGCCAGCACGACAACCGAGCCAGGATGCCGGATAACGTCGCGGCGCACCTTTACACCGGAAGGCTCGATGACTTCATCGCTGGTCACTCGGAAGACCGGAGCGGTGTGTATGACCTTCGAGGAGAGCACTTGAACGGTCTTTGTCGGGATGCCAGCGCGCCTCTTTGAGGATTTCGCAGAGGGGCTTTTAGCGGACTTCTTCGGGGAGCGACTGGATGCGGTCGCTGGCGTTCTGGAGGAGAGCTTCTTGCTTTCGTTCTTCATGCGGACACTATACACAAATCGATTGTGGGCCGTGCTACTCTGCTGGTTGTGAAAGCAGTGAAAACAATTTCTTTTGTAGGCGCGGGGGCACTGGGTGGCGGTCTTGCGAATTTGCTACATGCGCAGGGATTCGCAATTGACGAGATTGTGGCCCGCACGGGCGCGGAGTCTAAGCGGAAGGCTGGCGCAGTGGCGCGTGCCGTGGAAGCAGAAGTAGCGACGCTTGCAGGGGCAAGGCTCGATTGCGACGTGCTCTGGCTGGCGGTTCCGGATGAGAGGATCGAGGACGTTGCGCGTGGGGTGTCGAAAAAAGGGAAGCTGCCGAGGATTGTGTTGCACGCGAGCGGCGCACTGAGCAGCGCGGCGCTTGAGACGCTGAAGAAGCGTGGCGTGGAGACGGGGAGCGCGCATCCGATGATGACGTTTGTCTCCGGGGAGCCGCCGAGTTTGAAGGGCGCGTGGTTTGCGGTGGAGGGCACGAAGGTGGCGGTGAGCGCGGCGCGTGCGATGGCGAAAAAGCTGGAGGCAAGTAGCTTTACGATCAAGCCCGAGAGCAAGGTTCTATATCACGCGTTTGGAGCCATGCTGTCTCCGATGCTGGCAACAGAACTTGAGGCGGCGGAGAGGATCGGTTTGCGGGCAGGGATTGGGGCGCGGGACGTGCGGCGGATCATGGAGCCAATTGTGTTGCGCACGGTTCAGAACGTATTGAGCAAGGGAGCAGGAAAGTCTTTTAGCGGACCGCTGGCGAGGGGGGATGTGCGCACGGTTGAAACTCATTTGGCTTCGCTTGTTGGCTCGGCGGAATCTGGGGTGTATCGGGCGCTGATGGAGTATGCGCTGGGAGCGTTGCCGGTGAAGCGAAAAGATGAGATGAAAGGGTTGGTGCGCGGCGGAAGAACAAGAACAAAAGCTTAAGGGATACGAGGGTGAGAGTGAACTGAGACCCCACATTCGCCCAACGGCGGGGGCGGATGTGGGCCACCCGTGAGAACAATTATTGGAAGGGGATGAACAGGTGTCCCATCTTTTCGCGCTTGGTGCGGAGGTACTTTGCGTGGCTCTCGTAGGCCTCGACGTCGGCTGGAACGCGCTCGACCACTTCGATTCCGGCGGCTTGCACGGCATCGACTTTCTCTGGATTATTTGAGAGCAGGCGCAGTTTGCGAACGCCGAGCGCCTGGAGGATTTCGACGGGCATGTGATAGCCGCGGCAATCGGCCTGGTATCCGAGCTTTACGTTAGCTTCGACGGTATCAAGTCCCTGATCCTGTAACTCATAGGCCTGCAGCTTTGCCATCAGGCCGATGCCACGTCCCTCTTGTTCTTCGTAGATCAGAATGCCTTTGCCGAGTTCGCCAATCTTCATCAGGGCCAATTCCAGTTGTTGGCGACAGTCGCAGCGCATGGAATGGAAGACGTCTCCGGTGAGGCACTGCGAGTGGATGCGGACGAGCGGCGCGTCGGAGTGAATGTCTCCCATGACGAGGGCTACGGCTTCTTCTTTGCGGCGTTCGGTGCCGTCAGGAGAGCCGGTTGCGGGAGTTCCGGGGACGAAGCCTTCAAATCCCATGATTCGGAAATGTCCCCAGCGGGTTGGAAACTCAGCTTCAGCAATCTTTCTTATCGACATCGTATTCACTTCCAACAGTATAGACGCTGCCATAAGGTCAGCGGATTCAGCGGGCGCTACTGGGCTGTCCGCGCGTTCTGCCTGGGTTTCACGAAGAGGCTGAGTACGACGGACAGGGCGAGGACGCCGACGATAGTTCCGAGCGCATATACGGTTGGGATCTCGAAGTAGTTTGCGGCGAGCATCTTGACTCCGATGAAGACAAGGATCGCGGCCAATCCGTAGTGGAGCAGATGGAAGAGGTCCATTAGACCAGCAAGGGCAAAGTACAAGGCACGGAGGCCAAGGATGGCGAAGATATTGGAGGTAAACACGATGAATGGCTGCCGGGTCACGGCGAGCACGGCGGGAATGGAATCGACGGCGAAGACCACATCCGTGGTCTCCACGACGATCAAGACGAGAGCCAGCTTGGTGAAATAGCGAACTCCGTTCCGCACGGTGGTGAAGTTGCCATTCTCGAAGTCGTCGGTAAGGCGTAGGTGATTTTTGGCAAAACGCGTGATGAAACTGTCACCGGGGTTCTCACTCTCCTCATCCTGGAAGATCAACTTAATTCCGGCGTAGACGAGGAAGACTCCGAAAAGATACATAACCCAGTGGAAACGATTGAGCAGGGTGACTCCGGCTCCGATGAATAGAGCGCGCATGATGACGGCGCCGAGAATTCCCCAGAACAGAACCTTGTGCTGCAGATGGGAGGGAACTTTGAAATAGCGGAAGATCAGAAGGAAGACAAAAAGATTATCGACACTGAGAGCTTCTTCGACCAAGTAGCCAGTTATGAATTCGAGCGAGAGCTGACGGTTGGCATGTGCCATGTCTCCTGTCATGCGATGGCCGTAGAAGTAGAGCAGAACGGCAAATCCGCCCGCGAGCGCGATCCATAGCGTGGACCAACCCAGGGCCTCGCGCATACCGATGGCGTGGGCCTTGCGATTGAATACGCCAAGGTCGAGCACCAGCATTAAGACCACGAAGGCTATGAACAATATCCAGAACAGTAGGTTCGAAGGAGCATGCATGTTCAATCGTTCTCTATATGGGACAGCGGTCCGTCAATGATTCCCCTCAAGCCTAACATTCGAGAGGCGGAGTGTGTGTGGCGGAAGGTGAAGTTAAAAAGTGCGAAGCCAGAGCCAAGAACAAAGTCCGGATCAGAGTCAAAAACCCCACGTCAGCCCGATGAGGCCGGGCGGGACGTGAGGCACCAGATGCAGTCAGCGCGTGTTGAGGGCGCGGATGGTTTCCATAACGACGTCGCCTACGATTTGCAGGCTCGCGGCGCTGCATTTGTCGGGCGTGTCCTGGGTGGTGTGGTGATAGACGTTATTGAAGCCGTAATCGAGGTCGATGATGTCAGCCACGGGAATTCCCGCCTCGCGGAAGGGGAGATGGTCATCCGCGATTTCACCGACCTGGGCGTAGAAATGCGACTGTTGGCCGGTGCGCTGCGCGGCTCGGTAGATCACATCGAGGAGCCACGGGGACGAATTCGTGTCACGCTGAATGTCGAGATCCTTGTCGCCAATCATATCGAGCAGGAGAAATGCCTTGATTTTCGCGGCCGTGCCGTCCTGGGACCACTTCTTTGCAAGATGCTTGCTACCGTAAACGCTGTCGGCGGCGGTCCATTCCACGGTGGCTTCTTCTCCATCGGTAAACAGGAGCCAGATGCTGTGTCCCTCGGGAGGATGGATGCGAAGCTGGCTGGCAATCTCCAACATCAATCCGACGTTGGAGCCGCCGTCATTGGCACCGATAAATGAGGTGTTCTTCAATGGAAGGTTGGTGTCGTAGTGGCCAGCTAACACAATTACGCCGTCTTTTTTGCCGGGGAACTTGGCGACGATGTTGTTCATGGAAAACGGGCCGGCGGCGGTTTGCGCGATGAACTTGTCCTGCTCAATTTGCGCGCCGTCGAGATGAGAAACGATGAACTGTTCAGCCTTGGCGTGCCCATCGCTGCCAAGGGGGCGCGAGCCGAGTGCGACAAAATCCTTGAGATTCCGATAAGCCTTCTCACCACTGATTTTCAGAGCGGGCGGAGTGTCGGGCTTGGGGTCGAAATCTGGGGAGTTGGGATCGGGGCGGCGGACAGTCTGTGTCTGGGCGGACGCGGTCTGGGAATTGGAGTGGGAGTCGCGGCAGGCAGCGGTGAGCAATATGGAGGCCGCCACGAGAATTGCCAGAAGCATGGGGCCTCCGTGGAGGCCCCGATGTCCGTTCATCATCTGCTATTCAGCTCCCGCTTTTTTCGCTGCTTGGGATGCACCAGGAAGGCGACCCCGATGCTGACCAGGTACAGAACGATCATGGGCGCGGCAAAGATGCACATGTTCATAATGTCCGTGGTGGGAGTGATGATTGCCGCGATGACAAAAATGACGAGAATCGAGTAGCGCAGGTTGTGCCACATCCAGCCCGGACTTACGATGCCGAACAGGGCCAGGAAGAAGACCAGGATCGGCATCTCGAAGACCACGCCGAGGCCGAGCACGATCGTCATAAAGAGATCGGTGTACTCATTGATGGTGATCATCGGAGTGAACTGCTTGCTGTAGTCGATCAGAAAATCGAGGGCAGCGGGATACACCATCTTGTAGGCGAAGAATCCGCCGGCGACAAAGAGTCCGACTGTGCTGAACATGAACGGGGCAACATAGCGGCGCTCTTCCTTATAAAGGCCGGGAGCGATGAAGGCCCAGACCTGATAGAGCACGAATGGCGATGAGACGAAGATCCCGACGATCAGGCTGATCTTCAGGTACATGTTGAAGGGATCGGTGGGATTCGTATAGACGAGGTTGGTCGGCTGATTATGGCGTGTGAGTGCAAAGATGATGGGGCTTTGCATCCAGCTGAATATCTTCTCGTGCCACCAGTAACAGACGCTGAATCCGCCAGCGATGAAGACAATGCTCCAGATGATGCGCTTGCGGAGCTCCTCGAGATGTTCGAGGAAGCCCATGGATGACAACTGTTGCCGGTCTTTCATGCTGCCTATTGGAGTAGCTGTGTCTGCCATCAGAACCTTTGCTGGATCACCCGGTTAGCTGTTCTGCGGAGCAGAGTCGCTCTTGGCCGGCGCCGAATGGAGCGGAAATGGTTGATCGGTCGAAGCCTCAACCGGGGATGCTTCGCGGGAGGCAGCGTCCGCACTGACTGGCGCGGTGGATGAGCTGGGCTCCGAGGAAGGCTCCGCAGGGAGTGGTGCCGAAGGCGATTCAGGATAGGCGGAAGAGACGACCGGTGTGTCGGGCGGACGCAGAGTAAAGTTCTGAGCGTCGAATGCCATCCGTGCCGTGCTCATCAACCGCTCGTGCGCGCTGTCAATTTCTGAAATCGCCGAGGTGACCGCAGGAGGTAGCAATGTTTGCGTGAATGAAGAGGTTTGCTGTGCTCCCGATTGCGAGACGGTACCGGCATCGATTCCTGCCTGCTCTATCTCATTCTGGAGCTGATATTTAAAGTCATTGGACGCACGTTTGAACTCGGCCACAAACTTGCCGATTTCGCGAGCAATCTCGGGTAACTTCTTGGGGCCGAATAGAATCAGCGCCAGCAAGAAGATGAAAATCATCTCAGGCATTCCCAGACTCATACCGAATTATCATACACGTCAAATCCCATGGCAGTTAAGCGGATAGGCGGCCTGAGAGTAGAAAAACAATACCTTAGGACTTTAGGGAGGCGGAGTAAGCTTGAACAGAGCTGCCGAGACTGAAAAGAAGTTGCGAAGCGGAGCGTGGTGGTTTCGCATCCTATGAGTGCCGCTGGTGAATTGTTCCGAATCCAGCATCGGTGTCGAGCTAACTGTCGAACGGACGAAACTGCTATACTCTTGCGAAATTAAGGGTTGCGCTCCGCAATGCGGTAGGCGCGGCAAACATTCACAATGCGCTCCCGCGCAGCTCAAAAGAAGGAAGTATCAATGGCCGGACGTTCCCGTCGCTCTCTGATTGTAGTTTTTCTGGTTATTCTGACTTGC
The DNA here is from genome assembly GCA_035539055.1 of Saccharimonadales bacterium (SeqCode). Lineage (GTDB taxonomy): Bacteria > Acidobacteriota > Terriglobia > Terriglobales > Acidobacteriaceae > TOLSYN. The sequence goes on along the minus strand of DATLJC010000048.1, from coordinate 85,933 downwards.
GGTTTGCTTGGTGTGGTTTTCGGGCGAACCGGAGCAGCGCCTGCTGGCGGCGACGATGATATGCGCGATTCGGTACACAATTTCGCGCAGGTCTATAGCGTTATCGAGCAGAATTATGCGGAAAAGCTCGATGCAGACAAAGCTATCTATGATGGCGCGATTCCGGGGATGCTGCGGGTGCTTGATCCGCACTCCAACTTTTTCGATCCCAAGCAGTACTCGGCCCTGCAGGAAGAGCAGAGAGGCCGCTACTATGGCGTGGGAATGCAGGTTGGCCCCCGCAATAATAAGGTGATCGTGATTGCACCTTTCGCCGGAGCACCGGCCTATCGCGCGGGAATCCGTCCGGGCGACATCATTGTGGCCATCGACGGCAAGCCGACGGACAATATGACTACGAGCGACGTGGCGGACCTGCTGAAAGGACCGAAGGGAACGACGGTTCACATCGCAATTCTGCGCGAGGGCAACACGAAGCCAGTGGACTTTTCCGTGGTGCGGGATGAGATTCCACGATATTCGGTCGATCTGCACTTCCTCATTCGCCCTGGCATAGGCTACCTGCACATCAGCGGCTTCCAGGAAACGACGGAAGCTGAGACGGCGGCAGCGCTGGATGAGATGGGCGAACTGAAGGGGCTGATTCTCGACCTGCGCAACAATCCCGGAGGATTGCTCAGTGAAGGGGTTGGGGTGGCCGACAAGTTCCTTAAGAAGGGACAGGTCATCGTCAGCCATCATGGAAGGAATTCACCGGAGAAGATCTACCGCGCGGCGCATGGTACGACCAAGGACTATCCGATCGTTGTGATGGTGAACCATGGCACGGCTTCGGCAGCCGAGATCGTGTCGGGCGCGATTCAGGATCACGATCGCGGGCTGATTGCAGGCGAAACGACGTTTGGCAAGGGATTGGTGCAGACCGTGTATCGCTTGAGCGAGAACACCGGGCTGGCCTTGACCACGGCGAAGTACTACACGCCGAGTGGGCGGTTGATTCAGCGTGACTACAACGGAGTTTCGCTGTACGACTACTACTACAACCGGAACGCGGACGATAACTCCATCAATGGCGTAAAGCAGGACGATGCCAATCGCGAAGTGAAGCTGACGGACAGCGGACGCACGGTTTATGGTGGTGGAGGAATCACTCCGGACGTGAAGTTCGCGCCGATCAAGGCAAACAAGTTCCAGGAAGAGCTGCTGCGCAAGTACGCATTCTTCAATTTTGCGAAGCACTATGCGATCAGCCACAAGATCGACAAGAGCTTCCAGGTGGACGATGGCGTGTTGCAGGAGTTCCGCAATTTTCTGGCTGACGCAAAGTTGCCCTACACGGAAAAGGATTTGGTGGACAACAATGATTGGGTCCGCTCAAGCATCAAGAGCGAACTCTTTGTGGGCGCGTTTGGCCAGCAGGAAGGCATGCGCGTGCAGGCGGAATACGACCCCAACGTGATCAAGGCACTGGATCTGATGCCCAAGGCTAAAGAACTGGCAGAGAATGCCCGCAAGACCATCGCGGAGCATAATCAGGCACGGCTGGCGGCTCCGAAGAATTAACGGATAAGCTGGAAGACGAAAAAGGGTACCCCGTCTGGGTGCCCTTTTTTGTTGGGGTGCGCCAGGCATGGCGCGTCGCGCGTCAAGCGCAACTGGAGTAGCTATGGTGGCTATTTCGGAGACTTGGGGTGCAAGTCCGCTACAGGCCCTGATGGTCTCGCTGCTGGAAACTCAGCGGCGCTTGTTTCATGAACCGCCGGATGCGGAACCGCATGTCCGGTGGTGTGGCGGACGTTAAGCGTGACCTCGCCTCCTACTCGATTTAGAGCTCAGGAAGTTCCGGTGTCCAGATGAAACCGGAACTAGTCCATGGAATGAAGTAAGCGGAAGATGTGGTTGCCAGAACCAGCGCCTGGTTGGGATCGAAAGCCAAGCCGACAAGGTTGGGCCCGCTGACTGCCAGCGATGCCTTTCTGCTCGGCGTGATTCGGATGATGCCACGACTTCCACGCCAAGAGGCTGCGAGGAACAGGTTGCCCTCGAGGTCGAAGGCCAGACCCTGCGGGCGTCCGAGATTGTCAAAAAAATGAGTAACGACGCCGTGGGGATCGATCTCATACACGCAATCGTTGGAGGACGTCGTGGGGCCGGTGACGTAGAGGTTTCCATTCGGCGAAAAGGCTAGATGATAGGCGGCTACGCTAGGTTCGAGGGTGGCGAAGACAAAAATCTGGCGGTCGGAGGCGATCTTGAAAATTGTGCCACTACGGTCACCGACGTATAGATTGCCGAGTCCGTCAAAAGCTAGACCGGTAGCCACGCCCATGCCCTCTGCATAAGTAGTGAGTTCGCCTGTGGCTGAAAGGCGATAAACGGCACCGTCGTGGCGGGAAGAGACGTAGAGATTCCCGGCCGAATCCAGGGCGAGTCCCGTGGCATTCATAATGTCAGCCGTAAGAGGGTGCAGCGTGGACTCATCGTCGATGCGGAACAGTGCGTTGGGTACGGATTGTCCACGACCGCCGGAGAAGGTCACAAAGATGTTCCCGGCGTCGTCAATGGCGGGGTTCGAGACAGGGTGCAGGTTCTCTGAAAGCAGCGTGGCAAGGGTGAAATCGACGCTCGCGGAGCCATGCGGAGTAGTAACGGTCAGCGCGTCACCGGAGGAACTCTCCGGCACAATGACCGTCAACTGCGTAGGGCTGGCGAAAACAATGGTGCCGAGCGCCTGGCCGAAATACACCTGAGTGGGCTGGGTCAGGCTGGACAGCAGAGCGCGACCACGCAGGACGACTTCACCGCCCGGTAGCGCAGATGATGGCTCGACGGAGAGGATGACGGGAGATTCTGTCTTTGGGCTCATAGGTGCGCGCGCTTACTCTTCAAACACATTATCTTACGACGCCGAAGTGCAATAAGAGCTGCAGAACAATCAGGCCGTAGAAACCAGCTCCAAGATCGTCAACCACAATGCCGACGCCTTCCGGACGCAACCGCTCAAGGAGACGGATGGGCGGGGGTTTTACGATATCAAATGCACGAAAAAGTATGAAGCCCGCCAGTTGGGCCTTCCATGTAAGCGGGGCGGCAACAAGCGTGAGCATCTGTCCGGCAACTTCGTCGATGACAACGTGCGATGGATCATCGCGGTGGCAGGCACGCGCGGTGAGCGTTGCCGCGGGTATTCCAATGGCGGTAGCTAGCGCGCAATAGGTAAGCGCTCCGGGAATAAGCAGGTGTTGCGGAAGCGCACGAGCGATGAGCGCCCAGGTGAGTACCGCTCCAAGAGAACCCCAGGTGCCGGGACCGGGCTTGAGCGCGCCAGCACCGAAGAAGGTCGCAACGGTCCATGCCCAGTAGGGGCGGGTGGGGCGTGCGGAACCTTTTTTCGTGTGCTGGATCGTGGGCTGAGGATCGGGCGTGTGTTCCTCAGTTTGGCTTCCGGCGTCCATGATTCTCGCTTTCGTCGGCTGAATCTGGCGTTTCGGGGCCTCTTTGCGGGCTTCCGACTCGCCGCTGCCTAGGCTCATTGTACTCGGCCTCGCCGCCGGACTCGGGATCATTCACCGGTGATGAAATGACATAGCCGCCGCTGATCCATTTGCCGAGGTCCACAACGCGGCAGCGATCAGAGCAGAACGGGAAATCAGGATCTTTAGCAAGCACAATCTTGCGGCATGTGGGGCAGCGGAGCGATGGAGTTTTCTTCTTCGTCATGGCGCAGTAAACAACGTACAGAGTTCAATTTAATCTACAGCAATCGGGCGACAAGGTCGTAATCGTGAGCCTCTTCAACGATGGCGCGGTACAGATTTCCGGCCTTGGGAGACACATGGTCGCCGAAGTCATTGATGAAAACCTTGCCGTCGATCTCGGGAGCATGGGCCGGAGTACGGGCCTCCCATAGCAGGTCAGTTTCCTCGCTCGGACCTTCGAGCATCACTTCAATCTCGCGGCCAATCCACTTCTTGCAGCGCTGACGGCTGATGCGCTTCTGGAGTTGCATGAGTTTGCGGCGGCGGCGCTCGATTTCCTTAGCCGGCACTTTGTCGCCGAGCAGGTATGCGGGCGTGCCTTCTTCGTCGGAGTAGGAGAAAACGCCGAGCCAGTCAAACTGTGCAGCGGTGACGAAGTCGCAAAGCTGCTGGAAATCGTCTTCAGTCTCGCCAGGGAATCCGACGATGAACGACGTACGCAGAGTGATGTCAGGGACGGTCTGGCGCATCTTTGCAATCAACTTGAGAAAAATTTCCGCCGAGCCACCGCGCTTCATTCGCTTTAGGACGGAAGTGGAGGCGTGCTGCAAGGGAACGTCGATATAGCGGCACAGGCGTGGGTGCTTGGCGAGCACCTCCAGCAGGCGCGGCGTGACCTTGTTGGGATAGGCGTAAAGGAACCGCACCCAGCGAAGATCTTCGATCTGCGCAAGCTGTTCGAGCAGGGAGGCCAGGCCGTCCTGAATGCCAAGGTCTTCGCCGAAGCAGGTTGTGTCCTGGCCGATCAAATTGATTTCGCGAACGCCTTGGGAGGCGAGCCGCCGAGCTTCGGCTACAACTGATGCGATGCTGCGCGAACGGAACTTGCCGCGAAGCTGCGGGATGATGCAGAAGGCGCAGGGATGATCGCATCCTTCCGCAATTTTGATGTAGGCGGAGTGGCGCGCCGTGGCAAGCAGACGCGGGGTGTTTTCGTCGTACAGATAGCTAGGTAATTCGGCGGTGGCACCACCCCAGGTGTCGCGAGCGAAGCGTCCGGCCTTCTCGCGGGCATCGCCTTCGGGACGTGAGGCGGGCTCGTGCTGTCCGCCTTTGAGCTGTTGCGAGGCGCTGGCGTGCGGGTGTGCGCCGCTGCTGCTCAGGATCGCAAAGGGAGTGGGTTCCGCAGTGATGGGGGCGATTCCGGCAGCGGCCAGAATGTCAGCCAGTTCGCCGGTGCCAAGGACGGCGTCAATCTCAGGAATGTTCTTTTGGATCTCGTCACGGTAGCGCTCGACAAGGCATCCGGTGACGATTAACTTCGTGGCCCGCCCATGGGTTTTGTGCTCCACCATCTCAAGAATGGTGTCCACCGATTCCTGCTTTGCCGTGTCGATGAAAGAGCAGGTGTTCACGACGATGATGTCGGCGTCTTCAGCGTGGGCGGTGATGTCGGCCCCAGAGGTGGACAACATGCCCATCATGACTTCGGAATCCACGAGGTTTTTGGGACAGCCGAGGCTGACAAAGCCTACGCGCGGACGCGGCGACGGCGAAGTGGGTTGAGCGCTGTTTTCCGCGGGCACGGTACTACTTTTGATCGACATTCCTGAGATTATTTTAACAGCAGTTGGAGTAGTTCCAGTTGGCAGGGCCAAATACCTGGGAGTGCGTCAGGATCGCGTGAGTAGAAGGACTCCGCAACAGACGCAGATGGTGGCGAGCCAGCGACGCTTGTCGACGTTTTCGTGCAGAAAGAACTTGGCCCCGAGAGCGTTGGTGACAAAGGTCAGGGCGGCGGAGGCAGGGCCCATCAGGCTGAGGTCGGCCCAGGAGAGTCCGATGAGGTTGCTGAAGAATGCCATGGCCATGAAGAAGATGCCGCTGAATAGAACGCCGCTTGAGAGTACGCGGGTCACGACCGACAGAAGCCCATGCTTGCGACGGAATTCGCCAAGGTCGCCGATGCGGCGCATGGCCAGGGCTATGAGAACGTCTCCGGCAGCGGCTGAACAAACGACGGAGAAGATGCAAATCCAGGTGTAGAGGTTTCTCATACATGCTCCCGGATCGTTGCGGCATCAGAGACGGCGTCGGTTGGATGCTCCGTGCGCGAAGGGCCTCCGGCGACCAAGCCTACCCCCACAGCGATCAGCGCGATGCCGGCCCAGCGCTGCAGGCTGACGTGCTCATGCAGCCAGAATATGGAGAGCAGAGCCATGAAGACGTAGCCGATAGCAGTGGCGGGAAGGACATACGTGAGATCAGCGAAGGAAAGCGCGGTCATGTAGCTGGACATGAAAGCCAGCAGGAAGAAAATTCCGAATATCACCCAGGGATTTGCAAGCGCCGTGAAAACATGACCGAGGTGATGGATATCGATGGCTCCGACATCTTTCATGCCGCGCGCCAGAAACGTATCTCCGATGGAGCCGAAGATTACGACAGAGAGCAGAACCATGTATTTGCGAAGTGTCAAAATGTGCTTCCCGGGCGATGGTAGATCATGATGTGCGCGTCAGTTTCCAGCTTGCCGTAAAACGGATGAAAGAGCAAAACCGTCGCACCGCTACCTACCAAGTGCCCACGTGCGCAACTCTCCGATTTGACGTAACAACTTGAGCTCGGCCTGCAGGTATTCGAACTGATTCTGCAGCAGCAACACCTGCCGGTTTGCGATGTCGGCTCGTGCCAGTTCCTGATCCTGCGCACTGGCCTTTCCGTTCTGCACCTGAAGTTGTACGGCGTCAATATTTGCCTGTGCCACTTCGTACTCAAGGCGCGAGACGGTGCTGGCGGCCCCCAACTGCCGGAGCGCGTGCTGCGCGCGGACGGCATCGGTAGCAACCTGATCGCGGACGGCTTGCGCATCGGCTTCGGCGCGGAGAGCTTCGGCATCTGCGGCAGCAGCTCTGGCGTTCTGGCTCAGATTGAAAAGGGGTACGCGGAGGTTGATTCCGAAGCTGTAGTTATGCCGTGAAAAATGCTTGTAGTACTGATCGTAGTTGTTGAACGTGGCGTATTCCGAATACTGACCCGCGAAGTCAAGTGAGGGGTATTTCATCTTATGTTCGGCCCGTGCCCGGTTCTTGGCGCCACGAACGTGTTCTTCGGCGGACCTTACGGTGTTTGAATTCGCGATGGCAACCGCGGTGACATCCGTTTCTGTCCGTAATTCGGGAGCGGCGGGAATGGAGGTGCTCACGGTTTCCAGGGTTCCAGGTGACCGTCCAACCGTGCGGCCAAGACGTTCACGAAGCATATCCACGGCGCCCTCAAGCTCGGCGATACGGAGATCGACACGGGCAGTATCGAGCTGGGCGCGTTTTGTATCGAGCAGACTTCCGAGACCTTCCTGTTGCCGTTGTTGGGCGACAAAGAGCGCATGGCTCACAGCGTCTTTCTGCTGTTTTGCAAAATTGAGGCGCTGCACCGTGTTGTCGAGTTCGATGTAGAGAAGAGACGTGTCGAGGATGACCTGCTCACTGCGATCGACGTAGTCGATGTTTGCGGCGACAGAGTCACTGTGCAGGGCCCTTACTGTTTCACGTTCCGCAAGATTGAACAGGGTTTGCGTGTGGGTGAGGTTGAAAAGTGAAGGCGCCTGTCCGGCAATGGAGACTGGAATGCCGACGCTGTATCCCAGGCCGGAACCGAAAACCACGGTCGGATAGTAAGAGTCGCGTTCAGCATGGTATCGCTCGGCGGCGCGGGCGCGGTCGGCTGAGGCGGCAATCATTGCACCGCTGTGCTTGAGCGCGAGATCGATTGCCTGGCGGAACTCAACCTGCTCGGCGTGCAGAGGCAACATAGCGACTTGCATGACGGCAACGAGCAGGATTGGGATCAGGGGAGTCCGGATTTTTCGAGAGCTTGTGTTCATCATGAAGTCGTTCTCCTCCGCAATCGGAACGAAAATTCTAGCGCTGGCCTAAGCGCCGAAGCGCGTCCGCGGCAGGGCGATAGGAACTAGCCAACGCAAGTGCGGCCCGGTATTCGGAGGCAGCCCGGGCTGGATCTCCACCCTTCAAGAGAATTTCACCGAGCAGAAAGTGGGCGCGAAACGCAGGGGAAGATTCATCGGTATGTCCGCTCTGAATATAGGCGCGAATCTGTTGCGCTGCTTCCGGTAGGTTCCGGTTCGTGCTTAACAGCAATTCCGCGATGTCGAAGCGGTCGGCGGGGCGTATATTCGGAGACTTTATCGCGCGTTGAACCATCTCTTGAAACGAGTCCCACCGCTTACGTCCTTTCAGATAGTGCGCGAACTCGAGATGCGCGTATGCAGAGTTGTTATCCAGGCGGATGGCCTCGTTGTATTCGTGTTCCGCCTGAGGGTGATTGCCCTCGTGCGCGGCAACGATGGCTCGAACCCAGGCGGCATCAGACGGATGCTGAGGCGCAAGTTCGGCAGCTAGGGCGAGAGCTTTATCACTGCCGCCCCCAACAATGGAAGGCGCGGTGGAGTAGAACTCTGCTAGATCCCGGGCGATATCAACGTTCTTACGATCTAGAGCATGCGCCGTGCTGAAAGCCGCAACTGTCTTCCGAGCCAGCGAATAGGCCGATAACGCGCCAGAATCATTGGCTTTTTCGCCATAACTTCGACCAAGCCAGAGCTGAAAAATGGCGTTATTAGGATCAAGCCGCGCGGCGCGTTCGCAGTTTCGAACCGCATTGTCCCAGTCTTCCACGGCAAAATAAGCGCGGCAAAGATAGTTGAGAGCCGAAGCATTTCCGCCCGATGCTTGCGGAGTGAGAAGGCGAATAGCATCGTCCACTCGTCCGGCGTCAAGCAGTTCCCGAGGCGCGGTCTCAGCCTGGGCGGATGGGGCCAGCAGGAATACAAAAGAAAGTACGCATAGCAGAAATCCCAGCAGCGGGCGGCTGACCGGAAACAGTAGACACGGGCGGACGCGGGTTCCAGTAATCATTACGAAGGATTCTCTACGATCTTGACCTCGACCCCATCCGACATTGGCGAGGGGCTAAATGACTGAACCCCGATGACGTCGTTTTCGGAGATGCCGTTGAGGATTTCCACCCGGGTCAGGTTTGATATCCCAAGATTTACCTCCTGTCGACGGAGATGGCTACCGTTAAGGACGTACACGTAGTTATGTCCACTCTCCTCGCGGACAGCCTCGCGTGGCACAGTGAGAGCTCTGTCCTTGTTGCTCGCGACGATGGTTGTGCTTACGTTTACACTGGGCAGCAGCAGCCGGTCGGAGTTGTCGACCTTGCAGAAAATTTCTCCAACTACGCGCGATCCGCGATTTACGACGGTCGAGGGCAACGTAGCCACCGTGCCCGGCCATACACGGCCGGGCATAGCGTCCCAGGTAATCCTTACGGTTTGACCGATTGCAAGGCGTCCGATTTCCGGCTCATCTACAAATGCGCGGACCTGTAACTGTGACAGGTCCGCTTCCATCAGGAGCAGATCTCCGACGTTGACGTAGGCACCGACGCGCGCAGGAAGAAAGTAGACGGTTCCATTGAAGGGTGCGCGGATGTTGGAGTTGCGGACGACCTCGTCGGCAAGAACGACAGCAGCCTTCGCTTCGTCGATTTCCGAACGCCAGCGTGCCTGCTCCTGCGGCGAGTAGCGTACCGAGGACTGAAGTTGATTCAGGTCGGCTTTGGCGCGGGTAAGGCGATCTCGAGCAGCGATGACTTCGTCAAGAGTGGCAGCGCCGCGCTGTTGTAGCCGTTCGAGCGAGGCGAGCTGGCGTTCGGATGAGTCGCGCTCGGTAATAGCCTTCTGGAGTTCGGCCTGTCGCGAGAGCAACTGCTGCTGAGTGCCTCCGGCGAGGAGGTTGGAATATCCGGCTTGCGCGGCTTTCAGGCGGGTCACGGCGGCGGCAAGTTCGCTGCGGGCGCGCGTGTCATCGAGCACAAGCAATAACTGCCCGGACTTTACGAGTTCGCCTTCTTTGACCAGAACTTTGCTGACGGTTACAGGCAGAGGAGCGTGGGCCTCATAGCCGTGAACCGGCTCGACCTTGCCATTGGTGGTAATAGAGCTTGAGACATTCTGGAGGAGTGGCTTCACTACGGAAACGCGAATGCGACGAGGCCGAAGCTCAAGATAGGCTCCTGCCGCCAGAAGAATAACCAGCAGTATTACAAACGTTGTGATCCAGGGTCGACGCTTTCCGCCACCCGTACTGTTCGAAGTTCCATTAGGCATGAGTAAGAACTTTCAGTATATCCGAGCAATGCAATTCTCAATGTCAATAGTTTCAGACTAGGAGGTTTGTTGCAGATTTGGCAAGTTACCACATTGATTTATCAACCTGAGATGTTTCTTAAAGGAAAGCAGAGCGAACGTAGGGAAATCCCGCAGGAATGATTCACGGGAGGATCGCTTGGAGTCAAAAAGCATCATCAGAAGAAGACTACAGCAAGGGGAAGAGATTACTCACCAGGGGTAGGCGGATGCAGGCTGGCCAATGGGTACGCATTTTCAAGGGTGCAGTGGAAGACGTGAACCAGAATCACACGATGGCCTTTGCCGCAGGTCTCTCTTACTATTTCGTTCTTAGCCTATTTCCGGCTCTGATTGCTCTGTCGGCGGTCGTCGGATTCCTGCCTGTACCGGACCTGTTCAACCAGATTCTGACGCTGATGTCGCGCTTTGTTCCATCCGACAGCATGGGTGTTGTGCGCCAAATTGTGCATGATGTCATCACTCCACACAAGGGAGCACTGCTGTCGTTTGGACTGCTTGGCACCTTGTGGACCGCCTCCAGCGGATTCTCCGGAATGATTGAGGCGCTGAATGTGGCGTACAACGTGCCGGAGACCCGGCCCTACTGGAAGACCCGCGGGTTGGCTGTGGTTATGACCTTCGTGATTGGCGGGCTGCTGCTGATTGCGCTGGGTATGATGCTGCTGGGGCCAAGATTTGGCGAGTGGCTGGCCGGAGTGTTGCATCTGAGCTTTATCTGGGCTCGAATTTGGCCGGTGGTGCGCTGGGCGGTTTCGGGGGCATTCATCGTAGTAGCGGTGGAGACGATGTACTTCATGGCTCCGAATGTGAAGCAGCGTTTCTCTCACACGCTGACCGGCGCGGTTTTCGCGGTAGTCACCTGGCTTCTACTGTCGTTTGCGCTGGGAATTTACTTCCAGAGATTCGCCAACTTCAATCGAACCTATGGCGCGCTGGGCGGGGCTATCGCCTTGATGACATGGCTTTACTGGAGTTCGTTCGTGATTCTGCTGGGTGCGGAACTCAACAGCGAAGTGCTTCAGGTTACCGGGGACGGGAAGCTGCCTCTGAAGCAGGCTCCGCCTGAAAAGGTGACGCCAAAACCGGCAACATCGAGCGACGTCGCGGCCTGAGTGGCTGGTCAGCTAAAATAGCTGAATGGCTAGCAGAAATAAAACAGCAGCTCCGGGCGCGACGCGCACCGGCTACACTCCGGACCACGCCGCCAGTGGGCTGGACCACACTTTTCCGTCTATCGAATGCTGGCCCAATCAGTTTCCGGGCTATGAGATCGAAATCGATATTCCTGAGTTCACCTCGATTTGTCCGAAGACCGGACTGCCGGATTTCGGCACGGTGTGGATTCGCTATATTCCCAACAAATTCTGCATTGAACTGAAATCCCTGAAGGAATACATCAACGAATACCGCAACCTCGGAATCTTCCAGGAAAACGTGGTGAACCAGGTTCTTGAGGACGTGGTTAGGGCCTGTAAGCCGGTATTCTGCGAAGTCCGTGGGCAGTTCCGCCCGCGTGGCGGATTGGGAACGCTGGTGGAAGCACGCTGGCCTCGAAAAAAGTAGGTACGGTACAGGATCAGCCGTTCGAAACTCGCTAGTACGCAAATCAAAACGAGGCATTCGCTTGACCGACGAGCAGGGAGGGGTAAGGCGTTGGGCGACCACCGCGTTGGTGGTCCTGACGGCGCTGAACTTCGTAAACTACATCGACCGCTCGGTGCTGTTTGCCGTGCAACCGCTAGTGCAGCATGAATTTCCGGGATCAGACGCCAAGTTTGGGCTGCTGACCACGGCATTCTTCTTCTGCTACATGGCAACGGCTCCTCTGGTGGGCTGGCTCGCAGACCGCTATCCGCGCCATTACATCATGTGCGTGGGCGCGCTGATCTGGAGCGCGGCGACTCTGCTGACGGCCGTAACTCACAACTTCACGGAACTGATGATCCGGCACACACTTGTCGGTGTGGGCGAGGCGACGTTCGTTGCCATCGCTCCCTCGTTCCTCGCCGATTTGCATCCGGAGAACCGGCGAGCCCGCGTTTTATCGGTGTTCTATTTGGCGATTCCGGTGGGGACGGCCTTGGGTTATCTGCTGGGCGGAGCCATGGCGGCGCGCTGGGGCTGGCGTGCCCCATTCCTTGTTGGGGCCGTGCCGGGAGTACTACTGGGCCTGTTTCTGCTGGTGGTTCCGGAGCCAAAGCGCGGAGCGCAGGACAGGCTTGCCGTCACTATCGAACGTGGAACCTTCCTAGGACTCTGGCGCAATCCGGCGTTCTGGACGGGGACGTTGGGCATGGCCATGATGACCTTCGCGGTCGGCGGAATGCAGGTGTGGATGCCGACTTTTCTCTCCCGCATTCGTGGCGTACCGCTGGCGGATGCGAACTTGCGGTTCGGCCTGATGACTTTGGCGGCTGGAATTTCGGCGACGATGCTGGGCGGATGGTTGGGCGATAAAATGGAGGCCAGAAAGCGCGGCGGGCACTGCCTGATTTCGGCGATAGGTATGTCGCTGGCTCTGCCGTCGGTTCTGCTGGCGGTTTTCCACGCGGGTTCGTGGATGTATCCGGCAATCTTCATGGGAGAATTCTTTTTATTGCTGAACACGGCACCGCTTAATGCGGCGATCTTGAATTCGGTTTCGGCGCCGATTCGCTCCACGGCCTTTGCCGTGAACATATTCACGATTCACCTGCTCGGCGATGCCTTCTCGCCGAGTTTGATGGGCTATATTTCCGATCGCAGCAATATGCAGATGGCATTTGTAGCGGCCTCGGCAGCGATTGCACTTTCGGCCGCAGTGCTGTTCCTGGGAGTGCATTACGCGCCGCAGTTGCCGCAAGGAGACGCCGCGTGAGTGTCTGGCACGCGCTCAATCTGCTGTCTGGATTCGGGCTGGGGACGACGTGGCTGTACCACACACTGGCCGCACGCCGCGGCATTCCTCAGATTCCTGAGCTGACTCACTCCGAATACGCTGTACCTGCCGCGACGAAGCTGCCGCGTGTGAGCGTTATCGTCCCGGCACGCAATGAAGTCGCGATGATCGAGCCCGCAGTACGCTCGCTGCTTACCATTGACTATCCCGATTACGAAGTCGTGGTGGTGGATGATCGTTCGGAAGATGGCACGGGGGTAATTCTTGACAGGCTTCAGGCTGAATACGGCGGGCGGCTGGTTGTGGTTCATGTGCGCGAGCTGCCCCCGGGCTGGCTGGGAAAGACTCACGCAATGTGGAGCGCGGCGCAGGCCTCGACCGGTGAGTGGATTCTGTTCAGCGATGCCGACGTGGTACACGCGCCCGAAGCGCTGCGTCGAGCCGTGCATTACGCGGAACAACAGCAGGCCGGACACATGGTTCTGCTGCCGACCATGCAGATGGAGTCGATAGGCGAGCGCATGATGATTTCGTTTTTCCAGGCGATGTTTATCTTCGCTTATCGTCCATGGAAGGTGCGTGACCCGGAGGCGCGGGACTCGATGGGCGTGGGCGCTTTCAACCTGGTGCGGCGCACGGCCTACGAAAAGATTGGCACATATGAATCTATTCGTTTGAGCGTAGTGGACGATATGCGCATGGGCGAGAAAGCGAAGCAGGCCGGAATTGGTTGCTGCGTAGCTTTCGGAGAAAACATGGTGCGCATACGCTGGGCCGTGGGAGCCCGAGGCGTAGTCAAAAACCTGACGAAAAACTTCTTCGCACAACTGCACTACAACCTGCCGTTTGCGATTGCGGCCGCAATGGGATTGCTCTGGCTGCATCTTGGTCCGTGGCTCGGGACCGCTTTTGCAACCGGTTGGGCGCGCGCCGGGTATGCTGTCGCGCTCGGCTCACTACTGGCGATTTATGTGGCGATGGGGCGGCGTACGAAGATCAGCATCGGCTATGTTCTGCTACATCCCGCCGCGAGCGTTCTGATGGTATTTGCACTGTTTCGGTCAACGGTGTTGACGCTGCTGCACGGTGGCGTGGAATGGCGAGGGACGTTCTATCCGCTGGATGAGTTGAAAAAGGGCTCGTAGTTTAAAGGCGCTCCAAGTTGGGATCGCTACCAGGCGCGGGTGCGTGAGTTATGTAATGCCTGCCCGGTGCTTTTCCCTTTAGTGCGGCTTGCGTCGAACTCTGGAGGCGGATTGCCTGCGGTAACACGGAGTTGCTCGCGGTTTTTCACGATGAGCTCAGGCTGACCGCGATGGCTCGTGACATCGCCCAAGAACACGACAACCCTTCCGTGCAGGTAGGAGAGGTCACCTACTTTGTCGCGATCTTCGGCGAAAATGACGACGCGGAATTTCTCATCACTGTGCAACTGGATGAGACTGATGTGAGTGTTGCCGTTCTTCTGTGAGCTAACGCGAGAAACCCTTCCCGCTATGCAGCCGTATTTATCAATCAGCTCAAAGGCACGCGACGGATCAACGCACTCGACCCGAACATTAGTGATCGGCATCTCTGCCTTTGAGCCGGCGTTCGGTGCTTGTGGGGCGACGGTATTAGCGGCGGCGGCAGGGTTCGAATCCTGCCGCCCAAAGGCGGAGGCCGCATAGAGCAGCGCGGCCCAGATGAAACCGCGCAACCTCACCTCGTGGGCTCCATCTTCAGCGAATTGTTGAACCGGTTGAAATAGTTGAACAGCCCGATGGCGGCAGCGAGTTCGATGATTTCGCCTTCATCGAAGTGTTGGCGAAGCTTTGCCCAGAATGCGTCGTCAATTCCATTTGAATCGAGGGTCTCGCGCTCGGCCAATTCGAGGGCAGCCTTTTCTCGTTCGCCAAAATCGGCGCGGATGCGGAAGTTGGCGAGGTCGGCAATCTGTTCCTCGCTCCAGCCATGGCGATGCGCGAGCTGAGTGTGAGAGTTGAGACAGTATTCGCAGTTGTTGATCTGCGAGGTACGAACGATGACCAGTTCCTTGAGCTTTGCGCCGACGGTGCCGGTCTCCATAACGGCGCGAAAGTGCGCGATCATGGTGCGGAGAATCTCCGGACGATGGGCGACGGTGCGAAACATGTTGGGCACATTGCCGCGCTCTTGTTTGTAATGATCGAAGATCTCTTTGGCGGAGGAATCGGCTTGTTCGTAGGCAATGGTCGGTATGCGGGACATGAGAGCTATTGTGAGGCGATGTGGGCGGCGTGTCCAGTCTGGCGAATAAAGCAGGGCGACTCAGTGAGCGCCCTGCTGTTGCAATGCTTGCCAGAACGCTATCTAGCGACCGAAGGCGCTGATAGCTGAAGCTTCGTCATCCTGGATATCAAATACGGTGTAGAGCTTTGTGATCTGAAGGAGATCGTGAACCTTCTTGGTGAGGTTCAGCAGTTTGAGTTCGCCACCGGCATTCCGAACGCTGGTGAAAGCGCTAACGAGTTCGCCGATCCCGGAGCTGTCAATGTAGCTGACGTCGCCGAGGTTCAGGAGAATCTTCTTGTGTCCCTGAGTGGAAAGCTTCTTCACCGTATCGCGCAGAACGACACTGCCCTCGCCGAGTGTGATACGCCCACTCAGATCGACGATCGTGACACCGTCTACTTGTCGCGAGCTTGCTTTCATCGTCACTGGTTAGCCTCCTTATTGCCGTCGCGGCCCGGACCGCGGACGAATTTGATCATGGTGATTTCGGTTCCGGGAGACAAGGTACGAAAACTGATTTCGTCCATGAATGCCCGGATAAGAAAAATCCCGCGTCCCGATTGCTTGAGCAGGTTTTCGGGGGCTAGAGGATCAGGAAGCGTGGCTGGATCAAGCCCCGGCCCTTCGTCGCGTACCGATACCGTCAGCTTCGCGGGAGTGCTCTCGAAGGAGACAGTCACGCGTTTGTTTGGGTCGTAACGGTTTCCGTGCAGAACTGCATTTACGGCAGCTTCGCGAACAGCCATGGCGATTCGTCCGCTTTCGTCCTCGTCAAACCCGGACTTGGCGGCGACCTCCGTGGCGGCTTGCTCGGCCTTGTTTACACTCGCCAGAGTGGATTCGAGCGTGTAAGAGACCCTGGGTGCGTTCATCGCGTGACGTTCATCCATCGTGCCTGTTTGGATTAAGAAAAAACGAGTCCAACAACGATGCGTAAGTGTGCCTGTTGCGTTGCGGCCATGTCAATTCTGAGGACCAACACAGCAAACACAATCAATTTACCAGCTTAGGCGAATGAAGTCGCCCACAATCGTCGCATGTAGAGCAGCAAGGTTCGGCAGCAAAGCCGTAGCTTCGCGTAATTCGTCCACGGTATACGTGGTGGGCAGCCCAAGAACAGGCATTCCGGCGTCCAGGGCAGAGCGGATTCCATTCGGTGCGTCTTCCACGGCAGCGCAATCGGCGGTAGGGAGGCCGAGCAGAGCAGCACCGCGCTGATAAGGCTCCGGATGAGGTTTGCCGTGCCGGATATCGCTTCCGGTAATCATCAATTCGGGAATCGGAAGACCGGCGACTTCCAGACGATGGCTCGCAAGGTCGCGCGTGCCGCTGGTCACAATGGCCCAGCGATGCGTGGGCAAGGATGCGAGGAGTCGGGCGGCTCCCGAAAAGACGACGACATCGTATGACTCGGCAATCTCGCGAAACTCCAGGTCCTTGAGCTCGGCTTCGGCATCGAGTTGCGGCGCGAGCAGGCGAACGGTGTCGATGGCGCGGCGTCCGTGGGCGGTGTGGGCGGTGCGGTCGGGATCGAGCCCATGACGAGTTGCCCAATCCCGCCACACGCGGGTGACTCCGGCAGTGCTGTCGATGAGCACGCCGTCCAGATCGAAGAGGACTCCTTTAGCTTGCAGAGATGACATGCGAGGAGTGTAGAAGACTAGACAGGCCGACAGCAATTCAGGATCGGAATCGGCAAATTTGATGCGAATCGCTTAGTTCGCGCGGAAGCAAACGGACTTATCATTGCGGCAGAGATGGTGAATATGTCGAAACGATTTGTCCTTCTGCTGTTACTGGCGATGTTTTCCGTACCGGGGTTTGCCGCCGAAAAACTGATCGCGTTGACGTTTGACGATGGGCCTCGGCCTTATGTCCTTTATGGAGTGAAGCAGACGGGCGCGGCTCCGGGGATGCTCGACGTGTTGGATCGAAATGGTGTGAAGGCCACATTTTTTTACATGGGCTGGAGATTGACGCCGAAGACATGGGGGGAGACTCCGCATGAGACCAACATCGGCGTGACCTGCCTGGATGCCGCGCATGATGTGTTGAGGCGCGGGCATGAGATCGAGAACCACACCTATAGCCACGCCGACCTGCGCATGGCCGAGAAGAAAAAAGGCGAAGCATGGGTCGTGGGCGACGTGGAGCGCGGGGCCGAAGCGGTGAAGGGTGTCACGGGTTCTAAGCCACAGTGGTTGCGCCCTCCGGATTGGGACCTGACGGACGATGCGCGGAAGGATCTGGAAAAACGCGGCTTCCGCATCTTGACTATCTCTAGCCAGAACCCGGTGGCGCTGCGCGATATCAATTCGCTCGACTACCTCTGCGCGGGCCGCGGAGCAGGCTGCCCGAAACCGTCACTTGCGCAATCCGTAGTAAA
The DNA here is from genome assembly GCA_035539055.1 of Saccharimonadales bacterium (SeqCode). Taxonomy (GTDB): domain Bacteria; phylum Acidobacteriota; class Terriglobia; order Terriglobales; family Acidobacteriaceae; genus TOLSYN. The sequence goes on along the minus strand of DATLJC010000048.1, from coordinate 68,483 downwards.
GACCATTGAGCAGCGCGAGAAAAAGGGCGTATACACGCACGTGCTGGCGTTTCATGAACTGACGACAACAACTGCTCAATTGCCGGAACTGATCACGGCGTTGAAGGCGAAGGGATATCGGTTTGTGACGGTGAGCGAGTATATGAGGCTGGCGAAGAACTAGTTTTCTTTTGGGATCGTCTTGAGCGCAAGCGAAGGACCCCAGCTAGGCTCATATTGCCGATGCCGCCCAAGGTCACTTGATCGAGTTCTATCTTCCCTTCATGATCGAGATGAGAGCACGGGAGAAGACGCGTGTGCAAGCAAATGGTTGAACGCTTGGTTGGCGGTTAGAAAGCTTGGAGCGGCATCACAACTTCCATCGGTGCTGGGGTCCTTCGCGTTGCTCAGGATGACCCGAAAGTCAAAAATCCGATCTGTAAAGTCGCTCTGTAATCTTTTCCAAATCAATCCACCTGCTTTTTTAACTCGTACAACAGATTCATCGCCTCGCGCGGGCTGAGGGCGTCGAGGTCGGCTTCGCGGAGACGGTCCAGCACCGTGTTTGAGACAGGGGTGAAGATCGTCAACTGTACGGGGCCGGATTTGTCCGGCTTGGGAGACAGTTGGGTCGTGGCCGTGTGCTCCGCGTTTTCGTGCTGATGCAGCACTTCGCGGGCGCGGGAGATTACGTCGGCGGGGAGGCCCGCGAGCTTGGCGACCTCGATGCCGTAGCTCTTGTCGGCGGCTCCGGGCGATACCTTGCGGAGGAAGACGATGTTTCCGCCGGTTTCCTTCACACTGACGTGGTAGTTCTTTACCGAATCGAACAGCGTTTCGAGTTCCGTGAGCTCGTGGTAGTGGGTGGCAAAGAGCGTCTTGGCGCGGCTGCGCTCATGGATGAACTCGACGACGGCCCAGGCAATCGCGAGTCCATCGTAGGTAGCGGTGCCACGTCCGATCTCGTCGAGCAGGATGAGTGAACGCGAGGTGGCGGTGTTGAGAATGGCGGCGGTCTCTGTCATCTCGACCATGAAGGTTGAGCGGCCACGCGCGAGGTTGTCAGAGGCTCCAATGCGGGTGAAGATGCGATCAACCGTGGAGAGGCGGGCCCGGGTGGCGGGTACGAATGAGCCCATCTGCGCCATCAGCACGATGAGCGCGGTCTGGCGCAGGTAGGTGGATTTGCCGCCCATGTTGGGCCCGGTGATGAGCAGGATCGATTGCTTGGTCGCGTCGAGATAGAGATCGTTGGGGACGAAGCGGTCGTTGGAGCCGGTAAGTTCGGGCTGCTCGATGACGGGATGCCGGCCTTCGAGGATTTCGAGCATTTGCGCGCTGTCGTCCAACTGAGGACGGCAGTAGTTGCGCAAGGCGGCCAGGTGAGCGAACGAGAGCAGAACGTCTATCTCCGCCAGGGCCAGCGCACTTTGACGAATGCGGCGCGATTCGGCGGCGATGGCCAAACGCAGCTCGGCGAATAGGCGGCGTTCGATTTCGACGATTTTCTCTTCGGCGTCGAGAACCTTGGTTTCGTATTCCTTCAACTCCGGAGTGGTGAAGCGTTCGGCGTTGACCAGAGTCTGCTTGCGCTGGTAGTCGGCGGGAGCATGTTGCAGGTTTGAGTTACTGATCTCGATGTAAAAGCCGAAGACGTTATTGAACTTGACCTTCAGCGAGTTGATGCCGGTGCGCTCGCGTTCGCGCTGCTCGATTTGCGCGATGTAGCGCTTGCTGTTGCGGCTGATGTCGCGCAATTCGTCGAGTTGGGGATCGAGTCCGCTCTGGATCACTCCACCATCGTTGAGCGTGATGGGAGGCTCGGGAAGAATCGTGCGCTCGATGCGATCACGAACATCAGTAAGCTGGTCGAGCAAATCCTGCAAGGCGGTGAAGCGCGCGGAAGGGAAGTGCCGCAACGCCTGGTGGACGATTGGTAGCTTTGCCAGTGACGCGGCGAGGGCGAGAATGTCCCGCGGGTTCGCCGTCTCCAGCGCAATGCGGCTGAGAAGCCGTTCGATGTCGAGGATTCCATCGAGGCCGCGGCGTAACTCCTCGCGATGGATGATTTGGCCGAGCGCTGCAGAGACAGCGTCAAGGCGCTGTTCTATTTCTGCGATGTCGATAGAGGGGCGCAGCATCCAGGCGCGTAACAGGCGCTTCCCCATCGGCGTCAGGGTGTGGTCGAGGGCGCGGAAGAGTGTGACGGTGTCTCCCGATCCAGAAAAGAGCGGCTCGATCAACTCAAGGTTGCGAACGGTGACCGCGTCGAGGATGAGGCAATCCTGACGCTCGTAGTAACTGATGCGGTCGACATGGTCAAGCGATCCGCGCTGTGTCTGGCGCACGTAATGGAGAATGGCTCCAGCGGCGCAAGCTGCGGCGTTGTGATTGGCCAGGCCAAAGCCTTCGAGCGACAGCACGCCGAAGTGATTCTCGACCAGGGGAATGGCGTAGTCTGAGGCAAATATCCAGTCCTCAAGAGGAGTTTCGCTCCAACGCGCAAAAGGCGCAAGTTCAGTGGAGGCTATGCGCGGCGCGGCGGTAGGAGCGGGCGCCGGAGCTGCAGCGGCGGAGAAACTTGGCTGCGGTGAGGCAGACTGGAAGAGAGGAAGCGATGCGGCAAAGAGAAGCTCGCGCGGGCGCAGCGTCTGCAACTCGTCGGCAACGCGGCGGTCTGCCTCTGGACCGCTGAACTCTGTAGTGCGGAATTCCCCAGTAGAGAGATCGAGCGCAGCAAAACCTAACGTAAATCCCTGGGCGCTGTTGTGACGGGCGACGGAGCAGAGAAAATTGTTCTCCTCCGAACCAAGCTGCGAATCGGCGGCGGTTCCGGGGGTGACAACGCGAGTAACTTCGCGGCGCACCAGCTTTTTCGTGAGTTTCGGGTCCTCCACCTGATCGCAGATGGCGACCTTGTATCCCTTGCGGATGAGCTTGGAAATGTATCCCTCAGCGGCATGATAGGGAACTCCGCACATGGGCAGAGCAACGCCATCGACTTTCTGGCGCGAGGTAAGCGTGATCTGGAGTTCTCGCGCGGCGGTGACGGCGTCTTCGAGGAAGAGCTCATAGAAATCGCCCACGCGAAAGAAAAGAAGCGCGGTGGGATGCTCTTTCTTGATTGCGGCGTGCTGCCGCATTAGCGGTGTGGAGGCTTCACTCATTAGGAAATTGTGGTCTCAAAATGGCGAGTATAGCAGAGCCGTGTTCTTCCTAGTTCGGGCCAATTCTGATTGCGGCCGTGGTACTGCCGATGAGAGCGCACGAGGCTGGAAAGCGCGCCATCTGGAGCGAGTATTTGACTCTGGGGCTTGGTAGTGGTTTGCTATCGCAATGGAACTTCGGAAGGATCCAATCACGCGCTCCTGGGTGGTTATGGGAGATCAGCCGTCGCAGGGGCGGAATTTGCAGCAGGTTTGCCCATTTTGCCCTGAGTCGCCGCAACAGCCGCAGGTGATTTCCTCGATGGCATCGGTGAACTACGGACCATGGGCGGCTCGGGCTGTGGTGCATCCGCAACCGCTGTACCACGTGGAGGGCGACCCGGGGCGGCGAGGGGTGGGGCTTTACGATGTGATGCGCTCTGTTGGCGCGCACGAGGTTATCGTGGAAAATGCCCGGCATGATCGCCAGCTCTGGACCGCTTCGGATGCGGAGATTGAACAATTCTTGCTGCTCTGTGCGCGTCGGCTGGAAGATTTGAAGCACGATCACCGGTTCAAGTACGTTAGCATTTTCAAGGACTTCGGTTCGTTGAGTGGGCAAGAGTTCGACCATCCCACGTCGCAGATGGTGGCAACGACCTATGTGCCACGGCGTGTGCTCTATGAATTGCGCTCGGCCCGCGAGCACTATGCGCAAAAAGAGCGCTGCGTCTTTTGTGACATTCTGACCCAGGAGTTGCATCAGCGCGAACGAATCGTGGAGGTTCGCGGCGACTACGTTGCGTGCTGCCCGTTTGCCTCGCGCGCGCCGTTTGAGACCTGGATTATCCCTGCCGTCCACAGCGCTCACTTTGAACGCACGGCCAACTCACGACCGGGGGCACTGCGCGATTGTGCTTCGCTGTTGCGTCGCATGTTGAACCGGATTCGCTCGATTACCGACAGCTTTCATCTTGTGGTGCATACGGCGCCAAACACGCAGCATCAGTCCAAGGTGCTGAATTACTGGCGCACAATCGACGACGATTACCACTGGCACATCGAGATTTTGCCAATCCTGCAGGAACGGCAGAAATCGTATTCGTTCAAGGAAGCTTACCGCTCGGCGGTGATGCCGGAAGATGCGGCGGCGAGGTTGCGGGAGGCTCCGACTGAGCACACGTTAACTACAACCTAAGTTGGTGGATTCCGGGCTGAAACGGGTGCTCATGTGGCTGAAGATGTGCATCTGCGCCGCGTGATATACTCAGGCGTTACCGAGCGTTCGAGCGGTAGTGGTATGCCCTCATGGCTGGATAGGGCAAGACCTAAGAGCTATTTTTCCAGAAATCACACAATTTACGAGGTTGGCATGTCTGGCCACTCAAAATGGGCCACAATCAAGCACAAAAAGGGCGCGCTGGATGCTAAGCGCGGCAAGATTTTCACCCGCCTGATCAAGGAAATCACGATGGCTGCCAAGGGTGGCGGCGATCCTGAGAAAAATCCTAGATTGCGCACGGCAGTTGCTGCGGCAAAGGCCGAAAACATGCCGCAGGACAATATTAAGCGCGCCATTCAACGCGGCACCGGCGAATTACCCGGCGTGACCTACGAAGAGATCACCTTCGAAGGCTACGGGCCTGGCGGCGTGGCAGTCCTGGTCGAAACGTCAACGGATAATCGCAACCGCACGGTCAGCGATATTCGTCACATCTTCGGCAAGAACGGCGGCAACATGGGCTCCGCGGGGTCGGTTGCGCACTTGTTCAGCAAGAAGGGCACGATCCTGGTGGCGAAGTCTGACGCCAAGGAAGATGACCTGATGAACATCGTGCTGGAAAATGGCGCCGACGATCTGAGGGACGAAGAAGATAGTTGGGAGATCGTAACCGAACCCTCTGCCTACGAGGCCGTACTGGAAGCCGTGAAGGCCTCCGGCGTAACCCCGGAGCACAGCGAACTGGGCATGGTTCCGGCGAATTACATCAAGTTGGAAGGGCAGCAGGCTCGTACCATGGTCCGAATGATGGAAGCCTTTGAGGACTACGATGACGTGCAGAACGTCTACTCGAATGCCGACATCGACCAGAAGGACTTGGAAGAAGTAGCAGGCTAACCGCACCTCAAACTGAATCAGGAAAGGGCCGCTCACGGGCGGCCCTTTCCTTTTGACTTGGAAGCAGGGTTGGTGGCCTGTTACCGTATTCGAGGTAAACCTTCAACTATGAAATCGTCTCGACTTGCATTTCTCGCGCTGCTGATTTTCGGCACGGTTGCGGCCATGGCCCAGGCGACCGACGATGCGGCGGCCATAAGGCGCGAACACTGGAATTTCGGCGTGTTGGCCAGCGGCGGAACGGGTTTGATTGATCGCACCAATGTGCAATTCATTCGCGCAGGTGTTCGGGCCGGACGCGTCATGACTGGCGAACTCGGGAAAGGCGCTCTGCGCGGCACGTTCGAAGTGGATTCGGAAATTATGCCGCTCGATTATGTTCTGTGGAGTGGGTACAAGAACGTATATAGCCTGGGCATCAATCCCCTCATCATGAAGTGGAACTTTACCGCAGGCAAAAAGGCGGTTCCGTATTTCCTGACGCAAGGCGGAGTGCTGTGGAGTACAGACCATGTTCCGCCAGGTGACACATCAAAGATCAATTTCGTTACTGGCGCAGGAGTCGGCATGAATTACTTCATCAGGCCGAGACGCTCAGTGAATTGGGATGTACGGGCAACACACCTCTCGAATGCCTCCCTGGGGAGGCATAATCCGGGAGTGAATGCCAGCCTGCAGTTTTCAATTGGCTACAACTGGTGGAAGCAGTGAGCGCGGAGGCGCAATTATGGCGCTGATTGAGTGTGTACCAAATTTTTCAGAGGGACGCGACAAGTCCCGCGTGGACGCCATCGTCAACTCGATGAAGCGCGACGGCGTATATCTGCTGGACTACGAAATGGACGCGGACCACAATCGCTCGGTCGTTACTCTGGTGGGCGAGCGAGAGCCGTTGATGGCAGCAGTGCTGGCCGGTATTGGCAAGGCGACGGAGTTAATAGACCTGAACGTGCAGCGCGGGGCGCATCCGCGCCTGGGCGCAACCGATGTGGTGCCGTTTATTCCGATCGAGGGCGCGACCCTGGAAGATTGCGTGCAAATGGCGCGCGAACTGGGACAGCAGGTTTGGCAGCGTTACAGGGTGCCCGTGTATCTGTACGAGGCCGCTGCTACCCGAGCGGAACGCGTGAACCTTGAGAATATTCGTCGCGGACAGTTTGAAGTGATACGCGAGGAGATACTCACGCTGGAGTCGCGGCGTCCGGATGTCGGCGATCCGTGCTGCCACGCGACGGCGGGTGCCGTGGTGATTGGCGCACGCAAATTTCTTGTGGCCTACAACGTGTATCTCCAGACCAAGGACGTGGAGATTGCGAAGAAGATTGCCAAGGCCGTTCGCTTCTCGAGCGGCGGATTCCGGGCAGTGAAGGGAATGGGCGTCGAGGTGCGCGGGCAGGCACAGGTTTCCATGAATCTGACCGACACGGACCTGACTCCGATGGCGCGTGTCTTCGAGTTCGTGAAGCGGGAAGCGGCGCGTTACGGCGTGGCGGTACAGTCCAGCGAAATCGTGGGCCTGGTGCCGAAGCGTGCGCTGGAGAACGCTGCGGAATGGTTTCTGCAGGTCGAAAACTTCGATTCGTCGCTGATTTTGGAAAACCGCCTGGCCGCGGTTATCAGCGGGAAAGCAGCCGTCGGCGGATTGCGTGCGGGGGTTGAGCCATTCATCGAGCAACTCGCGGCTCCTACGGCGGTGCCGGGAGGCGGAAGCGCATCGGCGGCAGCCGGAGCGATGGCGGCAGGGCTGGTGACGATGGTCGCCGGAATGTCGCGCGGCAAGAAGCCGTACGCGCAGTTCGACGGTGAGTTGACGGTGGCCTTGGCGCGGCTGGAGGTGTTACGTGAGGAACTGAAGGCAGCGATTGACGCCGACGCTGCCTCCTATGAAGCGGTGATGCTGGCCTACAAGACGCAGAAGCAAGCCTCTCCGGAGCAGTCCCAGGCATCGGGTGAATCGGTAACGGCAGCCTTGCGCGGAGCTTGCAGTGTCCCTTTGCGCGCAGCCGAGTGCGCTGCTGAGGTGGATGCTCTTGCCACAGCGTTGAGGGCTAAAACGAATCCGAGGATGGCCAGCGATCTGACTGTGGCTTCGGCTCTGGCGCGGGCGGCGATCGAAGGAGCACTGGCTAACGTTGAGATCAATCTCGATTCATTTGAGGCAGGAATGGAAACTGAATTTTTAGCGGAGGCTCGCGCACGGGTCGCCGCACTTCGGAATCGCGGTACTCACCAACCTTAGATCAAAACTGCGACTTTTGACTAAGTGTTGGGTTCAGGTAGACGGGGGTACAATCATTAGCATGAAGAGTATTTTAATTGCACTATTTTTGTCTTGTGCTCTTAGCACGGGCGTTTTGGCGGCACCGCTTGGAACGAATACGCGAACTGTGCTCCCGGCGCAGATTCAGCAGGTCATATCGGTGGACTACCGCGTTCTGCGCAACTCGTCGAGTGGCATGGCCTTGAAGAATCGCGTTCTGCCTGACAATCTCAAAGCATTTGAGACATCGCTGCGTGGCATGGGCGTGAATCCGGATGCGGACGTAGAGCAGTTGACGTTTGTCGCCTACCGTAGTGGGAAGGGTGCATTGCGGAATTTTGGTGTGGCAACTGGACAATTTGAGCCGAAAAGGGTGCTGGCGCGATTCAGAGTGAAGAAACTGAAGAGCGAGAAGTATCACGATTCCGATCTGTGGTCTGCTGGTGGCGGCTTCATCATGACATTCCTTGACGACAACACGATGTTGTTCGGCGAGTCCAGCGCAGTAAAGGATGGATTGGACGTCAGAAACGGCGACACTCGTGGTGTGGCGTCAACCCCTGAAGTCATGCAGATGATTGGCGAAGCGGAATCTGGTCCCGTGTGGAGTGTGCTCGATCAGCAGGGTACCCAGAACATGATGCGTTCGGCTCTCGGCGAAGCCGCGGCCCTTGCCGATTTCGATGCGATTAGGAAGCGCTTGCTCGGATCGCACTACAGCCTCGATTTGCAGCACGGCGTTGATTTCGGCCTGAATGTCCAGACCTCCGACTCCTTTACGGCTGGCACGCTCTCGGCGCTGATGAAGGCCGGAATGCTCTACAAGAAGGCCGCGGGCACGGCGGTGGAGAAGAATGCAATGGACAGCATGGCAGTGGATTCCGATAGCGGTCGCCTGACGGTTAAGTTCAGGGCGGACGACAGCAAGTTCCAGGCCTTATTGAAGAGCGATCTTTTCCAGGCTGTTTCGCACTAAAAGGGTTTTAGCTCTCAACACTCTGTGGCGGCCTTCTCGGCCGCTTTTTTGGGGTAGGTCAGGCATGGCGCGTTGCGCGTAAGCGCAACTGGAGTAGCTATGGTGGCTACTTCGGAGAGGACGTAGATTCGGCGGGTATATGCAGGGAAGGTCTCGCGTCTTGCCTTGGGACAGGAATCGCCGGATACCGGACGGTCCGGTGGTATGGAAGGACGGCGGGAGTAATCCCGCCTCCTCCCCGATAACAGAAACTCTTACGCGAAGATCTCGCCCGGCAGGCTATTCAGCGTGCGCGATTTCAACGTGTTTGTGTTCTTCCTCATGTGCGTGATCGGAATTGGCATCTCCGCAGGCAAAGCCTTACGCATCTTGCTCAGTTCCTTGCGCTCGATACGCAGCTTGAGCGTGCGTTCAAAGCGGCGTAGTTCGATCATTTCAGCACCGCTAACGATCGTTGTTGCGCGGCCGGAATGTCCGGCACGGCCAGTGCGGCCCACACGATGGATAAAGTCTTCTGCAATTGCGGGAAGATCGTAATTGACGACATGGGCAACATCGCCCACATGGATGCCACGGGCGGCAACGTCAGTGGCTACGAGCACCTGGAATCGGCCAGCTTCAAAGCCTGCCAGAGCAGCCGAACGCTGGCTCTGAGTACGGTCGCCGTGGATCATCGACGCGGCGAATCCGTCGCGCATCAGATCCTTGGCTAGACGTTCCGTGCCGCGTTTCGTGCGGGCGAAGATCAGCGTCTTGCCTTCTTCGGCATAGAGCAGTTCGCGAAGCACGTTGCCCTTTTGCATGGCCGGTACTTCATAGGCCTGCAATAGAACAGATTCCGCCGGCTTGAGGACGTTCCCCAAAGAGATGCGGACGGCAGCGTGTGTGCATTTCTGAAGCAGTCCGTGAACCGACTTCTCAAGGGTTGCCGAGAAGCAAAGGGTCTGGCGCTCGACGGGCAATGCGCCCAGGATACGCTGGATAGCGGGCAAGAAGCCCATGTCCAGCATGCGGTCCACTTCGTCCATTACCAGCACGTCAACATTGCGCAAATCGACGATGCGGCGGCGCATGTAATCTTCCAGGCGTCCTGGAGTCGCCACGACCATCCGGGCTCCCGCGCGCAATGCGCGGATCTGAACTTTCTCACTCAATCCGCCGATGACCAACGCGGCCGGCGGAACTTTCTTGGAACGCAGTGCTTCGTACTGCTCGTGTACCTGGATGGCGAGTTCGCGCGTGGGCACAAGCACAAGCGCATTGATTTTTCCCGCTGGCGTTACGGCCAGCATTTCCATCACGGGGATCAGGAAGGCCAGCGTTTTACCGGTACCGGTCTGCGCTGTCGCAATCACGTCTTTGCCTTCGAGTGCCGGCGGAATCGCCTGAATCTGAACTGGGGTGGGGTTTACAAAGTTCTTTGCCGCAAGCGCCTGTTTTAGTTGCGCCTGGAGCGGCATTTCTTGAAATGTACTCATTCTATGGTTTTCTTCTTCTCTCTATACTAGGCGCGCGAGTCGGATGTGTGCGCGCGTAAACACATATCCTGCAATTTCTGTCGGGAGGAGATTTTGAGATCGAATCGCAGTGTTTCTAGGCGGGGTCAACTCAGAATCGCGCATCCAACTCGCGAGATACTGTCTGCATAGTATCACAATGTGTTGTGATCTGATCCAGTATTCCTGGTTGGCCCTGGACCGGAGAGCCGCAGGCCGCATCGAATGCGGCTCAAGTGACTAAGAATAAGAATGATAGCGGCTGGCTTGGCGTAGCTCGTGTACCATCTTTGCTAACACGGTTCTTTGCAGATGAGGGTGTGAGTTCCGTTAAAACACGATCTGCGCGCCTGGTCTCGCCACAAAACTGCCTGATTATGTGAGCCCAGCCGTTGACTCTCGGGCAATTCTCGGCTAATCTCGGTTATCAATTATGATTCTTACAGCTACAGCCCCGCACACAACACCGGTGTCGCTTGACGTACGCACAATTGGCGTACCCAAGCGAATTACCACCGTTAGCGGGGGATAGCAGAAGGCAATCTTTAAACAGCCCGAGCACTACTCACCCGCCAACCACAAATTTGGCGGGCTTCGTGTTTTAGGCAGTTGTTTCCAGCTGAAGACGCGCTTGGCAAGCGCAACGGGAGAGCAATGCGAGAGAACAAAGAAGGGCACGACGAGGATCATCAGCAGATGCACGCGAGTGGATTGCCGCCAGCACAGGGTTTGTATGACCCGGCGAACGAACACGATGCGTGCGGTCTTGGATTCGTTGCCAGCATACGCGGCGAGAAGAGCCACTCGATTGTGGAGAAGGGGATTGAGGTGCTCACGCATCTGGAGCACCGAGGAGCTTGCGGATGCGATCCCGAAACAGGCGACGGCGCAGGCGTGCTGATTCAGATTCCACACGATTTCTTTGTTCGCGAATGCTCTACGTTGGGAATGGAGTTGCCCGAACCGGGCAGCTATGCGGTGGGCATGGTTTTCTTGCCGGTTGGAAAGCTGGAACGGCTGCAGTGCGAAGGTGTTGTAGAGAAGATCATCCAGGAAGAGGGTTTTGAGGTGATGGGTTGGCGCGATACGCCGGTGGACGGAACCGCAATCGGCCGTGTCGCTCGGGGCTCGCAGCCTTACATCGAGCAAATATTTCTGAAGACACTGGAGCCGTTGAAGGAAACCGATTTTGAACGAAAGCTTTACGTGGTGCGGCGGCGAATCGAAAATGAAATTGCGCACTCTGACATCGAAGGCCGTAGCAACTTCTACATTCCCTCGCTTTCATGTCGAACTATCGTTTACAAAGGTCTGCTGCTCGCCCCCCAGATCACAAAGTTCTATCCGGAGTTGAGCGACCCACTTGTGACCAGCGCGCTGTGCCTGGTTCACCAGCGCTTCTCCACCAATACTTTTCCGAGCTGGCCGCTGTCGCATCCTTATCGCCACGTCGCGCACAACGGCGAAATCAACACCGTTAAGGGCAACGTGATCTGGATGAATGCACGCCAGAATCTGCTGGAGTCTCCGCTGTTTGGCGACGATCTGAAAAAGATATTTCCGGTGATTACGCCCGGAGGCAGTGATTCTGCTTCGTTCGACAATGCGGTGGAGTTGCTGCTGCACTCGGGCCGCGAACTGCCGCACGTGATGGCCATGCTGATTCCGGAAGCCTGGTCGCGCAATCCTCACATGGACCCCGCGAAACGTGCTTTTTACGAATACCATGCGTCTCTGATGGAGCCGTGGGATGGACCGGCATCGATGGCCTTTACTGATGGCCGCGTGATTGGCGCAACGCTGGACCGCAACGGGTTGCGTCCGGGGCGTTATGTTGTAACTACTGATGACCTGGTTGTGCTTTCATCCGAGGCTGGAGTGCTGGAGTTTTCGCCGGAGCGCGTGAAGTACAAAGGCCGTCTGCAGCCGGGACGCATGTTCCTGGTAGATACGGTTGCCGGTCGTATCGTTAGCGACGAGGAGATCAAAGCGCAACTCGCCTCGCGGCAGCCCTATGCAGAGTGGATCAAGGAAAACCAGATCACGCTGGAACATCTGCCCGAGCCGACGCGAGTTCACGGCCCCAGTCACGAAACAATCATCGCTCGTCAACGCGTCTTCGGCTACACGGAAGAAGACATCAAAATCATCCTGGAACCGATGGCCCGCAACGGCGAAGAGCCCACGGGCTCGATGGGCAGCGATACGCCGTTGGCTTGCCTTTCGGATCGTCCGCAGATTCTGTTCAACTACTTCAAACAGCTCTTTGCGCAGGTTACGAATCCGCCTATCGACCCGATTCGCGAAGACCTGCTGATGTCGCTCACCAGCTACATTGGAACCGAGCGCAACATCCTTGATGAAACTCCGCTGAATTGCCACACACTAAAGCTGCCGCAGCCGGTCCTGACGAATCGCGACCTGGAAAAGCTGCGCCGTGTTTCAAGTGGCGATCTGTTGGCGACGACGCTGTCGGCTGCGTTCCGAGTGGAGGAAGACGGAATGGGACTGAAGCGCGGGCTCGACAGTCTGTGCCGTCGCGCATCGCTCGCCGTGGAGTCGGGTTACACGCTGCTGATTCTCTCCGATCGTGGCATTGATAAGGAATACGCGCCGATTCCGTCGTTGCTGGCTCTTGCCGCGGTCCACAATCACCTGGTGAAGGAAGGATCGCGTACCAAAATCGCGTTGATCGTTGAGAGCGGCGAACCACGCGAGGTGATGCACTTCGCGCTGCTGATCGGGTACGGAGCAAGCGCGGTGAATCCGTATCTGGCCATTGAGACGCTGGAGGATATGGTTTCGCGCGGTCTGCTGCCGGATGAAGTGACGGCTGAGAAAGCGGTGAAGAACTTCATCAAAGCCATCGACAAGGGGCTGCTGAAAACCTTCTCGAAAATGGGTATCTCCACGCTGCAGAGCTATCGCGGCGCGCAGGTTTTTGAAGCTATCGGCCTGAGCAAGGCACTGGTGAAGGAATATTTCTCCGGAACCGTCTCCCGCATTGAGGGAGTCGGACTGGAGGTTATCGCGCGCGAATCGGTGATGCGGCACGAGTATGGATTCCGTCCGCGCACGTCGTCGGAGCTGGAATTGGAAATTGGCGGCGCTTACCGGCATCGCGTCGATGGCGAGTATCACCTGCTGAATCCGCAGACGATTAGCAAGTTGCAACATTCGGTGCGGCAGGGAAACGCAAAGACCTTCAAGGAATATACCGATCTTATCGACGGACAGAACCGGCAACTGTGTACTCTGCGCGGGTTGCTGAAGTTGAAAGATTCGGATAAGCCGATACCGTTGGAAGAAGTGGAGTCGGCAAAAGAAATCGTAAAGCGATTTGCGACCGGCGCCATGTCGTACGGCTCCATCAGCAAGGAAGCGCACGAGACGCTTGCAATTGCGATGAACCGTATCGGCGGCCGCAGCAACACCGGCGAGGGTGGAGAAGATGCATCACGCTTCCAGGCAGACGAGACCGGCGATTTGCGGCGTAGTTCGGTAAAGCAGGTAGCTTCCGCACGCTTTGGCGTAACCGCGCATTACCTTGTGAATGCCGATGAGTTGCAGATCAAGATGGCGCAAGGCGCAAAGCCTGGCGAAGGAGGGCAACTGCCAGGGCACAAGGTGGATGAGGTCATTGCGCGCCTGCGGCACTCGACGCCCGGAGTCACATTGATTTCTCCGCCGCCGCACCACGATATCTACTCGATTGAAGATTTGGCGCAGCTCATCTACGACCTGAAGAACGTGAATCCTCAATCGCGCATCAGCGTGAAGCTGGTTTCTGAAGTCGGCGTGGGAACGGTGGCAGCAGGCGTGGCGAAGGCACATGCCGACGTGGTGCTGATCAGTGGCGACAGCGGAGGCACAGGTGCTTCGCCTCTCAGTTCGATCCGCCACGCGGGTATTCCCTGGGAGCTTGGACTCGCCGAAGCGCAGCAGGTGCTCCTGCTGAACGATCTGCGTAGCCGTATTCGCGTGCAGACCGATGGCAAGTTGCAGACCGGGCGTGACGTGGTGATTGCCGCGCTGCTCGGAGCAGAAGAGTTTGGCTTTGCCACAACGCCGCTGGTTGCGATGGGGTGCATTATGATGCGCAAGTGCCATCTCAACACGTGTCCCGTGGGAATTGCGACGCAGGATCCTGTGTTGCGTGCGCGATTTGCCGGGCAGCCCGAACACGTTATCAATTTCTTCTTTTTCCTTGCCGAGCAGGTTCGCGAGTACATGGCACGCCTCGGATTCCGCACCTTTGACGCAATGGTGGGACGTGTCGATAGGTTGGAAGCCAGACTGGCGAGCGATCACTGGAAGGCCAAGGGCATCGATCTCTCGACGATCCTCTACACGCCGGCCGTGCCGACGCGTGTTGCGCGCCATTGCATTCACAAACAGGATCATGGACTGGAACAGGCGCTCGATCACGAACTGATGAGCGCTGTGAAGCCTGCATTGGATGAAGCAAAGCCGGTCGATGTGTCGTTCAAGATTCACAACGTACATCGCACGGTGGGAACGATGTTGAGTGGCGAAGTAGCTCGGCGCTATGGAGCCGACGGACTGCCCGACGAGACGATTCGTTTGAGGTTCAACGGTTCGGCTGGACAGAGCTTTGGCGCATTCCTTGCGAGGGGAATCACGATGTCCCTGGAGGGCGATGCCAACGATTACGTTGGCAAGGGCCTCTCCGGCGGACGCATCGTTGTCTATCCTCCGCGCGAATCACGCTTCCGTCCTGAGGAGAACATCGTCATCGGCAACGTGGTTCTGTATGGCGCGACGAGTGGCGAGGCCTACTTCAGCGGAGTCGCCGGAGAACGCTTTGCGGTCCGCAACTCAGGTGCCATCGCAGTAGTCGAAGGCGTTGGCGATCACGGCTGCGAATACATGACGAAGGGCGTGGTCGTGGTGCTCGGGCCGTGCGGTAGAAACTTTGCGGCAGGCATGAGCGGCGGTATCGCATATGTGTATGACGAGCGCGGAGACTTCCATGAGAAGAGTTGCAATCTCGAATCGGTCGATCTGGAACCGTTGATGGGTGCAGAAGACGTGCGAGTGCTTACCGCGCTGGTCGAGGAACACGCGCGGCGCACGGGTAGTCCGCAGGCAAAGAGAATTCTGGCGAACTGGACATCTGTGCTGTCGCATTTCGTAAAGGTCTATCCTCACGAGTTGAAGAGGGTGCTGGGAGTGGAACGCAGAACAACTCAATACACGGGATTCCGCGAGATGGCGGCCGTTGCGGCCATGGAGGTGCAGCGTGGGTAAGCCAACGGGGTTCATGGAATTTGAAAGAGCACTGCCTACGCGCCGCGCGCCGAAAGAACGCGTCAAGGACTGGTTCGAGATTTACGAAGAGTTCCCGCGTTCCAGCGTGCAGCAACAAGGCGCGCGCTGCATGGAGTGCGGCGTGCCCTTCTGCCATACGGGATGCCCGGTGAATAATCACATCCCCGACTGGAACGATCTCGTCTATCACGATCGCTGGGAAGAGGCCGTCAGGCGTCTGCATTCGACCAACAACTTTCCGGAGTTTACGGGCCGCATCTGTCCTGCGCCCTGCGAGGCTTCCTGCGTGCTGGGAATCAACCAGCCTCCGGTGACAATCAAGCAGATTGAAAAAACAATTGTGGAGCGCGGTTGGGAAGAGGGTTGGATTCTTCCCGAACCAGCGCAGGAAAAGACCGGCAAGAAGGTTGCAGTGATCGGTTCGGGGCCAGCAGGGTTGGCGGCTGCGCAGCAATTGTGTCGCGCCGGTCACGACGTTACCGTGTATGAGAAGGCAGACCGCATTGGCGGACTGTTGCGCTACGGTATTCCTAATTTCAAGCTTGAAAAGCATGTAATCGATCGTCGCATCGCACAGATGGAAGCCGAGGGTGTGAAGTTCGTGACCAACGCGCATGTTGGTGTAAACGTGGATGCGGTGCAATTGCGCAAGCAGTTCGACGCTGTTGTGCTTGCGGGAGGATCGGAAGCTCCGCGTGATTTGAATGTTCCGGGACGAGAGCTGAAGGGCATTCACTTTGCCATGGAGTTTCTGCCGCAGCAGACACATCGAGTGCTAGGTGACATGGTTCCTGCTGAGAGCTCGATACTTGCGACCGGAAAGAGAGTTGTCATCATCGGCGGCGGCGATACAGGAGCGGATTGTCTTGGCACCAGTTTGCGCCAGGGTGCGGCGAACGTGCGGCAGTTTGAGATCATGCCCAAGCCGCCGGAGACGCGCTCCGAGCAGACGCCGTGGCCGCTGTGGCCGCTGCAGTTGCGCATTGAAAGTTCGCACGAGGAAGGCGGCACCCGCGAGTGGAGCCTGAACACAATCCATTTTGAGGGCGATGCCGACGGAAATGTTAAGCGTTTGCACGCGATTCAGGTTGGCCCGCCTCCGCAGTTTGCTCCAGTTGCCGGAACTGAAACCGTCATCGAAGCAGACCTCGTGTTGCTGGCGATGGGTTTCACGGGGCCGGTGCGGAATGGAATGCTGGAGCAGTTTGGCGTGACGCTTGACGGACGCGGCAATGTCGCCACAAATGAGCGCGGCATGACTTCGGTAGAGGGTGTCTTTGCCGCCGGAGACATGCGTCGCGGACAATCTCTGGTGGTTTGGGCGATTGCCGAAGGGCGCAAGGCCGCTGCCGATGTGGACCAGTACCTGAGCGCATCCAAGGCCGCAGGAGCGTAGAGCCGGGATGTTTTCGCGTTAAGAAGAGGCGGCTTGTGGGCTGCCTTCTTCTCTTGCACGAGTTGTCTTAGAACGGTTTCACGGAAGGTATGTCCCGCGGGAGCGAGGAAAAGAAGAATCGATGGCGGGCTGAAAAGCTTGAGGCCACGCGGGAGACTTGGGCATTGCTGTGGTCCTTCGCCTTCGGCTCAAGGATGACCCTCTCAGCAGATGGCAGACACATCTACTTTGAAACCGCTCTAAGGATGATTTCCGGCTAGCTCTTCCAACTGCTTGCACTTTCCACACAACAACTGCGCGCTTGTAAATGCCCGGGGAGCTTGCCCGGCGCGTTGGTGGGATGTACCTGCAAGGTACGAATGCGGAAGGGAATAGATCTACGGATGTAAATGTTTGCCAGCAATTCACTTACTTCATCCAGGTTCTGTTGCGCCAGCGCAACGATGGAAGGACCGGCGCCACTCAGGCAGACTCCGAGCAGGCTGGGATGACGCAGGTCTAGAGCTTCCTGCAACCCGGGTACGATTGCGGCGCGGTGAGGTTGGTGCAGACGATCTTCGAGAGCCTCGCGCAAGAGCGCAAAATCGGCGGTGCGTAGCGCTTCCAGCAGGAATGCGACGCGCTGCACGTTGAAGATTGCATCGGCGCGCGAAATCATGTTAGGCAGAACGGCGCGCGAAGTTTTCGTGGCAAGGTATTGTTCGGGCGTAACAACCACGATGGCCAACGACTCTGGCCAGATGGCGCGCAGTACGCGCAATGCTCCCGGAACTTCACAACTCACAGTCAAGCCACCAAGAAGCGCTGCTGCGATGTTATCGGGATGCCCCTCCAACTCGCACGCCGTCGTCAACAGTTCTTGCTCATCGAGAGGACCGGATACTGCTTCAAACAATCGCAAACCGGCCACCGTAGCGGCGGCGCTGCTACCAAGGCCGCCCTTCATTGGGATTTCGCTTTCCACCTGCACATTAAGGCAGGGAATCGCGACGTTGTGGCGTGCGGCTATGAACCGAAATGCACGCTCAATATAGTTCTCGCCATCGAGCCGTTGATTCAAGAACTCGAAATGCAAGCTGTCTTCGCCTGGCATGACGCGGACGTGCAGCGTAAGGTAGAGCTGAACGGCAACGGCGAGTGTATCGAAGCCTGGCCCGAGATTGGCAATGGACCCGGGCACGCGTATGACGATCTCGTCTTTATGAGTGGGCATGCGCTTCCTCCCGCTGATGAGCACGGATGATGAAGTTGGTATCTTTCAAAACGTGGCCCGTAAGAATTGCAACGACACTCGCGTCCGCGGGAACGCTGTTGCTGGCGCGAAGCTTGCGCAGTCCGGCGAGCGTAGCAGCCGAAGCTGGCTCACAGCCGATACCGTCGAGCCCAATGACCGCCTTCGCTTCCGCGATTTCATCATCGGTCACGTCGAGTACCTGGCCTCCGGTTTTGCGAACTCCACTCAGGGACTTTCTCCACGAGCGTGGATTTCCTATACGGATTGCGGTCGCTATGGTTTCGGGTTCCTCCACCGGCGAGAGTTCGTCTGCATTGTCGCGCCAGAGCTGCGCGAAGGGATTGGCGCCTGCGGCCTGCACAACAATCATGCGCGGCGCCTTCTCGATGAAACCGAAGCGCAACAACTCGTCAAAGGCTTTGCCGAATGCAGCGGAGTTGCCGAGATTGCCTCCGGGGACAACGAGGTAGTCGGGAGCTTTCCAGTCGAGCTGATCCATCAACTCGAACATCGTCGTTTTCTGACCCTCAATGCGAAACGGATTGATGGAGTTGAGGAAGTAAATCCCGTCGCCGGTTTTCTCCAGCAGCGTGTTGAGAGCATCGTCGAAGCTGCCTTCGATCTCGACGACCTCCGCGCCGAAATCGAGCGCCTGAGCGAGCTTGTTCAGCGAGACTTGTCCGGCGGGAAGATACACGCGTCCGGTCACGCCGGCTCGCGCCGCATAGGCCGCCAGCGATGCAGCAGTGTTCCCGGTGGAGGCACAGGCAACAACGGTGGCCCCAGTATGGACTGCCTCGGTCATGCCGACGGTCATCCCCAGATCCTTGAAGCAACCTGTCGGATTCCATCCCAGATGCTTGAATTGCAGATCGGAGACTCCGGCCCACGCGGCGCTTCTGTGTCCATGTACCAGCGGGGTGTTGCCCTCGCCGAGGCTCACGATTTCGTTCGCGGGGTAGTCGGGAAGAAACTCGCGATAGCGCCATACGCCGCTAATATCGCGGGGATCGCGAGACTTGCGGCGTTCGCTCCACAGTTCCTTCAGCGAGGCGGCAGAAACCGCAGGTGCATCGATCTCCACTTCAAGCAACTCATCGCATTTGGGACAGGACAGCACGGGTGCGTGCAAGTCGAGCTTGGTCGCGCAGTTTACATCAAAGCAGCGGAGTTGCATCAGAGCTCCCTCGTAAGGATCGGCATAGTCAGTGGAGCGTGGACCAGAAAATCAAGTTTGCGAATGTCGCGCATGGCTGCTTCGAGTTCCTCGGCTCCGCAATGTTCAAGCGTGACCACAAAGGGCAGAGCGTCCTTGTCGAAACCAGGCCTTTGCAACAGCGCGTCGATATTGATGTTGTGTGCGGCCAGAGCATTCGCGATTGCGGCGACGATTCCCGGACGGTCACGCACGGTGAATCGGAGGTAATGGGCTGAGGCAAAATTTCCGCTGACCGGTAGCGCATCTGCTGCTGCTTGTTGCCGCACGTTGTCGCCCGAACGGCCACGCGCAATGTCCAGCAGATCGCTGACGACCGCAACCGCCGTGGAGTGTCCGCCCGCACCGTGTCCGCTGAATGCTGTCTGGCCGCCATACTTGCCGCTGGAGAGCACAAGATTCAGGCTGCCGGTGATGTGTGCCATCGGTGACTCGATGGGAACCAGCGCAGGCTGCACGGATGCGTAGATGTGTCCGTCGCGGCGCTCGGCTCGCGAGATTTGGCGAATCGTGCAACCGAGTTCGTGCGAATAAGTGAAATCAACCGCGCTAAGGCTGCGGATGGAGGAGCACGGAATCTGCTCGGGCTCAACCACTGCCTTTAAACCAATACGGGAGAGAATAACAAGCTTGGCGCGTGCATCGTAACCATCGACATCGTCGGTAGGATCGGCCTCGGCGAAACCGGCGCTCTGCGCCTCTGCAAGTGCGGCCTCGAAAGAGACGCCTTCGCGCTCAACCTTGGTGAGAATGTAGTTGCAGGTGCCGTTGAGAATGCCGCAGACCTTGTAGAGTTGATCTCCGGCAAGGCCCTCCTGCAGCGCGTCTATTACGGGAACGCCTCCTGCCACCGAGGCTCCGAAGGAAAGTGCGCCACCGTGTTCGCGAGCCAGTGCGGAGAGTTGCGGACCATGTTGCGCAATGAGCTTCTTGTTGGCAGTGACCACGGATTTTCCTGCCATCAGCGCACGCGAAATCCAGTCGTGCGCCGGGTTGGTCCCCCCAACCAATTCCACGATGATGTCCGCATCTGAGCCGAGCACCTGCTCAACGTCGGTCAACCAATTCACTTCGCCGTTGACCCAGTCGACCCTTTTGCGTTCCACGTTGCGATTGAAAATATGCGTTAGCTTCAGAGGCGAATGCGCGGGCTGATCGCAAAGGATACGCGCGACAGCGCTGCCTACGGTACCAAAGCCAAGAATCGCCACCTTCAGAGTGGGAGCCTTCGTCGGGGAAGCCTGATCAAATGCCGTAATAGTAGCCAATCTGTTTCTCCAATCTTGATGCGGTAAAAGATTAAGCTTGAGCGGTTTCGCGTGGCGCGCTGGACGAGTGCGAGGGCGAGGCGGAAGGCTGCTCGAATAGGTGCCGATGTAAGTGCTGCACCGATTTCACCGCATCCTTCTCCTCGACCACAAAACTTACACTGATTTCCGACGACCCTTGCGCAATCATTCGAATGTTGATCCCGGAAGCGGCGAGTACGCCAAAAACCTCGGAAGCGATGCCGATGCGACCGCGAATGTCTTCGCCTACCAGGCAGATGATCGCCATTTCAGGCTGGAAATCCACTTCGCCAAGCGCCTCCAGCTCCGAAATCAGCCGTACTAATTCCTGACTTCCTTCCACGGCCACCGATGCGGTCGCTCCCGAGATGGCAACAATCTCGCTCTGCAAATGATGCCAGCGTAGCAGGCTGAAAAGGTCATCCAGAAATCGCAACGAGCCGACGTGGCGCGGTGCGCGTACGTTGAAAACTGAAATGTTCCGTTTGACGGCGATGGCGCGAAATGCCGATGGACCGTGTGCGGCTACTGCGCGGATGATAGTGCCGGTTTCGGTGGGCTTGTGCGAGTTCAGTACGGCTACGGGAATGTCGTGCTCGACGGCGGGCAGCAGGGTTGCCGGGTGCAGCACCTTGGCACCGAAGCAGGCGAGCTCGGTGGCCTCGTCAAAGCTGATTTCGGCTATGCGTTGCGCCTTAGGGCAAATCCGCGGATCTGTCGTGAGAATGCCGCTGACGTCGGTCCATATCTCGATGCGATCGGCGTTGAGTGCGGCCCCGATAATGGCTGCTGAATAGTCTGATCCGCCACGTCCCAGGGTCGTGACCTCGCCCGACTCGCTGGAGGCGATGAACCCCCCGAGTACGGGGACAAGTTTTTGTTCAACCAGTGAGGGGATGACTTCAAGAAGTTTTGTGCGGGTCTGGGGAGCGAAAAGCGTTGCGATAGGATGGCGGGAGTCGGTAACGATGAGTTTTCGGGAGTCAGCGTGTGCTGCGGGAATGCAGAGTGCGTTGAAGGCAGCCGCCAACAACGTACTTGAGAGGACTTCGCCAAAGGAGAGCATGTGGGAATGCTGTCCTGGCGTCGCCGATCCTTGCGCTGCGATCTTTGCAATCAGGGCGGTACATTCGGCGAGGCCTTCATCGAGCTCATCGGTGAACGCAGCGGCCTGAGCGGGAGTGAGCATATTGTCGGCCGCCGCAATATGACAGGCGCGAATGCCATCCAGCAAGGAGAGAGCCGGACTTAGTTCGCTGCGCGCCGCGCTTTCGGAAATCTGTACCAGCTTGTCGGTTACTCCGCCCATGGCGCTTACAACCACGACTGGCTGCTCTGCCTGTCGCGATGCCACAATCGAGGCGACCCGGCGAATTGCCGTTGCATCCTGCACCGAGCTGCCGCCGAACTTCATTACGATCATTACCGCTCCTTGTATCAAACAAAACAAAGAACCCATCGTCTGTAGGCGATGGGTTCTGGAAGGGTGCGAATCAGTTGTTTCTTTAGCTGATCTCTTCGCGGAACTCACATGCGCCCGGGAACAGGCTTGTTGTTGTGCCTGTAATCGATGTCCGGGATGTTTTGGTAATTCGCATGTAAGTGTGTTTGAAGATAGCGAAATCGCGGGCCACTGTCAAGCATTCAATGCGATTTTGCCCGGAGAAGTCGAGTGCCAAGCGCTGCTTCGCGAGAGCTTGGCACCTAAATGTTTGATGCAGCCAGATCACTTCGCGGCAGCAACCGAGTTTACGGTCAGAGTGTTGCCATTCAGGTCGCCGCTTACAGTCGCTTTCTTGCCCGCCAGTGCGCTGACCTCGGCGGCCTTTCCGGCGAGGACGTAGGTCTTCCCGTTTGAAACAACAGCGAATTTCGCACCATGCTTCACGCATTCGCGGGTGCATACGGCCTCCGTTTTTCCGGGCATCATGTGCTTGCCGTTTCCGCACATGTCATCGGTGATCACGCCGGTCAAGGTTGTTGGGGCAGCCATCGCGGGGAGGACTCCCATGGCGATAAGAATCATCAGAGATGCAAACATTTTCTTCATTGAGTTACTCCTTCATAGTTGTAAGTTCGTTGATAGGTGGAGATCACCTTGTGGCGTGATCCAATTCCGTTCCGGCAAGTTCGGACGATTCGATTCTGCGTCGCATCGCCGGTTGCACTTCGAATTTCCACTTCCAGATCGCGAACAACGGCGGATACACGATCAGTTCCATCAGGAAGGATGTCACGATACCGCCGACCATGGGGACGGCAATTCGCTTCATCACGTCTGCCCCAGCGCCGTTGGACCAAAGAATCGGAAGCAGTCCGAAGATCATGCAGGCCACGGTCATCACCTTAGGCCTGAGCCTTTTTACTGCTCCATGCTCAATTGCATCGCGCAGTTGTCTCCATGACGAGAGCTGGCCGCGCGCCGCTGCTTCAGCGCATGACAGGTCAAGGTAGAGCAGCATGAACACTGCTGTTTCCGCATCTACACCGAGCAGGGCGATCAGTCCTACCCACACGGCGACGCTCATGTTGTAACCCATCCAGTGCAGCAGCCAAATAGCGCCGATGCCGGAGAAGGGAACAGCCAGCAATATGATGCCAGTCTTAACCGCCGACCCGGTGTTGGCGTAGAGCAGTAGAACCACGGCGAAAAGCGTAATCGGCAGCACTAACTTCAATCGCTCGCGTACACGCTGAATGGACTCGTACTGGCCGCTCCAGACCAACCGGTAGCCGGTAGGCACGTTCACCTTCGCCCGCACAGCGCGCCGTGCGTCGGCCACATAGCTTCCCAGATCGCGTCCGGCAACATCCACAAAAACGTAGCCGCTGAGCCTTCCGTTTTCGTCGCGAATCATTCCCGGCCCGGTTCGCATGGAAAGCGTTGCCAACTCGCCCAGCGGAACCTGCGCGCCGCCCGGAATCTGCACCAGTACACGTTCCAGAGATTGCAGATCGCTGCGGTATCCACGCATATAACGGATGCTTACGGCATACCGCTCACGCCCTTCCACGGTGGTCGTCGCTGTCTGCCCGCCTACTGCACTCATCAGGACAGATTGCGCGTCGTCCACATTCAGACCGTATCGCGCCAGGGCGTTGCGCTTGAGGTCGAAGTCCAGGAAGTATCCGCCGGTGGTTCGTTCAGCGTAAACGCTGGCTGTTCCCGGAACGCTGTGAAGTGTCTGTTCTACTTCGTGACCAATGCGCTCGATCTCTTCGAGATTGGAACCGAGCACCTTCACGCCGAGCGGTGTTCGCACTCCGGTGGTCAGCATGTCGATGCGTCCCTTGATCGGCATGGTCCAAGCGTTTGTAACACCGGGCATGGTCAACGCTTCGTTCAGCCCGCCCTGACCGTAAATCAGCTCGTTCGTCGTCTGACGATCTGACCAGATATGACTGAGTGCTGCGTGCGTAGATTGCGGCAGCCGGTGAGTGTACCAGCGCTCCTGCTCAGGCCACTGTTCGCGAGGCTTGAGCACCACGACGGTTTCCATCATCGAAAATGGAGCAGGATCGGTAGCGCTCTCCACGCGTCCCGCTTTGCCGAAGACGGACTGCACTTGAGGAAAGGTGCTTAGAATGCGGTCCTGCTCATGCAGCAGCAAGCTTGCCTGTCCTACGGAAATTCCCGGTGTCGTCGTGGGCATATACAGCAGCGTGCCCTCGTCGAGCGGTGGCATGAACTCGGAGCCGAGTTTGTTGTACACAGGAATTGTCACAGCCATCAGCAGCAGCGCAGCCGTAATTGGAATCCATTTGTGTTCGAGAGAGAACTCCACGATCGGCTGATACACCTTCATCATGGGTTTGCTGATGGGGTGCTCTTCTTCGCTACGAATCTTTCCTACCAGCAGCGCACTCGTCGCTCGTGCCAGCCACTTGGGCCGGAAGTTGAAGTCCTTCACTCGCGTAAGCAGCAGTCGCATTGCGGGGTCGAGCGTGATGGCCAACAGAGCGGCAATCACCATGGCAAGAGTTTTCGTCAGAGCCAAGGGTTTGAATAAGCGGCCCTCCTGCGCCTCCAGGGCAAACACGGGCATGAAGGAAACGGCAATCACCAGCAGCGCAAAGAAGCTCGGCCCGCCCACCTCCTTGACGGCGTCGATGACTACCCGGCGATAGTCTTCTTTACGTCCGCCTTCTTCCCAGTGCTCCAGCTTTTTGTGCGTCTGCTCCACCACAACGATTGCCGCATCGACCATTGCGCCAATCGCCACGGCGATTCCGCCGAGCGACATGATATTTGCGGTCATCCCTGAAAGCTGCAGTGGAATGAAAGCAATCATCACCGTGATCGGAATCGTAATGATCGGAATTGCCGCGCTCGGGAAGTGCCAGAGGAAGATCAGAATCACCAGGCTGACGATGATCAGTTCTTCAATCAAGGTGTGGCGCAGATTGTGTACCGCACGACCAATCAACTCGGAGCGATCATAGACGGGCACAATACGTAGTCCCTTGGGAAGAGACGGCTGCACAAGGGTAATCTGCGCTTTCACACGTTGGATCACTCTTTCCGCATTCTCGCCCACGCGCATGATGACGACGCCACCGACGGCCTCGCCGCGTCCGTTCAGGTCCGTAACGCCGCGTCGCATCGCCGGTCCATAGGTGAGCGTAGCCACGTCGCGCACTCGCACCGGAGTTCCGCTCTGCGCATTGCTGAGGAGAACAATGTTGCCGATGTCGTCGAGCGAGCGAAGATAACCTCGGCCGCGCACCATGTACTCGCGCCCGCTGAACTCCACCAACCGTCCGCCTACGTCGTTGTTGGATTTGCTGATGGCGTCGGCTACGGCATTTACCGGGAGTTTGTAAGCCTGCAGGCGAATGGGGTCCAGATTGACCTGGTATTCGCGCACGAAGCCTCCGACGGGTGCAACCTCGGCGACGCCTGGCAATGATTGCAGCGCGTAGCGCAGATACCAATCCTGGTAGCTGCGCATCTGCTCCAGACTATACTGCCCCGTGTCATCGACCAGCGCGTACTGATACACCCAGCCCACAGCCGTCGCATCTTTCGCCAGTTCTATGCTGGCCTCTTTGGGCAGGCGTGCCGTGATCGCATTCATGTACTCAAGGGTGCGCGAGCGCGCCCAGTAAATATCAGTGCCTTCCTCAAAGACGATGTAAATGTAGGAGTAACCAAAATCAGAGAAACCGCGGATGTCCTTCACCTTCGGCATGCCAAGCAACGCCGAGGTGATGGGATACGTGAGCTGGTCTTCGATGATGTCAGGGCTGCGATCCCACTTGGCGTACACGATTACCTGGGTATCGCTCAGGTCAGGGATAGCATCGAGCTTCGTTGTCTGCATGGAGCGGTATCCGAAGATAGCTGCCACGCCGACAAGGATCAGTACCAGCACCCGATGGCGCGCGCTGAATTCAATGATGGCGCCGATCATTTCATCCCTCCCATGTCCATCGGAGCATTCAGCCGCGTGTCTGAATCGAGCAGGAAGTTGCCGCTCTCGACGATCGTCTCGCCCCTGTTGACTCCTGAAGAGAGAATTGTTTTCCCATCGACCGTCGCGCCAATCGTCACCATGCGGGGCTCGAACGTCGCGTCATCGCGAGCGATGAAGATGGTTTGCATGGTGCCGCTGTTCAAAACTGCTTCGGCAGGGACAACCAGGTGGCGTCCGTAGTTGATGGTGAGCTCTACATCGGCAAGCATGTTTGGCTTCAGTACCATTCCCGGGTTTGCTACGTCGATGCGGATCTTTGCTGTATGGGTCTGCGGATCGAGCACCGGGTAGCTATATCCAACGCGTCCGGTAATGGATTTACCAGGAGCGTAAGGAAAGTGAATGACCGCCTGCTGCCCAACCTTTACATAGGGAAGATCAGCCTCAAAGACATCGGCCGTTACCCACACGCGAGAGAGATCGGCAATCGTGTACAGGTCCATATCGCCCGAGGTGGAGGTGTGCGGAAATGCCTTGCGATCCGTGATGAATCCACTGACGGGCGAGTACACCGTGACTGTCTTGCTGACAACGCCGGTTCGATCGAGATCTGCAAGCTGCTTCTCGGTCATGTCCCACAACTTCAGGCGTTCGCGGGCAGCAGCCATCAGCGATTGCGAACTCTTCGCCACTTCGTCATACTGCGACTTACCGAGCTCCTGCATTCCGCGGCGTGCGATCAGGTATTCCTGCTGTGTCGCCACCAGGTCGGGACTGTAAACGGTGAATAGCGGCTGGCCCTTCTGCACGAGCTGCCCCACGAAATTGGCATAGACATCTTCTACCCAACCCGCGGTTTTCACGTGAACATGGCCGATGCGTGTTTCGTCGGCAGTTACGACGCCAGAGGTGCGAAGCGTGCGGCTCACGCTCCGCTCGTCCACGGTAGTCAACCGTACGCCGAGCGCGTGCTGCTGACTCTTGGGCATGTGGATCAATCCCTGATCGGCAGTCGCTTGTTCCGCGGGAGTCTTCGATTCATACATGGGCACCAGCGCCATGCCACAGTCGGGAGCGATGCCCGACTTGTCCGAGTGATAAGAGGGATGCATGGGATCATACCAGTAGAGAATCCGCTTCTGCGGCTCCGATGGCACCGCTGGCGCGCCTGCCTTGGCAACGGTGCGAGGAGTCAAATGCAAAGCGGCACGCTTTCCGTAGAGCAGAAACGAAATCAGAGCGACGGCGGCCACCAAGGCGGTCACGCGGGAGATTGTGCGAAAACGTTGTGTCATCAGTGTGCCTCCGTTGCGTTCGGCGCATCCATGTCGCCGGTTAAGCCATGAAGTTTGGCAATGGCGATTTCGTAATCGGCGCGCTGTCGGTAGTAGTCGAGTTCGTAGGAATAAATAGCTGTGTAGCTGGTGAGGACCGTGAGGAAGTCCACCGTGCCGACAGTGTACGAAGACTGAGCCGACTCACGCGCCAACCTGGCTTGCGGCAGAATCGCCTGATCGTAAAGATCAAGCATCTGCTTCGCCGTCGCGGCAGCGGCGTATGCCTGCTTCAACTCATAGCCCAGTTCCAGTCGCCGCACCTGTTGTCCCTGCTTCGCGGCACGTACCCGCAATTCGCCCTCTACCACCTCTTGTCGCCACCGGTCACGATGGAAGGCCGGAAGATTCACCGTGAACTGCATTCCATGCATGTCCGGCATTCCGGTGCGTTGCTGATACATGTAGCCGACATTCAGGTCTGGAGTGCCATCTTTGCGGCTCAAGGCCAGCGCTGCGCTCTCGCGCTCGCCCATGCGGGTTTCGCGAGCCAACATCAGGTCGTTCGTCTCGGCCTTCGGAGCAAGGTCTTCGATGGTGGGCAGAGTGCTGCGCGTGGGTTCCGCCGGAGCAGCCAGGTCCGCGCTGGCAGGTCGTCCCATCAACGTATTGAGCCGGGCCACGGCAACCGAGCGCTGTTGCTGCAGGGCGACGGTGCGCTGCAGCAACATGGAGATTTCCAGGCGCGCCCGCAGCACATCCTGCTGCATGGCCTTGCCCACGCGGTATCGGCCCTCGGTGATTTCGGCGAGTTGCCGCAGTCTTTGATGATTTCGTTCGGTGATCTTCAGCGCCAGATCGTAGTAGTAGTAATCGAAAAATGCCGAACGCGCTTCAGTGGTCAGGTTCCTTTGCGCCGCGCTCTGCGAAAGCTCCTCAAGCGCTACATCCTTACGGGCCACTTCGCGCTGCAATCCACGTTTGCCACCGAGGGGCACCATCTGCATTACTGTGAGTCCCCTGTAGCTGGAGGGATCGCCGTCCATCACCTTGAACGGGACGGGATCGCCCATCCACGAAACAGTCAAGGTGGGGTCGGGGAGTACGCCCACTTGCGAGACATGAGCTTTCTGAGCGGCCACAAGCGAGGCCGCCCGTCCAAGTGCGGGATTTGCCGCCAGAGCTTCGCGGACAACGTCATCCAGGCGAAGCTCACCTGTCGCCAATGGAGTGGCATCTGTTACGTTTTGAACCGAGCTTTGGCGTGAATCCTGATGATTGCTTTGGGCTGCGCCCGCGGCACTTTCCTGCGCCATCACCATCGGCGCGAGTGCAAGCGTCAGACATATTTCTCGCAACATTGGTCTTCTCTCTTCCATGCATCAGCGAATATGCGCGCGCAGGCAATTCAGCCCAGGCGCAACTCAGCAGCGAGGAAGAGATTTCAGATCAGGAGAGTGCAGAGGAGAGATAGCGGAGAAGCAAGTGCAGGTGGCGTAGCAACGGCCGACAGGTGCGACTCAGCAATTGCCGGAAGGATCGCATCCGGTGCCGCCGCAGGCATCAAGGCGATCTGTACCGGTGCCACGATCTGCGCCGAAGTGTTTTTCACGCTTTGCGCTGGTGCCTTGCGCTCGCAGCACGGAGCCGCAGGAGTGGAAACCGGAGCCGGAGATTGCGGCAATCCAGCGGACCAGCCCTCAGGCAGTGCATGACGGTTCATCGCGCAATGTCCGCAACCCGTCTTTGCAGTGGGCCCCGTAGACACACATATCGCCAGCCCAAGCACGGGTGCCAAAAGCACCGTCAAGAGCAATCCGGACGAGATGAGTCTGCGAAGCTGCATAGAAAATTTATACACCTGATGGAAAAAAGAAAGTTGTGATTTCAATCACTTTCAAGAGTTCCGATGCTCTGATCTTAACTCAAGGTGCAAAAAAGCCCCGCGTTTCTGGACGCGGGGCTTCACTTTTGGTTCTCTAAAGCTTAGTACATGCCGCCCATTCCGCCGCCACCAGGGTGCTGAGGAGCTTCCGACTTTGGTTCCGGAATCTCAGCAATCAGGGCTTCGGTGGTCAACATCAGGGCCGCAATCGATCCTGCATTCTGCAGGGCGGTGCGGGTCACCTTCGTAGGATCGATGACACCAGCCTTCACCAGGTCAACAAATTCACCGGTCTGGGCGTTGTAGCCGAAAGACTGGTCCTTGTTGTCGCGGATCTTGCCAATGATCACTGCACCTTCTTCGCCAGCATTGGCCACGATTTGGCGCAAAGGCTCTTCCAAGGCGCGCTTCACGATGTTTGCACCGATCTGCTCGTCACCCTGCAGCTTCAGCGCTTCCACTGCGGGAATGCAGCGGATGAGAGCAACACCGCCACCCGGGACGATGCCTTCTTCAACGGCAGCGCGGGTTGCGTGCATTGCGTCTTCCACGCGAGCCTTCTTTTCCTTCATTTCGGTCTCGGTGGCTGCGCCGACCTTGATCACCGCAACGCCGCCCACGAGCTTCGCCAGGCGTTCCTGGAGCTTCTCGCGGTCATAGTCGCTGGTGGTCTTTTCGATCTGGGCACGAATTTCCTTCACGCGGCCTGAGATATCTTCGGACTTGCCGTTACCCTCGACGATGGTGGTGTTGTCCTTGTCGATGGTGACTTTCTTGGCGTTGCCCAGGTCGGCGAGCGTGATGTTTTCCAGCTTCAGGCCGAGGTCTTCGGTGATGGCCTTGCCGCCGGTCAGAATCGCGATGTCCTGCAGCATTGCCTTGCGGCGATCGCCAAAACCAGGGGCCTTGACGGCGGCGACGTTCAGCGTGCCGCGCAGCTTGTTGACCACGAGGGTGGCCAGTGCCTCACCGTCGATGTCCTCGGCGATGATCACCAGCGGGCGGCCGCTCTTGGCAACCTGTTCGAGCAGCGGCAGAAGATCCTTCATGCTGCTGATCTTCTTTTCGTGGATCAGGATGACGGCGTTGTCGAGAACCGCTTCCATGCGCTCGGCATCGGTCACGAAGTAAGGCGACAGGTAGCCGCGGTCAAACTGCATGCCTTCGACCACTTCCAACTGGGTCTCCATGGTCTTGGCTTCTTCCACGGTGATGACGCCGTCCTTGCCGACCTTCTTCATTGCTTCCGCGATGATGTGGCCGATGGTCTCGTCGTTGTTGGCGGAGATGGTGCCCACCTGGGCAATCAGCTCTTCGCGATCAACCGGCTTGCTCAACTTGTCGAGCGCGCCCGGAATGCGGTTGCCTTCCTTGTCCACCGTGCCATTGACGGCGATGATGGCCTTCTCGATGCCGCGCTTCAGCGCCATTGGATTCGCACCGGCAGCTACGGTCTTCACGCCTTCGCGGAAGATCGACTGTGCCAGAACGGTTGCGGTGGTGGTGCCGTCGCCGGCGATGTCGCTGGTCTTGCTGGCGACTTCCTTCACCATCTGCGCGCCCATGTTCTCAAGCGTGTCCTTCAGCTCGATTTCCTTGGCGACCGTTACACCGTCCTTGGTAATGAGCGGCGAACCAAACTTCTTCTCAATTACAACGTTGCGGCCCTTCGGTCCGAGCGTCACCTTGACTGCGTCTGCCAGGACGTTTACGCCGCGAAGAATCGACTGACGGGAATCCTCACCGTGAACAATCTGTTTTGCCATTGCTAAAAGCTCCTATCGGAATCTTGTATCTGCTCCACCGCGTTCGTGGGTGGATGAAAACTTAATGAGGCGGCTATTCTGAGCCGCAAACACTTACTTCTCGAGAATGCCGAGGACTTCTTCTTCACGCATGATCAGCAGCTCTTCGCCGTCGATCTTGATTTCCGTGCCGGCATATTTGCCGAACAGGATGCGGTCGCCCGCCTTCACTGCCAATGGGAAAACCTTACCTTCATCGTTGGACTTACCCTTGCCGACGGCGATCACTTCGCCTTCCTGCGGCTTGTCTTTTGCGGTGTCCGGGATGATGATGCCGCCACGCGATGTCTCCGACTCTGCGATACGGCTCACGACGATACGGTCATGCAACGGGGTCAGCTTCGTTGTAAGTGCTGTTGCCATTCGAAACTCCTTTCGAGATTGAGAAGGTGTTGCGGCGGTCGCCGCATCTCAAACGTTGGCAGGAGTGACACCCCTGAAGGATGCTGTTAGCACTCCCGCCATACGAGTGCTAATTTATCCTTTCCTTCGAGCGAGTGTCAAGCGCCCCTGAGTGTAATTCACTCAGATTTTATAATTATCCAGAGATGGGATCTGAGCGGCTTCGTGGTTGGCTTGAATGCGAGTGTTCTCCTCGATTTGCATGAGAGCTTCGCAGCCGGTTTGCACTCTGACAACCTCCGAATACAATATGTACGTTGGAGTTGCTCCGATGTCGGGTGACTCTCCAGCAAGGGAGCTGACCGTAAGATGATCCCGAAGATCCGATTGTCTGTATTCATCGCAGTCCTGCTTGTCGTACCACTCTGCCTTTCCGCCGGAGAAAAGAAGAAGAAAGCTCCGGAACAGTTCTGCCGACTCAGTTTCGTCGTGCTAAAGGACACCAGTGGCAAGCCTGTCAAGAATGCGAGTGTCGTGATTCACTCATTACGCAAGGACGGCTCGCAGGATGCCGATGGCTTCCAGCTCAAGACCGATGCCGACGGCAAGACTTTCATCGACGACATTCCTTACGGCAAGCTGCGCCTCCAGGTACTCGCGCCAAGGATGCAGACCTACGGCGACGATATCGAGGTGAAAGAGGAAAAGCAGGAGATCGTCATCCGCCTGAAGCCCCCCGCCGATCAGGTGTCGATTTATAAGTAGTAGAAGAGGGGGCAAGCCGCGCTTTTTGCTACGGAAGGTTCACCGCAAAAGTGTGGAGAGTATGATGGCGCGCGATTGCCTGCAGTCCTTGCCTGAAGAATGGACAAAGGTTGAAGCTGCTGCGAGAGATAGAACTGAAACGCAGGTGATTAAGAACGCCACGGAGAGCACTACGAATCGCGCTGAAACTGCCCGGAACATGATCACTATCAGACAATAATCCGACTGGTCTTGTCGTGTTACGAAAGGTGAAGTTTGGTTATAACCGTGGCGCCCCGACTTAGATGTGCCAGTTTCCGTGACGCTCCATATAAGCCTGTAGCAGATCGATGGCTCGACTGCTCTTTCCCGATACTGTCAGCGCTTCAATGATGCTGGGGCCGCGATGATTACGTGCGTGGTGCAGCGCCTCTGTCGTGACCCTGTAAGCTGCGATGGCGTCATTAGCGTCTACGCTGAAGACCGGAATTCCCAACTCGGCGGAAAGGACACGCAGGTCCAGCAGCTGGCGACGTCGCGGTGTGTACGAATGAGCCACTACAAACAGAATCGGAAGCTTGTGGCGCGCAGCGAAGTCAAAGGCGTTTCGGAAATCATCTTGAGCTGGAACATCCGTTTCCAGCTTGCCTGCACAGACCACTGCGGTAGCTTTTGGATCGCGCAGCAGTGCCGTGATAGCCGCAATCGTAGCCGCTTCGAATCGTCTGCCTTGTGCGCCTACAACCTTGCCTCCCTTGCAAACTAGGCGTGCGCCGCGAGCCGGGCAGGCAAGAATCACGGGATCGCCTGCATCGATTGCCAAACAGGCAGCGATCTCTGCAACCTCGGAGCCAGCATCCGCGCCGGAGGCGTCCGGCTTCAGTGAGTTCAGCGCTTCATACATTCGTCGTTGGGCAGCAGCGGGCACAAGCGAAAAGGGTTTCGTGTTGGCGGTCTCGGCAGCTTGGGCAGGTTTTATCGTAGGCATCTGAATGGGCTTCGCCATTCTAACCTAAGCAGCTCCAGAGTTGCGCGTTTTGGTATGTTCTCTTTTCAGTATGTTTTCAACAAACATGTGGATATGCCAGTGAGTAACCTCCGGACAGATGCGAATGGGCCAATGTTCATGCGGTGTTCTCCAATCTGCACTGAATGCGGTGCGACGATCGCGAGTTGCACTTTGGCGGTGTTTGTGCGTATTACGCTCTTTTCAACACAAGTGTGGAAATACCAGTGACAAACCTTCACGGACGCGCGAATGAGCCAGTATTCATGCGGCCTTTTCCAAACTGCACACTCCACGGTGCTGCTCTGATATGTCCTTCGCCGCACATTTGGGCCAGCATCGCTTTACGATTTCCGGAGGCTCATCGCTTGCTGACTTTCAACACATTTGTGGAAATCACGTCGGAAAACAGGAGTCCGGGATCGCTACGAGTTTGTATTGATTGGCTCTCGTCCTCTTTGCACCATCATCGGTGCGGGGCTCTAACCGAGCGCTTCTGGAGCTGAAGAGTGCTGACGGGAAACTCCCATGAGAAACTAAGGAATCGTGAAAAAACGAATTGACATTCTTCTGGTTGAGCGCGGACTGCTGCCTTCGCGCGAGCGAGCGCAAGCGATGATTCTTGCGGGGCGCGTGCTTGTCGATGAACAGAAGGTCCACAAGTCCGGGCACGCCGTTGCCGAAGATTGCACAGTGCGTCTGCTCGGCAATGACCTTCGATACGTCAGCCGCGGCGGCCTCAAACTGGAGGCCGCGCTTACGCACTGGAAGATCGGTCTGGAAAGCGCGGTCTGTATGGATGTTGGCACCTCGACCGGCGGCTTTACGGACTGCATGTTGCAGCATGGCGCGGCCAGCGTGCTGGCCGTGGATACCGGCTATGGCCAGATCGATGCGCGATTGCGCGCTGATTCGCGGGTGCGCCTGTTGGAAAAGACCAACGCGCGTTATCTCGAACCCCAACAGATTCCCGAGCCCGTCGAGTTCATCTCGATGGACGTTTCATTCATCTCCGTCACTCAGGTGCTGCCTGCGGTTATAAGCGCGGCCCTCGCCGAGAAGGGACAGCCACGTCGCGAACTTGTTCTGCTCGTCAAGCCTCAGTTTGAGGTAGGCCGCGAACTGGTGGGCAAGGGGGGAATCGTGCGCAGTGAGCAGGCGCAACTTGGTGCGGTCGAGAAAGTCCGCGCATCCGTTGCGTCGCTGGGCGGCAGCAAGATTGAGGTTATCGACTCACCCATCCTTGGCACCGAGGGCAATCGCGAATTTTTGTTGCACGCGTTTTTCCCCTCTCACCAGATTCCGCAATTGGAGTACAAATAAAACTGTGAAGATCGCAGCAATTGTCTCCAAACCTGCAAAGCCGGAGCTGGCCGAGATCGTACCCGAGGCTTTACGCTGGCTCAACGCTCACGGCTATCGCGTTTACATCGACCAGCAAACCGCAGCCTATGAGACTAACGAATTTGTAGTTCCTCGTTCCGAGATTGCCGGCTACCGGCCCGACTTCGTGCTCGTCCTCGGAGGCGATGGCACTCTGCTCTCCGCAGCGCGTGCTATCGGTCCGGCGGAAATTCCTCTCCTCGCCGTCAACCTGGGTTCACTTGGATTTCTGACCGAGGTCCGGCTCGATGAACTCTATCCGACTCTCAAGGCCGTGGCCGAAGGTCACTGTCCGGTTGAGTCGCGGAGCCTTCTTGACTGCCGCCTTGTACGGAATGGCGAGGAGATGGCTCGTTTTCGTGCGCTCAATGACGTGGTGATCAAGAGCACCGTGGCGCGTCTCATCGGATTTCAGCTTTGCATTAACGGCGAACGCGTTGTCGAGTATCAGGCCGATGGCGTGATTCTCGCGACGCCCACCGGTTCCACCGCGTATTCGTTGGCGGCGGGCGGTCCGGTTCTCATACCAAGTGTGGAAGCGATTCTCCTTACGCCTATTTGCCCGCACTCGCTCACGCATCGTCCCCTGGTTGTGAGCGATGAATCATTTATCTCGGTGCGTCTAGACAGTGGGGCTGACGGCGTTCTCAGTATCGATGGGCAGGTTGGAACTCCCGTCGCACAGGGTGACCAGATCGAGTGCCGCAGAGCTGACTACAGTGTCAAACTGTTGCGCATACGTCGTCCCTTTTTTGACGTGTTGCGCAACAAACTGCAGTGGGGACAACGCTAGGGCGCATCCAGGTGTTTTTGTGCCGTATCGTGTACCAACGCGTCCGATCGGGCGGTTCCGCGAAATTGCATTCCTGTTAGGGAGTGTCGCAGTGCCCTTCTGCTGACTGTTGCGGATGCGTTATTTCGATGACGCACATCTCCTGGTAGAGCCAGAAGTTTGCTTCAATCTCGCAAGCGGCGTGTGCAGAATACGGCTGCGCTGCGTGCGGGCATCACGTTTCTTCCA
The DNA here is from genome assembly GCA_035539055.1 of Saccharimonadales bacterium (SeqCode). Taxonomy (GTDB): domain Bacteria; phylum Acidobacteriota; class Terriglobia; order Terriglobales; family Acidobacteriaceae; genus TOLSYN. Next base: position 33,203 of record DATLJC010000048.1, on the reverse strand, counting down.
AGTTCTTCGCCGCACCAGGTGCAGTTCTTTGGTGGCGCTGGTTCTTCCGGTTCCGGTAGAAATGGGTCAGGTAACATCGTGGAGTCAGAGTAGACACACGATGTTACCGTGACAATCCGGCAATTCGCTTAAGTGACCTTAGATTTCAGTGCGAATCAGGTCCTCAAAGGTCTCGCGCCTGCGCACTAGGCGTACTTTCTTTCCATCCACCAGGACCTCTGCGGCGCGCCCGCGGCTATTGTAGTTCGACGACAAACTCATGCCATACGCTCCCGCATCCAGAATCGCCAGCAAATCGCCCGGAGCGGCCGACGGCAGTTCACGGTCGCGTCCGAAGAAATCTCCCGTCTCGCAGATCGGTCCCACCACGTCCTGCACGCCGTCCTTTGCGGAAGCTTTGCGCGGCGTCGCAGGCACAATCTCGTGATGCGCCCCATAGAGCGAGGGCCGGATAAGATCGTTCATCGCGGCATCGACGACGAGAAATCGCTTGCCACCGTTTTCTTTTGCATACAGCGTGCGCGTCAGCAACGCACCAGCCGGAGCGATGATCGACCGCCCTGGTTCCAGCAACAGATGCAGTCCCGTGCGGCGTAGAGGTTTCATCAGCGCCGCCGCGTAGGCTTTTACGCTGCGCTCATATTGTGCGTAGTGCGCGTCCTGCCCCTTCGCTTGTTGGTAACGAACGCCAAGCCCTCCACCCGCATCCACGAAATTGATGTTCAGTCCATCTTCGGTCAACTCGTGTACCAGTGCGAGCACGCGTTCCATGGTGTCGGCAAATGGCCTTACGTCGGTGATCTGCGAACCGATGTGCACGCTCACACCGACTGGGTCCAGATAAGTGAAGCTGGCAGCCTTGCGATATAGCTCGCGAGCCTTCGTGATGGGCACGCCGAACTTGTGCTGGCGCAGTCCTGTGCTGATGTAGGGATGGGTTTCGGCCTTCACATCGGGATTCACCCGGAAGGCGATGCGCGCGGTCTTCTTCAGTTTTGCGGCACGCGCGCCCAGCAGTTCAAGCTCCGCCTCGCTTTCCACGTTGAACAGCAGAATCCCCGCCCGCAGCGCCGCGTCCATCTCGTCGGCGGTCTTTCCCACGCCGGAGAACACGACACTCTCGACCGCGTGTTTGCCCGCGAGGGCCACGCGTTGCAACTCGCCGCCGCTCACCACGTCAAAACCGCAGCCCAGTGAGTCCAGCAAACGCAAAACAGCCAGGTTCGAGTTCGCTTTTACGGAGTAGCAAATAGTGTGCGACTGCTTCTCAAACGCGCGTTCGAATGTTGCGACCCGTGCCCGTATTGCAGTCGCCGAGTAGATATACAGGGGAGTGCCAAAGCGCCGCGCCAGGCGTTCCACTTCGATTTCATCGCAGAAAAGCGTGCGGCCGGATTTGCCGCCGCCAAAGGTAAAAGCCGGGGGACGCTCCTCAATGGAGCCTTTACGAATGGTCACTTCTTTTTGGTCGTTTCCTTAATTTTCAGAACCGCAACGGTCTGGTCATCGAACGCTTCTATAGACCCCACGAAATTGTTCACGTCTGCAAAGACAGCGTCCACAATCTCGTTCGCCGATTCCTTGCAGTGGGCCTCCAACACGCGTGCCAGCCGCTTCATGCCGTAGAGCACGCCCGCTTCGTTCTGCGCGTCCGGAATTCCGTCGCTGAAGAACACAAACACCTCGCCGGGGCGCGTTTGAAACGTAACTTCATCGTACTCTGCCGTGTTGAACAGGCCAAGGGGGAGTCCGCTGATTTCCACGCGCTGCGCTTTTCCATTCTTGCAGCGGTACGGATGCGGCAGTCCCGAGTTCGCGATGCGCAGCGACATATCGCTTTCATTCCACAGCGCATAGATGATCGAGACGAACTGGGCCGCAATCGGACGTTCCGCCAGCGACTGGTTGATTCCCGAAAGCATCTCAGCCGCGCCCGGCTCCTCTGCCGCGTGCGAGCGCAGAATGCCGCTCACCAGCGCCTCATAGATCGCAGCGGGCGCTCCTTTTCCGCTTACGTCACCAATCGCGAGCGCCGTCAGTTCTGTCCCCTCGTAGGAAACGTAGTCATACAAATCGCCGCCAATCGCGCGCGCCGGAACCGATCGTGCCGCAACCTCCGCCTTGTTCAGTAGCGGAATCTTCTGAGGCAGCAACCGATACTGCAACTCGCGCGCCAGCAGAAGATCTTTTTCCAGGCGCTGTTCCTGCCTCTCGATCTTTTCGTAAAGCCTCGCGTTCTCAATTGAAATTGCAATCTGTGCTGCCAGCGTCTTGATGATGCGCGCGTGTTCCTCGGTGAAATAGTTGCGTCGTGTGTGCTCCAGGTCGAGCACTCCGATAACCTTGCCCTTGTACACCAGCGGGACGCACAGCTCGCTCATCGTCTCGGGATTCAGCGGAATATATCGATCATCTCGCGTCACGTCCGGAGCCACAACTGCCTTGTTCTGCTCGGCCGCATAGCCTACCAACCCGCGTCCCAGCGGAATCTCATGCTTCAACTGCACACTCTCCTTGAATCGCAAGGAGAAGCGGTGCTGCAACTTTGAGTGCTTGGCATTGAGCAGCAAGATGGAGAACATCTGGTAGTCGATAAGACGCAGCAGCAGGTCGCCAATGCGCTTGAAGAGCTGGTCCAAATTCAGAATTGATGTGAGTTCGCGGCTGATCTCATTCAGCAATATAAGCTGCTTTGCCTGCCGCGCCACGCGAGTGTAAAGCCGGGCATTCTCCACGCCGATGGCGACACGCGAGGCAATCAACATCAGCAGACTGCGATGCTCTTCCGAAAAAAAGTTGCTTTCCGAAGCTTCAACGTCGATCACGCCAATCGTTCGTCCCTTAACGATCAGCGGCACTGCAAGTTCCGAGAGTACCTTGGCTCCGCTGGCAATGTATTCTGGATTCTGCAGCACATCATTTACCAGCACGGGTTCGCCGCGTTGCGCGGCAAGGCCGGTAATGCCCGATCCAACCTTGACCCGAATCCGCTCGGCTACCTCCGGCGAGTGTCCAACCTGAAAGCGGATGCGCAACTCCTGACGGCGCTCATTCAGTAGCAAGATAGCGAATACGTCATAGTTGATGATTCGGCGCACCAGTTCTGCTACCCGATGCATCAGCGTTTCAAGGTCGAGCGTCGTATTGATGGTGTCGGCAACCTCAAGCAGGAAACCTTCCACCCGCCGGGATGCATCTTCGCGCTCGTCTTGTATTTGAGTTACGTTCGACATTCAGATAAGTCCGGGCTTGCCGGCGGCGGGATTTCGCTCAATCGCGCGCTGATCCAGTCTCACCGCATCCCGGATTCTATCATCGCCATTCCCGGCATGGAACTTGGCCTGCTCATAGGCATAAAATGTCCGGCTGGAGGACTTCTTTATGGCAATGCCTGAGTTCAGTCAACTTGTGAACGAAGTAAAACGAGAGGTACGCGAAATTCCCCCGGCCAAACTGCGAGAAATGAAAGCCGCTGGAGAGGACTTCTCGGTGATCGATGTGCGCGAACCTGAAGATTGGAAACAGGGAATCATCCCCGGCGCTGCAACCATTGCCCGCGGAGTCCTGGAGATGAACATCGACCAGGTGACAACCGATAAAGACCGCAAGATCGTGCTCTATTGTGGAGGAGGCAGCCGTTCTGCTCTCGCCGCCTACATGCTCCAGCGTATGGGATTCCGCAATGTACTGTCGCTTGCAGGCGGATATCGCGATTGGAAAGGCTCCGAACCTCGCTAACAACGCCTGTTGTGCCAAACGCAACCAATACGAGGGTAAGAGGAAAGAGAAAGATGCCGATCTATTTAACTTGGCTTGGCCATTCCACATTCAGAATCGAATCACCCGAAGGCAAGACATTTCTCATTGATCCCTGGGTCAAAGAGAATCCCAAGTGTCCCGAGTCCGAGAAGCACCAGACGAAGGTGGACGTACTTCTCTGCACCCATGGCCATTACGATCACATTGGCGACGCTGTCGAAATCTGCCGCGAACTCCAACCGAAGGTCGTAGGAATCTATGAACTGGCATCATGGCTCGGCAAGAAAGGCGCAAAGAACATCTCTCCCATGAACAAAGGAGGCACGCAGGAGGTCGAGGGCGTGAAGATCACGATGACCCATGCGGTGCATTCCTGCGGAATTGAGGAAGACGACGGCTCCATCGTCTATGGTGGGGAGGCCTGCGGCTACGTTCTGGAGTTCAGCACCGGCCTCAAGCTCTACCACGCCGGCGACACTGCGGTCTTCGGCGACATGCAGATCATCCACGACCTGTATAAGCCGGATGTCACTCTGCTACCCATGGGCGACCACTTCACCATGGGAATCCGGGAGGCCGAGTACGCCTGCAAACTGCTCAAGCCCCGAATCGTCGTTCCCATGCACTTCGGAACCTTCCCTCTGCTCAAAGGGAACCCTCATAAGCTGGAGCCTATGGCCCGGCAGCAGAAGTTCGAGCTCTGGGAAATGCAGCCCGGCGTTCGACGCGAACTCACGCTCAAGTAAATGTGCCGCGCACTGGACCACCCCTCGGCGGTCCAGTGCCGTCGTTTCCTTGTCGGCCCCGTTTCGCCTTGCGCTCTGGACTTTCGCAAATTCAGGGATCCGCATTCTAAGCAGTTCGAAGCGAGTTTTGCACTGCCCGGTTCTATAGCGCCTCCATGCCACATCCTGTCACCACCGCGAGTGCCATCGAGCCGAGTAATACGTTTCTACCCTGTATTCATGCTATCTCGCGCGATGATCTCCAAATCTATGAACTCGTCCTCGTTGCGCCACCGATCACTTTCTGGTCTGCGCCTGCACAATATTCGCGGCACCCGCCTGTTGATGAGCTGCACTCGATTGAAAACAGATCACTTAAAGAATGGATTGTTTTCTTGACTCTTTTGATGGGTGCGGTAAAACACACTCGTTCTTTGACAGTTTCCAAAGTTTTCCCGGTTGGTGGTGAGTCCGGGGCTCAAGCGAGCTCACATAGGCCATCGACGGAATTGGAAGTCATCAGCGAATCCGGCAACGGCAGTTGCTGGAGACCAGGGACGGCGGTCCCGCGACGTGAGGGCGCAAGCTCTTGCATCTCCTTTCAGCACGGCGGTGTTGGAGGGAACAAAGTCTGGCGCCTGCAAAAGCGACAGAGCCTGAGGAGCGCAACTCCCCAGGTGCTCGATTTTCGCGAGAGAATCGGGCCGCGCGCCGAAGCGATTCGGCGTACTGGGCGGTCAGGTCGCACTGATTTGCCCGACGGCTTGCCAGCCGCAAACTGGCAGGCCTGCTGAATGACGACATCCGACGGTGAGCCTTCGAGGGGCAGCAAGGGTCTATAGCGAGCTGCTGGTTGAGGCGAACAAGAAACTGTGAAAGGCAAGATAGAATCCCGAGGAACGAATCGGTTTGCCCGATTGGTCGGTAAGCCCGGAGCCCGAGCCGGGACCGCACGGGGCGGCCAGCCTAATAAGCTGGAAGCAACGAGAGCAGGTCTGGTAAGGGTCTAACGCAAGCTGCTGGTCGAGGTGAATGGGTTCGCAACCCTCGGGATTTGTCATTTGTGTGAAAAATCTTCAGATCCCAACTACTCAGAAATAAACCTCTCATCGGAAATCCCTTCTGAGATTCCGGCATCATACGCGCAAGCAGTCCAGTGCCACTTGTCCCTTCAGGAGCGCCTGAAATTCACCGAATTACCGAGGAGAAACCCAGTGAAGATCAACCGCATTCTCTGCCTGGCTTTGTTTGCCGCGTTGCTGATTCCCACGCTTTCTGCCCAAACTGCCCCTGTTCGGCCATTTCATGACGGTCCAGTATGGGAAATCACCTTCGTCAAGGTAAAGCCCGGAGTCGGACTCAACTACATGAACTTTCTCGCCGCTGACTGGAAAAAGGAGCATGAAGCGCTGAAGAAAGCGAACCTGATTCTCGACTACAAGGTCATTCAAACAGAGGGTCACGGCACAAGCGATTGGGATTTGATGCTGATGACGGAATTCAAAGACCTGGCAACAATGGAAGCAAATGCTGACAAAGCTGAGGCAGTCGTCATGCAGGCGCTGTCAAGCGACGATAAGAAGATGATTGAGGGTTACAAGGATCGCGCCGAATGGCGGGAGATCGTCGGAAACCGGCTTGCGCGTGAGATCGTACTGGAACCGAAGAAGCAGTAGGCATAACCATGAACCTGCGCTGGAGCATTCCGGCGCAGGACGATGTTTCTCCGGATGATTGCGGGATTACTCGCGCCTGCAAGTCCACGGAACTTCCGTCAGATGTCCCGTCATCACATCGTAAACAAATCCCCGCAGGATGAGTTCTTTCCGGACCCATGAGTGCGAAGCCAATCGCTCCAGTTGTTCGAGTACGTTCTTCGCCACATCCGTGAAAGCATAAAAGTGAAGTGGAAAATTAGCGGGTTTACCGGCCTTGCTTTCCATCACTGCGCGCATCTCGCTCTCGCTGGCTTTTTGCAGGCCACAGTCCGTGTGGTTGATCACCATCACTTCCTCAGTTCCCAACATGTAATGTGAGATCAGAAGCGAGCGAATGGCGTCCTCGGTCGCGATGCCTCCAGCGTTTCGGATGAAGTGTGCATCGCCGAAATCGATTCCGAGTGCGTGGCGGTCGAGCCTTGTATCCATGCACATCAGGACCGCAAGCTTGCGCCTCGGCTCCGGCGAGTATAGCGAAGCGTCGTGCGTTTCCTTGTACAAGGCATTTGCGGCAAGAACTTCATCAATCACGCTCATCGGAAGCACCCCATCCACGGCAAAGCTGCATTGAGGAACTACTTCTTGCGTTCCACAAGATAGCGCGCAATTTCCTTCAAAGTGTTTGCCCGGTCGCCAAAGCTATCGAGTACCGAACAGGCCGACCGAATCAATTGTGCCGCCATCTCCTCGGCCTTTGCCAATCCGAACAGTGCCGGATACGTGACTTTTTCCGCTGCCAGATCTTTCCCGGCTGTCTTGCCGAGCTGCTCGCTGGTCTGCGTCACGTCCAGAATATCGTCGGCGATCTGGAAGGCGAGTCCCGCCGAACGCCCGAATTCGCGTACGCGCTGAACCTCCACGGGCTTTGCGCCCGCATAGTAGCAGCCGGTCAGCAGGGAAGATACGATCAGCGCTCCGGTCTTGGCCCGATGGATATATTCGAGGGTAGGCAGGTCAGGGCGCACGTGTTCGGACTCAAGGTCCACCACTTGGCCGCCAATCATGCCTTCAATGGTGCCTGTGCCGTGCGCCATTTCTTCGACAATGCGCACCCGCGCCTCTGCCGGACACTTCAGGCGCGCCATGATTTCGTAGGCTTGGGTCTGCAGAGCATCCCCAGCCAGGATGGCCGTGGCTTCGCCGAACGCCTTGTGACAAGTCGGTCGTCCGCGGCGCAGGTCGTCGTTGTCTAACGCCGGTAAATCGTCATGCACCAGCGAGTAGGTGTGCAGCAATTCAATCGCCGCGCCTAGTTCGTCTACGCCTTCCGGCATTGTACCGCTCACCATCCGTGCTGATTCCATGCACAGAATGGGACGCAAGCGCTTGCCTCCCGCGAAGACACTGTGCCGCATCGCCTGATGGATGGAACTCGGAAACTGGGTTGCCGCTGGCAACAAACGTTCCAGCGCTGCGTCGGCTGTTTTCTGACCTTGGAGCAAGATTTCTTTCAACATGGACGCTAAAAGTGTAACAGCCACTTAGCATGCAGGGCTACTCAGAGGCGAACTCCCAAAGCAAAAGCCCTGTCGCGGGACAGGGCTGAGTGTCTCAGGCAGCAACCGTCAATGGAGGTTTCAGCGCGGTGCGCGATGCTCGCAAAATCGAGCGAATGTCCTGTGGACAGCAAAGCTCAACCGCTCCCGCTCCCAGCGCGGTCATCCACATACGCTCATCCGGAGCGCGATGGGTACACACAATTGTCAGGTTAATGAAAGCATGCGCCAGTTGGCGAATTTCTTCCGCGCTTACTAATTCCAGATCGACCACTGCCACTTGCGCCTGGTGGCGCAACAGCAATGTGCGTAACTCCAGCGCATCATGCGCAACCACAAGTCGTGAGAAGTGGGCATGGAGTTCGTTAGCGAGTTGCTGGGTGATGTTGGGATCTTTTTGTGCAACTACTACAGCAGGTGACGGCATAATCTCCTCCCCCGTGAATCAACGGCCCATCCCTGTTCGAGATGTCGGTAAGAAGGCGTCTTTCGATTTAAGATTCGAGTCGCGGCGTCGTTCCAGCGCCCCTATTTAAGTTCCGTGCTTTCACCGAAGTTTTCGGCCTTCAATTTTCCGTTCTGCCTCATGAGTATCTCGACTTTTCCCTCTGCTTCTTCGAGTTCCTTCCGGCAGGCACCTGAAAGCGCAACGCCTTCTTCAAAGAGTTTCAATGACTGTTCCAGCGGTAGATCGCCTCGTTCCATCTCTTTGACGATTACTTCCAGCCTCTGCAGGCACTCTTCAAATTTCGGCAAGCGATCCTCCGTATCGGATCCATTTTACTGCAGTCATACTTATTACGAACGATTCTAAGATTTAATAACGAGAGTACACGTTGGATCAAGGGTTCAGCGTCGCATCTCGCAAGAAATCGTAATTGCCGGCAGGGGTAAGCTGTACGTTTTCCAATCTGCGAGTGTGCACAAGTACATTATCTGCCCACCACAGATGAATATAGGGTAAATCGTTGTTCAATAGCTGTTGAATGCGCGTGTACACCTCTGCCCGCTGCTTTTCATCAACACTGCGCCTTCCCTCGGCAATCAAACGGTCCACCTCGGGATTGGAGTAGTACCCGCGATTTGAGCGTTTTGGAGCGAAGCTCGATGTGTCAAATACGCTCTCAAATAAGTCGGGATCCTGGTTACTGCCGCCCACCCAGCGCATCGAGTAAAGCTGAAACGCTCCTTTCGTCACGTCAGCGTAGAACGTAGCAAACTCATAACTCCGGATATCGAGCGCAATCCCAACCGCGCGCAATTGTTGCTGCAGTACCGCACAGAGCAGACGTGTGCTCTCGTCCGTAGAAGCTTTCATCACCAGGTGAAAACGTACTCCGCTTGCATCGGCGTGGTACCCCGCCTGTTCCAACAGTTCGCGAGCCTTCTCCACATCGTGCGGATAATTCTTTGCATGAATGTCGTATGCCCAGTGTTGTGGCGGGAGAACACTGTTTGCCGGACGCGCCATGTCATGCCACAGATAGTGAGTCAGCGTCTCCCGATCAATGGCATAGGCCAGCGCCTGCCTCACCAACACATTCTTGAGAATCGGATCACGTAGATTCATCGCCAAATATTGATAGCTAGTTCCCGGCGCGCGCTCCACCCGCAGTTGCCGCTGCCGTGCCAGCACCGGAATCATGTCTCCGGGCAGTGCATTGATCTCTGCGTCGGCCGACCCTTTGCGCAATTCCAGCGCACGGGTTGTTGCATCCGGAACAACATTGAAGCGCACCCGCGCCAATCCCGCGCTTTTGCCCCAGTATTGTTCGTTGCGTTCAATCACCACTTCACGATCCGGCGCTTCGGACACGAAGCGAAACGGCCCTGTGCCAATTGGATGCCGCCCCAATTCCTCGCCCGATCCGTCAGGAACTACTCCCATCGCGCCATCGGACAAATTCCAAAGCAACGCCGCGTATGGTTCTTTAAGTTTGATTACGACGGTAAAATCGTCCGGCGCCTCGACGCGGTCAACATAACGATACGCATTTGTTTTTGCCGAGCGTATCTTTCCGCTCAGCAGAGAATCCAGCGTCCACTTTACGTCGGCCGAGGTAAGCGGCTGTCCATTGTGGAAATGCACATCGTGCCGCAGGTGGAAGACATAGGTGAGAGGATCGGGAATTTCCCAGCTCGCGGCCAGGCGCGGCCGCAACTCGAAATTCTCATCGCGCCGCACCAGTCCTTCGAATATTAGCTCCCCAATCCGCTCCGACTGCGCATCGGTCCCAATCCGCGGATCCAGATTGAGTGGAGTGCTCTCGATCAACATCACTGCAGTGTTGGGATCAGGTTTCGCTTGCGTAGAACGCTGAGTACAACCTCCGAGCAGCATGCAAAGCGCAAGCCCCGCGAAGGCAAATGCCACCTTACGCATAGCTCACCTTACCCAGTACCACCTCACGCGCTGCCCCTGTCGCTCCCGGAACATTCCCAGGCTCCCGATGCCACGTCTGATACGCCAGCACGGCGAATGCAATGGCTTCCTTTGCCTGCGACGGTACACCAGCAGCATCGGTGGTCATCACACCCATCTTCAGTCCCGCCACCTCGCTCCGAATCATCTCCAGCAACGTCAAGTTGCGCGTGCCGCCGCCGGAGACGAACAGATCGTGATATTTGCTTTCCTGGGAAAGTGCGCGAATCGCCTGTCCTATGGATCGAGCCGTCAGGGCCGTCGCCGTCGCCAGAACATCGTGCTTGTCGGCCGTCCCACATCGTTTCAAAAACTCCACAACGTACTCGCGCCCAAATTCCTCGCGCCCCGCCGTGCGAGGGCCCCTGCGCTTGAAGAAGGGATTTTCCATTTGCTCGTCCAGCACCGCTTCAAGCACCCGTCCTTTTGCCGCAAGACCGCCTGCGTTATCGAATGGTACGCCGAAGACCCTTTCGCAAACCGCGTCCATCACCATGTTGCCCGGCCCGGTATCAAAGGCTCGCAACTGTCCGGCGCGTGCTCCTGCCGGAATTGCCGTCAGATTACCAATGCCGCCAATGTTCTGCACAATCCTCCCCCGTCGTGGATGACGGAAGACCAGCATATCGAGGAAGGGAACCAAAGGCGCGCCAGCACCACCCGCCGCCATATCCGCGGGACGGAGATCGCTTACCGTCGGAATCCCCAACCGTGTCGCCAACACCGAGCCATCGCCTATCTGCCAGGTGCATGCGATGTCACGCCCCAGGTACGGCGCAGCTTCGCCCTGGTGATAAATCGTCTGCCCGTGGCAGCCCACTAGTGCGCATTCCACACTCGCTTTCCTCTGCGTCTGCTGCACACAATCCGCATAGATTTCTGCCAGAAGAAAATTCAACCGTGCCAACTCACTTACCGCAATGCTTTTCGCGTTCATCGCCCCGAGCACGGCTTCGCGCACCGCGGCAGGGTAGGGAAAGTCGCAGTGTTCAATCAATTCAAAGCGCGTCCGCATGCGCCGTCCAGTCAGCCGCACTATAGCGACATCCACCCCATCGGCAGAGGTCCCGCTCATCACTCCGGCAACAATCAATTCAGCCACTCCTTCTGTGGACGCTATCGGTTCTCGGAAAGGTGATTGTACTATTCACCACCCGACCAGCCTACGCGAACAAGTATCCACCCAGCAGCCCGCGCGCATCGACGTCTTGACCATCGATCACTATTGTTTTTTGAGGAAGTCTATTTCTGCGCCAGTGCTCGAGCCTTTGCCGCGCATTCATGGCAGAATGTCTGCTCTTTCAGATCGATCCACTCCACCGCGTGCGAGCTGGACATCACGCAGCTGTAATCCTGACAGTGGTGAAGCTCAAGTGTATGCCCGAGTTCATGGATGGACTCAATCAGCAACCTGCGAGCCAGCAGATTTGTATCCGCCGGCATGCCATAGAATTCCTGACGTAGCCGCGCATAAGAGACCACCGAGCACTTGCCGCCCATCTGAGCTTCGCCAAAAACAAACGTAAGAATCGGTATATAAAGATCGACTGGTGTTACGCCTAGCACCCGCCAGGTCTTCCAATTCGCATACTGCTGCATCCTCCCCAACAGTTCGCTGGAGTGGTACTGGCCGCGTTCGGCGTGGAAAGCGAATTCCGGTCGCAACGGCGGGCTCAGAATTTCGCACCGGATCTGGAACGCTTCGGATAGCTCCGAACGCAACCAGTCCAGCATCGGTTCATGTGGCCCACCGATTGGAAGCAACTGTAAAACCTTCATCGAATTTCAGTCGCAGCTAAAGCCTGTTTGCTCCAACCATACTTCTTCAGTTTATGGTGCAGCGTTACGCGATCAATGTCCAGAATTTCGGCAGCCCTCGTTTGATTTCCGCCGCACTCATCCAGCACTCGAAGTATGTGTGTCTTTTCCATATCCTCGAGCGAGCGCGCATCCGACAACGGCGCGGCGGTGGTCGCATGAGGCTGGATGGTGAAGTCGCGTTCCCGCAACTCGGGTTCCTGGGAGACGACCATGGCGCGCTCAACGGCGTTCTCAAGTTCGCGAATGTTCCCTGGCCAATGATACTGCTGCAGCAGGTCCATTGCCCGCGGACTCACCCGCAGGATTCGCTTGTTCATGTCCCGTGAAAACTTGCGCACGAAATGGTCCACCAGCATCGGAATATCATCGCGACGCTCTCGTAGTGGCGGCAACTCAATCCGAAAAACGTTCAGCCTGTAATAAAGGTCGGGACGGAAGCGCCCTTCCTCGATCTGTTGTTCCAGCGGCTTATTTGTAGCGGCCACGCAGCGGAAATCCACCTTGATCGGGGTGTTTCCCCCAACCCGGACAATCTCGCGCTCCTGCAGCACGCGTAACATATCCGTCTGTGTACGCAGACTGATGTCGCCAATTTCGTCCAGGAAAACCGTACCGCCCTCGGCCACTTCGAACTTGCCCTTCTTACGATACTGCGCACCGGTGAATGCGCCTTTTTCGTGTCCGAACAGTTCGCTTTCCAACAGCGTCTCTGTCAATGCCCCGCAGTGAATCGCCACGAGAGGATGGTATCGTCGCGGACTCGCAAAGTGGATAGCGCGCGCGACAAGTTCTTTACCCGTGCCGCTTTCGCCCGTAATCAGAACGGTTGCATCGGTTGGCCCCACGGTCTCGATAGCGTCAAATACCTTCTTCATCGCAGCACTCTGGCCAACCATATTGTCAGGCCGCGCCACTTCGTCCACCTGCTCGCGCAGCCGGACATTTTCCTCCCGCGCCAGTCGATGTGATAACGCGTTCTGCATCAGGTGTGCTATTTCATCGGGATCCAGCGGCTTCGTAACGTAGTCGTATGCGCCGTTCTTCAGCGCCGCAACCGCCGTTTCCACCGAGGCGTAGCCGGTCATCATGATTACAATCAGCTTCGGGTCGAGTTCGCGAATCCGCCGTTGTAACTCAATACCATCGGTGCCGCGCATCTTGATATCAAGCAGCGCGATGTCCCATGGATGTTCGGCCAAACGGAGTAATGCCTCGCTCGCGTTCTCCGCGGTTCCCACTTCGTAGCCTTCTTCGCGGAACCACTTGTAAAGCGAATCGCGAACACTCAACTCGTCATCTACTATCAGCAAACGGCCCTTGATATCGCTCACGTTCCCGCTCCCGCGCTTGGCACTCCGTGCTTATATGCCCGATGAAGCCTGTGCGTGCATCTGGTTTGACTGATTCGCGCGCACCGGCAAAATGATTCGGAATGTGGTTCCCACGCCCAGTTCGGAGGCGACCTCGATATGACCTCCGTGACGCTCCACAATCCCCTTGGAAACCGCCAGTCCCAGCCCGACTCCCTTTCCCACTTCTTTGGTGGTGGTAAAAGGATCGAAGATCTGCGGTAGTATTTCCGGCGGAATACCCACTCCGTCGTCCCGTACTTGTAGTTCGAGTTGCTCTCCACCCTGCAATGTGCGCGTTGATACCCAGAGGTTTCCTCCGTGTGGCATCGCATCGATTGCGTTGATGACCAACGCCAATGCCACCTGTTCCATCTGAGCGGAATCGCATTGCAGTGGCGGCAGGTTTCGATCCAGATCGACCTGGAGCAGCACTCCACTCATCTCTGCCTTGTGTTCCGCCAGGCGGACCGTCCGCGCTATCACAATATTCAGATCCGAGAGGCTCAGATTCATTGGGGCGGTGCGTGAGAACGACAGTAGATTCTGGAGCAATTCACCGCAGCGCTTGCTTTCGTTGGCGATCAACTCCAGCGATTCGATTGCCTCTCTCTTCTGCTCCTCGCCTGTCAGTCCGCGTTCGATCCACTTCTTTAGCAGCTTGGCATAGGTCAGAATGCCTGCCAGTGGGTTGTTGATTTCATGCGCGACCACGGCAGACATCTTTCCGATCGCAATCATGCGCTCAACTTGCAGAATCTGCTGCTGCGTATTCTGTAGTTCGCTGGTCTTCTGTTCTACTCTGTGCTCAAGTGTGTGCGCCCAACTTGTAATCTCGCGCTGCGCCGCCTGCAACTGGCTGCTCATGCTGTTGAAGGCGATTGCCAGCGCGCCCAGTTCGTCCGCTGACTCTACCTGAATCTGATATCCCAGCTCGCCCTGCGCCAGATGTTCGGTTCCTTCGCGCAGCCGCTTCAATGGAGTATGTAGCACTGTCCGGATGGCGAGCCATACCAGCAGGGCAACACACCCGCCGCCACAGATCAGTAGCATGACAACCCAGAGACTGCTTTGAGCCAGGCTCGCATCTTCTTGCTTCAGTGACAGGCCGGTGTCGAGTACTCCCAGGATATGTTGCGTAGGTGGATGCGCGTGGCAGTCGGCATTCGAGCATTCCGGCTTATTCACAATCGGCGTGATAACGCCTAGCACCCGATGTTTGCCGTCCTTATCCTCTGCCTCGTAGATTCGGAACCGATTGCGCAACGTTGGCTCGGAACCCTGATGGCACGCTACGCACTGCGGACTGCTCATTGGAATAACAGTTCCGGCCTCGTGTGAGTCGCTGGAAAACGCGACTTGGCCACCTTTGTTGATGATCCGGATCCGCTCAATTTCACGATGGTTTCCAATTGCCAGGATCGCTTCGTGCAAGCCTCGCCGATCGTTGGCCATCATGGATCGCGAGGTATTGTCCCGGACGAAATCGCTTATTTCAATTGCCTGCTCCAGAGAGACTTCATCCAGGTCGTGCCGATGCAGCCGGATATTGATATATCCCAGCACTGCGGAACCGCATGCCAGACAGATCAGCAACAGAACTAACAGCTTGGTGCTGACGTGTTTAACCCGCGATTCAAGTTGCTGGAACATTGTTTCTCCAGTGAATTGCGGGAGTCCTTCGAGGCCCTCCCGCAGTTCTCGTTAGTTCACCATCGTTGGCTGTTCCGTTTCGACGGGAAGCTCCACGGGTTGATGTGCTTGCACCGTGAGAGGAGTCTCATGGTGGTGCGCATCCTCAAAGATAGGCAGGTACTTCACGGCCATAGCGAAAATAAAGAAGCCCATCGCGACAATCATTGCCGTGATGCTCGCCTCCGTCCATTTCGGGTGATAATGCATGCCCGACGAACCTTCCAGGGCCGTAATTCCGACGTTCAGACGATTGGTAATGAATCCCAGCAGCGAGATGCAGGAAGCCACATACAGCCCGGTTCCGCTCAATCGCACCTTCCGGAAGGACAACATTGCCAAAGGAATAATCAGCGCCATCAGCAGTTCGGCCCACAGAAAGTAGGATTCATAGCTCGGGTGCAGAATATTCCTAAGCTGATCGCGGTGGTAGTAGTCTTGAAAGCGCAGCAGAGCATACACCCACAGACATACATACAGATATCCGCCCAACTCCACGATGATCGGCAGTTCTAGTTGCCGTCCAAATGCTCTCGAACTCACCGACGACTCGAAGATCGTCATCGCAAGTCCCACGCAAGCCGCCGAAATGAAGAAGAAGAATGGCAGAGCAGGGGAGTACCAGAACGGGTGCAGTTTTTCGGGAAGGATAAGGTACAGCGAGCCGAGCGAAGACTGGTGCAGCGTTGAAAGCAGGACGCCCGCGATGACCAGCGGAATCATGCAAGCCTTTATGATTTTCAGCGGCTTGACCAGGTCGAAGCGCTCCATTATGGCGGCCGAGAATTCGCACATCAGCACCGTCGTGTACGTCATAACGCACATGCCAACTTCAAACATGACGGAGTGCGGATTCATGTAGATCAACTGGTGCCAGATGTACCAAGGACGGCCCAAGTCGACCAGCAGACCGACAATGAACAGAACATAGCCCAGAAATGCGGTCAGCACCGCGGGCCGGGCGATGGCATGCAAGCGTTTTACGTCGAGCAGATAGACCACGCCGGTTACGACAAACGCGCCCGCCGCCAGCATCACTCCACACAGGCAGTCGAAGCCAATCCAGATTCCCCAGGGGAATTGATCGCTCAGGTTTGAGACTGCACCGATGCCCTGAAAGTACCGTACGCCCATCGAGTACATGCCCAACACCATAATCACGCCGAAAACTACTTTCCAGAAGGTTAGTTTGAATTTCACTTCGTACCTCCTTGCTGATTGCCGCCGTCTCGGGCTTCAGTCACCGCTACCAGTTCGCGACGGTGGGTGATCCAGTACACGCCGCCCAATACGAGCACCCAGAGCGGAACAAAATCGGGGATCCTTGAAAGAATGCGGAAGGTGTAGTCGGGCATCGGCGTGTCGCCCAACTTTTCAGAAGCCGGAAGTCCGTACGACTCAAATGCAACCGACGAGAGCATGAGGACCGAGGTCCCGCCCACTTCATTCAGACCATAGATATGGGGGACGTAATTATCGGGGTTCTGACGGAGCCGATCCTTTGCCTCGGCAATCATTGCATCGCGATCGCCAAACTTCGTTGCTCCGGTTGGACACGCTTCGGCGCAGGCTGTGTTTCGCCCTTGCGCAACTCTATCCGGACACATAATGCACTTCCGTACGCGTGGATTCAGTTTTCCCCACTCGTATTTCGGTTGACCAAAGGCGCAGGCAACCATGCAATAACGGCAGCCAATGCATTTGTAAACGTCATAGACCACAGGCCCATCTTTGGTTTTATGGAGTGCGCCGACGGGACATGCGGAAGCGCACGCCGGCTCTTCACAATGCATGCAAAGCCGACGCATGTATTTATCATTGTTTGCGAGAACCACCGTAAACTTGTGCTCCGACTGGACCGATTCCGCTGCAACTTTGTCGTCGTAGGGAAGTTCGTTCTGCTGGGCGCATGCGCTCTCGCACTGCTTACAGCCGATGCATTGAGTAGCATCGTAAAGAATAGCCTTGCTCATAAGGATCTCCGCACCGCTAACGGCTGGCATATCCATGTCAGTCGGATTCTGTGAAGCTGGTGTGGGATCGAGGCGGGTTCGTAAAGCAGACAGAGTCGGCAACCACGATGTTCCTTGGTTACCTCACGCGGGCCAGCGGTTCGCGCCGCTGTGGTCGAGCGTGCAGTGGCTCCGGCCTCAAGAGCGCCCGATTTCCACATCACACTTGCCGTCCACCGGGATGCTTTCCGGCGTGCTCTTCCAGTGCCTGACGTTCAGTGGCTGGAGTCGTTTACTCCACCCAAAACAAACTTCACGCCAAAGCCTAAAGGCTTCGGACTAGCTTTTGCGATCCAAACTGAATTCGGTCGCATCAGCGGAACTTTGCATCATTCGCCCTGAGATATTCGGCGAGTTGACGCCAGCAACAATGTTCCTCTTCGTTTCGGTTCTCCGTGATATGTGTCACATCGCTACGTGCGCTGGGACATCCGGTGAGGGCGCACTGCTGTATTGCGCAACACAGAAGCGCGATAAATCGCCACATTGTTGAAGAAATAAGCGGGTGCCTTGAGTGGTGGGTGTGTAGATGCTCTACTAAATTAATAGTGTTCCAAAAAGGGAAACCCGCCGAAGGTAGGGTTTCGCAGAACCATTTTGGGATACCTTATGCGCCCACGAGTCGTTCAAGTGCCGGTTTGTTGCGGATCATCAGTGTGGATCCCTTCAGGACTGCAATCTGCTTCTTGCGAAAGTCTGCCAACGTGCGGGTCACGGTCTCGCGCGAGGTTCCAATAATCTGTGCAATCTCTTCGTGCGTCAGTGCTACTTTGATGCGCATCCCCGCCTCATCCGCGCCTTCGCCATGTGACCATTCCAGCAACAGTCGCGCCAGCCGCTCCGGTGCTGAATGTGAAAGTCCCAACGAGCGAATTTGCTGGTAGGCTGACTGGCAATCGCGGCTCAAATGTTGAGCCGCCTTCAGACAGGCGTCTCCGTGTTGTTGCAGGAAGCGCAGAAAATCTTCTCGCTTTATAAAGTTCAACTGGCAGGGCTGCCCCGTCTCGGCTGTGATCTCATACGGAGTGTTCGAGACCGTTGCGTGCAAGCCCAGAACCTCGCCTGGCTGCACTATTTTCAATATCAGCGTCTTGCCGTCGCTGGATGTCGTCGATAGTTTTACGCGTCCTTTGCACAGCATATATATGCCGCGCGGCGCCTGTCCCTCGACGAACAAAACCGCCCCGGCCGGGTAGGCGGCGGTAAACTTGATTTTCTCAAAGGCTTCCAGAGACGCCTTGGGGAGACCGCAGAAGAAGCTATCCGTGCGTAGCTGACATATCAGGCAGTTCTCAACGAGTTCCAGACCGTATGGTGATCCCAACTCACCCTCCCAGTTACTAACCAGTTACTAAAATGATAACACTTTCAGTTCTCGTAGCCACCGCCAGCGCGCGACAGCAAACTCCAGGAAGCTACCGTTCAACCACCCAGTGTCGAGCGTCCTCGACCTGTGCCGCGTTGTTTGCCTCTGAAGATGTCCTGAAAGTGACTCATATCACGTTCCGCTTGTGATAACTATTACAGAGTCTAGCTCTGGTTTCCAGCGGAATCTTTCTGAATTTTGAGGGCCGTCAGCAGTGCAAGCTCGTCCTGGACCGAACTTCACGCCTGCTGCCGCTGCTTGCCAGACGTGTTCCGCTTTGTAAAACACTCAATCCACATTCTTTTCTAATGTCTCCCCCTTGCAAGAAGCTTTTGAATCGGCATATAGTGTCCGGCCTGAGTGTCGGGAGCTCGTTTGGTGACGAGTGCTCCTCACCAGTGTGTCTGCCTTTGCTCCGGTGGGGTGTCAGGGGCTGACTTCTTAAGACGGTTCGCCGTTCGGCCATTGTCATAGGCTGGAGAAGGTGACCCGACGTCTACTCTATTCTCAAATTAAGCATCCTAGTCGTTGGATTTGGGCTCAGTCATTTTCTTATCGGAATTATGTGCGGAGCTTAGGCTTCGCCAATCCCAGGAGGGTAAGCAATGGCAACACCTCGAACGGCTGACGCCAACACAGGACAAGGTAAGTCCAAGTGGGACCGCGTGCAGGAGATGGAAGAATTCCGGCTGCTTCTGTTGGCAAAAAAGGAGTTTGTAGTCCCGACGACTGTCTTCTTCGTCGTCTATTATTTTGCTCTTCCGGTGCTGGTTGGGTACGCGCCAGAGTTCATGAGCCGCAAAGTGTTAGGTCCGGTGAACCTGGCCTACCTCTTCGCCTTGTCGCAGTTCTTCGTCGCCTGGGGCATAGCGTGGGCCTACGTTAGCGCTGCCCGCAAGTTCGACAAATACGGCGTTCACATCCTTGAGACGCTGAAGCGCGAAGGATATGACGAAAAGCAAGATGGAAAGAGAGGACTTTAGTCAATGCGCCTCGATATGACGCTGGTGTTGTTTCTCTCCTTTATTGCAATCACTCTCGGCATCACGGCATGGGCTTCTCGGCGTTCTGGTTCCTCCGCCAGCTTCTTCGCCGCCAATCGCCAGATCACTGCATGGCAAAACGGAATCGCTGTTGCCGGCGACTACATGAGCGCGGCATCTTTTCTCGGAATTGCCGGCCTCATTGCCTTTTTCGGGTACGACGGCTTCATGTACTCGGTTGGGTGGCTGGTCGCCTACCTTACAGTTCTGCTGATTGTGGCGGAACCTCTGCGCAACGCCGGCAAGTACACCATGGCTGATGTGCTGGCCTATCGCATGAATCCGCGTCCCGTCCGGGCCATGGCATCGATTAGCACGCTTACCGTTAGCACCTTCTACATGATTGCCCAAATGGTTGGCGCCGGATCGCTGGTCGCCCTTCTCCTCAAGGGCAGCCACATCAGCTACACCGTCGCGGTCACCGGCGTCGGCATCCTGATGATTGTCTATGTGGTCTTCGGCGGCATGTTGGCCACAACCTGGGTCCAGATCATCAAGGCCATACTCCTGATTGCGGGCACTATTCTGCTCAGTCTTCTGGTCATGGCTCATTTCCACTTCAGTCTCCCCGAGTTCTTCCGCGCCATCGCCCAGGTCAGCTATCACGCTCCTGATGGCAAACTGATCGTCAAGGATTTCATGACCCCCGGCCTGCGCTTCAAGCCTCCCTACGGTCCACTGGAGCTCATTTCGCTAGGCATGGCGCTCATTTTCGGCACCGCCGGATTGCCTCACATCCTTGTTCGCTTCTACACCGTGCCTGATGCCAGGACGGCGCGCTACTCCGTCGTATGGGCGATGGTCATTATCGGCAGCTTCTACATCATGACCACCTTCCTCGGCTTCGGAGCTGCCACCATCGTGGGCCGCGACTTCATCGCCAAGAACGGTGGAACCAACATGAGCGCGCCCTTGTTGGCCAAGGTCATTGCCGGAGACGTCTTCTTCGCTTTCATCTCCGCCATTGCCTTTGCCACCATCCTTGCCGTCGTTGCCGGACTGACCATTAGCGCTTCCACGTCGTTTGCTCACGATGTGTGGACGAACGTCGTTCACAACGGAGTAGAGCGTTCGCCCGGAGAGGAGCGCCTGGTCGCCCGCATTGCTGCCTTCGTCGTGGGTGCCATTGCGATTGCGATTGCCATCGTCCTCGGTCCCACTGCCAACGTCGCCTTCCTGGTTGCGCTGGCTTTTGCCGTCGCCGCCTCCGCTAACCTTCCAGTGATCGTCTTCTCCATTTACTGGAAGCGCTTCAACACTTCGGGAGCAGTCTGCGGTCTGCTCTTCGGGCTGGTGGCCTCCATCGTATTAATCCTCATCGGCCCCAGTGTCATGGGAATCGATGCGGCTACCGTGGTCGGTGCGGCGCGCCATCCCATCCAACACGCGCCCATATTCCCATTGGAGAATCCCGGACTGCTCAGCATCCCCATTGGTTTTGCCGGAGCCCTGCTCGGAACCTTCCTCGGCGCAAGGGATCCTCGTGCTGTCGAGCGTTTCGAGGAACTCGAAGTCCGGGCCAATACTGGCCTCGGTTCGGAGAAGGCTACCGCTCACTAGCATCCGCCACAGGCGAAGGAGAAATTTTGAGTTCCCCTTCGCCTGCTCGGATTTGATATGATGCCCGGCACGCTCGATTGCCATGAAAGTGGATGGCTAGGCGATGGCTTGCAAATCGTTCCCGGGGTGGGACCATATTCAGCACTTCAGGTCATCTCGACTCCGTGTCAATTCATGCCGTGAATTCAAAGGGGTGTTTGCATGAGCAGTCCAGTAAAGCCGGACCTAGTTTCTCCGGCGTTTTCATACGTCGCGCCCGCAATAGTCGGCGAGGCCGCTGACATCGGCTTACCTGATCCAATGCGGAGCGAATGCATTAAGGTTTTTGTGCTCTTGCGCGCGGGGCGGGAAGCCAGTGATGTTCGTAACTCAGTTGCCCAAAACGCGCTCCGGCAGGATCATGCGCCGTTACCTCAAGGCAAAGGAGACCGGCCAGGAGATTGGAGACATTTCAACCTTGGAGCAGTAGCTGCGGCGATTAAAATCTAGCTCCATAGACTGAACTTTTCAGCCGGGACACAAGTCCCGCTTTTTACGGAGGAATCACCCCGCATGGCAGACACAACTTCAGTACATGGCGTCAATATTGACTCAATGTTGCAGGAACATCGAGTTTTCCCTCCCTCAGAGGAGTTCAGCGCCAACGCGCACATCAAGAGCCTCGATGAATACAAGCGTACCTACGCTGAAGCCGCCGAAAACCCGGAAGCCTTCTGGGGGAAAATCGCCGAGGAATTGCACTGGTTCAAACCCTGGACCAAGGTTCTCGAATGGGATGCTCCCTGGGCTAAGTGGTTTGTAGACGGCAAATGCAACATCTCCTACAACTGCCTTGACCGCCATGCCGCGTCATCGCGGCGCGATAAGATCGCGATTCTTTGGGAGGGCGAGCCGGGTGATACCCGCACGCTTACCTATGCGCAGTTACTCGCCGAAGTCGAGCGCTTCGCCAGCGCACTCAAGGAACTCGGCGTACACAAGGGAGATCGTGTTGCGCTCTACATGGGCATGGTGCCCGAACTCGCAATTGCCATGCTTGCCTGCGCCCGCATCGGAGCCGTACACTCCGTCATATTCGGAGGCTTCTCGGCCAATGCGATTGTCGATCGCGTCAACGATCAGCAATCCAGCGTCCTCGTCACCCAGGACTCCTCCTGGCGTCGCGGCACTCAATTTCCGCTCAAAGACACGGTGGACGAAGCCCTCGCCAGTTGTCCGTCAGTCAAGAGCGTAGTCGTCTATCAGCGCACCAAGGCCAAGGTCAGCATGAAGGAAGGACGCGACCACTGGTGGCATGACCTTGTCGCCAAGGCCGCGCCTCACTGCCCAGCCGAGCCGCTCGATAGCGAGGATCCACTCTACATCCTGTACACCTCGGGCTCTACCGGAAAGCCGAAGGGAATCGTTCACACGACCGGCGGCTATGCCGTCGCAACCTACATCACCACAAAGTGGATCTTCGACCTGAAGGAAGACGACATCTACTGGTGTACTGCCGATATCGGATGGGTCACCGGACACAGTTACATCGTGTACGGTCCCTTGCAGAATGGCGCGACCACCCTGATGTATGAGGGGGCGCCAAACCATCCCGACCTCGACCGCTTCTGGGCGCTGGTAGAGAAGTACAAGGTCAGCGTCTTCTACACTGCGCCTACCGCGATCCGCACCTTCATCAAGTGGGGCAATGAATATCCCAACCGCCACGACCTCAGCAGCCTGCGCCTCCTCGGTTCCGTCGGTGAGCCCATCAATCCAGAAGCCTGGATGTGGTATCGCGAAGTCATCGGCAAGGAGCGCTGCCCCATCGTGGACACCTGGTGGCAGACCGAAACCGGATGCATCATGATTTCTCCGCTCCCCGGCGCCATTGCCACCAAGCCCGGCTCCGCCACGCGCCCATTCCCCGGCATCATCGCCGAGGTTGTCGATCGCGGAGGCGAAAAGGTTCCTCTCGGCTCCGGCGGATATCTCGTTATCAAGCAGCCATGGCCCGCTATGGCCCGCACCATCTTCGGTGACGCTGATCGTTACGTGAAACAGTATTGGTCGGACATTCCCGGCGTCTACTTCACTGGCGATGGCGCGCGCATCGACAAAGATGGTTACATCTGGGTCATGGGGCGCGTCGATGACGTGCTCAACGTCAGTGGACATCGCCTTTCTACCATGGAGATCGAATCTGCTCTTGTAGCGCACCCCAAGGTGGCCGAGGCCGCCGTCGTTGGCCGTCCCGATGATATCAAGGGCCAAGCCGTCGCTGCCTTCGTAACTCTTGAGGGCGGAGTAACCGCCTCGCCCGGGCTGAAAGAGGAGTTGCGATCCTGGGTTGCCAAGGAGATCGGCTCCATGGCCAAACCTGACGACATCCGGTTCACGGAGCAACTACCAAAAACTCGCTCCGGAAAAATCATGCGTCGCCTGCTTCGCGAACTTGCCACCAATGGCGAAGTCAAAGGCGATATCACCACACTTGAAGACTTCGCCGTCATCAGCAAACTCAAGGACAGCGACGAGTAAAAAGAAGAACGTGCTGGAAAGCCCACTCCGGCCGGGGGTGGGCTTTTTGGGATTCAGATTTGCTTTGTCTCACCAAGCCGGCGTGAGACTATTTTGCTGCTGAGTAAAAGTAGTAATCCGCCGTATAACTTACCCGCGTCTTCTCTCCCTGATGTTGTGCATCGCACCCTGCGGCAGGTGCTTTGCCTCCCTTGGTGTTGAGTCGCTGAATGCTGCTCACATTGCTCATGATTCCAGTGCCGCTGTGATCCACGGCGGCCAGCAGCAGCCAGGGAATCGAACTGGGATCGGGAATGCTCTGGCTTACCATCTTTCCTTTCACCTGGCTCCCATCTGTCGATTGCCACGTAGGCCCAGCGAAGTGCGTTGCTATTGCCTTGCCCGCATCGTCCGTCAGCTTTGCCTCTGGCCCGCTCAACACCCAGGCCAACTGAGAATCTCCGCCTGCCGCTGCCTGACACGTGTAAACCTGATCACCCGAAGCGTGTCCCCGCAGCACCAACTGCTGGCTCTCCGGCGGATTGATACTGTCTGGAACGGCTGGTCTGCCCTGAGCAATCGCACCGCCCACGAACAAAGCTAGAAACACAAGCGCGTAGAACGCATTCAAACACCTACCCTGTAAACGTGTAGCCAATGGTCTAAACCTGACCCGCACCAAATCGCCATCGCACATTGCACGCCTCGTCGAAACATGAACTCAGCGGTTCGATATCATTTCAGACGCGGGAGATGTCCGCTCCAGGCGAATTAGCTCCTCTGAGCTTGTGGCAATCAAATGAATAAGGGGATGAAACAGAATAGAAGGTGTTCGAATAGCTTGCAGATATCTGAACTGTTTGGTGGAGCTAGTCGGGATCGAACCGACGACCTCATCATTGCGAACGATGCGCTCTCCCAGCTGAGCTATAGCCCCACAAATCTGGGTGTACTGCATTCCCGTACTTCGCAATCATACCAGCGACTTGCAGATTCGCCAAGAGCACGCTTCCCAGGTCACAGTGGATATCGGCGATCCATCGCGCTATTCCTATTCGAAGCGCACCACACCACCATGCAGAACGGAGTGTTTGTGGAAGTTCTCATCGTCTTTCGCTGGAAAATCGCTGCGGTAGTGCCCGCCTCGACTCTCCTGTCGTGCCAGGGCCGAGCGCGCAATCGCCAGTCCGCTCTCTGTAATATTCAGGGCTTCAGCCCGTCGCCGAGTGGTCGCACCCGGCAGCGCCGTTAGGATTTCCTCAAGCCGCGTCACCGCCGCCGTGAGTCGCGCAGCATCGCGCACAATTCCCACGTTGCTTTCCATCAACTGCTGCACCTCACGCAGTAAGGTCACTTCGTCCCCACAATCGCAGATCTTCCCGGACGCAGGTTTTTGTTCCAGCTTCGCCGAAGGGTTCTCCTTCGCCATCTCCTGCGCAGCGCGTGCTCCAAACACCAACCCTTCCAGCAGGGAATTGCTCGCCAGGCGATTGCCCCCATGGACTCCGGTGCAGGCTGCTTCTCCTGCCGCATAGAGTCCCGGCAACGAAGTCCGCGCATCCACTCCCGTGCGCACTCCTCCCATCGCATAGTGAGCCGCGGGACGAGTCGGAATCAGGTCGCGTGTAAAGTCCAGTCCATACTGCAGGCAGGTCTGGTAAATGCGAGGGAATCGCACCTTCAGCCTCTCTCCGTCCAGATGGGTGACGTCGAGATAGACCATCGGCTCTGCCGCCGTGCTGATTTCCAGCTCGTGATGGATCGCTCTTGCCACCACATCTCTCGGAGCCAGTTCGGCCAGTTCGTGATAACGCGGCATAAAGCGTTCACGCGCGCTGTTGCGCAGATAAGCGCCTTCCCCGCGCAGTGCTTCCGAAAGCAGAAATCTCGGAGCGCCCGGAACATATAAAGCCGTCGGATGGAATTGCAGGAATTCCATATCGCTCAACTCCGCGCCTGCTCTCAAGGCCATTGCTGGACCGTCCGCTGTCGCCACATCGGGATTTGTGGTATTGGCAAATACCTTTCCCGCCCCTCCCGTAGCCAGCAGCACCGCTCGCGCCGCGAACGCGTCCGTGCGCCCGTCTTCGTGCAGAACTTCCACGCCCACCACGCGACCGTCCTGCGCCAGCAGATCGCGCGTAAAGCCAAACTGTTCAAAGTGAATGTTGCCGAGCGTGCGCGCCTTCTGATACAGAGTTCGCGCAATCTCCCGTCCCGTCGAGTCTCCGTCCGCGTGCAGCACGCGATTCCGCGAGTGCGCGCCCTCTCGCGTAAACGCCAACTCCCCCTGTGCGTCGCGATCGAAGCGCACTCCCCAATCCAGCAGTTCCAGAACGCGCGTCGGCCCTTCCGTCACCAGAATGCGTGCGGCATTGTTGTCCACCAGTCCCGCGCCTGCTGCCAGAGTGTCCTGCAGATGAATGTCCGGCGAGTCATCGGGGCCGAGCGCCACAGCGATCCCACCCTGCGCATATTGTGTGTTCGATTCGGTCAGCTCTTGCTTTGCAAGGCACAGCACGGAACCGCATTGGTTCAGCTCGATGGCAGCTCTCAGTCCGGCAACACCGGCTCCCACAACAATAAAATCGAAAGAAGAGTTCATGGCGACCTTTGATGGTAACACCAGGAAACACCACACATCGCTGCTGCGGTAAGATAGAGACTTGATCCGCATCGGAATTCAAACTCGAAGCAAGTCCTACGACGTCGTCATCGAGCAGGGCCTCTTACGCTCCGCGGCTACCTATATTCGCGAAACGCTACCCACGGCCAGGCACTTCGTCATCATCACTTCGGCACCTATTCGCAAGCACTGTGGCAAGTTGTTGATTGACTCCTTCGCCTCTGACAGCGCAAAGGTCGATGTCCTGGAAATGCAGGATGGCGAGCGGCGCAAGACCCTCGCCACCATCGAGAGCCTTTCCAGCGGACTCGTCCGCCTTAAGGCAGACCGCAACACCGTGCTCATCGCGCTTGGCGGTGGAGTTGTCGGCGACGTCGCCGGATTCCTCGCCAGCATCTACATGCGTGGAATCCGTTTCATCCAGATTCCGACCACGTTTCTCTCACAGGTCGATTCCTCGGTTGGCGGCAAAACCGGCGTTAACCTCACCGTGGGCAAGAACCTTGTGGGCACTTTCAAGCAGCCCGAACTCGTTCTCGTTGACCCGCAAGTGCTCAGCACCCTCCCTGAGCGCGAATATCGTTCCGGCCTGTACGAGTCGCTCAAAGCAGGAGTCATTCGCAATCCTCGCATCTTCGAGTTCATGGAGCAGAATCGCGCCCAGATTCTCTCCAAGCATCCCGGCGCGCTTGAGTGGCTGATTTCCGAGTCTGTCCGCGTCAAAGCCGATGTTGTCGGGCAGGACGAAGAAGAGCACGGCCTGCGCAAGATTCTCAACTACGGACACACCATCGGCCACGCCCTCGAAGCCGAAACCGGCTACAAAGTATTTCTCCACGGAGAGGCCGTCGCCTGGGGCATGGTAGCCTCGGCCATGATCGCCGTTGGGATGCAGAAGACCTCGCCCGCTGAGGCGCAGCGCATCATCAGCCTGGTACTAGCCTATGCCGCTCTGCCGCCTGTCGAAGCGCGTCCCAAGTCAATCTTCCGCCGCCTCGCTAGCGACAAGAAAACTTTGGACGGGCAGGTTCACTTCGTTCTTCCCATCAATGTAGGTCAGGTGGAAGTCGTTACCGATGTGCCCGAACGAGCCGTGCTCCAGGTGGTTGCCGAGCTACGCGACCTCTCCCGAGCTTGAGCCGTGTCGGAATCGAATCAAGAATCAGAACGGAATGAATCAATGGATAAGCTGAAACAGGTGCCGCCCAGCGCAATGCTGCCCAGCACGCCGGGTGCCCGGGTAGAAGCTGCGCAAGACCAGAAAGCCGCCGCCAACGCCGTGCGCCAGATGTTCTCCAGCATCGCGCCTCGTTATGACCTGCTCAACCACGTGCTTTCGTTCAATGTGGATCGTTATTGGTGGTGGCGCACCGCGCGCCGATTCCGCCACATTCTTCGCCGCGCCGATGCTTCTGTCCTCGACCTCTGCTGCGGGACTGGCGACATGACTTTTGCGCTTTATCGGCAGGCCGGGGACGCGGGTGCTTCCATCGTAGGCGCTGATTTTGCTCACCCCATGCTTTGCCGCGCCATCCAGAAAAGCGCAGGCCGCCCCTTGCAATGGGTGGAGGCCGACGCTCTTCAAATGCCTTTTGCCGACGCCCGCTTCCACCTTGTCACCTCGGCCTTCGGTTTCCGAAATCTTGCCAACTACGACGCCGGACTTCGCGAAATAAATCGCGTTCTCGCCCCTTCTGGCGAAGTAGCGATTCTCGATTTCGGAGAGCCCAAAGGTCTCCTCGGCAAGTTCTATCGCTTCTACTTCCGCCGTGTTCTACCTGCCATCGGAACCATTCTCAGTGGGACCAAAGGCCCTTACGCATACCTCCCGGCCAGCGTAGCGCGTTTTCCACAACCGCCGGAGATGCTCGCCCGCATGAAAGCCGCAGGATTCCGCGAAGTCAACTACACTCCATACACGTTCGGGGTTGCCGGAGTGTTCTGGGGTAAAAAATAAGGCAAAAATAATGTCAAGAAGTAACGGAAGCGTTATTCCAAAGGTGTCCAAGGCCATCGCAGCTCTCCATATGTCCTGCCGAGCCGTTTCTCCCAGAATGAATAACGCGCCTGCACTTGGCATCGCTGTTCTGCCACGATAAGCTCATTGCATGGTTAGCACGGCGATCGATCATGAGCTCATGCGTAGTGAGAAGCAGCGCGTGGCGCGCAACAGTGTCTTGGTCGCTGTCATCATCACTGGTTTCAAGTTTGTAGTTGGATTTTTCAGCGGTAGTCTCGGCATCCTCTCGGAGGCCCTGCACTCATCGCTCGATCTTGTCGCCGCCATCGTAACCCTGGTTTCCGTTCGGGTCAGCGACAAACCTGCCGATGCCGACCACCAGTATGGACACGGCAAAGTCGAAAACTTCTCTGCCTTCATCGAGACTGGACTGCTGCTTTCCACCTGTGTCTGGATCGTCTGGGAAGCCATCCACCGACTCTTCTTCCGCACCGTGGAAATCGAGCCGACAATATGGGCCGTTCTCGTCATGGGCCTATCCATCGTTCTCGACTACGGTCGTTCCCGCTCCCTCAAGCGCGTTGCGGATAAGTATTCCAGCCAGGCGTTGCAAGCCGACGCCCTTCATTTTGCCACCGACATCTGGTCCAGCTCTGTCGTCATCGCCGGTCTCGCTTTTGTCTGGGCTGGCCGACATTTTCATGTGCCGTGGCTTGCGAAAGCCGATCCGATTTCTGCGCTCGGCGTCGCTGCCATCGTCGTTTATGTCAGTTGGCGGCTCGCACGCGAAACCCTGGACGCGCTACTCGATGCGGCGCCATCCGGCATTCGCAATGAGATCATCAGCCAGGTCCGCAGTGTTCCCGGAGTGCTTGGAATCGAGCGGGTCCGCATCCGCAAAGCGGGCAGCCGTTACTTTGCCGATGTCGCCGTGGGTTTGGCGCGCAACGTAACTTTCCAGGCCTCTGATGCCGTCGTTTCTCAGGTTCGCCAGCGCATCCACAACCTGCTCGGTGACTCCGACGTGCTCGTCAACGCCGTGCCGCGCGAAGTCATAAACGAGAGCACTTTTGATCGCATCCGCGCCGCCGCTCTGCGCAACAACCTCATGGTGCACGACATCAGCGTGCAGGATCTCGAAGGCGACATTCATGTCGAGTTACACGTCGAACTCGACGAGAACATGTCGCTGATTGCCGCGCATGACCGCGTCACCGCCCTCGAAGCCGACATCCGCTCGCACGTCCCCGAGATCACTTCCATACTCACTCACATCGAGAGCGAACCTGCCACCATCGAAACCAGCGATGAGATCGTTCAAGATCGCGCTTTGGAAGAGAAGCTCAAAGCAATTGGTTCCTCTTTCCCCGATGTAGTCGATGTTCACGAGATCATCCTTAAGCGAGTTCGCGAGCACCTGTTCCTCTCCTGCCACGTGACCATGCAGGACTATCTCCCCTTGTCGCAGGTGCATGAGGTACAAACTGCATTGGAGATCAAGTTCAAGTTGGAGGCGCCGCAACTGTTTCGCGTGCTCATTCATCCAGAGCCGCAAACCGACAATAGGCGCTAGTAGTTCAAAGGAGCGTTTATGCAGGCAAGCGTAACTTGGGTTACTGGAAATGCTGCTGGAGATGCGAATGAAGACCGCTTCATCGGTGTTGCCACGAGCGGGCACGCCGTCGTCGTCGATGTCAGCCAACTGAAACTCGCCAATAGCCCTTTGGAACTCGTACTCATCGGACTCTGCGGCTGCACCGCCAGCGACGTTCGAACCATTCTCCACAAGAAGCGCGAGTCCTTTTCACTGCTTGAGGTTCGCGCAATTGCCGAGCGTGGTGATGAGCCTCCTCGCGTATTCACCGCAATCAAGCTCCTATATCGCATCAGCTCCACCGTTACCCACAAGGCAATGGAAGACGCCGTGCGACTGTCAGAAGAGAAGTACTGCTCCGTCGCTCAGATGCTCCAGAAAACTGCAAAGATTACCGCCGAGATCGAGTACGTCGATTGATGCTTCGCTCAAAACGCCGATCGACAGCTAGTTGGCAACGATGAGCCAAGGCTCCCGCGCTTTTCGCCCATCATCTCTCATTGGATATCTCTGCATCGGCGGAGCTGCTCTCTGCTGGGCGATTTCTGCCACCTTGGGCCGGGCCGTCTTCACCGGACGCCTCCATTTGCTCGGAACCGCCGTTCCCTCCGTTCCGCCGCTCATGCTTGCGCAGAGTCGCACGACCTTTGCTGCCCTCGTTCTCTTTCCCGCGCTTCTTCTCGCCCGCGGCTCCGCTGCCGTACGCATGAGGCTCGTTGATATTCGCGATTGCGTGATCGTAGGCACGCTGGGAATTGCCGGTTCCAATTACTTCTACTATCTCGCCATTCAGCGCACCAGCGTCGCCACGGCCATCATCCTGCAATACCTCGCCCCTGTTTTCGTCCTCTGCTGGATGCTCTTCCGCCACCTCCAGCCTCCAACCCCGTCCCGTATCGGAGGAGTCCTCGTAGCCGTCGCCGGTTCCGTGCTGGCCATCGGCGTGGTAAGCCACTCCGGTGGTTTCCCTTGGCTCACCATCATTCCCGGCCGGATCCGTTTCGATCTCATCGGAGTCATCGCCGCCTTGGTTGCCGCTCTCTCATTCGCCTTCTACAACGTCTATGGCCGACACCTCGTAGAGTCTCACGACCGATGGACTGTACTAGCCTGGGCCTTGGCCGGAGCTGCCGTCGGCTGGGTCTTCATCAACCCGCCCTGGAAGATCATCGCCGCACACTACAACCGTCCGCAGTGGGCTTTCATGGCGCTGTTCTCCATCACTTCCATCCTCGTGCCGTTCTCCCTCTACTTCGCTGGCTTGCATCATCTCGATGCCACGCGCGCCATCGTCACCAGTTGCCTGGAGCCGGTCTTTTCCATCCTGATCGCAGCGCTTGCCCTGGGAGAATTAGTCGGAAAGATTCAGATTGCGGGAATTCTGCTCGTCCTGGCTTCGACGGTTCTAGTGCAGCTTGAAGCGAAAATGAGCGGCAGTGCGCCGCCCTTCGAGCCCATGGAATAGTCTTTGTTTCTTCGCATCAGACCTTCTGTGTCTTCCTCACGCCTTCGCGAAGCCGGAAATATCTCTGCGCGCGTACCACATCCTTGCCGATCTGTTCTTTCAATGCTTCCGTCGTAGGAAACTTCTTCTCCGCCCGCAGTCTGCGAAGGAAACTCAATCGGATCGGTGTGTCGTTCGACAGATCGATAGGATGAAAATTCAAAATATAGCTTTCAATCGAAAACGAATCCGCTCCGAACGTCGGACGATTTCCAACATTCGTGACCGATTGGAAATATTCGCCATTGATCAGCATCTCCGTCACATACACGCCCATCGCCGGAGTCAGCTCTTCATACCGCGTCAGGTTCACCGTCGGAACTGCGTATTTCGTCCCATACCCGCGCCCCCGCCCCGGCGTGGAATCAATGCTGAACACGCGTCCCAGCAAATGACGCGCCATGCCCACCTCTCCACCCAGCAGCAGCGCCCTCACGTTACTGCTTGAGATCACGAACTCCCCCCAGGTCATCGGCTCATGTGCCACCACCGAAAATCCCAGCTTGGTGCCAAACTCCCGTAGCCTCTCGATGTCACCCTCCGCCTTGTGTCCAAAACGAAAGTTGAATCCCTCGTGGATTTCCACGGCATGCAATCGGCTCGACAGTATCTCTTCCGCAAACTCAAATGCCGGGATCAGTGACAGATCGCGCGTGAAGGGAAGTACCACGACCGCATCCAGCCCGGTCTGCGACAGCACTTCCATCTTGCGCTTCATCGGAGTAATCAGCGGAGGTCCCGCGTGAGGCCGTAAAATCCGCGCAGGATGGGGATCGAAAGTCACCAGCGCCGAGCGCGCCTTCAACTCCTTTGCGCGCTTGCAAATGGAGTCAATCAGCCTTCGATGCGCGCAGTGAATCCCATCGTAATTGCCGACGGTGACTACCGTTGGCCCAAAATTCTTTGGTATCTCTTCCAGCGATTCATACACCGTCACAGCTCAGTCTCCAGGTCGATTTCTACACGTAAGCCGTCGTAGGCCAGACGCACTTCTGGTGGGAGCATCTGGTTCGTCTCTTCGTGCGCCAGGTCGTGACTGATATGTGTAAATAGGGTCTGTTCCGCTCCAATACGGGCGGCAATTTTCAGCGAATTCTCAACCGTCGAATGCGTCGGATGTGGCTCGTGCCTCAGCGCATCCAGAAAGACAACGTCAACGCCTTGCAGCATTTCAATCGAGTTTTCCGGCACCGTGCTGAAATCCGTCAGATACGCAAATCGCCCGATCCGGTATCCAACGATCTCGTTATCCGGTCCGTGCATCACCGGCACCGGAATCACCTTCAAATCCAGCACCTCAAAAGGCTCGGAGATTTCCTTCAACTCCACCTTCGCAATGCCGCCATACTTGTAGTCGTCGTCGAAAACGTACTTGAACACCGACTGCAGAATGCGCGAAGTCTCCGCCGTCGCGTAGAGTGGAAGTCTCTTCCCACCCGTCACTCGCGGATATGTCAGAGGGCGCAAATCATCCAGTCCCAGAATGTGGTCCGCATGACCATGCGTGTACAGCACGGCGTCCAGCCTGTCTATACCCTCCCGCACCGCCTGCTCGCGGAAATCCGGCCCGCTGTCGATCAATATGCGATGTCCGTCCCACTCAATCATCACCGAGGGCCGCGTACGCCGGTCCTTCGGATCATCCGAGTGGCACACCGCGCAGTCGCAACCAATCGTGGGCACGCCCATCGAAGTAGCGCTGCCCAACACTGTCACCGTGCCTTTCTTCACTTGCGAGGAGCCCCCGGAGCGCCAGGTCCTTTCTGCATTGCCTCGCGCTGAATCATGTTTACAATTTCCATGTACGTCATCCGAAGCTGAAATACCGTATTGGTCAGGATCGCCTGTTCCTGCTCTGTCAGGTTGCCCTTTGTCTTCTCTTCCAGCACGGAAATCAAATCGATCATCTGCCGCAATCCCACGATATCGACGCGCCGTTCCGTGCCCGTCTCCATCGCTCCGGCATACATCATCGCCGTCTGCACCAGCATGTCCAGCAGATGAACAAACTGCATCTTCTCTCCGCCGAAAGCAGAGCGTTCCTTCTCCCCGTTGTA
>DATLJC010000047.1:0-13242 GCA_035539055.1 Saccharimonadales bacterium (SeqCode) | reverse complement strand
ACGGCTGCAGTTGCAAGGCTCTGCCAAAGAAAGAGGGTTTGCTTTAGCGGAATGACGCCGGCGATTTGAAACAGTCCGGCGGGGATGGCAGTCTTGGTGGCCATCATCATGGCAGCCGAGGAGGAGAGCCCGAGGGCCCATACAGCGCCCAAGCCGAGGTAGGCGGCGGCACCAGCAGCGCGGATATCCATGCCCTTAATGCGCTTGGCCAATTCACGAACAAGCAATCCGCTGAAGATGAGGCTGAGTCCCCAGGAGATGAGCGAGGTGAGCATTGAAAGGAATGCCACGACGGCGATGGCTGTGCGAGGGTTCTTAGGGAAGGTTGCAATCCACGAAATAAAGCGATTGACGATGGGCGCAGTTGCCACTACGTAACCGCCGATGATGATCATCACCATTTGCATGGTGAACGGCACGAGTGTCCAGAAGGCCTTGCCGCCCTGGAACGCGAGATTGCCCGGCTTCTGTCCGATGCAAAGTCCGAAGATGAAGACGAGTACAACTCCGGCTAATGCGAAAACCAAAGGGTCGGGAAACCAGCGCTCACTCCAGGTGGAAAGCGCCAGACCGAAACGAACGAGAGGCCCGTCAGTTTCGTTACTCGCGGAAACTGGCCTTTTCGCAGTGTTGGTGACTCCGGTGTTTGCCATAATCTTTGCGCTCCGAATAGTTCGCGATCTTTCTACGTTTGCGATGGACGATTATGCGCCTGCTACATCTGAAACGTTCTAAAAAAATGGGCCCCAGTCGTGTGCGACCGTGGCCCATTCTGGAGAGTACTTAACTAAGCACGTTCCACGGCCACAGCAACTCCCATGCCGCCGCCGATGCAGAGCGAAGCCAAACCTTTCTTGGCATCGCGGCGCTGCATTTCATACAAAAGCGTGACAAGAATGCGGGCACCAGAGGCACCGATGGGATGACCGATGGCGATGGCTCCGCCATTCACGTTGACCTTTGAGAGATCCCAACCCATTTCCTTGTGGACCGCACAGGACTGAGCAGCAAAGGCCTCGTTGATCTCCATGAGATCGAGGTCTCCAACTTTCCATCCTGCACGCTCCAGGCACCGGCGGGAGGCCGGAACCGGCCCCATGCCCATGATCTTAGGATCAATGGCAGAGGTGGCATAGGCAGCGATGCGCGCCAAGGGCTTGAGACCGAGTTCAGCGGCACGAGCGGCAGACATGACGACAACGGCGGCGGCACCATCATTCAATCCACTGGCGTTGCCTGCTGTCACGGTACCCGCTTTATCGAATGCCGGCCTGAGTCCGGCCATCCCCTCAAGCGTGGCGCCGTAACGAATGAATTCGTCGGCGTCAAACATGACGGGAGCACCCTTGCGTTGCGGCACGGGGACGGCGGCGATCTCATCCTTAAACTTGCCCGCTTTCTGAGCCGCTTCGGCTTTGTTCTGCGAGGCGACAGCGAACTCATCCTGCTGCTGACGAGAGATGTCGTACTGCTTGGCCACGTTCTCGGCGGTAACGCCCATGTGATATTGGTTGTAAACGTCCCACAGACCATCGACGATCATACTGTCAACCAGCTTGGCGTCTCCCATGCGGAAGCCGTCTCGTGAGCCGTTGAGCAGGTGAGGAGTTGCACTCATATTTTCCTGACCTCCGGCCACGACAATATCAAGATCGCCAGCAATGATGCCGTTGGCCGCGGTCATGACCGCCTGCAGACCGGAGCCGCACACGCGGTTGATGGTCATAGCTGGTGTTGAAACCGGCAGACCAGCCTTGAGTGTTGCCTGGCGCGCAGGGTTTTGTCCCAACCCAGCAGCCAGCACGTTGCCCATAAGTACTTCGCTGACGAGTCCGGGATCAACTCCAGCACGCTTGAGAGCGCAGGAGATGGCTACGGCACCGAGTTCCGGCGCGGGAACGCTGGCCAGAGAACCACCAAACTTTCCAACGGCGGTACGCGCCGCGGAAACGATAACTGCATCCGTCATTTTCATTACCCTCAGAAAACAATATTCGCCGCACAAATGCGGCTTAAGCTATTCACTCCAAAAACTTACGCTTTCGCCGCGGTTGAAGCGGAGTCATCGACTGGCATGACACCGACCTTGTCAGGAATGATGAGGGTGGCTTCGGTTGCGGCGATGACCTGCTCGACCGTGACGCCAGGCGCCACTTCCTTCAACACCAAGCCCGCTTCAGTAGGTTCGAGAACTGCCAGTTCGGTAACAACCAAGTCAACACGACGGACCGAAGTTAGTGGAAGCGTACAGCGCTTGAGAATCTTTGACTTGCCCTTGGCGGCGTGAGTCATGGCGACAATTACTCGCTTCGCACCGCTGACCAGATCCATTGCGCCGCCCATTCCTGGCACCATCTTACCGGGGACGGTCCAGTTGGCGAGGTGTCCAAGTTCATCCACTTCAAGGCCGCCGAGGACGGTGCAGTCGAGGTGACCGCCACGGATGAGGCCAAAGGAAAGAGCGCTGTCAATGCTGGCGGCTCCAGGGATTGCGCCGACGAATCCACCACCGGCATCGGTGAGATCGGGATCGACCATTCCCTGCTCGGGAGCGGGAGCCATGCCGACAATTCCATTCTCAGACTGGAAATACACCTCAAGGCCCGGGGCGAGGTAGTTGGCAACCGTGGTCGGCAATCCAATGCCGAGGTTGACCAGAGATCCACTCTTCATTTCAAGAGCTACGCGCTTTGCGATTAATACTTTCTCGTCCATGTTAGTTGCACCTCTCGATGATGTAGTCCACGCAGCAGAACGGCGTAGCAACGGCGTCTGGGGGAATGACTCCGACGGGAACGATGTGGTCTGGTTCCACGATCACATGGTCGGCAGACATTGCCATGACGGAATTGAAATTGCGTGCGGTCAAGGCGTACTCAAGATTGCCGCGATAGTCTGAACGGTGTGCAGCCAGAAGAGCAAAGTCTGCGCGAAGAGGCAGCTCAACCAGGTACAGTTTGCCGTTGACTTCAATCGTCTGCTTGCCTTCGGCTACCGTGGTTCCAATACCTGTCGCGGTGAGGACTCCACCGAGTCCGAAGCCGCCGGCGCGGATCTGTTCGGCCAGCGTGCCCTGGGGCGTAAGAACAACTTCCAGTTCCCCGGCGATCATCTGCTTCTGCGTCTCAGGATTGGTTCCGATGTGGCTGACAATCGCTTTCTTGACTAGCTTGGCGACCACCAGTTTTCCAATGCCGAGCGCGGGACGCCCGGTGTCGTTCGCGATGATGGTTAGGTTCTTCTTGCCCTGACGGATAAGCTCTTCGATTGTGCGATGGGGGGTGCCGACCCCAAGGAAACCGCCGATCATCAGCGTAGCGCCATCGGGAATCATTTCGACAGCTTTAGTGCAGTTGGTGGCTTTTTGCATGTGATGCCTCGTTGATTAGGAATGGAATCTTCGAAAGTGCCTGTGGTTTTTCTATTGGATCAAGCAAAGGTAGGCGGATTGAAATGTTCGTACAGGTGAGTGATACAACAATTGTGCTCGACATCAGGAGCCCGGGGCGCTGAAGCAGGGGATGCTTGAGTTCTCTTCGGGCCGGTGGGCCGGAAGGGTTTCTCAGAAATCGGTCCATAAGGTAACCAAGTATATACTTCAGTTTTAAAAGGAGAGTAGCCAGCCATCCACTACAAGTCAACTGCTAAAACATCTTAACCCTAAATAGACAATACCATTGGAAACTCTAAAACGTCATTACCGCTTTGATTGCGCTCTGGAGAGTAGCACATTGCGGGATAAGAGTGGGGAGGAATAGCTTACGGGCGCAATGTTCGGAAGTTTCTACTCTGAAGCCAAGGCCAACCGCTCCGCAATGATCTTATACACGGATGCGTTGAAGGCCAGCCCGATGTGGGTGCCAGGAACCTGGAAATCGCAATCACTGTTCCCCGTCCGGCAATAACGAGAGTCAACGACTCCATCGTCGAGCGTGTAAATCGCAGTCTGCATGATGGAGTCGGGAACTTTTCGTCGCAATGAATCGAGGAAGTTACAGGTGCAGCGCGAGGTGTAACAGTGCGGCAAAACCTCCGATCCGTGCTGCTTGATGATGTGCTTGCGAACCACTTCAGCCGCCCTCAGAATGCTGCGATGAGCAATGGTTCCGCGGAAGGGTGATCCCAGCGTAATCACCGAGGCAATATCGTTCGGCCTCTGACCGGCAATCGAGCGGGCGATGATCCCACCGAGGCTGTGGCCGATCAGGTGAATCTTTCCTCCGGTCGCCTTGACGGCCTTATCGACGATTTCATTGAGACGGTGTTGGATCAGCAGATTGGGACATTCGGCGTTGAGGGTGATTCCGGAAAAGTATGGTTCGTAACCGATGTTGGCGATCCAGAAGCGAAGCTCGGCAAGGTAATGATCACTGCCAAGGAAACCCGGGATGATGACAACTCCTGAGTGGTCTCCGTGGGGGATGCCTAGTCCGTAGTAGACGGGTGAGGCATGGAGTAGAAGGAGTTCGACGGCAAATAGAGCTTCCTTCCAGATGGCTAGATCAGCTTCTGCTTCGTGCTCAAAAACTTGGATCAACGAATTCTGCATAGAGTCATTTAAAGCAGCGGCCCCCGACTACTTGCGTCTGTCACCATCATCCGGTGGGCTGCTGCAACGGGAATTCGCAGGCCAAGAACTTGGATGCGTACATACGACACTGCGAATGGAAAAATTGTAGGCAAGAGCATCTGTGGGGGCAGCAAAGCAAAAAGCCGGAATGTCGGGATCAAATCCCCGGCACACCGGCTTAGGTACGCTTCACCCGACTAAAGCCGGAGGAGTCGACTTATGCTTTCGCGGCGCGAGCCTTCGCCTTTGCCTTGACCCGGCGGACGGGGGCCTTTGCCGCGTGGCTCTTCGGCTTGGCCGGTTCTTCGGTGACATGCACGCGCGTCTTCATCATCGAA
Organism: Saccharimonadales bacterium (SeqCode); assembly: GCA_035539055.1. Classification (GTDB taxonomy): domain Bacteria; phylum Acidobacteriota; class Terriglobia; order Terriglobales; family Acidobacteriaceae; genus TOLSYN. The sequence continues at coordinate 8,334 of DATLJC010000047.1, read as the reverse complement.
TCGACCAGTGCCTTCTCTGCATCCACAAAGCTCTTCACGCTCTCACCAGCGATGTCGGCAACCGGCATAAACCGGATCGGCGTCTTGAGGTCGAGGGCGCGAGTTGCAGCCTGCATGTTCACGTTCACCTGCTGTCCAGCAAGATCCAACAGCTTCTTCTGGGCTTCGATGAAGGAATCAGCAGCTTCGCGCGCCAGCTTCGCCATCTCTGCGCGATTCACCTTCTTGGTTGGGTGATCCTTCTTGCCGCCTTCCTCGATCGTCTCCTCGGAGATAACATCCAGGAATTCTTTTTGAGCAGCGATGAACTGATCCATCGCTTCGTTGGCAAGTCCGATCAGGCCATTTTCATCTTTGCGTTTGCCGTCTTCGGAATTCTGCAACAGGCCTTGCGTGCGCTTGCTGGCAAGGACCAGGAAATTCTGCTGCATCTCGATGAAGGTTCCGATACTGCGGCGGACAATGTTCGTCATCTTAACGGCGGTGCCATAGTCACTGACACGGTCAGTGACGCCGTTCAGAACAATTTCATTTTCCTGCTGCGCCAGATCAAGAAGAATGCGCTGCGCTTCGATATAATTGGCAGTTCCCTCAACCGCCAATTCCTTGATGATCTTCATGGGTGTATCTTTAGCATCTGCTTCAGATGCCGAAATTCCCTGGCGGATGGACTTTAGCGCGTTCGTATTCTGACGCATACCAAGGTCGACAAGGATTCGCTGGGTGGCGAAAAAGCTCTCAATTCCCTGCTGCACCCAACCAGACAGCAGAGACACAAAGGAAGAGGGCCGCTCATGGGTTGCAGAGGGACCGTTCGTATCTTTACTCATACTGACCTCCTTTTGCTGCGCTGCAGCATTGCGCGGCATGTTAGTATTTCCCGGTCGGCGTGTCAATACGTGAATGATATTTATTGCAATGCAACAAAGAGGTGAGCTCTTGGATTCGGCTAAGGTAATCATCAAGAAGTACGGAAACCGAAGAATGTATGACACTTCGACGAGCAAATACATCAACCTTGAAGAGATTGCCGCTCTGGTTCGAAATGGAACAGACGTTCAGGTAGTCGATGTAAAGTCCGGCGAAGATCTGACTCGGGTTACTCTGACCCAGATCATCACGGAGAACGCAAAAGACCAGCCCTCAGGATTGCCGCTGGAACTGCTGCGCCAGCTGGTGGTGGCTTCAGATCACGTGGGCCAAGAGTTCATCATGTGGTATCTGAAATCGGCGTTCGATACCTACCAGAAGCTTCAGACGGCAATACAGGGCGGGCTCTCACAGGTGAACTCCGCGACACTGTCTCCACTCACTATGATGAGAAATTTTGTGCGGAGCAAAGCGGTACAGGAGGCGCAGCCGACCGAAGAGAGTGAGATTGAGTTGCTGAGGAAACGGCTGGCAGAGGTGGAAGAGCGTTTGAAGCAGAAAGAGCCCGCAGTGAAGCGGAAGAAGATGAGTTCCTGATTAGCGCTTCGGCTTGCAGCCCGCACTGAACTGGGCCAGCCGGCAGGCTATTGTTTTATACACGGTAGTGTTGAAGGCGAGACCTGCGTGAGTCCCTCCGACCTCCACATCTATTTCGCTATCACCAGTCCTGCAAAGCCGCCAGTCGAGAACTCCATCGTTGCGTGTAAAGATTGCCGTGTGCGGAACACGTGCTGGGATGCCTCGGCGGAGCGACCTCACAAACTCACACTTACAGCGTTCGGTGTAGCACTCGGGCGGCACGCGATCACCATGCTGGCTCTGGATAAAGCGGCGCACAACTTCGGTTTCGCGAAGAATGCTGCGGTGTACAACAACGCCTGCAAAAGGCGAGCCCAGGGTGATGAGCGAGGCCACTGCATCCGGTCTTTGAGTAGCTAATGAGCGGGCGATGACTCCACCCAAGCTGTGTCCGATGAGGTGAACCTTCTTTCCGGTTTCACAGCGTGCTTCATCGACCAGAGCATTAAGCTGGTTCTTGATGAGCAAGTTGGGACACTCGGCGTTCAGGTCGATTCCGGAGTAGAAGGGTGTGTAGCCAATGCGCTTGAGCCATGCATACATGACAATCAGGTACGCATCGCTGTGCATGAAGCCCGGTATCATGATAACAGCGGAGCTGTCCCCATGCGGTACGCCGACTCCCCAATACACAGGAGCAGCATGGAGCATCAGAAGATCGACTGCGAACAAGGACTCATGCCACTTCGTGAGCCAGTTATCGCTCGAAGGCTCCTGCGGTTTACTCGCGATCATCACTGCACCGCTATTTTCAGACGGCTAACGGTCGCCATCCAGGCTTGTTCCATATCAGTCACCTGCCTGAGCCATGGCGAGATCGGCTGGGGCTAATCTCTCCCCAGGGGTGTTCTCGGTGCCTGAGCTCTCAAAAGTGGAGCTCTCGACAATCCCGCTCTCGACAGCTGTCTCCGGAACAGCCTCGAAGATGGGAGTTACCTCAGCCGCAAGTGCAGACTTCGTTCTTGTAACGGCGACCTTCCTCTTTGCACGCGGCTTCCGAGTCTTGGGCACTGAAACCGTCTTGCGTACAGGGACGCTAAGGGAATCCCGGAACTCTGCAAAGCTAGAGGAGAACAGCTCCGCCAATACTCCGAGATCGGGTATAGCTTTGGAGTCACCGGTGAAGCCGACAAACAGCGAGCCATCGTAGCTCATCACGGCGCAATTCACACCCATCTCGCCGCCCCTTGGAACACATGGGTAACTCGAAACCATTTTGTGCCCGAGCAGGTAAAGGGGAACCTTGGGTCCGTGTACATTTGTGCAGATTGAATTGCAGACGCTAATGGGCAACTGGCTCAGGATGTTTCCGGCGAGCGCCTGCAGCGAGGCAGGAAGTGCGCCGAGCAGTACTCCTATCAAACCGATGAGCTCGCCACCATGAGCGGTTCTCGAGAACTTAACCCTCTTCTGCACAACGGCGAGAAATTCCCGTGGCTTGCGCGCGCTCCATGGTATGTCCACCGGGAGGAAGGTAATTTGATTTCCGGTGACAGTTGCAGAGCCGTCTTCTCGAACGTTTACCGGCACAACAATTCGCAGTTTTCGACCCTTCACTTTCACGTTGTGCAACTCTGCATAACGTCGCAAAGCCATGCTGAGAACGGTGAGAACGACATCGTTGACGGTCGCTTCGCAGGCCTGCTTGACGGCAAGTATCTCTCCCATTGGGAGCTTGGCCCAGTCGAAGTTTTGCGGCCCGTGGCCGAGCACGTTGAAGGGCAGACGTTCGGTGGGCTCGGCAAGTTCCGCGAGAAGACGAGCCAGGTCGCCCAATGGAGCGATGCGCGCGAGCGGGCTGACACAAGCCTGAAGCTCTTCCGCATGCTTCGCGCTCGGCGCGGGAAGCGAAGCCTGCTCTGCCATGCGCAACAACTCGGAATGCACGGTCAAGAACGCCTGCGCAGTCGAGAAGCAGGAGTTAATGAGAGTATCAAGCAGCGCTGTGGGCTCGTGAGCGGGCGGCGGTGGAATCTTCACTTTCTTGCGACGCACTGTCGGCGCGACCGAACTTGTATCCAGAAGAGCGTTGAGCAGGGCGACACCGGCGACGCCGTCGACGAGGCAGTGATGAATTTTGACGACAACGCCAGTGTGGTGTGACTTCAATCCGTGGACTAACGTCATTTCCCAGAGCGGATGGTTGCGATCGAGGTGCTTGCTTAGGATTTCCGAGACGACCGACTTCCACTCTGCTTCGGTTCCGTGCTTGAGCGTGATCTCACGAACATGATGGTTTATGTCGAAATTCTGATCGTACTGCCAGGTCGGGGAACCGATGAAAAGTGTTGGCATCGCGACACGCATCAGAAAACGCGGAATCAGTGGAAGCTTCGATTCCACGTACTTCCTGCACAAGTCGAGAGGAACGACGCCTTCGAACTCCGCTATCGATGCGACATTGAGTGGCGCCCCGGGCTGCTCCAGATACAGGAAGAACGCATCCATGAAGGAGAGGCTTTCGTTGGCGTGAGTATCTGACATCTTAGTTCTTCCTCCATTAGGGACGGTTTCGCCCGAGCTTTTCGTGAGCGGAAACCCAATCACCATTAATCATGGCCGAAGCCAGAGACGTTTCGCCGGCCAAGACTACGGCCGCACAAATCTCTGCAAATTTGTTTACCTTTCCCTTGCCGTAGCAGCCGAGCATTTCGAGACACTCGCGCTGCGTAGCCAGGCCGGTACCGCCACCATATGTTGCTACGATCAGAGCTGGAAGCGTAATGGACCAATAGAAATCACCGTTCTCCAGCACTCGCGTAAAGGTCATCGCGGCATGTGCTTCCGCAACGTTCGCTGCATCCTGCCCGGTAGCAATGAACAAAGCCGCAATGGCATTTGCCGAGTGCGCGCCGTTATTGGACGATCCCGCAAGAACCGCCCCCGCCATCTGAATGTCGCGCGCGCCAGCCAAATCCGCGGCTGAGACGTGCATCGTCCGCTGCAGGAATTCGCCACGCAGGACTGCCTCGGCGACCACACGCTTGCCCCGGCCAAAAATCATGTTCATGTGGGAATGCTTCTTGTCGGTATCGATGTTTCCGGTGAGGAAATACTTGGGATGAAGAGAATGATTACTCCTGATCCATTCGCAGGCAGCATAGGTAGCCTTGCTCGCCATGTTTTGCCCTGCGGCATCGCCACAGGTGTAGTTGAAACGAAGGTAACGCAAGGGGCCAACCGCGAACTGGTCAATGTTGCGAAGCTTGCCAATGTGCGTGGTTGATTCCGCCGCGTGCCGAATGGCCGTGAAATTCTCAACGATCCAGTGGCCAAACTCGCGTGCGCGAAGTGCGTCGGCAAACATGAAGACAGGTGCTCGCTGCATGGCGTCATCCACCACCGTGGTCTTCACGCCGCCACACTCGGTCAACAGGCGCATGCCACGGTTGTAGCTGGAAATCAGTGTGCCTTCTGTCGTTGCCAGAGGAATGTAGAACTCTCCCTGCGCGTGTTCGCCATTTATAAGCAGGGGCCCGGCTATGCCAACTGGAACCTGGGCCACACCGGTAAAGTTTTCTATGTTGCCGGGAAGGGTTGCGGGATCAAATGAATACTTGGAGACATGCGAAAGCTTCGCTCCGGTATGCTCTTCGATGAATTCCCTTCGCGTGGCTGCGCTTTCGTGGGTGTAATCGTTCTCCGCGTTACGAGGAATACGAATCCGTTCACTTTTCACTGCGCTCTTCATCTACGGTCTCCCGCGGGCTGGATTTCTTTGTAGGCATACATGCGCCTTTGCCCAAAGCTAACCTATGGCGTTATCTAATAATCCAAAACACGCCAGTGGGCGCGATGGTTTGAATGAACTCAAAAGATAGAACAGACACTCGACAAACAGGCTTACATTAAAAGTTGCGGACGCGAAGGAGAGTACCTTGCGCGCAACGCCTCGCAGACCGGCAGGAAAAGCAGGCAGACCTGCCAACGATGATATATAGCAAGACCTCATCCACCGCTCCCGCCAAATCGACGCGCCGGCACAGGCCTAATATTCGATGGAATGTTACACCCATTCAGCTTTACATAAACTATGTTTTTTGCTGACGAAAATTCATAAAGAACTAGACGGTCAGTGCGTTGTGAGTTATCGTCCACTTTTCAAGGAGGCCGTTCCGTTTATGTTGAACTTGCGAGAGGTCGAGGAGGCTAAGGCGCTAATGACCGAAGCCGTGCGATGGTCCGTAATGAGATGGCTGGCCGAAAAGAAGAGGGTAAGAAAAGCTGCCGACCTGGCAAACGATACGCTCGATGCATTTGAAAAGGAAGTAAAGGCGGGCTGGAGCGACGAACTCAAAGCCGCTTATGAGGAACGGGCGTCGGGCGACAAATCTCAAGCAAAGGGTAAAGAAAAGAAAGTGAAAATAGACCCGGAAATCAGGGCAACGGCAATCCGGATCAGGCAAGCGGACGAGGAAGCCTATAAGGCTCACATGGATGCAGAAGACACCTTTGATATAGCGGAGAAGAGGCTGAGCACGGCCATGGCGCGAGAGGGAACAAAAAAGGCAATCCTCTCCTGGGACCTCCACGAAAAAGCGATCATGATGGCGCAATCAATAGTGCGCGGCAAGGTACAGTCGTAGGTTCTAAATAGCAGTGGCTAATTTTCAGTTCATGGAATATGAGAGGCAATCACGGCGCCAATACGCCTGATTGCCTCTGCACTTTGGGGAACATCGTAGCCAAACGCCTGAAAATCATGATTCATCGAAGGCCAGGTCTCTAAAATGACATCGGCTTTCTGCTCCCGGGCTCGCTCGGCGAAGAGTTGAATACTGGGAAGCAGAATCTCCGCACCTCCGGCTTGTATGTAGATAGGCGGGAGGCCCTGCAAGTCCGCGTTCAGAGGGGAAACACGAGGATCGCAGCGCTGCTTCTGAGGGCAGAACCAATCCGCCCACTTCATGGCCATGTGTTGTGTAATCCAGTCAATCTCAGAACTGGGAGGCGCGCCTAGTCCCTTCCCTTCGAAGTCGGTGGCAGGCGAAAGACAGATTGCTAGCGCCGGTAGCGGTAACTTCGAATCGCGAAGCGATAAGAGCAGGGACAATGCTAGATTGCCCCCGGCGGAATCTCCAATAACTACCAACTCGCGAGGATTGACCCCGGTCTCTAACAACCAAAAGTAGGCATTAGTTGCGTCGGCAAGTTGCGCCGGAAATCGGTGCTCGGGAGCTAATCGGTAATCGAGAGCAAACATGCGCGTACGAGCGGACAAAGCGATCATTGCACACAAATTGTTGTAGTAGTTCCTCGGGTAGAATGCGTATCCGCCGCCGTGCAGGAACAAAATTGTCTGGTTGGGAGCAGGGTTAGGAGGAGTAATCCATGTTCCTTTGAACTTGTCCAGAGAGATTTCCGCAATACCTACTTTGGAGAGTGCGCTGGAGTAAACGGCGATTGAATCGAGATAAGTCCGCGCCTGTTTTATGTCAGGCATTGCAAAAGCAGCAAGTAACTGTTTCCTTGAAATTTCCGTGGCAAGTTCGGCGGCAAAGTTCCACTCAGGACACAAAGGCCCGTTGCGCAGTCGCCTAAGAGCAACATCGGCAATCGTTCTACAGAGCAGCAATGCGCTCTTGGCGCGATACGGCGCAGAACCGCTGAAGTGTACCCTCGAATCCAGTTGCATTATCAATTACACATTCATTGATCTAAACACTTTCCGGCGGAGCATCTGTACAGCGAATTCCGGAACACTTCGTGTAACACAACTCATGTATCACCGTTTGCGAACGGCGGATTGGAGATTCACGTGGAATTGATCGCTTAAGCCCGTTTCGGAACGAATGACGCAATGGTAAGCACTCAACGAGAGATCACGCGCGCGGAATAGAGTTCACAGGGACGCCGAGGAGAAACTTTACGGGAACGTGCGCCCCATCCATTTTTGCTGGCTGCAACGTCCACTTTGCGAGAGAGTCCAACAAAAGTTGATTGAGGCCAGGGTCGGGGCTCTGCATTATTCGGAGATCCTCGAACTTACCTTGCAGGTTGACAATTCCCGAAACCACAATCGTCGTCCCCGCAGCTCTCTTCGCAGCTTCGGATGAAAAGCGCGGTAGTGCCTTTGTGATGGCGTAGGGAGGCGTTAGCAAGCCGTGTGGAACCTGGACCATATGCGACGAGCCGGGCAGACGATGGGAGTAAAGCGCGTACTGCAAGGTCCAGCTTGAGATGGACAGTCCCGTGTCCGCCATGTCGAGATATACGGTGTAGGAAGCTTCATCCTGAAAGACGCCAAAGTCTTTGAATCCGCCACCACTCGCACCGTTTGCAATAATGGTGATTCCGTAACTGGCTGGCGTCTTGGAATTTATGACGGCTGGCGCTCGCGTCGGGCTGTGATTGCCACCTGAACCACCTTGAATCGTGACACCTGAAAAAGGACTATTGCCGGAACCCGATCCTGAGCCGCGATTGACCGATATCTGCAAGCCGACTCCACCAGAACCATTGCCGGAAGGATTGTGGCCGGTACCGCCATGACCTGTCCCTGTTCCGGCTCCAACACCGGCACGGGTTCCCTTGCCTGCACCAGCGCTCGCGTTGGTTCCACTTCCTGCGTTGGAGCCAGTGTCCGAGCCACCTCCAGAGCCGGTACCATTTCCGACGGCGGGTGTGCCAGTAATTTGCAAACCGCCGCCCGCCAATTTGGTCGCGCCGGGACGAGAGGTCAGAGGAACAGGCGAGACCGTGAAAGTTCCGGACAACTCCCCTGCGGGAATTGCTGAAGGCGGACGGTCGGGCACGGGAAGCGCATTGACGACGAGAACGTTCTTTGCGTCGCTTCCGGATTTCGTGGGCGGGGTGGGACGCGCA
>DATLJC010000046.1:0-103897 GCA_035539055.1 Saccharimonadales bacterium (SeqCode) | reverse complement strand
AAAGAAAGAGCGGGAGGCTGGTCATCTCCTCCCGCTGCGTTGCTAATAATCAAGGTTACGGGGTGGGAATGATCGCGCTTACTTGCGATGAGTAGCCGCTCTCGGCTCCCGAGGCGCCGACGGCGGTGACCACGTAATAGTAGGTGGCGCCGGCACTCACGTTGGCGTCTGTGTACGAAGTGCCGGTCACCTGAGAGCTGGTGAGTTTGGCGTAGGAGATGCCGGATGTGGTGCTTCGGTAGACGTTGTATCCGCTTACGCCGGAGGAGGAACTGGCGGTCCACGTCAAGGTGACGGAGTGGACGGTGGCAGTGGATGAGGTGCCGGTTCCGATGACTCCGATGGATAGCGTGGAGTTGGAGGCGCTGCTGAGAAGAGACAGGCTGCCGCTTACGGTGGCAGCGGTGGTGGGGGTGAACTTCACGGTGAACGATGCGCTTTGACCCGCCGGTATGGTGAGGGGCAGAGAGATTCCGCTGACGGTGAAGCCGGGGATCGTGCTCATCTGCGAGATGGTTACGCTGGAGGCGCTGGCCGTCAGAGTTACGGTTCGGCTTGCGCTGCTGCCCACGGCTACGGAGCCGAAGTTCAAAGAGCTCACATTGGACGTTAGACTGCCCGGAGCGCTTGAGGTGGCGGTGATGCTGCGCGAAGATTTATACACCGTCCCGGCGTTGTCCCAAGCCTGCACGGTGACGTTGTGCGCGCCGCTGGCAATGGCGAGCGATGTATTGATCGAGGCGGCATTCACGAGATATGCACTGACGCTATCGACGTAGATTCGCATGGCGGTGATGGTTCGACCGGAAGGTGCCTGGGCAGAGGCCACGAACTGCACGGGCGAGCCGACGGTCGCGCCGCTGGCGGGCGAAGTGACGGTGACGCTGCCGGCGGATGTGGTGGCACCGACGGTGATGCTGATTCTGCTGGAATAGGATTTTCCGGATTTGTCCCAGGCAACGACCGTTACATTGTGCGCTCCGGTGGAGAGCGCAACCGAGGTGTTGAGGCTGGCGGCACTGACCGTATATTTGCTGACGCTGTCAACATAGAGGCGCATGGAGGTGATGGGATAGGTCGTGCTGCCACTGTAGGCTGAGGCGACGAAGTTCACGGGCGAAGAGACAGTTGCGCCGCTGGTAGGAGAAGTGATGGTTACTCCGACGGCGGTGGCCGCGGCGGTTGCGTTCGGGGTTGCGGCTTTTGAGGTGGCGGAAACGGGAGCGGTGAAGAATTCGCTCATCAATGGCGCTGTGGCGGCGGCACCGGGAAAGCTGGTGGCACCCATTGCGGATAGGACCGTGCGCAGCAGGCTCTGATGCTGGTAGAGGGTGGTGGACTTGTAGGCCGGGATGACGTTGGGGCCGATGACGAGAGTGGCGACGTGGCCTCCGCCGTGAGCAGTGTCAGTTTTGGCGGATTCCTCGAAGGTGATGATGAGCAGTCCGTCTTTCTGGAAGTTTGAATCGGCGAGCAAGGGAGCGATGTTCTGTTTGAGCCAGGTATCGGATTGCTGCAGCGAACCGTTGGCACCGTCGTTCATCCGGTTGGGGACGATGTAGCTGAAGTCGGGAAGCTGGTTGCCGGCGAGATCGGTTGCGAACTGCGAGAAGGGCACGAGGTTCATCTTCTGGGTGCTGCTGTTCTGGACATCGGCGAAGTAGGCGAAGGGATTATTGCGGACTGCGTAGTTTCCGGTGTCGCCTCCGGTGTATCCGGCGTAGGGGAGATCCTCGGCATAGGACTTCCAGGTCTTACCGGCGACCATCATTTGGTCAACGATGTTATCGGCGGTGACTGGAAGGTTGGACGGCGTCGCGGTGTTGTCGTTGGTTAGCACGCTGCCGGTGGTGAGTTCGAAATAGTTTCCGATGGCGGGATGTGTGTTCGCGTAGTAATGGGTTGCGAGTCCGTATTTGGAGGCCAGCGAATTGAGATATGGCATGGCGCTGTTACCAATCACGCTGGAGTAACTGTGATTTTGTTCCACAACCATCACAACATGACTGCTCGTGGGAATCTGCGCGAAAGAAACCGCAGTTAGAACGAATACGAATAAGACGACCAGCCAATTCCTCATCAATACCTCGCGGGTGAATGTTTCAACTGCGAGGAGAGTATGGGAGCATCTATTCTGCTTATATGCGGGATAGGCACTAGGCTTTTACGTATTCATGCTAAGAGCTGGTAGAGATGAGCACTCAGTCTGCCGCGGTTTAGTGCGTAGGATTTCCTGAGGTAAATCCTGGAGCAAATCACTGGCGCTACGCTTACAACGCATTCTGTGATGGAGTGCGCTTCAGGAGCTTCTCGAAGCTGGTGGTGCCGGAACTCTCGTGACCATGAAGAAGAGCCAGTTGGTACGCGATGTGTGGTAGGGCTTGGTTAATCTTCATCGCAATGACATAGAGAGTGAAAAATCGCCAAGTATCCACCGATCCCCAAGCGGAACCGCAAGATCAAAGTCAACGACCCCACGTCAGCCCGATAAGACTGGGCGGGACGTGGGGCACCGTCATCCTGAGAGTTTGTGAGAAGAAGCGGACTGAGGTCAGCCGGCGCGGCGCTCGTCGGAGAGCACTTCGTCGAGGGCGGAATCGAGAGCGCGGCCTAGATGTCCGGCGCGGCTGGTGTAGTCGCTTTCGATTCCCTCGTGCTTGCGCTTGAGCTGATAGTAGTCGTCGACGATGTTGAGGGCGGCGAGCACGGCGACCCGGAGGGAGTCAACGGTGCTGGTGTGCTGGGCTACGGCGCGCATTTTGGCATCTACAACGTCGGCAAGGCGCTGGATGTAAGCAGGATCAGAACCTCGCAGATTGTAAGTCTCATCGTAGATCTCTACGCGGATGCTGTTGTCGGATTCCGCCACTTGGTCCTCGCTTCGCCCCGGTGCTGGAGGCCACACTAAGAGTTCATATTCAACGAACAACAGATTGCGCCTGAAGTGCGTGTAGCGCAATGCAAATTTAACATCCGAGTGCTGATGGAAGAGGTAACCGCGCTGCAGACTTGGGCGGCGCGGGGGGCCTTCGCCGCACTCAGGATGACACCCCGAAGAACAACAGAGAAAACACGAGACTGCTATTGCTCGAGAATCGCGTCTACGTCTCCGAGAAGCTTTTCGACGCGGGTACGAACTTCAGAGCGCTCCTGTTGCAGGGACTGGAGTTCTTTGCGGACTCGTTCGGTCTCGGCAGCCTGGGCATCGAGCATTTCGCGCATGGTTACGATTTCCTGCTCGGCAGCCGCTTTTTGCGCGCGGGCGGTCTTGAGCAGTTCGATGGTGCGATAGATTTTTTCCTCTAGCTGGTGAAAATCGCTGTTGGAGCCTTCAAATGCGAACTGGCCTTCAGCCAATGAAGCCATGAATACCTCGAAAACGTTAGGAAACTGGAACGCTTGATCTTTGGGCAGTATAACGCAGAAAAGCGGGCTGGAATCCGCGCGAGATGTGGAGAACTGTGATTCCGCGACCGGATGCAGGCGATTTTTGCGAAGCAGAGCTGCGGATTCTGCATCCTACGAGAGGACGGAGCGGGATATTGCGGTGAGCAGCGAAATTGGGTGGCGCGTGGTTATGTTGGGGTTGTAAGCGGGATGTAAAAGCACCCGCGAAATTAGCAAATGCGGAAGATTGCGCAAGAAGTTTTGTGCAACCCCTGCAGGCCCTTAAGTTCTAATATGGATAGGGTAGTCACAGCCCTGAAGGCAAAACCATGAAATTGAGATTCGCGCTGCTGCTCACGTTGACTCTTTCGCTGGCCTGCTTTGGCGTGGCGGAAGACAAGACAGCCAAAACAGACAACCCGGAAAAAAGCGAGCTGGATTTTCCGCACGACGGCAAGACCAACGACGTAAGCGCAATCGGCAATCGCAATGTGGGATGCACAAAGGGAATGGGTAACTGGTATTCGCTGGAAAGCCAGGTCTCGATGGGCAAGAACTTCGCCATGCAGGTGGAGCAGAGCGCGAAGCTGATCAACGATCCGGTGGTGAACGAATACGTCAACCGGATGGCGCAGAATATTGTACGCAACTCGGATGCGAAGGTTCCGTTCACGGTGAAGGTGCTGGACGACGACTCGGTGAACGCGTTTGCGCTGCCGGGCGGGTATTTCTACGTGCAGAGCGGGTTGATTCTGGCGGCGGACAACGAGGCAGAACTGGCGGGAGTGATGGCCCACGAGATTGCACACGTGGCGGCCTGCCATGCGGCACGTCAACAGACACGCGGCAACCTGGCGCAGATTGCTTCGATTCCGCTGATCTTCATGGGCGGGGGACTGGGATATGGGCTCTATGAGGCTTCCGGACTTGCCGTGCCGCTGACGTTCATGAAGTTCCAGCGCAATTTCGAGGCACAGGCGGATTACCTTGGGGTGCAGTATCTGTATGCCAGCGGATATGACCCGCAGGCGTTTCCGCAGTTCTTCGAAAAGATTCAGGCACTGGACAAGAAGAAGCCGGGAGTCGTAGCCAAGGCGTTTGAGACACATCCTCCGACACCGGCGCGCATGGAACATACACAGCATGAGATTGCGACGATTCTGCCGTCGAAGGCGCAATACGTTGAAGACACTTCGGAGTTCCAGGATGTGAAGGCACGGCTGGCGGCACTGGAAAATCGCCGCAAAGTGGATCAGGGAAAAGACAAGGGACCGAGTTTGAGGAGAGCTTCGTCAAACTCGACGGATAGCAAGAATCCGGACGACACGACGAAGAGCGCGGATGACCGGCCTACGTTGAAGCGGAGAGATTAGAAGGGCAGGTTTCAAAGTTTCAAGGTTTCGCGAGGTTTCGCGAGGTAAGAGCAAAGAACAAGACATCACACCCCTCAGCGATGAGGGGTGTTTTCGTTGCGCTATTTTCAGGCTCGCTGGGCGAAGGGGGAGTGCGGGGGAGGCGAGGTCCTCCGCTTCGCTTGAGGATGACACCTTAAAACCAACCACAACAAAAGCGAAAACTGCAGCGGTGACGGGCCGGTTAGCGGTCACAGGCCGGCTTCGATACGGGAGCGGGGGTCGAGGTAGTCGCGCATGGCGTCGCCGACGAAGTTGAAGGCGAGGACCGCTAGCATGACAACACAGGCGGGAAAGAGGATGACGTGGGGGGAGTCGAAGAGATGGGAGCGTCCGTCGTTGAGCATGGCTCCCCAGCTTGGGACAGGAGGAGGGACGCCGAGTCCGAGAAAGCTCATGGTGCCTTCGGCTAGAATCGCTCCGGCCATGCCGATGGCAGCCTGCACGATGACTGGCTGCATGATGTTGGGCAGGATGTGGCGGACGAGGATGCGCCAGTCGGTGGCTCCCAAGGCGCGGGCAGCTTCTACGAATTCTCGTTCGCGCGCGGCGAGGACCTGGGCGCGAACAAGGCGCGCGTAACCAACCCATCCGCCGATGATGAGGGCGAGGATGAGGTTCCAGAGGCCGGGTCCAAGAAAGGCTACGAAGGCGATGGCGAGGAGGATGCCGGGGAAGCTGAGGAAGGCATTCATCACGATGACGTTGATGAAGCGGTCAAGGCGTCCACCGTAGTATCCGGCGAGCGAGCCGACGATGGTGCCGAGGAGGAGCGATCCGGCGACGACCGAGGTGCCGACGATCATGGAGATGCGGGCGCCGTAGAGGATGCGGGAGAGAATGTCGCGGCCCAATTCGTCGGTGCCGAAAAGGTGGTGTATCGATGGCGACTGGAGGCGCGAGGCGAGGTCGATGGAGGCGGGATCGCGCGGGGCGGCGATGGGGCCGAAGGCGGCGGCGAGGAGGAAGAGCACGATGAGGAAGACTCCGAAGAGCGCAAGGGGGTTGTGACGGAAGATGCGCGTCATGTTGGAGGCGTTAGGCAATTCGAATCTCCTCATCAGGGGAAAGGCAAAAGCAAGGGCGGGGAGGGCGCGGGTTCGTGGAGGTTGTTGCGTCCCCACATTTGCCAAAGGAGGGCAAATATGGGCCACCCGAGTTCGGATTAGGGCGGAGGAAATAAACAGAGGGGAAGAACAACTTAGAAACGGCGCTCATTGGCGAATCCTCGGGTTGAGGGCGGAGTAGACGAGGTCGGTGAGAAAGTTGACGGCGACGTAGGTGAGGCCGATGCAGAGCAGGCAGCCTTGCACGAGCGAGTAGTCGCGATTGCTGATGGCGGATATGGTGAGGCGTCCGATGCCGGGCCAGGAGAAGATGGTTTCGGTGACGATGGCTCCGGCGAGGAGAGCTCCGAACTGCAAGCCGATGACAGTGACGACCGGGATCATGGCGTTGCGCAGGGCGTGCCGATAGACGACGTCACGCTCGGGGAGGCCCTTGGCGCGGGCGGTGCGGATATAGTCCTGACCTAGCTCCTCCAACATGCTGGTGCGCACCATGCGGGTAAGGATGGCCGCGAGCGAAGCTCCCATGGTGATGGCGGGCAGGACGAGGCTACGCCAGTTTGCGGAACCGGAGACGGGGAGCCAGTCGTAGTGAATGGCGAAGATGAGGACAAGGATAGGCCCGAGGGCAAAGTTGGGGAACGAGAGGCCGAGGAGGCTGACGAAGCCGAGGGCACGGTCGTCCCACCGATTGCGGCGGGTGGCGGAGCGAACTCCGGCGGGGATGGAGAGCAGGATGGCGACGAAGAGAGCGGAGAGCGTGAGCGACACGGTGGCGGGATAGGCCTGGGCTACGAGATCCTTCACTGGCTTATTGAGGCGCAGGGAGCGGCCAAGGTCACCGTGAAGAACACCTCGCCAATAGTGGACGTACTGGGTGGGAAGCGGCACGTCGAGTCCGTAGGCGTGGCGCGCGGCCTGGATGTCGGCTCCGGCAGCGCCTTCGCCGAGCATGGCCTGAATGGGGTCTCCGGGGACAAGGTGGATGAGCAGAAAGACCACCGAAACGACGAGCCACACGACGGGCAACATGTAGGAGATACGGATGAACAGGTAGCGGATCATATTATGACCATCAAGCTTCGCGCCTCCGGGTGGGGTTGGAGGCGTCGGTATCAGAAACTTGGGTACCGGGAGCTTGGGTGTCGAAGGCTTCGGAGCCGGTGGCAAGGGTGTTGGGAACGAGATCGACCTTTACGACGCCGACGCGGCGGCCTTCCATTTCAACGACGGTGAAGCGGCGCTGCTGGAAGAGGAACGAGTCTCCGGCTTTGGGGATGCGCTGCAGTTGGGCGACGGCGAATCCGGCTAGGGTTTCAAAGCCTTCGTCACGGGGCAGGTGGAGGTTGTACTGCGATTCGAGGTCGCGGATGTTCAGAGCGGCATCGAGCACGAGCGATGCGGGATTGCCGAGATTGGCGCGGGGGACGATGTCGAATTCGTCTTCGATTTCGCCGACCAGTTGCTCGAGGACATCCTCTACGGTGACAAGGCCGGCGGTGGAACCGTACTCATCGACAACGATGGCAAGGTGGCGGCGGCGGTGCTTGAATTCGGAAAGAAGGTCGGGAAGCGCCTTGGTTTCGGGAACCACGAGGACGTCTCGCATGATGTGTCGGACGGAGAGCGTGGGCAGGGCTGGCGCAGGCGAAGACGACGATTGTCCACGCTTGAGGCGGAACTGCATCCAGCGCATGAGGTCCTTGGAATAGAGCACGCCGATGATGGCTTCGGGGCCGCGCGCGGGATCGTAGACGGGGATGCGGGAGTGCTGCTCCTCGACGACTTTGACGATGGCCTCTTCGAGCGGCATGTCTCCGGGAATGGAAAAGATGTCAGGGCGCGGGACCATGATTTCGCGGACGGAAATCTGTTCGAGGTCGAGGGCGCGGTGGAGAAGGTCCTGCTGCAGGGCGGAGATGAGTCCGTAGCGATGGGAAGCCGTCACGGAGAGTTTCAGCTCCTCGGGAGTGTGCACGCCGCCTTCGCGAATCTGGCTCCATCCGAAGGATCGCAGAACAAAGCGCGATGAGGCAGCCATGGTGCGGGTGACGGGGCTGAAGATGGTGATGAAGACATCGAGCGGCCCGGCAACGGCAAGGGCGACGTGCTCCGCTTTCTGCAGGGCGATGGATTTGGGGACGACTTCGCCGAGGATGACGTGCAGGTAGGTGATGGTTGTGAAAGCGAAGATGGAGGCCAGGGCGTGGGCGTAGAACGCGGAGTGCGGCAGGCGCGCCAAGGGGACTTCGAGAACGTGGGCCATGGACTCTTCGCCGATCCAGCCGAGGGCGAGGCTGGCCATGGTAACGCCGATCTGAATGCCGTTGAGGACTTCGTCGAGCTTGTTGTGGAGCTTGCGGATGGTGCGCGCGCCAATGCGTCCCTGATCGATGAGTTGCTGGAGACGCGTGTCACGGATGCTGACCAGGGCGTATTCGCCAGCGGCGAAAAAGGCATTGGCCGCTACCAGCAGGATCACGGCGATGACCCGCATGAGGACGAACGTGAACACTCTCGCTCCTAAGACCAGTGGTATTGGATTTTAGCATTGGAAGGAGCGAGGGGCGTGGAAGGGGAAGGCAACAGCAACGGCAGGTTCGTGATAGTGCGAGCTGCACGGCTCTCCCCGCATATGCCAAAGGAGGGCATATGCGGGCCACCTGTTCCCGTTTGTTTTGAAGCAGGAGCAAATGGCAAGGGCAAAAGACCCACCTCTGCCAACTACGGGCAGAGATGGGGCACCGGTGAGTGTGAATTTTTCGAGGAACCAGAGCGGCACTGGCTCCGTACATGACAATGCGCCGAGGAGGCGAACGATGGCTAACGGAAATGGAAAACGTAAACGGAAGACGATTTGGATTGTGGCAATCATAACGGTGGTGTGTCTGGTGGCGGTGGGCGGATTGATGGCGGCACGGAGCAGGGGGACGAAGATCGATCCGACGAAGCTGGCCAAGGTGGAACGTGGCGACCTGGTGAAGAGCGTGGTGGCGACGGGAAAAGTCGAGCCGATCACGAAGGTAGAAATCAAGAGCAAGGCCAGCGGCATTGTGAAAAAGCTTTACATCGAGGCGGGCGATCACGTGAAGGCCGGGCAGGTGCTGGCCGATCTGGATCGCGTGGAGATGGAGGCGCAGGTGCGGCAGTCGGAGGCGCAACTGCAATCGTCTGAGGCGATGCTGCGGTCAGCGGAGGCGGACCTGTCGCGCTCGAAGGTGGATGCCGAAGGCGTGGATGTTCCGATGCTGAAGCGGGCTTATGACCGCGCGGTGTCGATGGCAAAGCAAGGCGTTGTGTCGCAGGCGGCGCTGGACGACGCAGAGAAGAACTACGAGCTGGCAGCGAACAAGCAGCATGTGGCAGAGGCGCAGGTGCAGGTAAATGGTGCCAAGGTGATGCAGGCACGGGCGGATGTGAAGCGGGCGGAGGCAACGCTGTCGCAGTTGCGCGAGCAGTTGAGCTATACGACGATTGCCGCGCCGATTGACGGCATTGTGCTGTCGCGCGACGTGGAGGTGGGGGATGCGGTGAGCTCCATTCTGGTAATGGGTTCGGCGGCGACGCTGGTGATGACGATTGGCGATACGCGCGAAGTGTACGTCAAGGGCAAGGTGGACGAGAGCGATATTGGCAAAGTCTATTTGGGACAGGCGGCGCGGATTAGAGTTGAGTCGTTCAAGGACAAGACATTTGAAGGCAAGGTGACGAAGATTTCTCCGATGGGCGTAGAGAAGGAAAACGTCACTACGTTTGAAGTGCGCGTCTCGATCAACAATCCCGGTGGCGAGTTGAAGGCGATGATGACGGCGAATGCCGAGATGATTCTGGAAGAACATAAGAACGTGCTGAATGTGCCGGAAAGCTCGCTGATCTTCGACCAGAACAAGTCGGCTTCGGTGGAGATTCCGGACCCGAAGGCGAAGGAAGGAAAATCGAAGGTCGCGGTGAAGGCGGGAATTTCCAATGGCGCGAAGACGGAGATTTTGAGCGGGTTGAATCAAGGGCAGCAGGTGGTGCTGCAGTAGGGCAAGGTTTCGCGAGGTTGGAAGGTTTCGCAAGGTTTCGCGAGGTTAAGAACAAAAGCAAAAGCAAGAACGGGGTCATGACCTCCTGATATGGGGCGCCTGCTGCTAACGTGGCAGGCGCTTTTTATTCGTGACAGAATTGTGGGAAGAGCTTCTTCAAAGCTTTGGTTCACGGAGGCACAGGTGGCGGGAGCACGGATCATCACACTTACAACGGATTTTGGCGGTGCGGATCACTTTGTAGGAACGATGCGGGGAGTGATTCTGGGGGTGAATCCTGCGGCGCAGGTGGTGGACCTGTGTAACTCGGTCGGCTCGTTTGACGTGCTGGATGGAGCGCTGACGATTGCGCAGGCATACAAATATTTTCCGGCAGACACGATTCACATGGTGGTGGTCGATCCGGGAGTGGGATCGGCGCGGAGGCCGCTGCTGGTTACGACATCGAAACACTACTTCATCGCACCGGATAATGGCGTGCTCTCGCTGGTGATGGAGCAGGAGGAACGCGTGTCGGTACGGCACATTACGGCGGAACACTACTTTCTACAGCCGTTGAGCAATACCTTCCATGGACGGGATGTGTTCGCTCCCTGTGCGGGGTGGTTGAGCAAAGGGGTGGAGGCGGAAAAGTTTGGCGATGAGATTACGGACTTTGTGCGCTTTGCGCTGCCGAAGCCGAAGATGGTGGCCGAGCGTGCGCTGAAGGGCGCGGTGCTGAAGGTCGATAGGTTCGGGAATCTGATCACGAACATCACGCCAGAGAATGCATCTGCGGTTTTTGCGGCAAAGGCGTTGAAGATCACGGTGGGAAATGCGGCGGCAAGCGGAATCTTTAACAACTATGCGCAGGGAAAGCCGGGAGAGCTATTTGGAGTGCTGAACAGCATGGGGTTTCTGGAGATTGCGTGCAATCGCGGGGCGGCGGCTCAGGTGGCAAAGGCGGGGCGGGGTGCGGAAGTGGTGGTGGAGTGGTAGGCGCGTTGCCCGAGCGGAAAGATAGCGGCAAGGACCCGGGCTGAAAAGAGTTTGATAGCGTGCTGGCGATGGGCGACGCGGGCCTTCGCGTTGCTCCCGATGAACAAAATCCAGAGACCTGGCTAGCCCCAGTCCTGGGTGGAGGAGTTGCGGGGTTTGACGCGTGCGTAGTCGTCCATCTTCGCGGTCCACAGGAGGAAGCGCCACATCTGGCGGTACTCGCGGCTCACCAGGCCGATGATTTGAAGCAGGCCGATTTTCTCCATTTTGAGTCCGGTGTAGGTCTCAAGGCGCCACTTAAGGTAGGGGCTGCGCCAAGGGGCAAGACGGTGGCCACGAGTTGCGTCCCAGAGGAAGCGGATGATGTACCACATGAGGCAAGGTTAGCAAGGTTTCGCGAGGTTGGCGAGGTTTCGCAAGGTTAAAGGCAACCCCGCCTCGTCTCCACATATGCCGGAGGAAGGCATAGGTGGGCCACCGGTTTCGAGAAAAGCAAAGCGAAGGCAGACGGGTTGGATGATCCAGTACACTAAGGGGGGAGCCGCACAGATTGCATATTCCAGACGGATATTTGAGCCCCTCGACCTGCGCCGCGATGTATGCGGCCAGCACTCCGTGCTGGTGGACGGCGCTGCGGCAGACGAGGCGGAAACTGTTTGGACGGACGCTGCCGCTGCTGTCGCTGTTCGCGGCATTTTCCTTTGTGACGATGATGTTCAATCTGCCGC
This sequence comes from Saccharimonadales bacterium (SeqCode), assembly GCA_035539055.1. Taxonomy (GTDB): domain Bacteria; phylum Acidobacteriota; class Terriglobia; order Terriglobales; family Acidobacteriaceae; genus TOLSYN. The sequence goes on along the minus strand of DATLJC010000046.1, from coordinate 92,297 downwards.
TGCCGGGTGGGACGACGGGGCATGCGGTGGGCGTGGGGATTGCGGCAATTGTGCTGGGGCCGTGGGCTTCGCTGCTGGCGATCTCGCTGGCGCTGGCGATTCAAGCGCTGTTTTTCGGCGATGGCGGCATTACGACGCTGGGCGCAAACTGCTTCAATATGGCGATTGCGGGATCGTTTGCGGCCTGGGGAATTTACAAGCTGGTGAGTTTGGGGGCGGCCGCTCAATCACGGCGGCGAGTGGTGGCGGCGGCGCTGGCGGGATATGGGGCGATCAACCTTTCCGCATTGCTGGCGGCAATCGAATTTGGGATTCAGCCGTTGCTGTTTCGAGACGCAACGGGCGCGCCTATGTATGCGCCTTATTCGTTGAGCATCGCGATTCCGGCGATGATGGCGGGACACTTGACGATTGCCGGAGCGGCAGAGGCGGTGATGAGCGCGGGGCTATTCAGCTATCTGCGGCGGAATGAACCGGCGCTGTTGGGGATGGGATCGCTGGCGGAGGCAAACACCGAAAAGGCGCACACGTCGCGGCTTTGGGGCGCGCTGGCCCTGGTGCTGCTGCTGACTCCGTTGGGAATTGTGGCGAGCGGCGCGGCGTGGGGAGAGTGGGCTCCGAGGGATTTCTCGGATGCGGCGGCGCGGGCGCAGATGACGGCGGCAAGCGGGCAAGTGGCTCCTCCGGTGGCCGCGCCTGCGGGACTAGCGCGGCTGGCGAGTGTGTGGACGGCTCCGATGCCGGATTACGCTCCGCATTTTGTGAAGAGCACGGCGTTTGGATATATGCTCTCGGCAATGTTCGGCGTGGGATTGATTCTGGCAGTGGCCTGGGTTGTGCAGCGGGTGACGAAGGGTTCGTCGCGCGAAGATCGAGAAGCGATGGCGGCACAAGGGGCGACGGCGGGCAGGTTTGAAGGCGCGGACCAGAAGGTGAACCAGCGGAGCGGGCCATGAGCGCGGGAGTGGTGGCGAAGACGGTTCGCGGATTTACCAGGGCGCTGGAAAAGACGCTGGTGCTGGAGAACTCCACGCATGTGCGCGGGCTGCTGCAGGCGCTGGACCCGCGCGTGAAGCTGGTGGGACTGCTGGCGCTGGTGGCGGCGGCGGCGCTGTCTCGTAAGCTGGCGGTGATGGCTGCGTTGTTTGCGATGGGCGTATTGCTGGCGGTGGCTTCGCGATTGAGCCTGATTTCGTTTGCAAAACGAGTGTGGGTGGTGGCGTTCGCGTTCACGGCGATGATTGCGGCCCCGGCGCTGTTTCTGACTCCGGGACAGGTGGTTTATACGCTGCCGGGCGGACTGGACATAACCGCACAAGGCTTGAGGAGTGCGCTGGTGCTGGTCGCGAGGGTGGAAACAGCAGTCACCCTGAGCACGCTGCTGGTGCTGACGACTCCGTGGATGCATTTGCTGAAGGCGCTGCGGACGCTGATGGTTCCGGTGGAGGTGATTGCGCTGCTGGCGATGACGCATCGCTATGTGGTGCTGCTGATGGAGACGGCGAACGCGATGTTTGAGTCGCGGCAGAGCCGGTTGGTGGGCAAGTTGAATGGTCACGAACAGCGGCGGCTGATGGTGAACACGGGAGGCGTGCTGATGAGCAAGACTCTCGACATGGGGAATCAGGTTTTTCTGGCGATGCAGGCGCGGGGCTTTCGCGGAGAGGTGCGGTTGCTTACCGATTTCCAGATGCGCGCGCGGGATTATGTCGCGATGTGCGGCTTTGCGGTGGCGGTGACGGCGACGGTGCTTGCGGGACGTTAACTGGAGCGCTAAAAAGTGAACGGGAGAGCGGAAGTGGCGGACGCTATTGCGGGCGACGGGTTGAGGGCCGAGGTTCTTGAGTTTGAGGCTGCGGCGGTGCGCTATGAATACGAGCGCGTTGCGGCCCTGCAAGGGCTGTCGCTGCGGGTAAGAGCCGGGGAACGCATCGCGCTGCTGGGGGCCAACGGCAGCGGCAAGAGCACACTGCTGCGATTGATGGATGGGCTGTATTTTTCGTGCGGCGGATCGTTGAGATTTCGTGGCGCGGCGTTGACGGAATCGGCGATGGAAGACGATGCGTTCGCGATGGATTTTCGGCGGCGCGTGGGAATGGTTTTTCAGAATCCGGATATTCAACTGTTCAATCCCACGGTGTTTGACGAAGTGGCGTTTGGGCCGCTGCAATTGGGGTGGAGTCGGGAAGAAATTCTGGATCGGGTGCATGGGGTGCTGGAGTGGATTGGGGCGGAACACTTGAAAGATCGCGCGCCGTACAGGCTGTCGGGTGGAGAGAAAAAGCGAGTGGCGATTGCTTCGGTGATTGTGCTCGATCCGGATGTGCTGCTGCTGGATGAGCCTACGGCATCGCTTGATCCGAAAAGCCAGAGCCAGGTGATCGAGTTGCTGGAATCGTGGAACGATGGACGCAAGACGATCATTACGGCTACGCATCAGTTGGAGATATTGAGCGAGATTGCGGGGCGGGCGGTGGTGCTGCAACATGGAGCGGTGGTGGCCGATGCGGCTCCGTCGGAAGTGCTGGCGAATACTGAATTACTGGAATCGGCGAATTTGATTCACTCACATCGGCATCTGCATGAGGGCGTTCCGCATAAGCATCGCTCGCCTTATTTGCGGCATGAGCATGACAAGGCGCGGTAGGCGGCATTCGCACAGAGCGGACAGGATGTAGGCTACGTGGCTGGTGATTCCATCGAAGGTCAACAACCCCACGTCAGCCCGATAAAGCCGGGCGGGACGTGGGGCACCCGTGGTTGCTGGTAATTCCACCAAAGGTCAAATTTAACGGCGACGATTTGGGTGAGAATCAGCGAGTTCCGCTTAGTGGCCGGGTGCGCCAATCGAAATGGACCGAGAGCAGGCGCAGAAGAAAACAGGAACACGTGCCGACAACGGTGCTCGCGGTGCGTCCCATGCCGAGCGTGTTGCAGAGCAGGAAAGCAGAGCTGCCGAATAGAGCTGCGATGGCGTAGAACTGTCCGCGCTCGAAAACTCGCGGGGTACGCCCACCGAGCACGTCACGCAGGGAGCCTCCGCCGACGGCAGTGACCAGGCCGAGCAGAATGCTGGGGAGAACGGAGAGGCCGTCGTTGAGGGCGCGGGTGGTTCCGGCGATGGCGAAGAGGCCGAGAGCAGCAGCATCGGTGAAGTCGATGGCGCGATCCATGCCGGGGCCCATGCGGTGTTCGAAGGCGGCGGCAACGGCGGCTCCGATGAGGGCGATGACGATGTAGCGAACGTCCTGAAAGGCAAGCGGAGGGCCGTGCTGCAGGATTATGTCGCGGGTGATTCCGCCGCCAAGGGCGGTGACGAAGGCGAGTCCGAAGACACCGATGAGGTCGTATTTGTAGCGTGTGTCTCGGATGGCGGTGAGGCCTCCGCTGAGAGCGCCGACAAAAACTCCGAGGAACTCGACGACGAAGAAGAGTGTGCCTAGATGAAGCAACTTCATACGACTTCTATTATGCAAGACGGAAGGCGTACGGCGAGGAAAGTAGACATTCAGGCGTAAGGCGTAGTTACATAGACATTGAAACACCGTGGGTCGAATCCCCGGTGTCAGCGAGGCGCACGGTGTTGCGAACGATTCGGGAAGACATTCAATCCGTGCTGGAACGCGATCCGGCGGCAACCGGCGTAGTAGCTGTGTTGCTCAACTATCCCGGGCTGCACGCGGTTTGGATGCATCACTTGAATCACTGGCTATGGCGGCGCGGCTTGCGGTTGTTGGCGCGCTATTTGTCGCAGGTTACGCGATTCTGGACGGGGATTGAGATTCATCCGGGGGCGACGATTGGCAGGCGGTTGTTTATCGATCACGGAATGGGCGTGGTGATAGGCGAGACAGCGATCGTGGGCAATGACGTGACGCTGTATCACGGCGTAACACTGGGCGGCACGAGCCTGGAAAAGAAGAAGCGGCATCCAACGCTGGGGAACGGAGTGGTGGTCGGCAACACTTCGAGCGTGCTGGGCAATATTGTGGTGGGAGATAACTCGCGGGTGGGCGCAGGTTCGGTGGTGCTGCGCGACGTGCCTCCGAACTCGACGGTGGTGGGCGTTCCGGCTCACATTGTTTATCGCGAAGGCAAGCGGGTGCTGATTACCGATCCGCATGAGATTAAAGATCCGTTGAGCGATGCGTTGATTGCGCTGTCCAAAGATGTGAGCGAGCTGCGGGCGCGGTTGGACAAGTTGTCTCACTTGGCGGAGACGGCGGAGATGGTGGACGGCTCGATGGCGGGATTGGCCCACGAAGACGAGGAATGCAGGGAATATCGCAGCGAATTCGACAAGAGCGGCTTTGCCGATTTCGGGGCGGGGATTTAGAACGGTTTCAAAGGAAGATATATTCCCGCGAGAAAAGAAGAATCGATGGCGGGTTGAAAAGCTTGAGGCCGTGCGGGAGAGTTGGGCATTGCTGGGGTCCTTCGCTGGCGCTCAGGATGACCCTTCAAAAACAAGAGCAAGGGCAAGGGCAACGGCAACGGCAACGGCAAGAGCAACTGCAAGAGCAACGGCAACGGCAACGGCAAGGGCAAGGGCAACGGCAACGGCAACGGCAACGGCAAGAGCAACGGCAAGGGCAGGAACAAGGGCAAAAGCAACGGCAACTACCCCACGTCAGGCCGATAAAGCTGGCCGGGACGTGGGGCACCCGTGTTGATGGGGCCATCCGTCCGTCCACCCGTCGCATTATTCTGGAGCAACTACATGGCGCGTCGCTGACGTTGCGCAGAAGCCCAGCTCACGATAGCATCTAAAAGGTCTTGCCCACACATATAGCATCATGAGGCGCGGTAGCCAAGTGGTAAGGCAGAGGTCTGCAAAACCTCCATCACCGGTTCGACTCCGGTCCGCGCCTCCATTCTTCCTTCGAACTCTTCCCTTCTCAGCTTTCCGATTCGTAATGATTCAAACTCGTTCGAGGCCGCAGGCTTCGGCTTAATTGCTGCGCAGGGAAGCCGCGTGATGTACATTCATCGTGGACATGGAACGATTGAACTACCATCATCTGCTTTACTTTTACACCGTCGCGCATGAGGGCACGGTGGCACGCGCGAGCTCGCGCCTGGGCTTGAAGCAGCCTACGGTGAGCTCGCAAATTCATGCGTTGGAAAAGAAGCTTGGGCAGCAATTGCTGGAACGCAGCGGACGCGGACTGAAGGTGACGGCGGCAGGGAAAACCGTGCTTCGCTATGCGGAGAGCATCTTTGCGCTGGGCGGGGAGATGGTTTCGGTACTGGAAGGCGAGCCGGTGGAGACCGCGAAGCTGGCGGTGGGGGTGAGTTCCTCGCTACCGCAGGCGCTGGTGGCTCCGCTGGTGCAATCTCTGCTTGTATTGAAGCCGACGCCGGTGCTGACCGTCGAGGAAGGTACGACGGAGACGCTCGGGACGCGAGTGGCATCGCGGTCGGTGCTGTTTGCGCTGGATGACGTGCCGCAGGAAGCACAGGGGGGTCTGCAAAGCAGGGTGCTGCTGGAGTGTGCAGTCGAGTTGTTTGCACCGGCGGCGATTGCGGCAAATCTGCGTAAAAACATTCCGGCGCGGTTGAGCAGTGTGCCTGTGCTTATGCCCGGCAGCGTAGCGTTGCGGCGCGAGGTGGAGAGCTGGATTGCATTTCGCAAGCAGACGGTGAAGAAGCTGGCGGAGATGCCGCGTGCGGAGATGTATGCGGCGGCAAACGGGGCGGCGATGTTTGCGCCGACGCTGCTGCGTGAGTCGCTGAAGAAATCCTACGGGCTGCTGCCGGTTGCGGAGCTGGAAGGCTCGCGTTGGCGGCTGTTTGCGATCATGGACAGCAAAAGCGTGCGGCATCCCGGGCTGAATGCGGTGGTGCGCGCGGCTAAGAGTCTGCGGTGAGAAGGTTTCGTTTGAGAGACTCCGGGGTGAAGACCTCTGTGCTGCTGGTGGCCGCGATTCTGCTGGTTGCGTTGGTTGCGGGTTGCAAGAGCGCGAAAGAGCAGGCGGTGGCGGAGGCAAAGTCGCACGTGGGAGGCGATCCTGAGCGTGGAGCATTTCTCATTCAGCGATATGGGTGTGGAGGGTGCCATCGTATTCCGGGCGTTCAAGGGGCGGCGGGAAAAGGGGCGCCGTCGCTGGAACATCTGTCGAACGAGAGGTACATCTCGGGAAACCTGCAGAATTCGCCGGAAAACGTGATGCGCTGGATTGAGGCGCCACACTCGATTCTGCCCCGGACGAAGATGCCGGAGACGGGGATGAGTCATGCGGAAGCTCGCGACATCACTACTTATCTGTGGTCGCTGCGATAGGCGCAGATTTTTGACGGGATTTTTTGTTTGACCTCGCGCCGCATCCGTCGTAACCTTTTTTCGTGAGCATTGCAATTCCATCCTTCCTTTCCCGCTCCTCCCGTCGATGGTGGCCCTGCACCGTCGTGTGCCTCTAGTTCCAGGCACGTCTTTTTTGGTCCCCGTAATCGAGTAAACAAAATCAATTTGCTGCAACGCGTTTGCGTATTGCGCGAAATTCCAGGACGAACTACATGCATGCAGGCTCAGACCAAGGCTCAAGAGTACCGGCCACTCAGTCCATAGCGGAGTTGCTGCCCATTCTGCTGGCTTCGCGCGATCTTACGCGTGGGCAGGCGGCACAACTGGTGCATGCGATGCTGGCGGCGGAGACTCCCGACGCACAGATTGCAGCGGCGTTTGCATTGCTGGTGGCAAAGGGCGAAAGCTCGGATGAGCTGGCGGGCTTTGCCGATGCGCTTTACGAACGCGTGATGCCGATTGCGATTCCGGCGGAGGTGCTGGACACGGCGGGCACGGGGGCGAGCGCGGTGAAGACCTTTAACGTATCGAGCGCGGCATCGTTTGTGATCGCGGCGGCGGGATGCGCGATTGCCAAGCATGGAGCGCGCGCGTCGACGAGCAAGTGCGGCAGCGCCGATGTGCTGACCGCGCTGGGAGTGCGCATCGATTGCGACTCGGAGACCGCTGTGCGATGTTTGCGCGAACTGGGAATCTGTTTCCTGTTCGCGCCAAAATACCATCCCGCACTGGCCCGCGTTGCACCTATCCGTCGCGCTCTTGGAATCCGAACAACATTTAATTTGGTGGGCCCCATGGTGAGTCCGGGGCGGGCGCAGTATCGTCTGCTGGGCGTGGCAGACGAAGCTCGCATGACGGTGGTGGCCGGGGCACTGGCGCGGATTGGAGTTGTGCGGGCGTGGGTGCTGCGTGGAGGCGATGGACTGGACGAGATGACCACGGCGTGCGCGAGCCGCGTGCTGGAAGTGCAGGATGGCAAGTATCGCGAGCTTACATTTTCTCCGAAGGATTTTGGATTGCCGCAAAGGCCAACGGGCCCGGCACAGGCGGCGAGCGTGGAAGAGAATGCGGCTACGGTGCGGGCGGTGCTCTCAGGCGACCGTCGCGATGTGGCGCGCGACCTGGTGGTGCTGAATGCGGCCGCGGCACTGCATGTGCGCAGCGGAGACGGATTGCGCGAGTGCGCGGAACGGGCGCAGAGGGCGATTGATGATGGGGCGGCGCTGAAGAAACTTGAGGCGCTGGTGGCAATGTCGCATGAGAAGGTTGGGGAAGGGGCGGCACGGTGAGAGCTGAATTTCTGGAACGCGTGATGGACTCGAAGCGTCGCGAGTTGAGCTTGCTGGGCGATGAGCAGCGCGAGTCCGTGCGCGATGCGGCGCTGGCGTCGCGGAAGGATCGCGTGGCGCGGTTTTGCGGTGCACTGTGGACGAGACCTACGGCGATTATCGCGGAGTTCAAGCGGCACTCGCCTTCGGCGGGAAATATACAGGGCGGGGCCGATCCGTTGGAAGTGGCGCGGATGTATGAGGAAGGCGGGGCGGCGGCGATGTCGGTACTGACCGAGCCGGAACACTTCAAAGGGTCGCTCGATGATTTGCGGCGGGTGGCATCCGGAGTTTCGCTGCCTCTGTTGCGGAAGGATTTTATGGTGGACCGGCACCAGGTGTACGAGGCCGCTATTGCGGGAGCCGAGGCGGTGCTGGTGATTGTGGCGGGGCTGACGGATGCCGACGCGTTGAAGCTGCTGGATGCGGCTCATCTTGCGCATCTGGATGCGCTGGTGGAAGTACACACGGAGGAGGAATTGCGGCGGGCGGCGACGCTGGGCGCTACGTTGATCGGGGTGAACAATCGCAATCTGAAAACGCTGAAGGTTGATCTGGAGACTTCGCTGCGGCTGGCCGAGCTTGCGCCGAAGGATGCGACGCTGGTGGCTGAGAGCGGATTGCGCACGCGGGAAGACATTGAGCGGCTGCGGGCGGCGGGATACAGCGCGTTTCTGATTGGAGAGACGCTGATGCGTTCGGGCGATCCGCTGGCAACGTTGCGCGAATTGCAGGGGATGGAGCAGAGGCGATGAGCGCGGTGCAGATCAAGATTTGCGGGATTACTCGCGTCCCAGACGCGCTGGAGGCGGTTGCGTTGGGCGTCGAGATGCTGGGATTGAATTTTTATGCGGAGAGTCCGCGATTTGTCAGCATTGAGCAGGCTCAGAGGATTGCGGAAGCAGTGGCGGGAAGGATCAAGGTTGTTGGTGTATTTGTAAATATGAATGTAGAGGAAGTGTTGGAAATTGCGAGGGCCGTACCGCTCGATTTCGTGCAATTGCATGGCGACGAATCGCTGAATGAGTGCGAGGCGATTGCGAATGAGTTCGAGGTGATTCGGGCACTGAAGGTGGATGCCCAGTTTACGCCGGAGTGCGCGTCGGAGTTTGCGTTTTGCAGCGGGCTGATGCTGGATACTCCGAGCACGGGATTTGGCGGCGCGGGGGAATCGTTTGACTGGGCGCGGGTGGATTGGAGCGGGATTCGAGGGGCTTCACCATTCGTAGACATATATCTTGCCGGTGGCTTGAATGCGGGCAATGTGGGCGAGGCGATTGAGATCGTGCGTCCCGACGTGGTGGATGTTTGCAGCGGGGTTGAGGCTGAGAAGGGCGTTAAGAGCGCGAGCAGGATGAGGGAATTTGTGGCGGCGGCGCGGGCCGCGGAAGGACTGGAGCAATGAAGGATCAGGCAGTGTTGGAGAGCCTTTTGAGCGCCTCGGGCGACGGGTATTTCGGTCAGTATGGCGGACGATTTGTGGCAGAGACGCTGATTGAGCCGCTCGATGAGTTGACGGCCGCGTTTGCCGAGGCACGCAAGGATGTGAGTTTCGAGCGCGAACTCAAGGGGTTGCTGGCGGAGTTCAACGGAAGGCCGACGCCGCTTTATTACGCCGAGCGGCTGAGTGAATATGCGGGGGGCGCGCGGATTCTGCTGAAGCGCGAAGACCTGGGGCACACGGGGTCACACAAGATCAATAACGCGCTGGGGCAGGTGCTGCTGGCACGAAGGATGGGCAAGCGACGGATTATCGCCGAGACCGGCGCGGGGCAGCACGGAGTGGCAACGGCTACGGTGTGCGCACGCTTTGGGCTGGAGTGCATTGTTTATATGGGCGCGGAGGACATGAAGCGGCAGGCGCTGAATGTGTTTCGCATGCAGTTGATGGGAGCAGAGGTGCGGGGGGTTGACGCGGGTTCCAAGACCTTGAAGGACGCGATCAACGAGGCGCTACGCGACTGGGTGACGAACGTTCGGGACACTTATTATCTGCTGGGGTCGGCGCTGGGGCCGCATCCTTATCCGACGATGGTGCGCGAGTTTCAGCGCGTGATTGGCGATGAGGCGCGGGTGCAGGTGATGGCTCGCGAAGGACGGTTACCGGATGCGGTGGTGGCCTGCGTGGGCGGAGGGTCGAACGCGATTGGCGCGTTCACGGCGTTTGTGACGGATGAAGAAGTTCGGCTGATTGGGGTGGAGGCCGGAGGGCGGGGCGAGTCGCTGGGCGATCATGCGGCGCGATTCCATGGCGGATTGCCGGGAGTGCTGCAGGGGACATACAGTTACGTGCTGCAGGATGGCGACGGGCAGATCGCGGCAACGCATTCGGTGTCGGCGGGACTGGATTACGCGTCGGTGGGGCCGGAGCATGCGCATTTGCGCGAGTTGGGGCGGGCGGAGTACGTTTCGCAGAATGACGACGAGGCGATGGAGGCGTTCGATTTGCTGTCGCGGAAGGAAGGGATCATTCCGGCCTTGGAGTCTTCGCACGCGGTGGCCTATGCGGTGAAGCTGGCGCGGGAGATGGGCAAAGGTGGATTGATGATTGTGAATCTATCGGGACGCGGCGACAAGGATGTGGACACGGTGGCCAAGCTGAAAGCGGGCGCGCGATGACTACTCGATTGCAAGAGGCCTTCAAGGCGTTGCGCGAGAGCGGGCGCAAGGGCGTTATTCCCTACATTACGGCGGGCGATCCGGAGCTGGCGACTACCTACGAACTGCTGGTGGCGATGGCGCGGGGCGGGGCTACGGCGATTGAGCTGGGAGTTCCGTTCAGCGATCCGGCGGCGGATGGGCCGGTGATTCAGAGGGCTTGCGAGCGCGCATTGAGCCGCGGGGTGAAGCTGCGCGATGTGATCGAGGTGGCGGGACAGGCGGCGAAAGCTTCGGGGATTCCGATTGTGCTGTTCAGCTATTTGAATCCGCTGCTAAGGCACGGGCTTACAAAATTGGTGAAGGATGCGGCGGATGCGGGGCTGGCGGGAGTGCTGGTGACCGATCTTCCGGCAGAGTCGGCGCGGGGATTTTCCCAGGCGCTGCAGGGGCGGGGATTGGATTTGGTTTCGCTGGTGGCGCCGACATCGACCTCGGAACGCATTGCGCAGATTGCGCAGCACGCAACGGGATTTCTGTATGCGATATCGGTGACGGGAGTTACGGGGACGCGGCAGCAGTTGAGCTCGGACGCGAGCGCGTTGCTGAAGCGTATCCGGGGCGTTACGGATTTGCCAGTGGCGGTGGGATTTGGCATAAGCAACGCAGAGCAGGCGCGCGAAGCCTGGGCACAGGGGGCGGACGCGGTAATTGTTGGGTCGGCGATTGTCGGAAAGATTGAAGAATTCGGAGCGCAGGCTCCAGAAGAAGTGGAACGCTTTGTGCGCGAGTTGGTTGCGTCACAGGCGGTGGAGGCTTAGGCGATGCTTGTATTGATGAATGTGAATGCTACGGAGGAAGAGACGCAGGCGGTCTGTAAACGTGTGGAAGAACTTGGATACCGGCCTCATCCGCTGCCGGGTGCGACGCGTTGCGCGATTGGCATTACGGGCAACAAGGGGGCGGTGGAAGCCGATTCGTTGAGCCAGATGGCGGGAGTGTCCGAGGTGATTGCCGTGTCAAAGCCCTACAAGTTGGTGAGCCGCGATATGAAGAGCGAAGACACGGTGGTGCGCTTCGAGGGAAGCGAGGCCACGGTGGGCGGAACGGAGCTGGCGCTGATGGCCGGTCCGTGTTCGGTGGAGAGCCGCGACCAGTTGTTCCGGGCTGCCGAAGCGGTGGCCAAGGGGGGAGCGCGATTCCTGCGCGGAGGGGCGTTCAAGCCTCGCACGTCGCCCTATGCGTTCCAGGGGATGGGCGAAGAGGGGCTGGCGCTGATGGCGGCGGCGCGTGAGGCGTTTGGGCTGCTGGTGGTGACCGAGGCGATCGATCACGAGTCGCTGGCGCTGGTGGATCAGTATGCGGACATGATTCAGATTGGCGCGCGCAACATGCAGAATTTTGCGCTGCTGAAATTGGCTGGACGGGCGAGCAAGCCGGTGCTGCTGAAGCGCGGCATGGCCTCGACGCTGGATGAGCTTTTGATGGCCGCCGAATACATTATGAGCGAAGGCAACTACAACGTAGTGCTCTGCGAGCGGGGTATCCGGACATTTACCGATCACACGCGGAACACGCTGGATGTGAGCATTGTTCCGGCGGTGAAGAAATTGACGCATCTGCCGATCATTGTCGATCCCAGCCATGCGGCGGGCAAGCGCGATAAGGTCGCTCCGCTGGCAAGAGCGGGAGTTGCGGTGGGAGCGGATGGATTGATTGTCGAAGTGCATTGCGATCCCGATAAGGCGCTCTCGGATGGCGCGCAGTCGCTGTATCCGGAACAATTTGCGGCCATGGTGAATGACGTGCGCGGGATCGCCCAAATTGTTGGACGGACGGTTTACGTGCGGCAACACTCGGAAGTGGCGGACGTGGTGGCGAAGTGACGACAGGCTCGGAGTTCACGGATTTTCGGCGGCTGGCGGCTGATGGCGGATTGGTCGCGGTGACGGAGACGGTCTCGGCCGATCTGCTGACGCCGCTCTCGGCCTATCTGCGGATTGCGCAGCCGGCGGAGCGGTCGTTCCTGCTGGAGTCGGTGGAGGGCGGCGAGCATCTGGCGCGCTACTCGTTTCTGGGGGCGGGTCCGGCGATGGTGGTGCGCAGCCGCAACGGAGTTACTACCGTCGAAGACGCGAACGGCAGGCGCGAGGAGGCGGGAACGGCGGTTGATATTTTGCGGCGGGAATTTGCGAATCGCAAACTGGCAGCGGCGGAGAACACGGCACCGATGGCCGGGGGATGCGTTGGATACCTGGGCTATGCGGCTTCGAAGTGGTTTGACGGCGCGATGCAGGCAGTTGCGGGAACGGGAGACGATGCGTGTTTCCTGATATTCAGAACCGTACTGGCCTTCGATCATGCGCGGCAGCAGATACAGATTCGTACGCTGGCCGAGGTGGAGGCGGGGACCGATGAAGCGGAGCTGCGAAAGAAGTTTGACGAGGCTACGGCGGAGAATCGCGAGGTGGTTCGCAAGTTGAGCGCGGCGGTGGAGTTGCCGCTGAAGACGCTGGCGGCGGGGGAAGCGGGAGAAGCGGAATTCCAATCGAACTTTGCGCGGGCGGAGTTTGAGCGGGCGGTGGCCGAGGGGAAGGAGCTGATCTTCGCAGGAGAGTGCTTCCAGATTGTGTTGTCGCAAAGGTTCCGGCGCAAGACGAAGGCGAACGCGGTGGCGCTGTATCGGGCGCTACGGGCGACGAATCCTTCGCCTTACATGTTCCTGTTGAACTTTGGAGCGGACACCGGCGCTGACGCGGCGGGAGAGCGGGCGCTGATTGGGGCTTCGCCGGAGATGCTGGTGCGATGCAGGGATCGCGAATTGACGTATCGCCCGATTGCGGGGACGCGAGTGCGCGGGGTGAATGCGGAAGAGGATGCGTTGCTGGCCGAGGAACTTCTCGCCGACGAGAAGGAACGGGCGGAGCACATGATGCTCGTCGATCTGGGTCGCAATGACCTGGGGCGGGTGGCTCGATACGGCACGGTAAAGGTGAAGAAATTGATGACGGTGGAGAAGTATTCGCACGTGCAACACCTGGTGACAGAGTTGCGGGCAGAGTTGCGTCCGGAGCTGGATCGATTTGACGCGCTCGGCGCGTGCTTCCCTGCTGGGACGGTGACGGGCGCACCGAAGATTCGCGCGATGCGGGGGATTGCGGAGCTGGAGCGCGGGGCGCGTGAGGCTTATTCGGGTGCAATTTTGTATGCGGATTATGCGAACAATCTGGACTCCTGCATTACGATTCGCACGATGGAGCTGGCGGGCGATGAGTTGAGCGTGCAGGCCGGGGCGGGAATCGTGGCGGACTCGATTCCGGCGATGGAGTGGGAAGAAACGATCAACAAGTCACGCGCGCTGCGAAGGGCCGTGGCGCTGGCGGAGTCGAACGGCTAAGGCGGAGGAATTCATGCTGCTCGTTATCGATAATTACGATTCGTTTACCTATAACCTGGTGCAGTTTCTCGGCGAACTGGGAGCCGATCCGGTGGTGCGCCGCAATGACCAGGTGACGGTGGATGAGATTGCGAACGGCGGATATCGCGGGCTGGTGATTTCTCCGGGGCCGGGCGAGCCGAAGGATGCGGGAATATCGCTGGCGGCGATTCGCGAGTTGGGCGGAAGGATGCCGATTCTGGGCGTGTGCCTGGGACATCAGGCGATTGGCGAGGCTTTCGGCGGACGGATTGTGCGGGCGCCACGGCCGATTCACGGCAAGAGCAGCAGGGTGAAGCACGATGGGCGCGGAATTTTTGCCGGAGTGCCGGATGGGATGGAGGTGGCGCGATATCACTCGCTGGTGATTGAGCCGCAATCGTGTCCGGATGTGCTGGAGGTGACGGCAGAGACCGCGGACGGAATCATTATGGGCGTGAGGCATCGCAGCCTGCCGATTGAAGGAGTGCAGTTCCATCCAGAGTCGGTGCTTACGGGGAACGGAATGCAGATTCTTTCCAATTTCGTACAGCTTTGTGGGGTTGCTCCGCTTTTGGCATGAATGGATACATCTTTGTACGCTAAAGCGCGTTCTACCTTGAAGGGTACGAAGGAGAGATCCAAGGAAATATGAAGAACGGAAAGTTTTACTTCTTAGCTCTTGCGCTGTCGCTGGCATTGCCGCTTCTCGGAGGAACGGCCGCCGCACGGCAGAACGATAAGGCACAGGCTCCGGTTGCGGCACAGGCGCAGACTCAGAACTCGGATGCAACTCCGGCGCTGCCGGCGAGGAAGTCGAAAACGGCTCCGGCGAACGACGAAGACCGCATTGCGCGCGAGGTGCGCCATGAACTGGTGATGCAGCCTTACTACACACTGTGGGACTGGCTGGCGTTCCGTGTGAACGGCAATACGGTGGAGTTGCTGGGAGACGTCAATAGCATCGGTTTGAAGAGCGATGCGGTGAACACGGTCAAGCACATTGAAGGCGTGGAGAAGGTGATCGATCATATCAATCAGTTGCCGCCTTCTCCGATGGACGATCGAATACGGCGCGAAACGGCTCACGCGATCTTCAACTTCGGGAGCCTTTCGCGATACTCCTGGTCGGCGGTGCCCAGCATACACATTGTTGTGAATTCGGGCAGGGTGCGACTGGAGGGAGTTGTCGATAACCAGCAGGACAAGGACATGGCAGGCTTGCGGGCCAACGGCGTTACAGGGGTATTCCAGGTTACGAACAACCTGCGCGTGGTGAAGTAATATATGTGGGTGGAGTGCTTGCATAGTCACCTGATTCGGCTAGAACGGTTTCAGGGAAGTTATGTCCCACGAGAGCGTGGAAGAGAAGAATCGATGGCGAGCTGGAAAGCTTCAGGCCGCACCGGAGACTTGGGCATTGCTGGGGTCCTTCGCTTGCGCTCAGGATGACCCTTCAAGAGCAAGGGCAAAAAGGTCACGACCTCTCAAGGATGACCTCTCGGCAGATGGCAGACACATCTACTATGGAACCGCGCTAAGGTCTATGCCGGTCAGGGCTAGAGGCGAACAGGCGGGGGATGAGGCGGTTCGCCTTACTGTTAAGCGATTCACCAAAGATTTACACTGATGTCATGGCCCTGAAAGAAGTTGGGCGCAGTATTCAACCATTATGTTCCGCAGCACAATGAGAGACACTCCCCCCACCCCGTTTGCTAATCTCGGCAGGAAGATGCCGTGGGTTCGTCCCTTTCTCCCCATCCGCCGTCTGGACCGAATCTATGCCGGTGCCCTCACCCATGTTGAAGGGAATGTCTTTGACGGCATTCTGCGCGAGATGGATGTTGAGTACACGGTGCGCGAGGGGGAGCTGCGGCACGTCCCGCCGACAGGGCCAGCCGTGGTCTTTGCGAATCATCCGTTTGGCATGCTGGATGGTATTTTGATGGCCTCGATGCTGCTGCGCCTTCGTCCGGATGTGAAGCTGCTGGCGAATCAACTGCTTGGGTGCATGGAAGAACTGTCGCTGCACTGCATCCTGGTGGACAACATGATGGGCGAAGGGCATGAGGCGGCGAATCGTCGCGGGATTCGCGAGGCGCTGGACTGGGTGAAGCAGGGACATATGCTCATCGTCTTTCCGGCTGGGGAAGTTGCCTCCTGGAGCCGCCATCACCGCAGGGTGCTCGACCCGCAGTGGAATCGCAATATGGCGCGCATTGCGCGGATGGCGGGAGCGACCAGCGTTCCGGCCTATATCTCAGGCAAGAACAGCGTGGGATTCCATTTGGCGGGGATGATAAACCCGCGGCTGCGGACATTGTTTTTGCCACATGAATTGATTAACAAGCGCGGACGGCGGATGGAGATTCGCATTGGCGCTCCGGTGGAGAGCGCAACGCTGAAGGCGATTCACGATGACGACAAGGCTATCGACCTGTTGCGCTGGAACAGCTCGCTGCTGTCGTTGCGCGACCGTATTCGCTCGCCACGCACTCGATTCTTGCCTACGAATTGGCAACCGAAGCACGCAGTGGCCCGTCCGCAAGACCCGGCAGTGCTGGAAGGCGAACTGAAGGCGCTTCCGCCGGAGGCTCTGCTGCAGAGCGCGGGCAAGATGAGCGTTTATGCGCTGAGTTCGAAGCAGGCTCCGAAGATTGTGCGCGAACTTGGACGGTTGCGCGAGCTGACCTTCCGCGCCTCGGGAGAGGGTACGGGGAAAGCACGCGATCTGGACCGCTTTGACGTGTACTACACGCACCTGGTGCTTTGGAACGAGGAACGCAAGGAGATCGCGGGAGCTTATCGTATTTGCAATGTGCAGGACGTGGTGCGGCGGTATGGCATGCGCGGGCTGTACACGACGACGCTGTTCCGCTTCCAGCCTAAATTCTTCGCCAAAGTGGGTCCGGCGCTGGAATTGGGACGCTCGTTTGTGGCGCTTGACTATCAGAGGCAATATGCGCCGCTGCTGATCTTGTGGAAAGGCATTGGAGCTTATCTCGTGCGCCATCCTGAGACTCCTATGCTGTTTGGGGCCGTCAGTATAAGCGCGGATTACTCTCCGGCATCGCGAGAGGTGCTGACCAGCTATTTGAGCGCGCACACGGTGGACGCGGAGCTGCTGAAGATGCTGAAGCCCAAGCATCCGCCGAGAATTTCCGCCGAGGATGTGCATGAGCCGGAGATGTTTGCGCGGGTGTACTCGCTGGACGACATCTCGGACTGGGTGAGCATGTTTGAGAGCGATGGCAAGGGGGTTCCCGTGCTGGTGAAGCACTACATGAAGCTGGGAGGGAAATTTCTGGGCTTCAATGTGGATGCCAAGTTCTCGAATGTGCTCGACGGGTTGCTGATTGTGGATCTGCGACAGGCGAAGCCGGATCTACTGGCTCGGTACTTTGGGAAGGAAGGCGCGGCGAGTTTCCTGCGCTTGTATAAGAGCAGCAAGTCTCCCGAGGGGCAGCAACAGCTAGCCAGCAACATTCCAGGCGGTGATTGCGGCGATGTTCGGGAATAGCGTATTGTTTTGCCGTGGTGACTAACATGGCGGCTACAACTCCCGCTCAACTGAATCCAGCGATACTGAGTATACGGCTGCTCGCTTTGCTTGAAACCATTCCGGATCGTTCCAGCAAAAAGAAGGTACATGAAACGCGCACGACGGTGCGGCGATTGGAAGCACAGCTCGGCGACTGTCCCAAGAAACTGGCAAAGTCGCTGAAAGGCTTGCGGAAGCAGGCAGGCAAGGTCCGTGACATCGACGTACACCTTGGGATTCTCAAAGAGCCGCTGGCATTGGGCTCGCGAAGCGGCACGGCTAAACCCGACGGTAGTGAGAATTCGCTGGGAAAGCTGCGGCGTTTCTTGAAGTCGGAGCGGAAGAGTCAATCCAAAGGTTTGCGGGCTCTGGTTTCGAGCTCGGCGCCGCTGCTGAAAAAGAAGCTCCCGTCTGTCGCCCAACGTGCTTCTGAACACGAACACAATGCGCGGGATGCTAACAGGCTGTGTGCGCGAGCGCGGAAGAATTTTCTGCAATGGACCCGTAACATTCCTTCCGACGAAGCTCGGCTGCACAGCTTGCGCATCAATACAAAGATGCTGCGCTATTCGCTGGAACCGATGGAGCAGTTCGACGAGGCCGCGGAGCTGGCGTCGAAGTTCAAAGTCGTGCAGGATGCGATTGGAGAGTGGCACGATTGGGCGACGCTGGCGCAACTGGCTGAACGTGAATTAAAGCCCGCGACGGCCAAACCGATTCAGCGCGCGTTGCAGGCAGGCGCGCGGCGCGAATATCGCAAGGCACTGCGCGCGGCGCAGAGCGTGCGGACGTGGATGACTAAACCTGTGGAATCCAAAGCAGCGACGAGCAAACCTGTCATGTCAAGACCTGCAATGAAAAAGCCTGCGGCACACGCGCCGGGCTCTCGATCCCTTCGATTAGTCCGGAAGGCGGGATAGCGAATGGCGACACTGGCCGCCGTGGACATCGGCGCAAACTCGGTACGATTAAAGATTGCGCGGGTCGTGCGCAGACGTTTGCAGGTGCTGCACGAAGATCGCGAAGTGGTGCGGCTGGGCGAGGCTGTTTTCCGCGGTGGCGCGCTGGACCCGGCGGCGATGGAACAGACAGTACGCGTGCTCAGGCGCTTCCAGAAGGCGACGCAGACCTTTGGGGCTACGCAGGTGCGCGTGGTGGCCACCAGCGCTTTGCGAGACGCCAACAACGGCAGCGCATTTGTGCAGTGGGTGAAGGCCGCGACGGGATGGCGGGTGGAAGTGGTGAGCGGCGTGGAAGAAGGACGCCTGATCCACCTTGGAGTGATGGCCAACACGCGGATTGGCGCAGGCCGCGTGCTGCTGATCGACCTTGGCGGCGGAAGCTGCGAGCTGATCGTCTCCTACAAAGGGCAGATTGAGCACATCTACAGCCTGCCGCTTGGGGCCGTCCGCCTGACGCGCGAGTTTCTCAAGCACGATCCGCCGACGGAGACCGAGCTGGACCAGATGCGCAGCTACATTGGCGAAGAGGTGGGCCGGGTGCGGCGCGAACTGACCGAACATAAGATCAATCTCACTATCGCAACATCTGGAACTCCCGCAGCGCTGAGTGAAGTGTGGGCCGCCGGGCAGGAGAGCGCTACCTCGGCCGTGCCACGGGCCGGACTGCTGCGGCTGACCAAAAAGCTTTCAACGATGGACGTGGAGAAGCGGCGCGCGCTCAAGGGAATTGGGCCGCGAAGGGCCGAAATCATCGTGGCCGGAGCGCATGTGTTCTCTGAGCTGTTTACGGAACTCGATCTCACGAGTTTCCGCTATCTGCCATTCGGGCTGCGCGACGGGATACTGGCGCAGATGGCCACCGATGCCGAGGATATCGGACTCAGTCAGCAACTGGAAAACGAGAGGCAGAATTCGATTCTGAATCTGGCAGCGCATTACCAGGTAGACCTGCGTTTTTCATCGAGGGTTGCGGAGCACGCGCAGAGATTGTTCAAGCTGCTGGCACCGATTCATCATCTTCCACCGGAGTATGCGAGTTTGCTGAACGCGGCGGCGATGCTGCATGAAGTGGGCTCGTTTATCAGCCGCGCGGGAAGGCGGCGGCACGCTTTCTACATACTGGCGCACTCGGAGCTGCTGGGCTTCAGTTTGCCGCAGCGAAGGTTTATCGCGGCCATTGCGCGCTATCTTGGCAAGTCGAAAATTACGCCGACGAGTAGCCCGGTAAGCGTACTAGCACCGGCGGACCGTTTGTTATTACCCCGGGTGGTGATTCTGCTAAGGCTGGCGAGGGCGGTGGAACAGGGGAGACGGGGAGCGGTGCTCAATGTGCGCGCAAAGCTGGAGCCTAGAAGCGTGCGCCTTACGCTGGTGAGCAGGCCTACAGGGGCCGAGTTGGAGTTGTGGGCGCTGGAAAGAGAGCGCGGACTGTTTCAGGAGACCTTTGGCCGCGAGCTTTCCTGTATCGAAGTATAGGCGCTCTTCAGCAGGCGAGGAGTTACCAGCCAGTTCAGCACGCTCCGCTTCGGTCCCATTTCAACGCGGGCTATGCTTCCCTTCTTCATTTCGATGGCGCGCTCGGTGACACCGCCGCTGACCAAGAGGGAGAGAAACTGGCTGAAGTTGGGATTGTGGCCGACGACCATGACGGCCTCCAAGTCCCTGATCTGCAGCAAGAGCTGGCGGAACCGCTCATAGTCGGAGGCCGGCAGGAGGGCGGGAGCGCGCTCGATGCGCTGGTCGTAATCAATCTCATTGCCTACGAGAGACGCGGTCTGGGTCGCGCGCTTCAGCGGACTGGAAATGATGAGATCGACGTGCGCATCCATGGCATTGAGCAGCCGTCCAACGTAGCGGCACTGCTCAATTCCTTCTTTGTCGAGAGGGCGTTTTGAATCCTGAACGGAGTTGGCTCGCTTCTGTCCGGCATTTGCGTGACGCAGAAAATAGACAATCATCGATATATACCTATCTATGCGTTACCTTGGCGCGAGGTTTTGCAACTCGTCGCGGCGGCCTGGCCGGTGCGACGGGAATTGTCGAGAGGTCGCGCTTGCCCTCGGCGCAGTCGATTAGAAAATCCTGCGAACTGAAGGGAACGGCTTTGCCCTTCGCATCGTCGCGAGAGTAGGTTCCGCCGCGCTGCAGAATGCGCGCCTTCACGTTGTCGACAAGGTAGGCGGCTAGAATCTCATGGCGCACACGGTCGCGCAGCAGGGGATCGCGCAAGGGAAAGACGACTTCCACGCGTTCGTACAAGTTTCGCGGCATCCAGTCGGCGCTGCCCAGATAAATCTCCTCTTCGCCACCGTTCTGAAAGTAATAGATGCGGCTGTGTTCCAGGAAGCGGCCTACGATGCTGCGCACGCGGATACGGTCACTGATGCCGCGAATGCCGGGATTGAGCGAACAGATGCCGCGCACGATGAGATCCACCTGCACTCCGGCCTGGGAGGCGCGATAAAGTTCCTGCACTACATTTTTGTCGAGCAGCGAATTGACCTTGGCGATGATGCGCGCGGGTTTTCCGGCGCGGGCGTGGTCGGCTTCGCGGGCAATCAGGTTGGCGACGCGCTCTGCCAGATCGACCGGAGCTACCAGCAGCGGATTGTAGTTCGGCTGCTCGGAGTAGGCGGTGAGGTAGTTGAAGACGTTGTGGACGGCGAGGGTCATCTCGGAATTCGCGGTGAGCAGGCTGATGTCGGTGTAGAACGCGGCTGTCGTGGGGTTGTAGTTTCCGGTGCCGAGGTGGCAGTAGCGGCGCATGACTCCGTCGGGATCTTTGCGGACGATGAGCGTCAGTTTGCAGTGCGTCTTAAGACCTACGAGCCCGTGAAAGACCTGCACGCCCGCATCTTCCAGTTCCCTTGCCCACTTGATGTTGGAGGCTTCGTCGAAGCGCGCCTTTACCTCGACGACGACGGTGACTTCCTTGGTGGCGGCTGCCTGCACGAGCGCTTCGACAATCGGGGAATTTACGTTGGTGCGATAGAGGGTCTGCTTGATGGAGAGCACGGCGGGGTCCTGAGCCGCGGCTTCGATGAAGGAGACTACGCTGTCGTAGCTGTCAAAGGGGTGATGCAGCAGCACGTCGCGCTGGCGCAATGCTGCCCAGATGTCGCGCGTCCCCTTGGGCAGCGACCACTCGCGCGGCTGGAAGGGGCGGAATTTCAGGTCAGGACGATTGACAGCGCTGTAGAGGTCCATCAGGCGCGAAAGATTTACGGGGCCGGGCGTGCGATAGACCTGCCAATCCTGCAATTCGAAGACGGTCTGCAGACGCGAGACGATGTCGCCGCTGGCATCGGATTCGATTTCGAGGCGGACCGCGTCTCCCTTGCGACGGTTGTGCAACTCGGTGCGCACGGACTCCAGAACGGAGCGCGATTCTTCTTCCTGCAGGTAGAGATTGCTGTTGCGCGTGATGCGGAATGCGCCTTCGCTCAAAATTTCGTAGCCGCGATACATGCGTCCGGCGTGCAGGCCGACGAGGTCGGCGAGGGGAATGAAGGAATCGCCACGGCCATCCGGCAGGCGCACCAGACGGGGGAGCGAACGCGGAACGGTCACCACGCCCATGTAGTTGGCAGCGTTGGTCGAAGAGCGACGGCGGCGGCGCAATAGCAGCGCCTGGCAGAGCGCTTTGTGGATGACGCGCGGAAAGGGATGCGCGGGATCGACGGTGACAGGCGTCAGAAGGGCGTCGAGTTCGTTGCGGCAGTAGTCGTCGACCACCTCGCGCTGGGCGTCATTAAGATTGGCCAGCGAGTGTACTTTGATACGATGTTCGGCCAAAGCGGGGAGGAGTTGGTCGTTCCAGCACTCGTACTGCTCGCGAACGAACTCGTGAGTGGCTTCGGCAAGCATCTCCTGCTCATCCATGGGGGTGAGGCCGTCGGGTCCGGGTTCCACCTGACCTTCTTCGAGATGCTGCAGGAGCCCCGCAATCCGGATTTCGAAAAACTCATCGAGGTTGCTGGCAGTGATGGCCAGGAACTTCACCCTCTCCAGCAAGGGATTGCTCTCATCTTCAGCCTCGGCCAGCACGCGGCGGTTGAAGGCGAGCCACGACATGCTGCGATTCAGATAAAACTCCGGATTGGCGAGAGAACGAGGCGGCATAGCCAATCAGTGTACTTCTTTCTAAGGGCAACCACGGGGGTTAGCGGGAATTTGTAACACTCCCGTAACAGTTATCGCCGTTACGTTTTGCATCTTATCGAAGGAGGCTGCTCCTATGTGCCGGGTTTACATCCGTCGGCACTAGCACGCATACTTACATCATGGTTCGTCTGTGGCGTTGGAAGACCGGATTGGCGCTGGTGCTTCTGGTGCACATTCTGGTGCATCCGGCGATCCATGACCAACGTGTCCCAGAATTGCTGGCGAACCTAAGTCCCCAGCACAATCTCATACGCGAAGAAGCCTCTGGTCCGTATGATGTCTGCTCGCTGTGTCGAGTGGCTAACGCACTGCACGCGCCGGCTCCAATGCCGGTCGAAGGTCAACCGCTTCTTCAGGTTGGCGACCAGAACATTTTTGTTCCGCTGACGGCTCGAACGATTGAGCGGTCCCAGCACACTTCACGCGCGCCTCCTGCCACTGCCTGAAAGTTCAACGATCTGAAACTTGTGCAATCAGCTCCACTACGGGAGATCCGTGGCGGCGTTCCGATTGCGATTGATTTGGGTACAAACTTCGCTCCCGTGGCGTTTTGAAACGCGAAATTTGTGATGGGGCGAGAAGGCTTGGAGATTACATATGCAGGGGCGGCCGTTGACAGTTCCAGGGGGATTTCAAGGAAGTTATATCCCGCGAGAGCGAGGACAAAGAAGAGTCAATGGCGGGCTGAAAAGCCGGAGGCCACACGGGAGACCTGGGTATTGCTGGGGGCCTTCGCTTGCGCTCAGGATGACCCTCACAGCACTTGGTAGACACATCTACCATGGAACCGCTCTGGCAGCTTTCACCTTGTTTTTGGTGAGCACTCTGGGAGCACAAACCATGGGGGCGTCCGGAACGATCCAGGGCAGCGTTGCAGATTCCTCGGGGGCCGTTGTCTCTGGGGCAACGGTGCAGATTCAAAACCGCGTTACAAATTATCAGGCTTCCACCACAACGGATGGCAACGGGCAGTTTGTGATGCACAATGTTCCGTTCAACCGATATCACGTTAACGTTAGCGCGCCGGGCTTCGCCGCGACCGATCGCGAGACCGACGTGAACTCCCAGGTCGCGGTTTCAATGAAGCTGACGCTCAACGTGGCGTCGGCGCAGACCGTGATTGAGGTGCAGGGTGGCGCTTCCGATCTACTGGAGAGCGGTCCTACGGCTCATGTGGACGTCGATCGGGGACTGATCGAACGGTTGCCGCAGAGCGGAACCTCAGGGCTGAGTTCGGTGATTCAGCAGACGGCTCCGGGCGTGGTGACCGATTCGAATGGGCTGTTTCATCCGCTGGGCGAACACTCGGACACCTCATTCGTTATCGACAATCAGCCGGTCAGCGATCAGCAGAGCCGCACGTTCTCCAACCAGATTGCAACGAGCACGATCAATTCGATGGAAGTGATCAGCGGTGTTGCTCCGGCGGAGTTTGGCGATAAGGCGAGCCTGGTGGTACGGACGTCCACCAAGAGCGGGCTGGGGACGAAGGGCGTACATGGAGGCATCTCCGGCGAATATGGTTCGTTCGGCACGGCTTCCACTTCGGCGAATTTGAGCGAGGGGAATGACCGGTGGGGAAATTTCACGGCGATTGATGGCATAAACTCGGGACGGTTTCTGGATACTCCGGAGTTCAGGCCGTTGCATGCACGCGGGAACTCGGAAAATCTGTTCAACCGCTCGGATTATCAGGTCACCCCGAACGATACACTGCACCTCAATCTGTCACTGGCGCGCACGTGGTTCCAGGTGCCGAACGATTATGACCAGCAGGCGACGGGACAGGATCAGCGGCAGCAATTGCGCAGCTTCAACCTGGCGCCGGGGTATAACCATCAGTTCAGCGAAAGCACCCTGCTTAGTCTGAACACCTGGGTCCGACAGGATCGTGTGGGGTACTACCCGAGCAGCAATCCCCTGGCAGATCAGCCGGCTACCATGAGTGAACAACGCCGGTTGACGAGCACCGGGATAAAGACCGACCTGGCGATTGTGCATGGGCGGCATAACTTCAAGGCGGGAGTGCAGTGGCAGCACACATTTTTGTCCGAGTTCTTCCAGCTTGGAATCACCGACCCGACGTTCAACGATCCGGCAGGACTGACTCCCTTCGACCTGACTCGCGGCGGCAGCCTGTTCAGCTTCCGTGGACGCTCGGATGTGAAGGAAGAGTCCGTGTATGTTCAGGACTCCGTCAAGCTCAAGAATTTGACGCTGATGGGCGGAGTTCGCGCAGACATCTATAACGGAATCAGCAGCGATCACGCTGTACAGCCGCGTGTTGGAGCAAGTTACCTGATCGCACGAACGGGAACTGTATTGCGCGCCTCGTATGGACGGCTGATGCTGACTCCATACAATGAAAACCTCGTGCTGTCGAGTGCCACCGGTTCCGGAGGGCTGAGTTCGAACATCTTCGGAGCGGAGGGCGAGAAGGCGCTTACCACGGCACATCGCAATGAGTACGAAACAGGAGTGCAGCAGGGATTCGGTAAGTATTTGGTCATGGATGCCAGCTATTTCTGGAAATACACCAACGGCGACTATGACTTTGACGTGCTGCTCAACACACCGCTGTCATTCCCTATCCAGTGGAAGAAGTCGAAGATTGACGGAGTGGCCGTGAGACTGACTATGCCGGCAATTCATGGCTGGTCGGCCTACTCGGTCATGGGACATACGCGGTCGCGCTTCTTCGGACCGGAGAGCGGCGGCATTCTGTTTAACTCGCCGGTGGAGAAAACCGTTTTCCGCATCGACCACGACCAGGCGTTCCAGCAGAATTCGCACGTGCAATACCAGTTCGGCAAGAATCTGCCATGGGTGGGATTCTCGTGGAATTATGAAAGCGGCATGGTGGCTGGCAATGTGCCAGATTATGCGACGGCACTGGGCTTTACGGCCGATCAGCAGGCGGCCATCGGCCTTTTCTGCGGATCGACCAGCGCGAGGCTAAACGCGCCAATCCGTTCCTGCGCCTCGGGAGCGCAGGGGGCAACGCGAATCAATATTCCCCCCGCGGGCACTGAGAATGATGACCGCAACCCGCCGCGAATCGCTCCTCGCCATGTCTTTGACGTGGCGGTAGGCGATGACAATCTTTTCCGTTCAGATAAGCAGAAGGTGTCGGTACGCTTCACGGTCAGCAATCTGACGAACAAGGTGGCGCTCTATAACTTTCTCTCCACCTTCAGCGGGACCCACTTCCTCTCGCCACGCACCTATTCCGCGCAACTCGGATATAGCTTTTGAGTTGATTCCGGCAACCACAAAGCCTGCTTCGCGGCGGGCTTTGTGGTCCTATATGTTTTGTTCACATTGGTCTTCTGGTCGAAACCGGAGGACTTGCTTGCAACCCGCTTACGCCGGAACTCATCCAATTAGTTGAATCAAAAAAGGTAAACTCATGCTTGAGGACGTAACCGTTCTTTCGCGGAGTTTTGTCCGAAGGCCTACTCAAAAATGCATTCAACCAAGCCCGTTCGACTCATCGCATTTATCACATTGCTCCTCGCCTCGGTTCTTGGATTCTGCGTCGCGCAGAACGAAGATCCAGGCGACACACTTATCGCGCTTCTGAATCAGTCAATTGAATGGTATCGGCGCGTGCAGATTCCCGCTCAGCTCTCCATTGATCCGTCCGACTCCATTTACACCAGCTACAACCGGAGTTCGAGTTTGCAGGCAATCTCGCTGATTTTTGAGTTTGCGCGCACTCAGGCGCAGGAGATTCAGCTCGCCCATCCCCAGAATGCAGCTCCCCAGGCCGACAATTCACAGGCTAGCCACAGTCTTACGCAATGGGTTGCGAAAGGTCAGGACAGGGTGAAGCAGGCGACGAGCGATCTCGATGCGCTGCAAAGGCAGGCAGCCAATGCAACGGGAAAAAAGCGCCAGACGCTTGAAGAGCAGATAGCAGAACAGAAAAGTGAATTGGAGCTGGCACAGGCACGGCTGGAAGCAGTGCAGAATATGAATGCCTTCGCTACGGCGGGAGCTTCAGCGGGACTGTTGGGAAAGATCAACGAACTCGAACGCAACGTGCCGGAAGCACGTATTGAACGGCACGTGGAACACAACGTTCGTTCATCACAGATGAATCGAGCGGAAGGGGCGTCGAACGGGAGCGCGAATTCCGCGAGCGGCAACTCCTCGGAGACAAGCTCCGGTGTGGCGGACGGAATCAAGGGAGGCACGGCTTCCGATGGGGGGAGCGGAAACACATCCTCCAGCAGTGCCGCGGCGGCAATGATGCCCTTCAGTCCGGTTATGGTTACGGCGCAGCAAGCGCCATCGACGCCACCCAAGCAGGCCGAGACGGGGATCGTTTCACTGACGAGCGATCTGTTCTCGCTCATCAGAAAGTTGAAGGCGCAGCGGGAGGCGGCCAACGCGACGGCACAATTGCGCCTGACGCTGGATCGGGTCCGCGCGCCGCTGCGGCAACAGCTTCGGGCCGTCAATCAACGCGGAGAAGAACTTTCGGCCCAGCCGCAATCGAGCGATCCAGCGGTACTGGCCGACCGCAAGAAGCAAATCGAGGCTCTGACAGCAGAGTTCAAGCACTTGTCAACAATTGTGCTTCCACTGGCGAAGACCAGTATCCTGCTGGACGCCACGAGCAACAACCTGGCGGAATGGAGAGCCGAAACCCAACGCACATACTCAACGGCAGCTCGCTCGCTGCTGTATCGGGTGGGAGTGCTGCTGCTGGCGATCATTGTGGTGGGGATCGCTTCCGAACTTTGGCGGCGCGCCATCTTCCGCTATATTCGCGAGCAACGGCGGCGCAATCAGTTTCTGCTGCTCCGCAGGATCGTGGTCACACTGGTGATCACGCTGATTGTGATCCTGGGACTCTCCACTGAAATCGGGTCGCTGGCGACCTTTGCCGGATTCCTTACGGCAGGCATTGCGGTGGCACTTCAGAACGTGATTCTGAGCGTGGCCGCTTACTTCTTCCTCATCGGACGTTATGGGATTCGCGTGGGAGATCGCGTGCAAATCGGCGCGGTTACCGGCGACGTGGTGGACATTGGACTGGTGCGGTTGCATCTGGTGGAACTGGATACCTCGGCGGGAGAAGCGCGTCCGACGGGACGGATTGTGGTGTTCTCGAACTCGGTGGTGTTCCAGCCGACATCCAATTTCTTCAAGCAGCTTCCCGGGTCCAATTTCGCCTGGCGGCGGATTTCACTGACTCTGGCGACAGATGTCGATTATGCCATCGCACAGAAACGCATCTCGACGGCGGTGGCCGGAGTGTATGACACATACAAGGCCGAACTGGAACGGCAGCATCGCGTTTTGGAAAGTTCGCTGGCCATCCACATATCGAGCACCGAGCCGCAGACCCGGTTGCGACTGGAGGAGACGGGGCTGGAGATCGTGATTCTGTACCCGGTGGTGTTGTCTCAGGCGTCGCAGATCGACGACAGGATGACGCACGCGCTGCTCGAAGCTATCGAGGGAGATCCCCGTTTGCGACTGGTGGGCGGCGGGCTTACGAACATCAAACCGGTGGATGCAACTCCGAATGCCGCTCCGGTGCCTGTGCAAAAGTGAATCATTTGATCTAATTATGTGATCCAATGGACTATGCGCCAACGGGCGACACTGGCGCGACAATCATAGAGACAGAAGTGAGTATTCGATAGATGAGCGATACCCCTCAAGCTCCCACACCAGAAGCTTCCGTTCCGGTGACGAACCCATGGCTCGCAGCGGTTGCGGTGATGCTGGCCACCTTCATGGAAGTGCTGGACACCTCGATTGCGGCGGTTGCCCTTCCCTACATTGCCGGTTCGATTTCAGCCACTAACGACGAAGCGACCTGGGTGCTCACCAGCTATCTGGTGGCGAACGCCATTATTCTGCCGGCGAGTTCGTGGTTTTCGCAGCGTTTTGGACGCAAGCGGTTTCTGCTGACGTGCATTGTCATCTTCACGATTGCGTCATTTGCCTGTGGCGCCGCCAACAGCCTGGTCGTGATACTGATCGCACGGGCCGTGCAGGGCGCGGGCGGAGGAGCCTTGCAGCCGCTTTCACAGGCAATTCTGCTGGAGAGTTTCCCGCCACATCAACGCGGACAGGCCATGGCTTTGTTTGGACTGGGCGTGGTGGTGGCGCCGGTGCTTGGACCGACGGTGGGAGGATGGCTTACCGAAACTTATTCGTGGCGGTGGGCTTTTTACATCAACATTCCGGTGGGAATCATGGCGATATTCATGATCATGCGCTACGTGCATGATCCGGTGTACATTCGCGACGCCAAGCCGGGACGCTTCGATGGAATCGGATTTGGCCTGCTGGCAGTGTGGCTGGGAGCGCTGCAGATTGTGCTCGACAAAGGGCAGGAGGATGACTGGTTTGGCGCAGTATGGATTCGCTGGACGGTCGCCGTACTCGTGATCTGCCTGGTCGCTTTCCTGGTAAGGGAATTGACGGAGCGCAGTCCACTGGTAAAACTGCGTGTGTTTTTGAATCGCAATTTCTTAATCGGCTCGATACTGGTTGGATTGTTCGGGGGAGTCATCTACGGCATGATTACCCTGCTTCCACTGCTGTACCAGGAACTGCTGGGCTACAACGCACTGGACGCCGGAATGGCCGTGAGTCCGCGCGGGCTGGGGTCATTGGTTGCCATGCCGCTGATTGGGATTATCAGCAGCCGGATCGATAACCGCTATTTGCTCGCCTTTGGCTTCGCATTGTTTGGAGTGTGCGGACTGTGGTTTGCGAAAGTCAACCTGGGCATTTCACAGTGGAGCTTCTTGTGGCCGATCATCTTGAGCGGATTTGGAGCAGGCATGGTGTTCGTTCCGCTGGCCTCGACCAGCATGGCGAGCCTGCCGAATGAGGAGATCGGAAACGCGGCTGGGTTGTTTAACCTGATGCGCAACATCGGCGGATCGATCGGAATCTCGATTGTGAACACGATTATCGCCCGGCATGAGCAAGTGCATCGGGTGGAGATGTCAAGGCACATCAACGCGGCGAGTTCGACGTTTCAACACATGTTGAGCGGGGCCACGGCCCTCACGGAGCGCATGGGCGGATCGCAGTTGCAGGCCTACTCGCTGATCAACGGAATACTGGGGCAGCAGGCGAGGCTCAGGGCCTATGTGGATGACTTCCAGTACATCGCGCTGGTGTGCTTTGGGTGTATCCCGATTGTGTTTTTCCTGAAAAAGGCCATAGCGAAAAAAGGCGCGATCAGCGCGGCGCACTAGAAACTGAGACCCCACGTCTGCTAAACGCAGCAGATGTGGGGCATTTTCTTCGTATGTAATTCCCTTAAAGCTGGTCCTGCTCCATGGCGTGCGCGAGGCGGATGACAGTGGCCTCGTCAAAATGCTTCCCTAAAATCTGAATGCCAATCGGCAGTCCTTCATGGTTGTTTCCGCATGGAAGCGAGATGCCGGGAACGCCAACGAGATTTGCAGTCACCGTGTAGATGTCGTTCAGATACATGGCAACTGGGTCGTTCGTCTTCTCGCCAAGTTTGAAGGCGACGGTGGGCGTGACCGGGGTGACAATTGCATCGACACTTGTAAATGCATTCTGAAAGTCGCGGGTGAGCAGGGTTCGGACCTGCTGCGCCTTCAGATAATAGGCGTCGTAATATCCCGCGCTCAGAGCATAGGTGCCGAGGAGAATGCGACGCTTTACTTCCGCACCAAAACCTTCATCGCGACTGCGGCGGTACATATCGGCGAGGGTTTTCGACTGCGACGAGCGCGTGGTGTAACGCACGCCGTCGAAGCGTGCGAGGTTGGCCGATGCCTCGGCGGTGGCCACGATGTAGTACACGGGAATCGCGTATTCGGTGTGAGGCAAGGAGACGCTGACGATTTCGCATCCGGCTTTGCGGAGGGCATCGATGCGGCGCTCGATAGCCTGGCGAATCTCGGGATCGAGACCCTCGCCGAAATACTCCTCGGGGATTCCGATGCGCAAACCTTTTACGTCGCGACCGCACTCAGAGGCGTAGTTTGCTACCGGAACGTCGGCAGATGTGGAGTCGCGGGGGTCGCGTCCGGCGATTACTTCAAGCAGAGTGGCGGAGTCCTTTACCGTGCGGGCGAAGGGACCAACGTGGTCGAGCGAACTGGCGAAGGCGATGAGTCCGTATCGTGAGACGCGTCCGTAGGTGGGCAGAAGGCCGACGACACCGCAGAAGGCGGCTGGCTGGCGGATGGAGCCGCCGGTATCGGAACCCAGGGTTGCAACCGCGAATCCAGCGGCTACGGCGGCGGCGGAACCACCGGAGGAGCCTCCGGGGACGCGGGTGGTGTCGCGCGGATTGCGCACGGGATGGAAGGCGGAATTCTCGTTGGAGGAACCCATTGCGAATTCATCGCAATTGAGCTTGCCGAGGCAGACGGCTCCGGCAGCTTCGAGCTTGGCGACGGCGGTTGCGTCGTAAGGGGCGATGAATTTCTCAAGGAAACTAGAACCGGCGGTGGTGCGCTCGCCGCGAGTCATCAGCACGTCTTTGATGCCGACGGGAACGCCGGCAAGCGGCGGCAAGGGATCACCCTTTTCGGCGAGGCGGTCGATGCGCTGGGCCTGGGCGAGGGCGCGCTCTTTGGTCAAGGTCAGGAAGGAACCGATGGTTTCGTCGCGACTTTCGATCTGGGAGTAATGAGCTTCGGCGAGGGCGTGCGCGGTGATTTCGCGGCTCTGGACGAGTGAGCGCGCTTCGTCAACTGTCATTGTATTGATATTCATCGATCTTCTCCGTTAGCGCTCAATGACCTTGGGGACCTTGAAGCAGGTTCCATCCGTGTCGGGTGCGTTGGAGAGCGCGGCTTCGCGGCTCAATCCGGGGACGAGAACGTCAGGGCGTTGGGCGTAGGCAAACTTGTCGCTTCCCTTGCGCTCGGCGGAGGCGAAGGCCGAGACCACTTCGGCGAGCGGCTCGACGTTACTGGTATCAAGCTGATTGAGTTTGTCGATGTGGCTGAGAATCGAGTTGAGATCGGCGACCATGCGAGTGCTCTCGTCGGGCGTGAGTTCGAGATTGGCGAGATCGGCGACGTAGGCTACGTCTTTGTCGGTGACCTTCATGATTTCCTTTTTTCGTCCTGCGGGCGTGCAAGTTTGAATTCAATACGCTCGACGGGAATGAACTGATTCAGCTGCGAGAGAAGCTGTGGAGCCATGGCGTAAAGTTGTGCGCGCCAGTTGGCGTCGGGGACCTCGACGATGAGTGTTTTGTTTTCGCAGCCGAGAAATTTCGTTCGTTCGGAGACGGCTTTTCCGGCGGCAAAGTCCCATGCGGCTTCGGGCAGTTGCGCGGGTGGCAAGCGCGTCAATGCCTGGGCCATGATGCGCCTCAATGTGTTGGAAACCCGCTCCATCGATCGATTATAGCGGAGAACAAAATCTGAGGAGACACGGTTTCGCGGAGGTTCGCCAGGAGGATTGGCGAGCGAGGATACAGCGAACCGGCGGCCAAAAAGAGGTACACTGCACTCAAGAATCTCGGCGGAGCGTCCGGGAGACAATAGGAGAAATATCCTTCATGGGCCAGATCACGGTTGATGTCAATCTTTGCAAAAAAGACGGTGCATGCGTAGCGGTATGTCCGCCTGGAATACTCCGTCTGAACGATGAGAAATTTCCCGAGGAAATTCCGGGTGGCGATTGCATGCTCTGCGGCCACTGCGTTGCCGTGTGTACTTGCAATGCAATCACTCATAGCGGACTGCCTCAGGAAGGATTTTTGCCCGCGTCCAAAGAACTGCCCAATCCGGCGGCTATGGATGGTTTCCTGATGAGCCGGAGATCGGTGCGTGAGTTTAAGAACAAGCCTGTTTCCAGAGACATATTGGAGTCGCTTCTGAATGTGGCTCGGCGTGCTCCAACGGCGAAGAACTCGCAAACGCTGCACTGGATTGCTACGGATGATCGGGAAAAGATTCACGCCTTGTCCGCCGAGACGATCAACTACCTGCGCGATGCGGGCATTCCCCAGACCAGACTGGCCCAGTGGGACAGTGGATACGATTTCGTTCTGCGCGGCGCCCCGGTTTTGATAGTGACCTGCACGCCCGCGGATTACTCCTGGGGAACACAAGACTGCGCAATCGCTCTCACCTATTTGGAATTGGCAGCGGAGGCCCGCGGGCTTGGCGTGTGCTGGGCTGGTTACCTCGCGCATGTCGCTGGCGTTCATGCTCCGCTGCGAGAGAAGCTATCTGTTCCGGATGGTTATGTCGTACATGGCGGCCTGATGCTTGGAGAACGGAAGTACTCGTATCCGCTGATACCGCCGAGGAAGCCTCTTAGCGTGGAGTGGATTTAGAACTACTGCTGAACTCGTCACTGGTTGGCGCGGTCAAAGTGAGGACGAGCCCTGTGGCTCGTCCTACGAGACAAGGTGGTAGTGGCCATTCTGGCGCGTGACCTGCACGGGGCATCCAAAGAGCGCGCCGAGGCGGTCGGCGGTGAGCAGGTCGGGCTTTTTGCCGTCGCCTACGATGCGGCCGTCTCGCATGAAGATGACGCGCTCGATTTCGGGAACAACATCGGGCAGATAGTGGGTGATCAACAGCAGGGCGATGCCGGATTGCGCGAGCTTGCTCATGGTATGGCGGAGCTCGATCTGGGCGAAGACGTCGAGACTGTTGCTTGGTTCATCGAAGAGCAGAGCCTTGGGATCGTGAACGAGAGCGCGGGCGACCATGACGCGGCGGATTTCGCCGGAGGACATTTCGGCGACCACGCGGTCGGCGAGGTGAGGAATCTCCAGCCATGTCATGAGCTGGCCGGCTTTCTCGCGCATCTCGCGCTTAACCTCCTGATGGCGCGAGATGCCAACACTGCTGAAGAATCCTGAGAGGACGGCGTCGCGTCCGGTGACAGGGCGCGAGTAGAAACCATCAAGGTCGTTGGTCACGATGCCTAGCATGGTGCGCAGTTGGGAGACATTCCAGGTTTCCTGGCCAAAAAGCTTCATGGACGATGTTGGACTGTAGAGCGGATATAGCTCGCGGGTAATGGTCTTGATGAGGGTCGATTTTCCTGAGCCATTCGGACCCATGATAGCGACATGCTCGCCGTCTGCGATGCGCAGGTTCAGGTCGTGCAGCACGGCGCGTCCGTTGCGAACGACGGAGACATTGCGCAGTTCGATCAGGGGATGAGCGGTCATTGTCATTTCCGGTTGGCAACCATTGTAAACGCGGTGCCGAGGGCAAGCCTATCCGGCTGAAATCTGGAGGGGCGCGGGATGTGGAGCGGAACGGGGGTCCTTCGCCTTCGGCTCAGGATGACACCAAGAACAAGGGCACAAATACTATGCAGGTGGAAAGTTACTGGCAACCAAATGCATGGCATCTTCACGCGTGGTGATGGTTCCCTCCAACTGCGAGTCCTCTACGGCGGCGAGGATTTCGGCGAAGCGAGGGCCGGGGTGATATCCGGCGGCGATTAGGTCGTGTCCGTTGATGAGCGGCTCGGGGCGGACGGATCCGGCGGGAATTTCGGCGAACCGTTGCTGCGTGTAGTGATACAGATCGAGATTCTTGTGGCTGGCGAGGCAGTCAAGGCGATGCAGCGCGAGGTGTTCGTCGAAGCCGGGAAGGCGGACGAAGCGCTTGAAGGTCGAGTCCTTCATTTTGCGAACATCGGCGAAGCGCATATGGTTATCAACGAGCGCCAGAATTTGCTCGCGGTCACGATTGCTGAAGCGCAGGCGTTGCAGCAGGTCGTCGGCGATGCGGACGCCGATTTCAACGTGTCCGTCGAAGCGGATACGGTCGGGAGCGCGGCGAAAGGTGGCGGGCTTGCCTACATCGTGCAGGAGCGCGCCCCAGGCGAGAGTCAGAGGACATCCGGGCGGAAGCCCATCGAGTAGAAGCAGCGTGTGAACGAAGACGTCGCCCTCGGGATGGTATTGCGGAGGCTGCTCGACGCCTTTCATCTTTGTGATTTCAGGCAAGACCTCGCGCAACAGGCCGGTTTCATCAAGCAGCAGGAAGGCGCGGCGGGCGTGGCCTTCGGTCAGCATCTTGGACAGCTCATCGCGAATTCGCTCGGCGGAAACCTGGTCGATTTGCGCGGCGAGTTTACGGATGGCCTGAGCCGTCTCTTGATCGATCTCGTAATCGAAACGGGCAGCAAAGCGAACGGCGCGAAGCATTCGAAGCTTGTCTTCGCCGAAGCGCTGCGTGGGGTTGCCGATGGTGCGGATGACGTGGCGGTCGAGATCGAGCAGGCCTTCGACATAGTCGAGAACCTCTCCCTGAGGAGTGTTGGGATGCGGGGAGAAGGGATCGAGCAGGAGGCCGTTGATGGTGAAATCGCGGCGCTCTACGTCGTGCCGCGCGGACGTTGTGTAGCGGACTGAATCGGGATGCCGGCCATCGAGATAAGCTCCGTCGGAGCGGAAGGTGGCGACCTCGATATGGCCGCGGCCAGAAATGTCTCCCAAAACCCGGACAGGCACGAGGACAACTCCAAACTGGGCTCCGACGGCATAGGTTTCGGGGAAGATCTGCATGACCTGAGTGGGCGTGGCCGAGGTGGCGACATCGTAATCGGCAGGATCGCGGGCAAGCAGCAGGTCGCGCACGCATCCTCCAACCCAGAGTGCCTGGTGGCCCTGGCGGCGGAGAACGCGGATTGCTTCGAGGGCGGCATCGCGGTGCATAAGGACATTGTAGATCGGAGGCGGTATTCTCTAGATGTGAACAAAAGCGCATTGATTCTTGGGATTGAGAGTAGCTGCGACGAAACGGCTGCGGCCATTGTGCGGGGCGGCGAGGAACTGATTTCGAGCGTGGTGGCATCGCAGATTGCAGTCCACTCGCCTTTCGGCGGTGTGGTGCCGGAACTGGCAAGCCGCGAACACCTGCGAAATCTGGTTCCGGTGACCCGCGCGGCGCTGGAAAAGGCGGGCCTGACCTATGCGGACGTGGACGCCATTGCGGTGACCAATGGGCCGGGACTGGCCGGGGCATTGCTGACTGGCGTGAGCTTCGCGAAGTCGCTGGCATGGGCGCTGGGCAAGCCGCTGGTGGCCGTCAATCACATCGAAGGGCATATCCACGCCGTGCTGCTGGAGCAGCGTCAGAAGGGCGCGGGAGCCCTTGAGTTTCCGGTGCTGGCGCTGGTGGTGAGCGGCGGACATACACATCTTTTTTTGGCCGAACAGAAGGACGACAGCTGGCACTACGAAAACATTGGGCACACGAGGGACGACGCGGCAGGAGAGGCGTTCGATAAGACGGCGAAGCTGCTGGGACTGGGATATCCGGGTGGACCAATCATCGACAGGATCTCGAAGTTCGGCGATGCGAAGGCAGTGAAGTTCACCTTCGCGCAACTGAAGCACAACGCACGCAATGAGTCCAAGCGCGCAGGCAGGATGGAGCAGGACCGGAAGCGATTTGACTTCAGCTATAGCGGGATTAAAACGGCCGTTCTGCGCTACGTGGAAACACACGAAATGTTTCAGTCGATTGAGGCGCGGCGGCGGGAACTACTTGAGATTGACACGCCGACGGATGAGGATTTCAAACGCCTGTGTGACCGCCGGACACTTGACCTGATCGCCAGCTTTCAGGCGGCGGTGGTTGGCGATCTGACGCACCGAACAATGGACGCATGCGAAGAATACAACGTGCGGACCCTGCTGGTGACCGGGGGGGTGGCGGCAAACAGCGCGCTGCGCGCGAGCTTTGAGCAGCGCGGCCCGCGGAGCGGAGTGCTGGTTCACTTCCCTTCCCGGGTGATGTCTACAGACAATGCGGCAATGATTGCCGCAGCCGCGTATTCGAAGTGGTTGGCGAAGGATTTTGCGGGGCTGAACATCTCGGCGGAGGCGAATCTGCAGTTGCGATAATGCAGGTCAAAGAAAATGGAGGCAGCCGGTAAATGCTGCCTCCGTTTGGTATTCAGAAGCTTACGTTCCAGCTTGTCTCCTCCCCCCGGAGGTCCAAACCAGAGCAATGAGCCTTGGGAAAATATAGGACGAAGGTGGTGATACTACTACCTCCCATTTGGGAGGTAGTTCGGTTCATATGTCACAAGAGGGCAGCCTGGCCAGGAGTCTCATCAACGATCCCTGGCCTGGGACTCCGGTTTTGCGATAGATGCTCTTCTGGTAATAACGGACCGTATCGATACTGATCTTCAGCACTTTGGAGATATCTGAGACTTCGGAACCCTGCTTCATCATCTCCGCGACGCGGCACTCTGCAGGGGACAATCCGAACATCGAGTGCCAAAGCCGGTGCTCGCCTTCTCCCTGCTCCTCCGGAGTGGTGATGAAAACAAGAGCCGCGGGAGTGTCTTCCAATTCTTCCATGAACAGTTCGCTGGCGTGATAAGGCAAGATGGAGACGTAGAGCAGGCCACCCTGCCGGGAGCGCAAGGCAACCGCACATGGACCGGCATCGGGAGGCACGCCATTGCTTTGACAGACCTGCAGGATGAAAGCGTCCAAAGCGTGTTGATCGGCGGCCAGCGCAGCCTTCAACCGCCCGTCCTTCAAGCGCAAGACAGCGCCCTCGGAAATGAGTGCCTTGGCCCGGCGGTTCATCGACATGACCTGGGTGTTCGCGCCGAGGGTAATGCAAGCCGCACCGATGATATCCAGAGCGTGTTGCCCGGCCGCATTGCACTGACGAAGCGACGCAACCGTGCGATGTACTCTGAAGACCCTTGCCAGATGCGGCACCAGTAGCTTCAGTAGCTGCTTGTCATCTTCGTTGAATGGTGACTGCCGCTCCTTGCGGGATACGGATAAGGCTTTAAAT
Organism: Saccharimonadales bacterium (SeqCode); assembly: GCA_035539055.1. GTDB lineage: Bacteria > Acidobacteriota > Terriglobia > Terriglobales > Acidobacteriaceae > TOLSYN. The sequence goes on along the minus strand of DATLJC010000046.1, from coordinate 55,211 downwards.
GAGCCCTCGGGACTGAAAACTAACGAGAGGCCTTTCCACTCAAGATTGTGCTTGAGAAACAGATCCTTGTAGAACTCAGTTTTCCGGAATGAATCCATCGACAAAACATCTTCGGGAGAACCGCTGTACCAGCCCACCTTTTGATACTTCAGAATCTCACGCATCCACGGGCTGAACCTTATCAATCTCGTGAGGTCACGACGTAGTTCGTCGGTGAATCCCAGGTCAACTTTGACTCCGGTGCGCGCACTGGAGGGTTCGTGAAAGATGATGGCCGCCGTGTCGGCGCGAAGAATTTCCGACGCCCTCTGGAGGAAGGTCTTCCACATTTCGGGCCGGGTCGCGGCTTCATAGAGCGGGTCCAGCAGCACCTCTGGGACATCTAAGCTCTTTCGATCCACCGTGGTACTCCAAAACTTTTTTACGCGGGAAAATCTGCAAAAAACGAACTGATCTTTGTCAGATGCTTCTGCAAACGACTGATTGAACGGCTGGGACTCAAAGACTGATTGAAAACGGTGTCGCAGGTTGCGCAGGACGGCGATTAAGCGATCGTGGCGTCGAGTGCGCTACCGAGCTGCTCCTCTATATCGATATCTTTGAATATGACAGCGGCTGTGCCGAATGGCAGCTCCGAGGACAGCTCACTGGCGCTGCGGCGGGCGGCTAGCACAAGGATGGGGGTGTCCGAGTAAACGTCCAGCTCTCTGATTCTGGAGACCAGTTCCGCGCCGCCCATGCGCGGCATCGACAGGTCAGTGATGATGATGTCAGGAACGAAATTGTTCAGCACTTCCAAGGCCTCAATGCCGTTGGTGGCCGACTCCACGATGAAGCCGCGCTCCTCAAGGAAGCGGCAGACCGTGTGCCGGATAAGCATGGAATCGTCTACGACCAGGGCAGTTTTCGGAATGGGAGGCTGGGCTGGCATGGCTGTAATCAAGGAGAATTATCTCCGATTGACCTATTGCTCTTATGTATAACACCTTTCAGCCAGTTTTTCCCCACCATCTTGCGCCGAGTGGTTGAAACGCACGGCGGCGTTCTCCCAAACCGGGTCGTGTTGCAGACCGGAAATCAAGCTTCGAAGGACGCGGAATCTTCTATTGCCATGTCCTTGAATTCGCTGCTTTCGAATACCTCGCGACATTCAAGGCACTCGACGAATTCGGAATCTTCCTGACGTGCAACGATTTGCACGCGAGGATGACGACACTTCTGGTTCATGGGATTACTCGAGGGTGGGAAGTCATTTGGCTGAAACTTTGGTGAAGGCATAAGGGAAATTACTCCGCCGAAGCGGTAGGTGCGGGATATTCTAGCGTGGCAGGATGGGAAGTCAAGAGGAGAAAAGCGAGAAAAACGTACAATCTGCCGGTCGGAATTCGCCAACCAGGGTTACGATTGCTCAGATTCCCACTTTTTCGAAAACGAGCGGGGCGAAGTGGAGGCACGACAGGGGTGTCCTACTTGATATCTTTCATGGCCAGCAGGGTTCCATAATCCTGACCGCTGGCCAGGGTGGCGCGGGCTACGATTCCGCTGAAGGCCTGACGCAGTTCGGGATATTTATCGACCATGGCTTTGATGACGGCATTGTTGTCCTGAAATGCCAATGCGGTATTGCTGATGTCGGCGACTTGATACTTCACCACCAGTGAAAGCTGGCCGTGATCGTCGGGTGCGGCAAAAGCCTGCGTGAGGTTATAGGTGCGTCCGTTGGCGGCCTGCATGGGGACGACATCGTTCAGAGGTACGCCGGCGGGTCGCGCAGTCTGAATCTCAGATGACAGCTTGTCGAGCTGCAGGCTGCTCATGAAGTCCACGGGAGAATAGATTTCCCAACCGAGCACGTAGTAGAACCAGGCGTTGTGCAACTGACCCTGCTGCTTGTATTTGCGGGCCTGCTGCACGTACCAGACCGCGTCGTGGCCCGAAACTTCGCCGGGCTTGGGATAGTAGCCAGCGAGCTTCCATTGTCGCTGCAGATTCTGGAGGACGAGGGTGACCATGTAGGGAATTTTGCCGCCGGTCACATTGGTCAGGACGAGGGCGTACTGGCCGGGATCAAGGTTGGGAATGGCGAAGCTGGCACTAGAGGCCGTGTGACCGCTGGACCCGTAAATGCCGCAGAAGAACTCCGCCCGTGGAAGGCGCGAGGCGACCTTGGAGGCGTCGAGAAAATATTCGCGACGGATCGTCACCTGATCTCCGAGAAGACCTTTGTCGTGAGTAACGGCTCGCTGAACACCATCAAATGAGGAAGCCAGAGCGGGAATGGAAGCCTGGCGGAGACTTTGCACATCCCCGTGGGAGGCGAACTGGATGAACTGGCCGCCAGCGTTATCGATTGCTGCCCGAGTTGCCGGTTCGATTTCAGAGGCCTGAGAACACTCCTGCGCGAAGGCCGCCGCCGAGAACAGAAGACAGGCGGCAAGTACGGTCCGATTAACAATTCGCGCTGAGAAGGATTTGCGAGACATGGTCGCTCCGGTCTTATACATAAGTCTTATTTTGTGCTGCCCAACAGGATACATCCGCACGTACATCCGCGCCCCGAAAGGTGGATCTAAGCAGAATAGATGCCCCGGAAGCCAGGACAGATGTTTGGCTTGAGGCGAACTGCGCAGGTTAGCTCCGATTGTGGAATACGGAAACGCAGTTCCACAAGCGGGAACAGTAACAGGGATGCATCCGGAACGGTGAAGGGGGTAGAATCGGGCGGATGAGTTGCACTGGTAAGGCGGAGCCTGCGATGAAACGAACGATAGCAACAGCGTGTGTGCTTGCCATAATGACGGGCGGCCTGTGGGCGGCGCAACAATCTGCCCCGGCAACGCCTGCGACGCAGTCTCCGGCAAGCCAGGCGCAAAAGACGCCGACAAAACATCGTCGCAAGCCGGCAGCCGGGAAGAAGAGCACAGCCCCGGAACAGCAGACGCCTCCACAGACCATGCCGCCGCTGCCAGCGACCTTGATGAACAGCGCTCCGGTAAAACCTTCGGTGACAATGGAGGGTGGCCTGCTCACGATTGACGCGCCAAACTCCACGTTGAGCGATGTGTTGAGCGGAGTTCATCGGGCGACAGGAGCGTCGATTGAGGGAGCGGCTCCTACGGAGCGCGTTGCGGTGAAGCTTGGCCCTGGCAATCCCGAGCAGGTGATTGCCGCGCTGCTGCACGGAACGCCCTATGGATATGTGATTTTGGGATCACCGGAGAATCGCGATGCGATAACGCGGGTATTGCTGACGCAGCAATCTTCCGCCGGAGCGAGCCAGCCTCCGCCGCCTCCCCCCCCGCAGCAGCAGGCATTGGCGCAGGAACAGCCCGACGAAGGAATGCCGGATCGCACGGTTCCCGACGATGCGGGCGGGCCAGAGGAGCCGGAACAGAATCAGCAACCTCAACAGCCCCAACAGCAGCAGGGGTTGCAGCCACCGGCGATAACGCCACAACAGCAGGGACAACCCACGACGGATCAGCCGCAAACGCAGCAGCAACAACAGGATCAGAATCAGCCGAAGACGCCGGAGCAGCTATTCAAGGAGCTACAACAACTGGAGCAGCAGAGGCAGCAGCCGAAATATTGATTATTCGAGATGAGTAGAGAAGGAAAGGCTCCGCTGAAAACCGCGGGGCTTTTTCATTCCCGCGATAGAGAAAGCGTAAGAAGAGCGACCGTGTTGCGCGAGAACGGTTTCACGGAAGGTATATCCCGCGGGAGCGAGGAAAAGAAGAATCGATGGCAGGCTGAAAAGCTTGAGGCAACACGGGAGACTTGGGCATTGCGGGGATCCTTCGCCTTCGGCTCAGGATGACCCTCTCGGCAGATGGCAGACACATCTACTTTGGAACCGCGCTAATCGCTTCCGGATGAGGTAGTGAGTATCTGGGCGGGAGCGGTCTTGATCATCTGGCGGCTGCGGTCAAACAGGTTCAGAATGCCAAAAATAATTGCATAGCCGAGTCCAACGCCTGCGGCGAGGGAAAGAACAATCACGGCGAACATCACGAGCGACATTAAAGAAAACACTTTGTACCTTTCACGTTTGATGCTGGACTGGTTATCCGGGATGCGTTAAGGGAGTCGCGGTCCAACGATTCCATGTTAACTCTCTCGCAAATCGGTTACGTGTGATCGAGAACACCAAAACTGCTCGAATCCGCGACCATTCCGCTGTTTCGTCAAAACTGGAGAGCCCTGTTCTGCTCGCCGTATATCCAGAGTTCAATATGCGACTGTTTGACCCGGACCGCTATTGGCAAATAAGATACCTGAGTTGAACTGTCCTCATACTCCTTTTAGCGCTTCCGTAGCGGCGCGTCCAATTACGCCCGGTCTTGTACTAATCCCAGTACTGGCGGGCCGGGTGGGGGAACGGTTCGGCAGGAACCGGTTAACATGGCGATTCGCGGCATAATTCGTAACATCAGCGTGCGCGGCGCGCGCCAGCACAATCTAAAAAACATCGACGTAGAGATTCCACGCAATACGCTTACGGTAATTACCGGGCTGAGCGGATCAGGCAAATCGTCGCTGGCGTTTGACACAATTTATGCCGAGGGACAGCGGCGCTATGTCGAAACTCTCTCTGCCTACGCCCGGCAATTTCTCGACCAAATGGAACGGCCCGACGTGGACTCCATCGATGGACTGAGTCCGTCCATATCCATTGAACAAAAGACTACCTCGCGCAGCCCACGCTCTACAGTCGGGACAATTACCGAGATTTACGATTATTTGCGCCTGCTCTATAGCTCGATCGGTATCCCCCACTGCCCTAACTGCGGCAAGGAGATTACGCGACAGTCGGTAGAACAAATTACCAGCCGGGTGATGGAGCTGGCCGAGGGCGCGGGCGTCGGCGCCGAGCCACGGGTGATGCTGCTGGCTCCGATTGTGCGCGGACGCAAGGGCGAGTTCACCAAGGAGTTGGAAAAGCTGGCGGAGCACGGTTTTACGCGCGCCCGCATCGATGGCGAGCTGCGATCTACGGAAGAAGAGATCAAGCTGGACAAGCGGCGCAATCACACGATTGAAATCGTAGTAGACCGGCTGCTGGTGAAAGAAGGAATTGAAAAGCGGCTGGCTAACTCCGTCGAAGTGGCGATGAAGCTGGGCTCGGGACTGCTGGTGGTGAGCGTGGTGGGCGGCGAGGAACATATGTATTCGTCGCGCATGGCCTGCCCGGAGTGCGGCGTAAACGTTGCGCAACTTGAGCCGCGCTCGTTCAGCTTCAACAGCATGTATGGCGCTTGTCCGGAGTGCAACGGGCTGGGATCGAAATACGATTTCGATCCGGCGAAGGTGATTGTCGATTGGTCGAAACCGCTGCTGGATGGCGGGCTGGGACCGGGTGCTGGCTCGGTATCGCTGCAGGCGATGGTCAAGCGCGCGGCTGAAGACAAAGGCATCGACCTGAGCACGCCATTCGAAAAACTTCCGGAAGAACAGCAGAAATTTCTGCTCTATGGAGAACAGGGGAAGCGCGTGCGCTCCGGCTTCAAGGGGATACTCGCCTTCCACAAGCACACGCTGGAAGAGGTGACAACTGAAGCCTATCGCGAATACCTGATGGGTTATATGTCGGCGACGCCTTGCCAGGTGTGCCAGGGACGCAGGTTGAGGCCTGAGAGCCTTGCGGTAAAAGTGAACGGGATGAGCATCTCGGAGTTCACGGCGCTGCCGATTGCGCGCGCGGCGGACGCGGCGGCGAAGATCGAGCTAGGTGGGCGTGAAGAAAAGATCGCTGGGCGCATCGTGGGAGAGATTCGGGAGCGGCTAGGATTCCTGAATCATGTCGGACTGGGATATCTTTCGCTGGATCGCTCGGCGGCAACCTTGAGCGGAGGCGAAGGGCAACGTATCCGGCTGGCAACGCAGATTGGCTCGAAGCTGCGGGGCGTGCTGTATGTGCTGGACGAACCTTCGATCGGACTGCACGCTCGCGACAATGAGAAACTGCTGCAATCGCTGGAAGCGCTGCGGGATCTCGGGAACACCGTGCTGATCGTGGAGCATGATGAGGAGACAATTCGCCGCGCTGACTATGTGATTGACCTGGGACCGGGAGCGGGAAAACTGGGTGGAGAACTTGTGGCCGCGGGAACTCCGGCGGAAATCGCCGTGGCGGATGATTCCCTCACCGGACAATACATTTCGGGGCGCAAGGCGATCCCCGTGCGCTTTGAACGACGCAAGGTCAACGGACACTGGATTGAAGTGCAGGGCGCGCGGGCCAACAATCTGAAGAACATTGATGTGGGCTTTCCGCTGGGTGTGATGACCGTGGTGACGGGCGTCTCGGGATCGGGCAAATCGACACTTGTAAATGACATTTTGTATGCGGCGATGGCGCAGAAGATTTACAAATCGCGGCAGGAGCCGGGAGCGCACAAAGCGATCAATGGAGTCGAGGAGATCGACAAGGTAATCCGCATCGATCAGTCGCCGATTGGGCGCACGCCACGCTCGAATCCCGCCACCTATACCGGCGTGTTTACGCAGATTCGGGAGTTGTATGCGATGCTGCCGGAATCACGCGAGCGTGGTTACAAGGCGGGACGTTTTTCATTCAACGTCTCAGGCGGACGCTGCGAGGCCTGCCAGGGTGAGGGTGAACGGCGCATTGAGATGAATTTTCTGCCGGACGTGTACGTGCTGTGCGAAGTGTGCGGAGGCAAACGCTACAACCGCGAGACGCTGGCGGTGCAGTACAAGGGATACAGCATTGCCGATCTGCTGGACACGCCGATTACCGAGGCGCTAACGGTGCTGGAGAATTTTCCGCAGGCGCGGCAGAAGTTGCAAACGATGGTGGATGTTGGGCTGGGATACATTCACCTTGGTCAGTCTTCAGTGACATTGAGCGGCGGCGAGGCGCAACGCATAAAATTGGCGCGAGAGTTGAGCAAAAGGCAGACGGGCCGCACGATGTATCTGCTGGATGAGCCAACGACAGGGCTGCATTTCGAAGACGTGAACCGGTTGCTGGAAGTGCTGCACAGGCTGACCGACCTGGGCAACACGATCGTCATCATCGAGCACAATCTCGACGTGATTCGCAATGCGGACTGGATCATCGATCTGGGACCGGACGGCGGAGAAGATGGCGGGAAAATCGTGGCGCAGGGCACCCCCGAGCAGGTCACTAAGGTCAAGAAGAGCTACACGGGACAGGCACTGAGCGCGGTGACGGAACGATAATTTGAATGGCATAAGAGCTACGGGGCCGCTGATCAGCTGCCCCGTAAGGACCACTCTCAATTGAATATCGCACCTACAGTTTGATTGCTATCCATTACAACACTGCACCTCGTGAGAACAGCGGGATCAACTACGCAGTTGGATGACCACCCTCCGAACCCAGTAGTGGGCGAAGCAGTCAGTGTCACGCGCTGCCCTGACGTGAAGAAGCCTGTGCACATTGCGCCGGTCCCGCAGTCAATGGTTCCAATATCGCTTTTGACTTTTCCGTTAGCCGCGCCTAGACCAACTTTATAGATCGTCAGAGTGGGAATGTTTACCCCAGTGCCGCCCTGAGAGGAGAACGTGGAGGTACTGGTAATCACACTTCCTGTGCCTTGATTCGTCCAGCTAGCAACTATCGTTGTTGATCCTTGAGCTGCGACGGCGGTGGCTAATCCGGAGGAATTGATAGTTGCAATTTTAACGTCGCTGGAGGACCAAGTCACCGAGTTTGTGACATCCTTTGTAGTAGGTGAGCCTGTAAAGGTGCCGATTGCTATGTACTGTGCTGTTTCACCTGCAGTGGTGACGCTCTGACTGGACGGGATCAACTGTATGGAAGCTAGCTGATTAGTTGCCCCTACTGTGCCACCCGAGCCAAGCCCTGAGACAGTGACTGTCAATGGCGACGAAAGGACAAGATTCCCGTCATTCTTGAGTTCAGCGTTTATAGTTGTTGTGCCCAGTCCAACTGCCGTGAGAAGGCCGGAGGCATCAACCGTCGCTACAGATGCGTTAGCTACATTCCACGTTACTTGCGCCGTGATATCCGTTGTGGACGAAGGGTGATTGCCTGCTTTGTATGTGCCCAGCGCCTGGAGTTTGATAGTGTCTCCAGTATTCATTGTCGCAGTGGCTGGGTTCAGTTGGATCGTTCGTAGGGTAGAATCTGCACCACAGGACCCGATTACAATAACGATCAAAAGTAGAACCAAAAGCTGAACGTATTTCCTCATCAAGGCGCTCCTTGCGAACAGCAACAAAGTCGAAACTCTGAGCAACTCACATCAGCCAGTTGGGAACTATCGAGGCGGACAAAGGGGGGATCACCTGACGGTTGATCAGCATCTCTGAAACGACAGCGGCTGTCAACAGAAAAACCTCCAGAAAAAACCCTGGTGAGCCGCGGAGAGCGGTCCAGGTTGGCTTGCAACTATGGGTGGTTCGAGGTTTCGGGTTTGGCTAGCTTGCCTTGCGGCCTATGTCCTTCACCATAATTTCGCGAAGCAAGGAATTGGCTTTGGTCTGGTAGCCTTCGCCGTGCTTCCGCAACCACGCAATTACATCAGCATCCAGGCGAAGCGTAATCTGCTTCTTGATGGGACGATAAAACGGGTTCTGAAGGGCATTTTTCCATAACTTGCCGGTTAGTTCGGGAATGTCTGACAAATCGATTTCGCTGTCGGGCCGCGCCGAGAGCTTCGCCAGATCCCGCTTTTGCTTCGGACTGATCTTGCATTCAGCGGCAGTTTTCCTGACGATTCTTTTCATAATAGGCATATTCAAAACGAATACCGTGCTTGCATTCGTTGCTGCTAGCCTGGGTGAGATAAAAACTCAACATTTTCGCCCTCCGCCGAGGACGCGTGCAGGCAGGAAGATGATGGCGCGTATTAGTTCGAGAACTCCATCGACAGCAATTCCTACGATGCGGAAGGGCAACAGAAACAGCCACACGATGGGATAGAGAACGATGGCCAGCAGCGCGATGGGCCAGCAGAAAAAAAGGACGATGAGCCACAGGAAGAATGTCATAAAAGCGCGCCTCTGAGGATGATACGCAAGGGATAGGCGGGCGGTTCCAAATGAGCAAAATCAAAGAAGGCGCAGAAAGCATATATCTGCGCCCTCTTCTTTAATTGCAGTTATGCGGTCGCCGAGGTGGCGAGGGCGCGCTTGTCGGTCTTGCCGGAGAGCGTGCGTGGCATCTGCGGAACGAAGGTAAAGACACGCGGGATTTTGTAGTGCTCCAGCAATTCCCGGCAGGAGGCGCGAAGCGCTACATCCGTCAGTTCGGCGCCGGGACGAAGCTGCACAAAGGCGTGCAGGCGCGAGCCGTGCTTCTCATCGGGAAAAGCAATGACCGCTGCTTCTTCTACGCCGTCGATGGTTTCCAAAGCATTCTCGACTTCGGAGGGATAAACCTTTTCGCCGGACACCTTCACCAGATCATCGGCGCGTCCCTTGAGGAAAAGGAAGCCGTTGGAGTCCAGATAGCCTTTGTCGCTGGTGTGCAGGACTCCGTTGCGAATCTTTTTGGCGGTTCCTTCGGGATCGCCACGATAACCGAGCATGACCGAGGGTCCGGAGACGCAGACTTCACCGACTTCTCCGTTGGGAAGAACTTCGTCGTTGTCGCCGCGAATGGTGACCTGGATGTTCGGCAAAGGCTTGCCGGCGGAAGCCGGTGGACAGTTGGCTTCGGGCGGACTGAAGGAGACAACGGGCGACAGTTCAGTACTGCCGTAGCCCTGCACAAGAAGGTGGCCGAAGCGCTCGTGAAACTCCTCGCCGACGCGTTCTGGAAGGCGTTCGGCACCGGCGATGCAGAGCCAGAGCGAACTGGCGTCAATAACTGTTGGATCCTTGGTCAATACGCGATACTGGCCGGGCACCGCAATAAGGCAAGAGACGCGATGCTTCTCGATGAGCTGCAAAATCTGGCGCGGAACGAACCGCTCCGGCACGACGACCGTGGCTCCTTCGGTGAGCGGCAGCAAGGTGGTGACAGTGAGGCCGTAGGCGTGAAAAAGTGGCAGCACGGCAAGCATTACCTGCTTATTGTCGAAGCCGGTGGCGAGTTTGCATCCATCGATGTTGGCGAGGATGTTTTCTTCGCTGAGCGCGACTGCCTTGGGTCGTCCGGTGGTTCCGGAGGTGTAGAGGAAGACGGCGGGGCTTGATGGATGCGGGTGCTGCGGAAACTGAGCGGGCTCGGTATCGGCCGAGGCATCGCCAATCCAGCATTGCATTCCTACGGCAAGCAGGTGAGGCACGAACTCCTCACTGGTGATGACGAGATCGACTCCGGTCTCCATGGCCATCAACTTAAGCAACGGAGGAGGCGCGAGAGTGGGTAGCACGGCGACGGTCTTGCCAGCCCAGAGAGCTCCTAGAAACAGGGGAGCAAATTCCGGTGTATTGCCATACAGCAGGGCCACGGTTTGTCCGGTGGCGCGCTCTGCAATGCGGCGGGCGACGCTGGCGGCACGGCGCTCCAACTCGGCATAGGAAATTGTGTACTCCGTGCCAATGATCGCTGCGCGATCCGGATAGCGGCTGGCAGCCGCCAGGAAGCGCTCGAGAATGGCGCTAGTCTGCATGTGTTTTGCTCATTTCGCTCAGAGTAAAAGCTTCGTTGCCGAGTAAGTTTAGCACCGCGGGCAGGCAGCATACCACATTTTGCAAACTAGACGATGGAGGCGGATGTGGGTGGCAATATGCAGATCCGTTCAGGAAGAGTGGAGGCCGCGGATAAGGCGCGAGCGACGCGATTGATCCACTCGGTGGCTGCGTCCTCGGGTTCGAATCCGGCGAACGGGCCGGCCTTGGCGATTCCGGCAGTGATGGTGATGGCAATCGGATCGAGAGCGTCGCGTAATTGCGCTATCAGGGCCTCGGTCTCTGGAATTTCCAAATGCGGTAATAACAGGGCCACGGTGTCACTCTCATAACGGAAGAGCATCGCCCGATCCTGGGCAATCGAGCGCAAGGTGCGAACCAGTTCGACGATGGCTTGCTCAGGCTGCGTTGAGGTTAGCGACGAAACCTGGAGCAACGCGAGAGTGCTAATGAAATCTCCTCCGGCACGCTGGCGCCCAAGTTCGGCGACAACGGCGTCGATGTAGGAGGAACGTTTGAGCAGTCCGGTTTTTTCTTCGGCGACGCCGAGCGTTGAAACCAGCGAGCGCAGGCGCGCACCGTGGACGGCAAGCGCAACCTGATCGGCCAGTGAACGCAGTAAGGCTAGTTCATCGGGCGACCAACGACGACGTACTCCACACTGCTGCACGATCAGGAGACCGATGGGCTGATCTTCACTGAGCAATGAGAGCGCAACGAGCGAATGCACGTTGAGGCGGCCAAGCTCAGGACGAATAGGCGAAAGCGGTTCGGAGATTTGCGCGTCGGCAGCGCGGAACACCGGTTCAGTGGCAGTGAGACGCTGGCTCAGCGCAAGCAGGCGCACCATGGCCGTGCGTTCGGACTTAGGCACCTCAGGCGAACAATACTCCACGACCAACGATGGAGGCTTACCGGGAATGGCGAGCGCGGCGAGGCAGCGGCTGTACTGCCATCGCGCACCAATCTGATTGACAGCGGTTACGAGGACAGAACGGGGATCACTTTGACGCGCGATGAGACGGATGACTTCGGCGGCACGCGCCATTCCTTCCGAGGGGCGAGTTGGCTCGCCCGAATCCTCGCGAGCGGTGGGAGCTGCCAGGCCGGCGTTGACGAAAAGCTGGCGCACCCGCGGATCGCTCTCCATTTCAGCGGCGAAGGATTGCTTGATCTGTTCGATCTTCTGCAAGGCCTTGTCGCGCATGCCGTACTGAAGGAAAATCTCCGACTGCAATATCAGGTCTTCGAGCACGCGAGGAGTGGGCGTTTCGGTTGCAATTTCTTCCTCGTCCTCAGTGACCAAATTTTGCTCGGGAGGATCGACGCCGAGGCGCTTGGCTACCGTCTGCAAACGGTCTTCAGGAGCGTGTCCGGAAAGCTTTTGCATCCGGTCTTTGTGCTGGGCTTCGTAGGGATCGATGTCAACGGCGCGATCCAAAGCATCGAGAGCTTTGGCATATTTCTCTGACTCGAAGTACAGGTCGAAAAGGCGCGATAGAACCTGCGAATACTCAAGTTCGCGATTGGCACTGTTGTAGAGTGCTGCGAGATATTCGAAGAACGTGATGCTGGGTTTTCTCTCGGCGGCTATTTGCTCCAGGCTCTGCATGAATCCATTGAGGCGTCCGGCTTTGCGGTTGTAGTCCTCAAGACGACGGGCGAGAGCCAAGGCGCGATCCACAAGATCGCGGTCGATGAGGCCTCCAATGATGGAGAGTAATGCCGGGAGATTGACTCCGGGATTGCGCTCGAAAAGTCTCCATGCAAATGGTTCCGCTTCTTCGACTCGGCCCAACGCCAGCAACGCCAGCGCGTAAGGCTCGCGAGCCTCTTCGGGGCTGGAGGGGTAAGTGGCGAGCGGTTGCAGAAGTTCAACGGCTTCCGCCGGGCGATTTTGCGCGATGAGCGCGCGGCCATGACCAAGCCGCGCCGCCAGGTTCGATGGATCGTCGTTGTGGGCGCGAGCGTAGATGCTGGATGCATCCTGGCCAAGCCTTTCCAGCATGATAGCCACTTGAACCAGAGACTCAGCGGCTAGAGCGGGCTCGTGCAGGGCTTCGCAGATGCGGGCGTGCTCGCGATAATCCTCCATTCGCGGATCCAATTCAAGCGAACGGGTCATGCAGTGCAGCGCGCGGCGAGGGTCACCCAGGCGGAGAAACTCGTCGAATGCGAGGCGATAGGCTTCGGCAGCATCCTTGCGGCTGGTGCTCACGCACAACTCTGCGTAACGGATCACCATCTCGGGGTCCAGGGCTTTGATTCGCTGCAACCTGCGGAAGACGGCGGCGGCTTCGTTGAGCTGCTTACCCTCCACATACTGCGCGAAGAGCCGGCGGAGCATGTCTGACGCAAGGCCAAGCTGGCCAAGCGATGTGCTGAGATCGGCGGCCTTTTGCAGCACGGGCAAATTCCCCGGCTCAAGCTCGATGGCCGCACGGTACTCTGCCAGGGCAAGCTCCGGCTTGCCTTTCTCCAGGAGCTTCTCAGCGCGATCAATGCGTTTGGTTAGGTCATTCATGCTTGTGAGCGATTTTATGCTGCAATGTACGCTGGCGCACATCTCCTTAGTTTAGAAAAAGTAAGCATCAGGATTATCCAACTAGACACATGCGGGGGAAGCCCATTGACACTTCGCTTTTTATTCGCCAGAATGTTGGGATTGTGTGAGTGAAAGACGAAAGGTCGGACCATGGCTTTGACTAAGCGGCAACGTCAAATGTATGACTTCATCGCTGAATTCGTGCAAAGCAACGGCTACTCTCCTTCCTTCGAGGAAATAGGAACGGCGATGGGGCTCAGTTCCCTTGCCACTGTTCACAAACATATCAATAACCTTGAGAGCAAGAAACTGCTGCGCCGCGACTTCAATCGCAGCCGCTCAATCGACGTGCTGCCACTTCCGGATGGCATTCCGGAGCGCGCGCGTGCCATGGCGGTGAGTGGGTTCGAGTTGCCGCTGGTGGGACGCATCGCGGCGGGGCGTCCGATTGAACAAGTGGAGACGCCGGAGACCATCTCGCTGACGGATTTCACTCGCGCCAAAGATGTCTTCGTGCTGCAGGTAACAGGCGACAGCATGCAGGACGAACACATTATGAACGGTGACTATGTGCTGGTGGAAAAGGCCCAGAGCGCGCGCGAAGGCGAAATCGTGGTGGCGCTGGTGAATGGCTCGGAGACCACGCTCAAGCGCATTTACCACGCCGGGAATCAGATTCGCCTGCAGCCTTCCAATGCGGCGATGCAACCTATCATGGTTCCGGCGGATACCGTGCGAGTACAAGGCCGCGTGGTGGCGGTGCTCCGGAAATACTAGTCGCGGAGAATCATCCGGTAACCGTCTAACGCGAGAGAATCTGGCGAACCTTGTGGCTGAGCGCGGAGGGCGGAAATGGTTTTTGCAAGAACTCCGTCAAGCCCTCGACAACTCCTTTTTGCAGAACCGTGTCCTCGTTATATCCAGAAACGTATAGCACTTTGAGACCTGGGCGAAGCGAAACAAGATGATCGGCGAGATCGCGCCCGGACATTCCCGCCATCACGACATCGGTCAGCAGCAGATCGATCTTTCCGGCAAATGCCGCGTTGACCTCAAGCGCCTGCGCTCCGCTGGAGGCCTGCATGACCATATAACCATCGCGGAGAAGGCTGGCGTGCAAGACGGCACGGACATCATCCTGGTCCTCCACGAGCAGTATGGTTGCGGAGCGGGTTGCCGTAAAATCCAGTGGCTGCCTGGCTTCCGGCATCGCGGTGAAGCCAGCGGCGATGGGGAAATAGACTTTGAAGGTGGCACCGCAATCCGGTTGGCTGTCCGCGGTAACGAAACCGCCGCACTGCTTGGCGATTCCATACACGGTGGAAAGTCCCAGGCCGGTTCCCTTGTTCACGCTCTTGGTGGTAAAGAACGGCTCGAAAATATGCTGCTGAATCTCCTGATTCATGCCGACGCCATTGTCCTTCACGGCCAGCACGGCATAATCTCCTGCCTGTGACACGGAGTCGTCGAGATTCACGCTGTAGGTGCTAATGCTCAACTCTCCACCGTTGGGCATGGCGTCGCGGGCATTAACCGCAAGATTCATCGCCACCTGTTCGATCTGGCTAGGGTCGGCAAGAATCAATCCAAGTCCGGCTTCGAGGCTGAAGCGTAGCTCGATGTCATCGCCCAGCGCACGACGAAGAATCAGTTCGGTTCCGGTCAGCGTGGAGTTTAAATCGAGAATTCGCGGCTCCAGTACCTGGTGGCGACTGAAGGCTAGAAGCTGGCGTGTTAGGGCGGCGGCGCGGTCGGCGGCGTTGCTGATTTCCTTTGTCCCACGGCGAACCGATTCGGACAAATCATCGTCGAGCAGGATGAGTTCACTGCAGCAACCGATGACCATTAACAGGTTGTTGAAGTCGTGCGCGATACCGCCGGCGAGACGGCCAACCGCCTCCATCTTCTGATTCTGGCGAAGCTGAAATTCCAGCGCTCTCTGTTCGGTAACGTCTGAGAGGGCACAGAGAACCGCAGGGCGATTGTCGAGCGTGATACGCGCGGCCGAATAGTCGATCCAGCGCACTTCACCATCCTTGCGAACCACACGGGATTGCCAGCGCCTTTCAAGGTGTTCGCCGCGCTGCCTGCGTTTTGCGCGCTCCTGAAGAATATCGCGATCTTCGGGATGAAACAGAGCCCAGACGGAACGGTTCAAAACTTCATTGCGGGAGAATCCGGTGAGCGCCTCGAAGGATGCATTGGCGTAAACTGCCACACCGCCATCATGAATCAGGATCGCCGTTGGCGCCATCTCTGTTAACGTGCGGAACTTGGCTTCATTTTCCGCGAGTGCCGCCTCGGCCTTGCATCGAGTGATGAACTCTCCGAGATGGGCGCAAATTCCTTCCAGCAGCTCGCGTTGTCCAGGCTCGTGCCGCACGGTTTTACAGGAAAGCAATTCCAGGACACCGAGTACTTGCTTGTGCGAATCCAGAATGGGTAATGCGGCCAGTAATCCCTCGGCAGGTCTGCCATCCGTATTTTTGGTGCAGGGGTCAAGCGGTTGAAAATCGTTCAACCAGACCGCTTGCCCATCGCTTGCAACCCGCTCGGCGCTAATCGTGCATCGCAGGTCTGAAATCTTGGAATCGCCGCCACAGAATTGACCCGGTGCGGTATGGCCATGAATACATTTGAAGCCATCTTTTTCAAGGCTCCATAGGCGCACCACCTCCCAATCAAGCGCTACCCCAATGGCAGGAATCAACTCGCGCGCGGCCTGCTCCACGCTAGTCGCCGTCGCCAGCGTTCGCGTAGCGTCCAGACGTAAGTTGCGATATCGCGTGTTGCGGTTCAATTCGGTGAGGTCGCGATAGACCGCGACAAACCCGCCGCGAAATCGCCCTGAAGCAATCGCCTGGGAGCCCACCAGAACGTCGACGAGGGTGCCATTCTTGCACACTCTCTTAGTCTCACGCTGATAAACGCCACCTTTGTTCAGCACTTCCGTGCTCTCCGTAAATTCATTCTGGCGGTCGGCGGGAACCAGAACTTCCGGAGTCTTTCCGCGAAGCTCATCGATGCTGTAGCCAAACAAAAGCTTGAAGCGGCGGCTGATCTGCACGAACCTGTGCTTGGCATCGAGAATCGCAATGGGCTCAAAAGCCGAGTCCAATAGTTCGTCGAAAGACAGTTGCGTGGGGACGTCGAAGAGAGCCGCGGCTTGAGCAAGCACCAGGCGTTGCGTAGGATTGGGCAACAAGGCGGCGGAGAAAGCCCAGCTCGACAGCTCTCCGCGAAACAGGGCGTGAAACCCAACTCGCGGCTCGGAAGAACGCAACCGGACGATAAGTCCCTGATCGAGTCCGCTTGAAAACAACGCGAGGAACCCGGGGTCGCTCGAAAGCACAGCGGCGGCGGCATTGCGCTGCAACACGCGGAAAGACGAGCAGTCAACGATCCAAGCAGGGCCGGGTAAAGCTTCAAGAAGGGGGTTTGCCTGGGGTGCGGCACCGCCTGCCGGATCTGGACTAGCGGGACTCGACTTTGGAATTGGGTCCAGAGGCATGTGCTTGGTCATCCCTGCAGCTATTGGTGCAAAGAACACGCACGAAGCATCAAGTTAGCATGAATCCATCGAGCCAAGCTGTGATTCCCGGGACAAATGTTCTGGCTACAACACGTGAAAAAGCCCGGTGTTGGCCGGGCCCAGAGATTGCGGCTCGCACTTACGCAAGCTTTTCCAATGCTTTCTCAATCGTTTCCTTAGGAACGTAGCCGACAATCTGTTCCTGAACCTGGCCACCCTTGAAGACAAGCAGGGTTGGAATGCCGCGCACGCCATAGCGTTGCGGAGTCGCTGTATTACGGTCGACATCCATTTTGCCAACCTTGACCTTGCCCAAATAAGACTTGGCGATCTCATCCACGACCGGCGCAAGAGCGCGGCAGGGACCACACCATGTGGCCCAGAAATCGATCAGCACGGGCTGCTCACTCTTGAGCACCTCCTGATCGAAGTTTGCGTCGGTTACCTCAAGAATTGCGTCGCTCGCCATTGTTCCTCCGGTTTCTCTTACGAAAGCTCATCTGCCGTTTCCTGAATCGCAGTTCAGCTAAAATCTCATCGTAACACTTCAATTCGATGCTTTGAGCCAGAATTGGACGCACAAGCTATGAGGTCAGTTGAAAATCGCCCTGAAAATGAAGAGGCGCCCCGCAAAACCGGGACGCCTTTGGTAGATTCCCCTCCCCCGAGGAGCTACCACTTCATCAACTGACAAGGCGATTGTGAGCTGGAATCGCACGGAAGACAAGTATCGTCCGTAACGGTTTTCAGTGATGACGAGTGGTGACTTTCGGAACACAAAATTCCGATGTAATCAGGCAACCTTTGTAGCGGCTGCCCGGTATGGTCCGCAGAGGCTTACTCTGCTTACAATGGGAGGCGGAGGATTCATGCGCTACTTGATTGCTGTTCTCGCACTGGCCGGACTCCTGGTTTCCTGCTTCGCATTGCGTGAGCACTTCCGCACCGAGCCATCCCCGTGCAGCATCAATGACCGCTGGGACTGTGGGGCCGTGAATCACAGCCCATTTGCAGAGATCGCCGGGGTTCCGGTCGCTGTCTTCGGAATCCTGGGCTATGCGGCTATCGCCGGATTTGCGCTGGCCCGGCGCTGGTGGATTGTGCTGACGCTCACGACCGGCGCGGTTGGTTTTTCGATTTATCTCACCTACATTGAGGCTCGCGTATTGGAGACTTACTGTATCTGGTGCGTAACTTCCGCCGTAATCATCGGCGTTACCGAGATCGCAAGCATCGCGGCGGTGATGCGAAACAGAAAAGCGTAAGAGCGCAAATTACACTGCCTGTCCGGCGCTGAACCCAGAAGCCCAGGCCCACTGGAAGTTGTATCCACCCAGATGGCCGGTGACGTCCACTACCTCACCGACGAAATACAGGCCGGGAACTTTTCGGGATTCCATGGTCTTCGCCGACAATTCGTTGGTATCGACTCCGCCGGCGGTGACTTCGGCTTTGGCAAATCCCTCGGTGCCTGAGGGCACGAATTCAAAATGGTGAAGCAAGCGTTCGGCCTCTTCGAAGGCCGGATTCGTCCACTTCTTAAGGGGATGTAGTTCGAGCCAGCGCTCGGCAAGACGAATGGGCAACACCTCCCGCAAGGCCGCGGAGGCGGCAACGGCTTCGCGTCGCGCTCCCGAGGCAAGCAGATGCGCGAAAACTTCCCGTTCGGGAGCGATGTCGAGCGTGACTTTTTCGCCAGGCTTCCAATAGGAGGAGATCTGCAGGATGGCAGGGCCGCTGAAACCGTGATGCGTGATGAGCATCTTCTCGCGGAAGCTCTTCTTTCCGATGCTGGCGATCACTTCGGTGGAGACTCCGGTTAAATCGCAGAACCGTTTTACATCGACAGAATTCAACGTGAAGGCAACGAGCGCCGGGCGGGGCTCGACTATATCAATCCCGAACTGGCGCGCCACTTCGTAACCAAACGGTGTGGCACCCATCTTTGGAATTGTCAGGCCGCCGGTGGCAATCACCAGAGCGTTGGAAGAGAACTCATGTTCGCCAGTGACGGCGGTGAACTGCGAATCGTGCCGAATTTCTTTTACGCGAGTGGAGAGCTTCACGCGCACTCCGACGCGCACGCATTCCTCTTCCAGCATGGTGAGGATGTCCTGCGCGCTGCGGTCGCAGAAGAGCTGTCCCAGTTTTTTCTCATGCCAACCGATGCGATGACGGTCAACCATGGCGATGAAGTTCTCAGGCGTGTAGCGCGCCAGCGCCGATTTCGCAAAGTGCGGATTGGCCGAGATGTAACTCGCCGCGGTGCTGTCGATGTTGGTGAAATTGCAGCGCCCTCCGCCGGAGATGAGAATCTTCTGGCCTGCGCGGTTGGAGCTCTCAAGCACGGTAACTGAACGGCCGCGCTTGCCTGCCTCAATGGCACACATAAGTCCCGCGGCGCCTGCGCCAAGGATAAGAACGTCTGAATGATATTTCATGCGGAATTCCTGCACTGCACTGCTGATTTCACTGAAACCTCGACTGCAACAATTTCCGCTATCGGCGAATCCTACGGCAAAAGGGAAAACGTATGTCTGCCCTTTGGAGGATTCTTCCTTTACAACGGGATCAACCACTTCCTACAGTACAAGACTCTCGTCGGCTATGCTGCGTCGAAGAAAGTTCCAATGCCACCGGAGAGGAAGACCGGAGCGCAACGCATAGCTGCCTGAACTGCACGAGTAGAGAACTCGATAGCGGCACAGATGAAGCTTTGCATCGCCCAAAATGCTGGCTTGCGCGCCAAATGTTGTATTCCAAAAATTCAGGACAGTATTAGCGGTACGAATGATTTTTCCAATTATCATTAGCAAGCGATGCTCGGAGTGGGCGTTTTCGCGGGAAACGGAGTTTGAATGACTCAGGCTTTGCTTCAACGGACCACCAGTTACTCCAAGGGTGCGGACAATCCTCCGCTGATCGACCTTTGTATTGCCGAGATTCTTGACCAGGTAGCGGGTCGCTATCCGGAATCTCCGGCGTTGATATTGCGGCAGGAGAATTTGCGGTTCACCTGGAAAGAGCTGCAGGCCGAGGTTGAACGCACGGCTCGCGGGCTGATGGCGTTAGGATTTGCCAAAGGCGATCGCGTCGGGATTTGGGCGACAAATGTTTCGCAATGGGTGCTGATGCAGTTTGCCACGGCGCAAGCTGGCATTGTTCTGGTGAACTTGAATCTGCGCTTCCGCGCGCATGAACTTGAATTTGTGTTGAAGCAGTCAGGATGTAAGGGATTGGTGATGCAGCATGGATTCCGCGATTGCGATTACGTGGAAACGCTGCGCAGTCTTGCTCCTGAAATCGACACCTGTCTTCCGGGACAGTTATGCGCCGCACGTTTGCCGCAGCTTCGTGAAGTGGTTTATATCGGGGCGAATCCGCCGGACGGAATGCGGAGTTGGGAAACGATGATGCTGCAAGCGGATCGCGTGAGCCACGCTGACCTTCGCAGCCGCGAACGCAGCTTGAACGCGCACGACACCATCAACATTCAATACACCAGCGGAACTACGGGCACTCCGAAAGGCGCTGAACTGAGCCACTACAACGTGGCGAACAATGGCCGCTTTATTGGCGACTCGATGAAGCTGACGGAGCGCGACAAGGTTTGCATTCCGGTGCCGTTCTATCACTGCTTTGGAATGGTGCTCGGCAATATGGCGTGCCTGACTCATGGCTCGGCGATGGTGATTCCCGCGGACTTCTTCGATGCGCTGGCAACGATGCAGACCGTACACGAAGAACGTTGCACGGCGATTTACGGCGTGCCTACGATGTTTATTGCTGAGTTCTCTCATCCGCGGTTCAAGGAATTTGATTTCACTTCACTGCGTACGGGCATCATGGCCGGATCGCTGTGTCCGATTGAGTTGATGCGGCGGGTGATTCGCGACATGCACTGCGCCGAGCTGACAATCTGCTACGGGCTGACCGAGGCATCGCCGGTAATTACGCAGACTACAACGGAAGATACGCTGGAGCGGAAGGTCACGACGGTGGGGCGCGCGCTGCCGCATACAGAGGTGAAGATCATCGATCCGAACACTGGTGAAGAGTTACCGCTGGGAGCTAACGGCGAACTCTGCACTCGCGGCTACATGGTGATGAACGGGTATCACAACGATCCCGCGAGCACGGCGGCAACCATCGAGCCGGATGGATGGCTGCACTCCGGCGATATCGCGAGCATGGATGAACAAGGCTATGTGGTTATCACGGGACGGCTGAAGGAGATGATCATTCGCGGCGGCGAGAATATATATCCGCGCGAAATCGAAGAGTTTCTTTACTCGTATCCGGGCATTAAGGATGCGCAGGTGATCGGCGTGCCGAGCGAAAAATATGGCGAAGAAGTAATGGCTTGGATCATTCCGCATGAAGGCATCACGCTTGAAGCGGAGGCGATTCAGTCGTTCTGTCGCGAGAAGATCGCTGGCTTCAAGGTTCCCAAGTACATCAAGTTTGTTGAATCGTTCCCGACGACGGTAACCGGTAAGGTGCAGAAGTTCGTGATGCGCCAGATGGCGGTGGAAGAGATGGGACTCGCATAACAGCTCCGAAACGAAGGCTACACTTGAGGCGCTCCGGCGCCTCGTTTTTTGTGGGCCATATAGAATCGCAGGGTGAGCGAAGCCGGGGAAAAGCAACTGACGACAAAACTGGAACCATCGTTCTGGAGCCGATGGCCACTGGCTGGAATGGTGGCGTCCGAAGTGGCGATCACCGTCTCGATTGAGCTGCTGGCGCGGCGCGCGCATCTTTCGCTGGCGACCATTCTGGTGGATCGTTCCCTGCTGGCGCTGGCGTTGCTGGTGCTGATTGTGCGGCCGTCGCGCGATCAGTGGACGCCGCGTTCGATGCCGCTGGCGCTGGTGCGCGTGGTGACCGGTGGCCTGACATTCGTTGGATGGTTTGGCGCGATTGGGTTGTTAAGCGGACGCGTGACGCAGGCCGTGCTGTTGCTGGATGCATTGATACTTGCCTATGTACGGGGCGAGCGCAGGAAATATGAACGGCGCACGCTGCTGGTGCTGGCTTCATCGCTGATTTTGTTTGCGGCGCAGGCGGTGCGCGAGCCGGGGACGGTGGTGAATGCGGGGCGCGGGATCGTATTTCTGCTGATTGCACTGGGCTCGCGGGCGGCGACCTACAAGGTGTGGGAGCGGGCGCAGGGGAAGCAGGAACATCTGTTCTGGCTGATTGCTCCGGCACTGGTGGGAGGCGCGCTGGGCGGCGTGTTTCTTGGCTTCGGCGAGAGTGGGCACAGTGGATTGCAGACGCTGTCTCCCGCGATGTGGGGGGCGATGCTGCTGGTGGCGATGGTGGGACTGACCGGCTACTTCTACATGAACACGGTGATGGCGTTGCTGGGCGCGTTCTACACGAGGGTTGTGGAGTTGTGGCAGGTTCCGATGTTGTGGGCGATGCATCTGCTCACCGATCATACGCATGTCGATCTGATTCAGGGTGCGCTGGGCGGGCTGGTGGCGTGCGCTTCGGCTTACACGTATCTGCAGCATCGTCGGGCAAGGATTGGCGAAAAGGTTAATCCTTAAAAAAGGGGAGGGTGACCAGGTCGCTAATCGTTATGCAGGGACGGCGAGGATTGGCGAGGTGGTTAGCCGTTTAGGGCAGACGGTGACTGAGTGGGCAATGTTACTTCCGGGTGGCGGCTGAAAACGGATTCCGGATCGGGAAATCCACAGGAAAATGTTGGGAAGAGTGAGGGGATTTCGGCGATCCCGGCTACGACTGTTGACGATTATCGCTTTCTTGCGTTGCGGCGAAGACGCCTTATGTAGAGTCCGGTGGGAACTGCGAGGGCGAGAAGGATGAGCCAGTGTTGCCACTCGGGTAGGTCGAAAGAATTTACGACGATCACGATTGCTACCAGTGCGACAAGAAGGATGAGTCCGTATTTGCGGAAGAAGAGCTTGTCCTTTTCCTGGACTTTCAGGCGGCGGAGTTGCGTTTTTCGTCGGTCGCGTTCGGTGGTCATCTCAATTTCCATCGTGGCTACATTTCGCAATTCGATAGTAATTCTTATTGGATTTGGGGGCAGGGGAAATCGATTTCGGGTTGAGAAACTTGAAACTGAGCAGAATATTTGAGATGTGCGGGGGCCTTCACTTCGTTCAGGATGACCCAACAACAATAACGGCAAGAGCAAGGGCATCTTGGTAGGTGCGGAGTGACTGGTCACCCACTCAAGCCAAAGGAAGGCTTGAATGGGCCACCCGAGGATTTTGATTGAACAACGCAAGTGCAACATCAAAAGCAAAATCAACAACTCATTTGGCGGGTGGGGTGAAGCCGTACTGAGATAGAAGTTGGACGATTTCAGGACGGCGGATGTACTCGAGGAATTGGGCGGCGGTGGCTTTGTCCTTCGCGTTCTTCAGGACGACGGCGGCTTGTTCGAGAGGCGCGTAGTCGGAAGCGGGGATTTCGGAGTAGCGTCCGGCGGATTTCATGGCGGGACTCAGGGCAAGAGAGATGGCAATGATTCCGGCGTCGGCGTTGCCGGACTGGACGAACTGCGCGGCCTGCGAGATGTTTTCTCCCATTACAAGTTTGCTTTGCAGTTGATCGTAGAGGCCTTCCTTCTTGAGAGCCTCGACGGCGGCGCGTCCGTAAGGGGCGTGCTGCGGGTTGGCGATGGCGACTCTGGCAACCTGGGGAGAGAGCAGGGCGCGGAGTCCTTGCGCGGGGTTGAGGGTCGAGCGGTTGGGGACGTAGAGGACGAGTTTGCCAACAGCGTATTTGTAGATGGAGTTGGGTACGGTGAGTCCCTCGGACTGAAGGCGCTGGGGATATTGCAGGTCGGCGGAGAAGAAGACGTCGAATGGCGCGCCGTTTTCGATTTGTAGAAGGAACTGTCCGGAGGAGCCGTAGTTAACGCGGACTTGCTTGCCGGTTTCTTTCTGGAATCGGGTAGCGATCTCGGGGAAGACAGAGGAGAGATCGGCAGCGGCGGCGACTACGATTTCCTGGGCGGCGGCGGAGGCGACGGATAGGAATAAAACAATCGTTAGCAGGAAAGCCTTCATGGGGATTTATTGTACATTTCCGCTGGGCAGATTGGTTGAGGCAAGCATGAAGCAACGGCAAGAGCTCATGGCGCAGGCTGATCGAATTCCCCACATTTGCCAAAGGAAGGCAAATGTAGGCCACCCGGGTTCGGCCCAAGACAGAAACACAAACAGCTAGGCTTCTTTGCCTTTCCAGATGGTACCGGCGATGGCGACGGTTATGAGCTGGACGAGGACGATCAGGGCTACGCAGGCTTTCCACTGACCATAACGCCATAACATGCCGGGGAGGACTCCGGCGAAGCTGCCTCCAATGTAATAGAACATGACGTAGAGCCCGGCGGCAGAGGCGCGGCCTCCGGACTGGGCTTCGCGCTGGATGTAGCTGGTGGAGGCGGACTGGCAGATGAAGACTCCCGAGGAGCAGAGCACAAGGCCGAGGAGAATCACGAGGAGGTGCGGGATGAGGGTCAGGAGGACTCCGACGATGCCAGCCATCACCGAAAATATGAGAGCGGCTCGGGAGCCGACGCGGGAGATCCAAACACCGCCTAGCGGCGTGATTACGAGACCAACGAGGTACACCATGAAGAGGGCACTGAGTTCGGCGGGTGAGAGTCCGAAGGGTGGGGCGGCGAGGTAGAAGGTGATGTAGGTGAAGGTTCCGACGAGGGTGAAGAGCACGTTGAATCCAACGGCGTAGGTGGCGAGCAGTTGCGGATTGCGCAGGTGGCTCGTGAAGCTGGTGCGCTCGATGGAGCCGAGGGGCTGGGGGGAGTCGCGAGGGAGCCAGCGCCAGAGAAGGAATCCGAAAACGATGTCGAAGGCGCCGATGAAGGCAAAGCCGTTGCGCCAGCTTGGTTCGATAAATGGGATGAGGTGGTGGGTGGCGGCGACTCCGGTGAATATGCGCCCGAGGAAGCCTCCGAGGACAGTGCCGCTGACGTAGATGGAGATGACTTGCGGGACTCGGTGACGAGGCCACTCCTCGCCAATGTAGGCGATGGTGACGCCGAAGATTCCGGGCATAACGACGCCCTGGAGGAATCGCCAGAAGACCAATACCGACAGGCTTCCGGCGGTGGCGGCCATGATGGTGGGCAGGGCCAGCAGGAAAATGGAGATGACGATGACTTTGCGGCGTCCGACGCGCTCGGCAAGGGCTCCACAGAGGGGAGCACTGATGGCAACGCCGAGAGTGGCGGCGGAGACAGTGCGTCCTACCTGGGACTTGGAGGCGTGGAAGATCTGTTCCAACAGTGGAAGCAATGGCTGAGTGGCGTAGAGGTTGAAGAAGGCGGCGATTCCGGCGAGAGAGACGGCAATGACGGCGCGAGTGTCGCTACCGTTGGGGCCGACGGCGGGGAGAGCTTCGCCGGATGCGGCCTGACCGGCTGCAAGGACCGCGTCGGCCGTTTCATCGCTGGAGAATTGATTGGGACCTTGGGGGCCTTGCATGGAGCCTCAGACTTAAGGGTACCACTGAGGATGAGTGGATTTCGAGAGGTGGAGAAGAGCAAGCGAACCTGGGGCACAGCGCAACGATGAGAGCTGGTTGTGCGGGCTGAACGTGTTCCTCACATTTGCCAGCAGAGGGCAAATATGGGCCACCCTACAGCGCTGTCGGGGTGAGGAGAAGGTCAAAACACCCACCTCTGCCAAAAGCGGGCAGAGGTGGGGCACCAGTGATCTTATTTGCCGCCGAGAGCTAGTTTGGCGATGGTGGTTAGCTGCATGTTGGAGGTGCCTTCGTAGATGCTTCCGATTTTGGAGTCGCGGAAGAATTTCTCTACGGGGTAATCCTTGGTGAAGCCGTAGCCACCGAAGATTTCTACGGCTTGGGAGGCGACGCGCTCGGCGATTTGCGAGGCATAAAGTTTGGTCATCGCGGCTTCCTTGAGGAAGGGGATGCCAGCATCTTTCATGCGGGCGCAGTTGTAAACCATGAGGCGCACGGCGGTGATTTCCGTTGCCATTTGCGCAAGCTGGAACTGGATGGCCTGGAAGCTGGAAAGCGGCTGGCCAAACTGCTTGCGCTCCTGCGCATATTTCGCGGCTGCTTCCCATGCACCCTGGGCGCAACCGAGCATTTGCGCGCCGATTCCGATGCGGCCCTCGTTGAGAGTTTCGATGGCTACTTTGTAGCCCTTGCCTACTTCGCCGAGGAGGTTGTTCTTGGGAACGCGGCAGTCGTCCATGATGAGTTCGGTGGTGCTGGAGGCGCGGATGCCGAGTTTGTCTTCTTTCTTGCCGACGGTGAAGCCGGGGAAATCCTTTTCAACGATGAAGGCGGTAATGCCTTTGTATCCGAGCGCGGGATCGGTGGTGGCAATGATGATGAAAAGATTGGATTCCTTGCCATTGGTGATCCACAATTTCTGGCCATTGAGCAGCCAGTGGTCGCCTTTGTCTTCGGCGCGCGTCTGGAGGGCAAAAGCGTCAGAACCGCTGCTGGCCTCGCTGAGCGCGTAGGAGCCAACCCACTCATTGCACATCTTGGGTAGATAGCGCTGCTTCTGCTCTTCGGTACTCCAGCGGATGAGCGCGTTGTTGACGAGAGTGTTCTGCACGTCGACGAGAACTCCGACGGAGGGATCGACACGGGAGAGCTCTTCGACGGCGAGAATGGCCTCGAAGAAAGTTCCGGCGCCACCACCGTATTGCTCCGGAATTTCGATTCCCATGATTCCTAGCTGGTGGAACTGCTCGACTAGCGAGTGGTCCATCACGCCGCGTTCATCCATCTCCCTGACGAGAGGCCGAATGGATTCTTCGGCAAACCTGCGGATGTTATCGCGGAAGAGTTGCTCGTCTTCGGACAAAACAAGCAACGGTTGCGGTACTGATTCACGGCCTGTAGCGGTTGTCATATTAAATCGAGTCCTCACTTCTCGACCGGCGATTGTATCAGTTCCAGGAAAGTGTGCAATGGGGATGACATGCGCCAGATGACATGCGCCAAAGGAAGGTGGATGTGGGGCAGTGGTGAAGACCAAGGTCAAAACACCCACCTCTGCCAAAAGAGGGCAGAGGTGGGGCACCAGTGATCAGAGGTTAGGACGGCGATAGACGATTTTTAGTTTCTCGGAGTCGAGGAGCTTTTTGTATTGGGCACGGGCGTGAACGGCCCAGGGACCCTGAGTATCAAGATTGAGGTAGGCGCGCCAGTGCTTGATGGCAAGACGCGGCTGGCCGGAACGTTCGTATGCGAGCGCTAGATTGTAGTGGGCGTCGGCGTAGGTGGGCGCAAGCTGGAGCGCACTCCTGTAGGCGGCAATAGCTTCGGCGAGACGCTGAGTTTCATCGAGCACATTGCCGAGGTCGAAGTAGGCCAGTGCGTAGCGTGGATCGCTCTCAATGGCGCGGCGGTAATGACCTTCAGCCAGGGCGTAGTCGGAGTGATTGTAGTAGAGGGTTCCGAGATTGATGTGGGCAGGGGCGTAAGTTGGATCGAGTTGCAAAACCTTCTTATAACATTCAATGGCGTCGTCAGCGGTGAGGGGATCTTCTTCGAGAGCGACGCCACGGGCAAACAGGTCGGATAGCGATTCGCGGACGGGCAAGGGTCGCGGGGTGGTCGTGGTTTCGAGCACCTGGCCGGAGTCGCTGAAATCCATGATGAACTGGCCGTTAATGGGATCGATCGCTTTGCCTTCGGTGCGGAAGGCGACACGGGAACCAACGGAGAAGGAACCGGCTTCGAGAAGCGGGTTCTCCATACCCGCGACACGGGCCTGCATGGCGTGGAGCGAGGCGAGAATAGTCGCGCTCTTGACGCGTTTGGCCCGGAGGTCACGAATCTTCTTGATTTGGAGGAGATCGAAAAAAGAGAAAGCGTCACCGGAGGCAATCAGACCGGCCCGCTGCCACCCGCTGAGTTGCCGCGCCGTGATTCGAAGAATCCTGAGCAAATCCGATCGTTCGAAAAGAGTCACAGTTAGCGTCGCTCGTTCGTAGACATTATGGCGACCATGTGATTGGTTTGCAAGGGGAATCGCAGATTTGACTTGACAGAAAGCATTGAAGGAGAAGCAATTGCACCAGAATGAGTACAGTTGTTCTTCCGAATGGCGCGCGGACAAAACAATGGCGTCGGCACTTTACTAGATTGCGAAGCTCCCATTACTATAGAAGAGGAATGGCCGACGTAGCTCAGATGGTAGAGCAGTCGATTCGTAATCGACAGGTCACCGGTTCAATTCCGGTCGTCGGCTCCAGAATTTAAAGAACTTAGCGCCGCTCCCCCGAGCGGCGTATTCTTTTTGTGTCTTAATTTGTGACGTAAGCGAATTCACTGCACCACTTCCTTTTCTTGCGCATGGCCGTTCGCGTCTCGGTGTGTCCCGTGGACTTCATCACCAGCGCGAGATTCTTGGTCTTTTTGTAGACGTAGGTTCCAAAGGTGTGACGTGCCGAATACACTAGACCTCGGCAGAATTGCATCGCACGTCCGACGGAATGCGAAGGGGATTGCATGGCAAACGGCAGGACAGTCCAGAGTCGAAGCGCTGAACAGATGCACAAGATGTTTCCTCACCTATACGACAAATTCAGCCGGGAACAATGGGCAAAGCTCAGAGCAAATATGCCCCTGGAGATCAGCGACGAGGATCTGGACGCTTTGCGTGGATTGAATGATCCAGTGTCTCTGGAAGAAGTTGAGTCAGTCTATCTGCCTTTGGGCAGACTCCTCAATATTCACATCGCGATGGCCAATGGACTGGGACGGGTCAAAAACGCTTTCCTGGGACGGCCAAGCCTGCGCCCCACCTACATCATCGCCGTAACCGGCAGTGTTGCCGTCGGCAAGAGTACGTTTTCGCGCGTACTCGGTGAGGTGCTCTCGCGTTGGGCCGATCATCCGTCGGTGGAACTGGTTACAACCGACGGCTTTCTCTTCCCCAACGCAGAGTTAGAAGAACGCGGCTTAATGGAGAAGAAGGGATTCCCCGAGAGTTACGATCTTCGCAAAATGCTCGACTTCATGATTGCCCTTCGGCAATCCACCGAGACGCTCAAGGTTCCTCTCTATTCGCACGACAGCTACGACATCGTTCCAAATGAGTACCTGGAGATACGTCGGCCGGAGATTCTGATTCTGGAAGGTTTGAACCTGCTTCAGATGAACCTGCTCGGAGGCCGGCGCTCGCCCATGCTCTTTGCGAACGACCTGATCGACTTTTCCATCTATATCGACGCGGAGGAATCGTTGATCCGGCAATGGTATCTTGAACGTTTCATGCTTCTGAAGAACACTGCATTCCGAAATCCGCGATCCTACTTCCATCGCTTCGCCGACCTCGGCGAACAGGAAGCCAAGGAGTTCGCGACGAGCGTATGGGAACGCATCAACCTCATAAACCTCGTGATGAATGTGGCTCCCACCAGGGAGCGAGCCCAGGTGGTGATGCAGAAAGGCCTCGACCACAAGGTGCAGGAAGTGTGGCTGCGCCGCGTTTGATCGCCCTACTCTGCCTTCAATCGATAGATGTCATAGTTATCGAGAGACTCAGCGGGCTCAAAGTCCTGGGCCGCGAGTTCCAGTAACTGCGAACCGAATGGCACAGGCTCCTCCTGGAGTTGCAGTGAACGCTTGACCACAAGCCAGCGAACGTTGCGCTGCCGCACAAGTTGGATCAACTGCGCCGCTGAGTAGGGATTCACCGTGTTGTCCATCATAATTACCGGAAACCGCGGCGTGCGTCCGGTGGTGAAATAAAACAGATCCTCGCCCGGAACCATGAGAATGGCATCTCCGCGCGGAATTTCCCGCTCCGAGTACGCAACAAGTTCCTCAAAGTCGGGCAACCAGTTCCCCCGCATGGCAAGCCCGCGTAGCGCCGGCAGCGTGCTTCGCGAGAGCGTCTCTCCCGAGAGATCCACGTAATCAAGACGCTCGTGACTGAGTGCGTAATAGCCACCGGTGATGAGCAGCACGGCGGAAACAACGCCAACAAAAACCGCGAGCGGCAGAGTCGAGTCCGGAGCTTCGTCTTTCGCAACGATTCCCTCGCCTGCCTCGGGCAATTCACCAGTCCGACGGATTCGGCTGACGCCGATCAGGATAGTTGCAATCAGGATTATCAGCATGGGCCAGAGAGCGTAGGTCGACCCCCACAGCTGCTGCGAAAGAAACGCTCCATGAATCACTGCGAGGAGAATGAAAGGGCATACCTGCCCAAGCGAGTCAGCGCGAGGCAGTTGCAAAAGCGAAACAATCAGTGATGCCACCAGCAGCGGAGGCCAGAGATGGAGAAGGGCTTCCACGCGATCGGAGGCGTCCTGTTGCAGATATAGCGCGGCAACCGCCCACAGGAATGGCAGCGAGAGCAGAGCTATGGCGAGCCATCGGTAAGCGAATGGGCGCAACCGAACTAGCGCAAGCCCAATGGCGAATACCACAAATATCCAGATCAATGCCCCGTTCCGATAAGTGTCCAGCATCGTCGATAAGCCCGGCAGCCGACGCGATGCGGCAAACTGAATCGTCCAGCGATAGTAGTCGCCCAGCCCCGCCGTACACCGGATAATTATCAGCGCCGCAGAGAATCCAATAGCGGCTCCAGCCAGTAATAACGCGCTCGTGCGGCGCTCGCGAACCCTGAGGTATGCAATGCAGGTGATCGCGCTGAACAGGAAAGCCAGTCCAGTGTTCTGCTTGATAAACGGAGGGATGGCCAGGAGAAATCCGCAACCCAAGGTCGCAACCGGCGGGTATCCAGCAGACTCCACCCGCAGCATTAGCCATATGCAAAACAAGATGAAAAGAGTGCAATCGGAGTCGTAGAAAGGAATAGGAAGAATGCTGCTCGTACCCAAAAAAACGAGCGGCACAGAGAGCAGGAAAGCCGTGAGGCGCAATGGCAGGCGAGACGCCGCAAGCAGTCGGAGCAATATTCGCCAGGTAAGCACCGTGGCGAAGGCCGCGGAAAAAGCCGCATAAAGATAGTGGTGCAGCACAACGCGACCGAAAAGGCGGATGATTGCAGCCTGCACGAGAAAAGTCCCTGGCGCATAGGGAAATGGAAAATCGCGGTAAGGGATCTGCCCGAGCGCAATGCGAGCCGCGTTTTCGAGGATATAGCTCAAATCCCAGAGCACGGTGAGGTGCGTGCTCTGCCAGAAGACGAACCCGGCAGTCGCCAGAAAAAGAAATGCCCCAGCGAGCACATCGACTACCGCCACGTGTTGTGAAGTCTCTTGATTGCTGTCGGACATGAACTCGCAATTGATTCTACGTGTCTGTCGCTCCAAAATAAAAAAGGCCACCGGACGCCCGGTGGCCAAGTCGCAGAGTTCAGAGCTTAGAAGGTGCTTCCCGAAAAATTCTCATCTGTTGCGGTGCAGCCGTTGCCATCACCGGAGAACAGGCAGGACCGAAGTCCCGCACCTAAATAGCTCAACCTCTATGTTGCAACTTACTATCCATCTCTAAATAATTCGTTACTTGACTGAAAACGTTAGTCTTACATCATCAACACCGAAACTTCACCTTGCATTTCTATGGAAACCGGAACGAATACCGGCATCCCTCTCCACTTTTCAGTAGATTTACTTAAGTGATTATTAGCTCACACGTCGAAAACCAGAGCGGCCCATCACGATTTGGTCATCACATGGCGTCAGCTTGCAAGCGCCTTCTCCAGCGCCCGTGCTGCTCGTAATGCTACCCAATCCTTACCCCAACCCGCGCTTACCTGCACTCCGACCATCCGGGCGCACGGCAACGTGACCGTCGGCCATCCCAGCACGTTGAATGGTCTAGTATTGCGAAGCATGGCCAGCTCCAGACCCCGAGCTTCCGGCCCGGCAATTTCGTCCAGCGTCGGCGGCACAATCGGAGATGTCGGAGTCAAAAGCACGTCCACTCCCGGGATGCCCGCGCGATTTCTCTCCCGCAACAACTCCAGCGCGCGCCTTGCCTCCACATACTCCTCAACTCGAACTTTCCTGCCGTTTACTATTCTCGGCAATGTGCGCGGATCGTACAACACGCTGCGTTCTCCCACCCACTTTTCGTGGAAGGCCCAGCTCTCCGCATTACTCGCCTTGCGGTCATCGCTGACCTCGATCTCCACCTCGCGCACGCTCCATCCCAGCCTTCCTGCCGCCTCCAGCGCCCGTTCAAATCCTTCCTCGACTTCCGGAGCCAGTCCTTCGCAGAAATACTTTCGCGCCACACCGCACCGCACTTGCGCGCACGCGCTTTCATCCCATTGCGCCGTCTCAGCGGCCAACACCGCAAACAGCGCTCCCGCATCTTCTACCGTCCGCGCCAGAGGCCCCACATGGTCGTAAGAAAATGCCAGCGGAATCACCCCCGCCACTGGAACCGTGCCGAATGTTGGCTTGAATCCCACCACTCCACAACACGCCGCCGGCAACCGAATCGATCCTGCCGTATCCGTTCCCAGCGCGCCAAAACACATTCCCGCCGCCACCGCCGCCGCCGATCCCGAAGATGACCCACCGCACACCCGCGTTCGATCCAACGGGTTTCGCGCCCCGCCAAACGCGCTGATAGCCCCACTTCCGCCGTATGCAAACTCGTGCAGGTTCGTCTTTCCCAACACGATTGCGCCCTGCTCCCGCAATCGCCGTACGCATTCCGCATCGGCCTCCGCCGCCACCGCGTCCTCCAGCACTCGGCTGGCCGCCGTGGTCCGCATTCCCCGAACATCGATGAGATCCTTGATTGCCAGCGGAACACCCAGCAGTGCCCCAGCGCCGGAGTTCCCCGCCTTTGCCATGGACTCGTCCGCCATTTTCGCCTCGCGGAGCGCCTCATCCGCCGCCACGCCGATGAATGTCCGCAGTTCCTCGTTTTCGGCAGCGATTTTCTCCAGACACGCGCTCACGGCCTGCACTGCGGAAACCTCTCCGCGTCGCATAGCCGTGCGCAATTCCATCAAACTCCAATTGCCGAACACATCGCTCATGCTAGTTTCCTGCCGTAAGCGCCTTCACCAACTCATAGTAAAAATCCACTCCCCGGTAAAACGATTCCACCGGTAGCCGCTCGTCTCTCCCGTGCGCACGCACATCGTTCGTCTCCAAAGCGATTCCTGAAACCCCATAGGTCGGCATTCCCGCGGCAGAGGTGTAAATTCCATCGGACGCGCCGGTGGCCATCGTCGGTATGACCGGAGCGCCGGGCCAGTACTTCTCCGTCAGCTTGTCCATCGCCGCCATTAACTCACGATCAAGTTGAGCCGGAGGCATCTGCTTATTCAGCGGCGCCGTGTCCGAAACTCCGCCCGCATTATTCACGAATCGCACCGTCACTTCCGGATCGGCAACAATCGCGATCAGCTCCTGCCGAATTTCCTCTCGCGAATGTCCCGGCAGAATACGACAGTTCACAACGGCTTCCGCCTTTTGTGGCAGCGCGTTGTTTGCGTGCCCTGCTGCGAATCGGGTTGCTACGCATGTCGTATGCATCAGCGAATTCCAGATCGGGCTTGCGGCGGAGAGTCGCGCAATGGCGGCTTTGTCCGGAACCGTCCGCAGAATCGCCTTGAGATCGTCCGCCTTTTGCCCTGTTTCTCTCGTACTCATGCGCTCGAAGTACGCGCGGGTCACGGCGTTCAACTCGAAGGGAAACTCGTGCCGTTCCAGACGCGCCAGCGCATCGGCGAGATGATAGATCGCGTTGTCCGCTACCGGCAGCGAACTGTGTCCGCCCTTGTTCGTAACCGTGAACTGGTAGTCTCCGTAGAGCTTTTCCGTCGCGTCAACGTCCATCGACACCGCTTTCCGATGATCCAGATCGACGCCCCCTCCATCGGGATTGACCACGTATCCGGCTTCGATCAAATCGGGATGATTCTTCAGCAGCCAATCAACGCCGTTCGACTTGCCACCTTCTTCGTCGGCGGTCAGCGCGAGAATCAGATCTCGGTTCGGTTTGTAGCCCTGCTGCTTCAGCCGTATGAAGGTCGTCACTAGAATCGCGTCGCTGCCCTTCATGTCCTGCGTGCCCCGGCCGTAGTAATAGCCGTCCTTCTCTACAAATTTAAAAGGGTCCGACGTCCAGTCCTCGCGCCGTGCTTCGACCACATCCAGATGTCCAATAAACAGAATGGGCCTTTTCGTCCCGCTCCCATGAATCCGTGCCACCAGATTCTGCTTGCGTTCATTCGGACCGCCCAGATAGAGGTCCTCCTTCGCAACGCCTGCATCAAGCAACCGGCTTTGCATCGCTATGGCAGCGGCAGTAACGCTACCTGCGGAATCTGTGGTGTTGATCTCAATGAGCTGCTGAAAAATATCGTGCGCGAGCCTGCGGGTCTCATCATCGAGACTCGATTGCTGGGAAGCGGCCTGCGCGGACAACTCCCGGGGAGCCATCGACAAGGCTGCCATCGCAATCACCATCAAGACAAACTGAAAACTGCGACTCAGAGCGGACTTCTGCATGAGGAGACTTTACCTTTCTTTCTGTACAGCCAGGAGCATGAACTGCATTGCATCACACTCTATCAAACTGTACGCTGCTCCTTAGCCCGCCTCACTTCAGTGCGCGTGTACCACTTCCTCGGCCACAATCGCTATGTCCGCCTCATCAGCCGCCGCAATCACCTTTTCCCGATCAAGCATCAGGCACTTGTTCGCGTCCAGCGCCAGACAACTTGCCCCAGCCCGTACCATGGTTTCAATCGTGTGAATCCCCACGACCGGCACATCGAATCGCATATCCTGATTCGGCTTTGCGACCTTGATCACCGTCAGTTCGCGACTGAGCGTACTGGCCGTTCCATGCAAGCTCTGCATCAGCGCCCCCGCCCGCAGAATCGCCTCATCCGTGCCCTCCATGGCCTCGATGGCAACGCAAGCCGCTTCGGCAATCACCACCGTCTGCCCGATATCGAAGCGCGCCACGTGATGCGCCACCGCGCGACCGTAGGTAATGTTGGTCTGTTCCTGATCGCTTGGCTGTCGGCGGGTCAACACTCCCGCATGGGCCAGCATCGGCTCCAACAGACTGGTCGAGTTCTGCAGGTGGATTCCCTCATCCCCCAGCACCTTAGCCACAGCTCCAATCAGTGAATCCGTGTTGCGGGTCGCCAGGCTCATCAGCAACTTCGCGAGCTTCCAATCCGGCTTGATCGCACTAAATATTTGCTTGTGCTTCACCTGCCCAGCCATGATTGCTTCCGTGACGCCTTCTGCCTTGAAGGTGTCAATCAACCTTCCCAACTCACCCAGGGATAGCCAGTGCACCGCCACAGCCCCGCGCTTTTCAATCGCGGCATCGGTCTCTTCGCGAATGGCGGCCACCACCACCTCATGTCCCTTCGCTCGTGCCGCATCCAGCACCAGAAACGGAAACTTTCCATTCCCCGCAATCAATCCCAATCGTGCGCCCATCGTCTTCGCTCCCCAAAATTGCCTTCACACAATAAAGCCGGAGCATAAGGCCCCGGCGACTCTATCGTCCACTCTTGTTCTCAACTCCAACAATATTTCTTGTCCCACTGCCCCACATCGGCCATCGGGTCCACCCCGAAACGCAGCGGGTGAAGGTTTTGATCTTGCCTTCGATCTTAACCTTGAAACTTTGAAACCTTGCGAAACCTTGAAACCTCGCCCTACTTCAACACCCCGCGCTCGCTCTTCCGAATGAACTCCACCAGCGACTTCACATCCTCGGACATTTCGCCCTCGCTCGCAATCCGCTCCAGAGCCTGTGTCGTATTCAGCTTCGCCGCCAGCAGCACCCGGAAAGCCTTCTGAATCTTCTGCACGCGTTCCTTACTGAATCCTCTACGTTCCAGTCCCACCGAATTCGCGCCATAAGCGTGTACGTCGCGCACCGCGCAGGTCTTTGAGAACGGCATCACGTTCTGCGTGATCGTAGTGCCGCCGCCGATATAGGAGTGCGCCCCCACGGTCACAAACTGATGGATCGGACACAGCGCGCCCACCACGGCCCACTCTTCCACCGTTACATGCCCTGCCAGCGTGGCCGCATTGGCCATAATGACGTTGTCGCCAATGTGGCAATCGTGGGCGATGTGCGCATAAGCCATAATCAGGCAGTTGGAGCCGACCGTCGTCAGCCCTCCGCCCTTCACGGTTCCGCGATGGATCGTAACGTACTCGCGAATCTCATTGTGATCGCCAATTTCCAGACGTGTCGGCTCGCCTTTGAACGAGAGATCCTGCGGCCCCATTCCAACCACGGCAAACGGATGAATTCGATTGTGGCTGCCCAGCTTGGTTGGTCCCGTCAGCACTACGTGCGAAATCAGCTCACAGTGCTCGCCCAATTCCACGTCCGCGCCGATCAGGCAGAACGGCCCAACCGTACACGATTCCGGTACGCGCGCCTTCGCGTCCACCACTGCGCTCGGATGAATGGCCATCTTACTTCGCCGCCGCCACTTCTTCGGACTCGACCTTCTTCAAGTTCACCAGCCGGCAGGTCACGGTCGCCTCGCAGACAGGAACGCCATCTACAGTGATCTTGCCTTCCATCTTCACGGCTGTTGTGCGCCAGACAATGACGTTTACCTCGATGCGCAGTTGATCTCCCGGCACCACCAGCTTGCGGAACTTCGCCCGTTCGATCCCGGTAAACACCGTCAGCATCTCGGCGCGATTCGGAATCTCCGTCATCAGCATCGACGCTCCGGCCTGCGCGATCGCCTCAACCATCAGGACTCCCGGCATAATCGGGTTCCCAGGAAAGTGTCCACGGAAAAACTCTTCATTCACCGTGACGTTCTTGATGGCAACTATCCGCTTGCGACGATCCAGCTCAACCACCCGGTCGATCAGCAGGAACGGATAGCGATGCGGCAATATTTTTTGAATGGCAACGCTGTCGAGGGGCAGCTTCTCCAGCACATCAGGCGTAAGCGTAGCGTCAGGACTATGGAATTCGCTCATTGAACTTCCTGTGGAAAGGTAATTAAAAGTATATCAGCCAGCATTGGTGAGAACGAAGCGAGATCCGCTCCGATGCCCTGCAAACACCGGAACTGATCCTGCCCCACGTCTTTGGCTTCTTTACTCCTTCTAGTCCATCCAACTGTGTTACAACACGCCACAACCAAGCGGCGGGAGCGAACCTCCTGCCGCTTTCGCTTTCATACAGAGGAATGAACTCCGGTGAATTCGAGGCTGCGGTACAATCCGGAATCATATCGACTACCCACATGCCCAAACCGTCCCGATCTCCGCTCCTCCGCTCTCTCACCGTTCAACTCCCCGAGATGGTCTCCACCCTTCGCCGCTACGTCGAACAGGAGTCCCCATCCAACTCCCCAGACTCCGTCGCCTCCCTCGTCGCACTGATCGCCTCCGACTTCGCCCCGCTCTCTCCTCGTATCCGTCAGCACAACCTCCCGGGCTACGGCCCTGCTCTGCAAATCGATTTCCCTGGCCCGCGCCGCGTCCCGCGAATCCTCCTGCTCGGCCACACCGACACCGTGTACCCACTCGGCACCGTGAAAACGATGCCGTGGCGCGAGCACCGCGGGCGCCTCTCCGGACCTGGCGTCTTCGACATGAAAGCCGGAATCGTGCAGGCTCTTTTCTCCCTCCGAGCCCTGCTTGCTCGCGGCCCGCTGCCCTGCCCAATCACTCTCCTGCTCGTGCCCGACGAAGAAGTCGGCAGCCCGGCCTCCCGTTCTCTCACCGAGCGTCTCGCCCTGAAATCCAACGCCGTCCTCGTCCTCGAACCCGCCTTCGGACCTCAAGGTGCCTGCAAGACCTCTCGCAAAGGCATCGCCCGCTACACGATCCAGGTCCACGGCCGCGCCGCCCATGCGGGACTCGACTTCGAGCACGGTGCCTCGGCCATCGTCGAAGCCGCCCACCAGGTTCTCGCCATCAGCGGCCTTTCCCGCCCTCAGCGCGGGCTCACCCTGAACCCCGGCCTATTCTCCGGAGGCACTCGTCCCAACGTCATAGCCGATCTTGCTGAAATTGTCGTAGATGTGAGATTTCTCACTGCATCGCAGGCCGCCCGCGTAGATGCTGGAATGCATAAGCTGCATCTGATCGATCCAAGGTGTCGTCTGGAAGTCTTTGGCGGCGTCGAACGCGGTCCCTTTGAGCGTTCGCCTGCTACGGTGCGGCTCTATCGGTTTGCGGCCCAAACCGCGGATCGGCTCGGGTTCCAACTCGCCGAAGCCTCGGTGGGGGGAGGATCGGATGGAAATATCACCGCCGCCCTCGGAATTCCAACGCTGGACGGCCTGGGTGCCGTAGGTGACGGAGCCCACGCTCCCCATGAGTTTATACTGGTTCGCGACATGCCCCGCCGTACTGCTTTACTGGCGGAACTAATGACCACCTTGGCGAATGTTTAAGGCTTTTCATCCTTTGACGCGCCGCTCAAGGTACCCTACACTTATAGAGAATGCACAGTCTGCAGGTGGAACGATCCGTTCCGATAGCCTCGAACAGTCTGAGCGAATGGAGAAAACAAAATGTTCGGTGGAAAAATTGGCGTCCCGGAACTGCTCGTCATCCTTGTAATCGCACTCATCATCTTTGGACCTTCGAAGATCTCTGAATTAGGTAAGGGCCTTGGCGAAGGCATCAAGAATTTTAAGAGCGCCGTGAAAGATGGCGAGACCCCTGCTCAGCCCGAGAAGAAGTAGCTTCGTCATCGCTGCATTGAAACTTGAAGTCCGCGGAAAGCGCCTCTCCTTTCAGCGAGGCGCTTTCGTATCCCAGCGCGCTCTCTGCGAGTCAATTCTTCGAACTCGCCTGCAAACCCCGCGCGCTTTGCGCACGCAGCAACATCGTCCGCAACCTTGCGACCGGTAGCCCCACCACATTGAAGTAGCATCCCTGAATCCGCGGAATCCATTGCGACGCCCGACCCTGGATCGCGTAGGCTCCAGCTTTATCCATCGGCTCGCCTGAGGCAACATAAGCTTCTATTTCCTCCGCGCTCATCGCCCCAAACTCCACTTCCGTTACCTCGGATTCCACCTCGAACACGACCGCGCCATTCGCTTCGCGGAACGCCACGCACACCCCGGTCGTAACTTCGTGGCGGCGTCCGCTCAAACGCTCCAGCATATGTCGAGCGTCGGCCTTGTCCACCGGCTTGCCCAAGCTCTCCCCATCGACCACAACCGTCGTGTCCGCGCCGATCACCACAGCTCCCTTTGGCGCGGCCTTCAACACATGCAAAGCCTTCTCGCGTGCCAACCGTTTCACGTACTCAAAAGGATCTTCGCCCTCGCGCATACTTTCGTCCACTTCCGCAGGACGAACCTCAAAGGAAATCCCAGCATTGCGCAGCAACTCCGCCCTTCGCGGCGACTGTGAAGCAAGTATCAGCATCCTTTGATTCTAACCTCACGCCTCTGCGCCCTACGGATCTGATAACTCCGGTCCTGGTGACACGGTCACTGTTCTGGTGCCTCATCACGTCCCGCCCGGCCTCATCGGGCTGACGTGGGGTAGTTGCTCCTGCTCCTGCTCTTGCTCCTAACCTTGCGAAACCTCGCGAAACCTTCCAACCCTTCCTTCAACGCAACCCTCCACCCACCTTCGCTCGTCCTATTCAATGTGCATACCGCAATTCAACCCTCACCGCTGGGAGCCACCGTGCGCGGCGACCTCGTGGATTTCTATCTCTGGGCCCCGCGTCTCTCCTCTGTCGTGCTCCGACTCTTCCGCCATGACGCTCCGCCCCGCGACTACCCCATGCTCCCTTCTGGCGGCTACTGGAGCCTTACACTTCCCGCCTCCGCCGGTGACCGCTACCAATACATCACCGGGAATCTCGCTCTCCCCGATCCTGTCTCCCGACTCCTTCCCGAAGGCGTGCATGGCCCTACTGAAATCGTAGATCCCACGTTCCCATGGACGGACGATCTCTGGCGCGGGGTCGCTCTGCAGAACTACATCCTCTACGAACTCCATGTCGGAACCTTCACTCCCGAAGGCACGCTCGACGCGGCCCTCGTGCGTCTTGATTACCTGCGCGACCTGGGCATCACCGCTATCGAACTCATGCCGCTCAATGCCGCCCCCGGCACTCGAAATTGGGGATACGACGGTGTCGGCCTCTACGCCGTGCAGTCCAACTACGGAGGTCCCGCCGCGCTTTGCCGTTTTGTCGATGCGGCCCACTATCGCGGTCTCGCCGTGGTTCTCGATGTCGTTTACAACCACTTCGGCAATGAAGGAAATTACCTCTCGCAGTTCGGACCTTATTTCTCCAGCAAACACAAAACACCATGGAGTGACGGAATCAATTACGACGACGCCGGCTGTCTTCACGTCCGCCGCTTCATCGTCGAAAACGCTCTCTACTGGCTGCGCGAATATCACCTCGACGGTCTCCGCCTCGACGCCGTCCAAACTATCAAGGACGACTCCCCCCAACACATCGTTGCCGAGATCGCCTCTCGTGCTCACCAACTCGGAGCCGCCGAGCGTCGCACCATCGTCGTCACCGTCGAGACCGATGAAAACCTTCCCCGCTACGTCCTTCCCGCCGAGCAGGGAGGATATGCCGCCGATGCCGTCTGGAGTGACGACTTCCACCACGCCATCCATGTCCTGCTCACTGGCGAAAACAAGGGCTACTACCAGGACTTTGCCGACCCCGACCGCCTTCCCGAAATTGTTTCCAAGGTCCTCTCCGAACCTTTCGCCTTTCAGGGCGAGCCATTCCGGTTCTGGCAAGGCCGTCCTCGCGGAGCATCCCCCGCCGGAGTCCCCTTGCCCTCACAAATCATCTGCATCCAAAATCACGATCAGGTTGGCAATCGCGCTCTCGGCGAACGCCATACCGCACTCGCTCCTCCCGGCGCTCGCAAACTCGCCGCCGCATTGCTCTTGCTCTCGCCTCACACCCCGCTCCTGTTCATGGGACAGGAATACGATGAGTCCGCACCCTTCCAGTTCTTCACCGACTTCGGCGACCCCGCGCTCCAGAAAGCCGTCTCTGAAGGACGCCGCCGCGAATTCGCCGACTTCGATTGGACCGACGTACCGGATCCACAGCACCCCACGACCTTCGAACGCTCGCGCCTGCAATGGTCGCAAGCCGCCGAAAATCTCGACATGCTCGCCTGGTACCGCACCCTCCTGCGCCTGCGCCGCAAATACGTCATCCCCTCCCCCCGCACAGCCTGCGCCAAGTGGAGCGCTGACAACCTCCTGACCGTCCAGATCCCCGCCGATTCCCCACGCCTCCAGATCGTCGCCAGCCACGGCGCCGCCATGCCATCTTTCGACGAACAATGGGTCTTGGAACTGGAGACCAATCAGGACGACTATCACACGCGTATCTACATCCGCCCCCAAGGTACCCAAGAGGTGCGCTAGCGCCACCTTCTCCGATAACTCCGATGAGCTGAGGTGATTTCGGGATGAGTCGGGATGATATTGGTGTCCCACGTCCCGCCCGGCTTCATCGGGCTGACGTGGGGTTTTTGACCTTGTTCATGCTTCTGCCCCGACATTGGGATTGGCTCGCCACCCAGCCCGGCGGATCCTCCGTAGCACTACGCAAGCTGGTTGAGCAGGCCCGTCTCGCGAATCAAGACAAGGATCAGCGGCACCGCCTCTCCGCCATGGCTGGTAACGAATCGGGCTTCGAAGAAGCACCCCGCGCCCTCTTCGCCGGCCGACTCGAGCGCTTCGATGAAATCATCGCACCTTGGCCAACCGACGTCCGCGACCACGCCCGCAAGCTCGCACACACCGCAACGCACACGGAGCCCGCGGCATAAAACAAGAAAGGCCGACGCTTTTTCCGCCGACCTTTCAAATGTTTTCGCCTCGTCCATCTATTTCGACGCGAACGTCGCCGCGCTCTTTGTGACTGTCCCTTTGCTATCCCAGTTCTGTACGACCAGGGAGTGCGTCCCCGCCATCATGGTCGCGTATGTATTCACCGAAGTTGAAGCCGTCGAAGTAATGAGTTTGTTGTCTACATACACTGCAGTTTTCACAATGTTTGCCATGTTGCTGGTTGCCTGTACGTGAACCGGAGATCCCACGGTCGTCCCCGCCGTTGGCGACACAATGACGATACCGTGTACCGATGCACCGCTCACCGCCGTAACGGTCAGTGCTTTCTTTGTGTATGCGCCGGTCGAGTCCCAGGACTGAACTGTAA
The DNA here is from genome assembly GCA_035539055.1 of Saccharimonadales bacterium (SeqCode). GTDB lineage: Bacteria > Acidobacteriota > Terriglobia > Terriglobales > Acidobacteriaceae > TOLSYN. Next base: position 13,404 of record DATLJC010000046.1, on the reverse strand, counting down.
CATTGTGCGCCCCGGCTGAAACTGCAATTGTTGTGTTGATCGAGCTACCGTTGCTCGAAGCCTTCAGCACGTTGTCCACATAAACCTGCATCGTCGTAATGCTCTTGATACCTGAAGCCGTAGCGCTCACCTGCATACTGGTCGAGACCGTCGATCCATTCAGCGGCGCCGCCACACTGATCTGCGTCCCGCTCGCTGTCGTCGTAGTCGTGTTGAACATATCTGTCATCGGCACTGCGCTTGCCGACGCGCCCGGGAAGTTCTGTGTAGTGCCCATCGCCATCAGCATCGTGCGCAGAAGATTCTGATGATGGTATGTGGTCGTCGACTTGTAGCCGACCTTCACCTTTGGACCGATCATCGATACCAGAATGCGCCCTCCACATCCGCTAAGGACGGTTGCGCTGCAACGGTTATCGGTGCTGAGGTCCGCCTCATCCGACCAGATAATCAGCACACCGTCTCCGCCCGGCTGAAACTCAGGGCGCGCCAGCAGCGGAGCAATATAGCTTTTCAGGAAAGAATCCGCCGTCTGCTCGCAAGCTGCTTCACCATTCGGGCAGTTGTGCATGTCGTGGTTCCCATCCGGAGTGATGAAAGCGAAGTTCGGCAAATCATTATTCTGAATATCGGCCAGCAGCTGTGAAATGTTCACATGCTTCAGCATCTCCGTCTTGCTGTTTCCCATATCGCTGAAGTACGGCAACGGAGCGTGGCGCTTCATATACGCTCCCGAGTACAGCCCCGCATACCCAGCATAAGGAAGCGTCTGTGCATAGGACTTATAGGACAGTCCAAGTTGCATCGCGTGGCGAACAATGTTGTCCACGTTGTAAGTCAACAGCGTGTCGTTGTTTGAGGTAATCGGCTGGCCTGCCGTCACCCAGAAGTAGTCCGGCAACGAGCTGTGCTGATTGGCATAGAACTGCGTGGCCAGAGCGCCCTTCGCTATCAGGCTGTTCAGGTAGGGCATATTCGAACTGCCAACCAGATGTTCGTAGCTGTGGTTTTCTTCAGCAACAATGTAGACGTGCTTTGATGCCGGAATCTGTGCGACTAAGCTGCCAACTGATACCAGTAATAGCAAAGACAACGTTGCGATGCGTTTCATCCCATTCCCCTTTGTGGTGTAAACGCAGAGTAGGGCGCAATCGAATTGCAAGACATCGGGGATGCTGGTTAAGTACTCAGGGAATCGTCCCTACAGTCATTAGTTACAAAATCAACTGGAATCAGTTGAACTGAATGAGAGCTAGAGGTTTAGCGCTCTATCCACAAAGGCCTTAGTACCCGTAAGGTACTCTCGATTTTCGGGTTCTATTGTGAGAACAACAGAATTTACCGATGTCGAAACAGGCCACTACCAGTCTTCTACTTGATCGCCGGTTCGCGCTGTACCGATAGAGCTTGGGCCTAGTCAATCCGCATGTCGCTGTCGTAATCCACCACCAGCGACTTCTCCGTCACGCGCACCTGGCGAATATCCAGCCGCTCCAGCGTTAACGGATATCCGCTCGTCTCTGTCGATTTCGTAAGAATCTCCCGCAGCATCGTGGCCGCGTTGATCTTGATGCTCGACGGCACCTTGTGGCTCAGAAATGGCGAGAGAACAAAATTCAACTCCGCGGAGTCGCTCACGCGATCCAGCTTTGCATCGGTCACGCCGATTGTCTCTCCCTCCGCGCTCGGAGCCAGCGAGATCACCGTGTTCATCGACACCGGAAAGCCAATGCAGCGTCCACCGATCTGCTTTCCATATTTGCCGCTCGTATGCACGCGTACCAGAATGCGGTCTCCTGAAAACGTCAGGTGAGGATCTTCGGCGTAGAGATAGCAAGCCGAGTGCGCATCTCCGCGCAAGTAATAACGTTGATCGGAAGTATTGAAAAGCCGCGCTTTCAGCGTGCGCTCAAGAGAACCGGAGGAGACTTTGAACTGTCCAGCCTCGCAGGCCGGAACACGGCAGAACAACAAACAGCAGAACAATAAGGCAGAACGAATCGACATGGCCTATCCAGCGTTTTCCAATACAAGTCAACGAGCCGATCCATCGGCGCGCCCAAACCTATTTTGGAGAGAGACTCTGAATCAAGAATACTCCTCTGCGCCGCGCTCGTACGAGGTCGCCCCGATGAAGTTGTACGATGGTCGTGTGAGGAGTGACAGCGATGAATCCCTTTGAATTCGCTACTGCGCAGCAAATCCTTTTCGGGCGAGGAACCACCGCCCAACTGCCGATCGTCGCCGCCCGCTATGCTCTGCATCGCTGCATGGTAGTCACGGGAAAAACTCCGTCCCGCGTGCAATCGGTGATCGAACTCTTGACTCAGGCCGGAATTGGCGTTGTGACCCTTCCGGTTCCCTCCGAGCCCAGCATTCCCCTGCTCCGGGAAGCTGTCGTCCAAGCCATCAAGAACAAATGCGACGGAGTCATCGCCATCGGCGGCGGTTCCGTGATCGACACCGGCAAAGCTATCGCCGCGCTCATGCGCAACACCGATGACCTCTTCGAATACCTCGAAGTAATAGGCAAAGGCCGCGCCCTCCAACACCCGAGCGCCCCCTGCATTGCTATTCCCACCACCTCCGGAACCGGAGCCGAAGTCACGCGCAACGCTGTGCTCTTCTCCCCCGAACACGCCGTCAAAGTCAGCCTGCGCTCGGCCACCATGCTGCCCGTTGCCGCCATCGTCGATCCTGATCTCACTCGCGAACTCGCTCCGCGGACCACCGCCTGGTCGGGCATGGACGCGCTAACCCAACTGATCGAGCCCTATGTTTCGCTGCGCGCCAATCCTCTCACCGACTCTCTCTGCCTGCAGGCTATTCCGCTTGCCGCGCGTGCTCTACCTCGTGCCTTCCACGACGGAACTGACATGCAGGCGCGCACCGAAATGTCACTGGCCAGCCTCTTCGGAGGCATGTCCCTCGCCAATTCCGGCCTCGGTGTCGTCCACGGTTTTGCCGGCCCGCTCGGAGGAATGTTCGATGCGCCACACGGAGCCGTCTGCGCCGCTATTCTCCCCCACGGAATGGCCGCCAATATCGCTCATCTCAAGTCTGCGAATGGCAAAGACGCCACTCTCGACCGCTATCGCACCGTCGCGCGCAGTCTCACCGGAAGCTCCACCGCAGAGCCCGAAGACGGCGTCTCTTTCGTCCGGAATCTCAGCCGTGAGCTCGCCATCCCGCCACTCTCCAGCTTCGGCATGGCGGCGACTGACGCAGAGCAGGTCGTCGAGAAATCTGCCCGCGCCAGCAGCATGAAAGCAAACCCCGTCGTTCTCTCCTCCGAGGAATTGAAAGAGATTTTCCTGCGTTCCCTGTGAGAAGTGTTGGGGAGATTCACTCCTACTGACTTGCCGATTCGTCGTACGCCAACCGCGAGCGGAGCTGCAGCCTTGGGTCGCGTGTCGGAAGAATGCGTACTGAGTGCTGTCCGGCCGTTTGCTCCGGAAGATCGTAGGTGAGCACATACCCGCCGTGCAGATCCTCCAAAACAGCCCGCAGAACGCTTGCTACGTCCTGTCCCGGCGGAAAGCTCAGTCCGCCTGTGTTACCGGCCAACTTGTCGAGCACTGCATCCCCACGATCCTGAGAAGATTTCTTCGAGCGAGCGTTCACACAATAAATCGCAGCCTGCAGATTCTCAGCCGCCAGCACAGCCTCTGACATCGAATGCATGCTGATTGTATCCATTCCATCCGAGAACAGAATCATTGCCGGACGAGCTTGCGAGTCGCGGTTCTGCTCCAGTATTTCCGCAGCAGAAACCAACGCATCATAAAGCGGCGTAGCTCCGGAGGCACGCAATGTACTCAACTTGACCGATATGGCTTGCGAGTTGCAGTTCCGTGCGCAAATCAACATCGGCCTCAGCCCGCCGAATGCCAGAATGGATACGCGATCCCGTTTTCCCCAAGCTGTGCCCGAGATGAACCTATTTACGTCAACGATCTCGGCAGAAATCTGCAACTCCAGCGAGTCACTCGCGTCCAGCAATATCACGAGATCCAGAGGGCTCTCGGACGCAGGTCGAAAGCTCTTGAAATGGCGGATAATTGTTCCGTTATCGGCAACCGCAACGTCCGACGGAAGCAATTCCTTGATCCGCTTCCCGTGCCGGTCCGATGCTGCAAAGGCCAGCCGCACTTCATTCGTACTACTACGAACCGTGTATCCCGTTCCGTCGGCCGCATTCAGAGAAATGGAATTGAGAGACACTGCCATCAACAGTGCGGGCAGGAGTACCGCAAGCCGTTGTCGAGTCGAGACCTGTAACAAAAGCTGCATCGCGCGTACTCCATTCTCCATACGAACGGATGTATCGACTCCCGCATGAAGCCCGCAGTTGCCTCCATTCCCGTTGTTCAAACCGGAAACGAGCCTTTCCGCTTCTGGTTCTCTTCTCATCTAGGTTTGGATCGGCAATCGACGAATTTTCTTAAGAGTTCTCTCACACAATCCGGCACACATGCAAAACGGTTTCAATTCGAACCTTATGACGTTTTGATCTGCTGCTTCGATCCGAAATCCCCGAAACAAACCGGGGTCTCGTAACTCATCGACTGTTGGACGATATCATTGACGTGCGCGACGCAGGATTCCGCAGTTGGTAATTCGCGCTTCGCTCCATGGCTCTCGCCTCTGCTTCCTTTTGGGCCTCTTCGCGCTCCCAATCGCCGCGCAGCGTCATCTGCTGAATTGCAAATCGCGACCTCGCCTTTTCGTCATCTGAAAACAGCACGAGCTCATTCTTGCGGATCAGAAAATCCATATTCTCCGCCAGTGGCATGAATTCTTCCGCATGCCTCCCCACGACCACGTACACCACTTTGTCGCCCACAATTGTGTATTCCGGACAACTCGACGGGACCTGTACCGGCGACCCCGACATTGCCGCCATGAACCCTTTTTGCGCAGTACACTCGGCCATCCGCATCCTAATCACCGTACCCTTGAACGACCAACTCCCCTGCGCCTGCGATGAAGCCGCGACACTCAATAACAAAGCGATTCCGAAGGCTATGCGCCTCATCCCGTCCTCCCGAGAAACTTCGGCCCCGGACGCATTGGCCGAAGCACATACAATTTTCTTTCTCTGATTTACTAACGGCAGATGAGGTAATACACGCCACAGGTTGGCTCAATACACCGGTCGGTTTCTTCCCGGATCAGTACTGGCAAATCGAGTCTCAATTTGGGATCGCGCGGCCATCCGCGGAACATCGAGAGTCGGCGCGAAACTGGCCCGACTGCTACCTGCAGGCTAGTCGCAGAGTTTCGCTTCCGCATTTGAGATGGGTACGTTCACCGCGTGACTTTCAATTTGGAAAAGCTGTTGCACTGCGCTCGTCAGTTCAGGGCGTTCCGGCATTTCCTTCAGCTGTCTTCCCAGGCTCGCTGAGATTCGCTGCGTGATGTGGGCCGAGAGTGCTTCAAGCGCGACTTCCTGATCTTGCGTAAATGGCCCGAACTGCTCTTTCAACTGATCCATCTCCTGCTGGCAGATCGTCTCCAGCCTCTCCCGCATCGCCGAAATCGTCATCAGAATCGACTCCGAGAGGAGCTTGGTGCGAAATCCCGCAGCTTCTTCTGCAATGAGCCGTTCAGCAGCCGGTCGCATCCGAAGCCGCTCCTCATGCTTGTCCGCAGCGCTGCAAAGATCATCGAGATCGAGCGCGGTCACCCCCTCCAGCGTGCGAACGTTCGGGTCCACGGTACGCGGTACGGCCGTATCCACGATCATGATCCGTTTATCACTGCGCTCGCGAAGCACTATTTCAAGTTCCTCACGGGTCAGCAGAATCCGTTGCGAAGCCGCGGAGATCACCACGTCGGCCCACATGACCACTTCCCAGAGACTTTCGGCGTGGGCGGCCTTGACCTTGCATTGCTTCGCCAGTTGCACCGCGTGTTCCCAGCTACGGTTCACAACAGTGATCTCACCGGCCCCCGCGTTCTGCAATTCACGCACCGCCGACAGTGCCATGCGGCCCGCACCCAGCACGACAACCCGTCTCTGTCTAAGCTCACCGAGCCCTGCAATGCATGCTTCGACCGCGGCCTGCGCCACGGTGGTCATGTGCGCTGGATATCCAACTTCCTGCCGAACGCGCCCCGCCACACTAAATGCTTTTGCCATCAGCGCATCCAGAAAACGCCCCGTCGTACTCGCTCGCTGCGCCTGTTGCCAGGCCGCCAGTAGAGAGCCTGTCGCGTCCGGCTCCCCAAAGACCGCTGAATCAACTCCGGCCGTAACCCGCAGCACATGCGCGACAGCAGAATCTCCTACCAGGCGGTAGAAATTCGACCATTCCAGCAATTTCAGGTCACTTGAGCGGGTAAGAAGGCGAAGCACGGAGTTAGCAGCCTCGGATGCATCCTGTGTCCAAACCAGAAATTCCGTACGGTTGCAATTCGAGAGCACAATGACCTCATCAATCGCATCTGAACGTCCCAGCGTCGATAAGGCTTCCACTCTCTGAGCGGGACTCAGCAGAAAGCGCTCACGCATTGCCAGCTTAGCAGTGCGGAGGCTGATGCCGATCACGACCAGAGTCGGTTCCACAGTATTCTCCCTAATACCTGTAACAAGGCACCTAAAGGGCCAAATACCGAGCAAAATCACGACGGACGATGCAGCTTGTTTTCAGAGACTTAGGCACAGTCTCGAAGACACTTGTGCAAGAAGGGTCTTGTTTGCATGTGGAAAATGACACAGAGATGCGAGCGATTCCTCTACTCTGGATGTGCGTAAAAACGTGCAAAGGCGTAGTTCCACGCACAAATCTACGAAAACGATGGGCGGGTATGGATAACTACCGAGCGAGCGGAAGCAGCAATCAGACAACTAGCACCAAGCGTGCTTGCAATCTGCCATCCTGCCCGGGGTTCTATTGAGGTGGGGTACTCACTTCCTCGTCTTCCGTGTGCATCATGCCAAACTTCTTCAACTTGTAGCGCAGCGCATCACGACTGATGTCCAGTAGCTTGGCCGCCTGCGTCTGATTTCGATTGGACTGGTGCATTGCCATCTCGACAAACGAGCGCTCAATCTCTTCCAGGCTCGTGCCGCCGTCCGGAATCGACAGCCGCGGCAGATTCTTGCCATTCACCACCTGCGTCTCCGCTTGACCAGGTACAAACCCTGCGGCAGCGGCTACGTTACCGCCTGATGAGACTTCAAAGGCCGTCAGACTGCTAAGCGGAGAACCCACCGAAAATGGCAGGTACACCGGACGCAGCATGTCATCGTCTTCCAGAATCATCGCGCGCTCAATGGCGTTCTTCAATTCGCGCACGTTACCCGGCCATTCGTATTTCGCCAGCAGCTCGCGGGTTTCAGGAGTAATGCCCCGCACCGATTTGCGGAAACGCTTGTTGTAGCGCTCAATGAAGAAATACACCAGGGGCAGAATATCTTCGCGCCGGTCTCGCAGCGGCGGCAGGAACAGCGAAATGATCGCCAGCCGGTAGTACAAATCCTGGCGGAATTGTCCTTCGCGCACCGCCCGCTCCAGATCTCGGTTGCTGGCGGCGATTACCCGCACATCCACTTCCTGATCCTTCACCCCGCCAACTCTGCGGATGACCTGTTCTTCCAAAACACGCAACAGCTTCGCTTGCAGCAGTCCCGACAGTTCTCCAATTTCATCCAGAAACAGCGTGCCGCCGTCAGCCTGTTCAAACAGGCCTTTCTTCATCGACTTGGCATCGGTAAACGCGCCTTTCTCATGACCAAAAAGCTCGGCCTCCATCAGAGTCTCCGGAATTGCCGAGCAGTTGATCACAATCAGCGGCTTGTCTTTTCTCCGGCTCTCAAAGTGAATGGCCCGGGAAATCAGATCCTTGCCCGTGCCGCTCTCCCCTTGAATAAGGATGGTCGTAGCTTCGCTGGAGGCGACCTTGTTTACAAAGGACATCAGGTCCTGCATCTTCTGCGATTCGCCCACAACGTCGTGATAGGCGGCGCGCCGGCGCTGCAGGACTTCTTTCTTCAGCGTCTCGTTTTCCGAGCGCAACTGCGTAGCTTCCAGGGCATTCTTTACTGCGACACGCAGCTCGTCGTAGTCAATCGGCTTGCCGATGAAGTCGTATGCTCCCTGTTTCAGAGCCTGCTTCACGTCCTCCAGTTGAGGATCGGCCGTAATCATAATGACCGCGCGCGCATCCCCCGCCTGTTTCAGCCGTTGCAGCACCTGCAACCCGTTCATATCGGTCAAACGCACGTCCAGCAAGACCAGATCGGGAGACTCATTGCGCGCCAGGCGAAGCCCGTCCGTCCCCGTTTCCGCTTCGGAGACGTGATATCCCCACTCTTCGCACTTCTGGCGCAAAGACCAGCGCACTAACTTCTCATCATCGACGATTAGAACTTTTTCGCTCGGCATCTATATTGATTACTCGAAATCGGCCTTTGAGAGTATCACAAACGTGCCTATTCGGGCTTCATTCATAACCCCTCGGAGTTCCCAAATCACTCCGTAGTTTTGATTCTGGGAAGGGCCAGTGTGAACTCACTGCCTTTACCCAACTCACTTGCTGCCTCGATAGTTCCGCCATGATCCTCCACGATGCGGCGTACTAATGAGAGCCCGAGTCCAGTTCCATTTCCCTTGGTCGTAAAGAATGGCCGGAAGATGTTCGGCAGCACTTCCGGGGAAATTCCCTGCCCCGTATCCACGACTCTGACCGTTACAACCTTTTCATCCGAGGAAAAATCAACCCGGACGTTACCACCTTCACCGCACGCCTGCACTGCATTCAATAATAAATTCAGCAGAACCTGATGGATTTGACCGGCATCAAATTCCAGCATTGGAACCTGATCATTCTTAACGATTTCCAGCGTAACGTGTTTCGCCGAAGCCTGATCGCGAGCAAACAGCGAAGCATGCTGGGCGACGACAACCAAGTCTCCCAATCGGAACTCTGGAGCCTTTGGACGTGCAATCTCCAGCAGTTCACTCACAATCTTATTTATGTGAACAACCTCATGCCGCGCCTCACCCAGCACGGCTATCGCCGCGGACTTCGCTGGCAGGTCGCGCCCTACAATCTCCATCACACCGGCAATTCCAGCCAGCGGATTGCGGATTTCATGTGCCAGCCCCGCTGCCATTTCGCCCAGCGTAGCCAGATGTTCAGCGCGGGACATCTGAGTACGATGTAACCGTTGAATCTCTTCCCGGCTCTCGCGCAACTGCTGAACCATCCCATTGAAGTGCCGGCCAAGATCGCCGATCTCGTCGTTGCGTTCAGCAAAGTCAACATTTACAAAGAGATCGCCCGCTCGAACCTGCGCAATCTTCCTCTGCAATTCCAGAATTGGGCGATGAACCATCACCGCCAGGACCACGAACAGAACCGCACAAATCGCAACCGCACCGGCAACTGCCACGGCCAGAACCCGATTGCGCAACGGGTCCTGCAAGGTCAGTGTCACAAGGACAAACAGCAGTAGCCCGTTGAGCAAAACGAGCGCAACCGGCAACAACGTTTTGATTTGCCAGTTCATCCGAACTGGGCTCACTCAAACTCCTTGAAGGCCATACCTTTATTCTAATTGTCTGAGAGCCTCAATGGAAAGCAAGTCAAATCCCTGTCCACGTGGCCGCGCTGACAGCATCTTAATGTCTCGCCAGAGTACCACGATCACCCGTGACTCTGGCCGCCCGGAAGCAGTCCACTCCACCAGAAATGAAAAGGCCGTCGCGACGGATCGCGGCGGCCTTCTCCACATTGTTAGATCCAGATCAACCTGCCGCGTAGGCATGCAGGCCGGGCAACAAATAGGTCACGCCGAAGAACGTGAAGATCACCACGCCAAAACCCAGAATCGCGAACCATGCCGCGCGGCGGCCTTTCCAGCCCCGAGTAATTCTCATGTGCAGGTAGCCCGCGTACACAAGCCAGGTAATCGCCGCCCAGGTCTCCTTGGGATCCCAGCTCCAGTAGCTTCCCCATGCCTGATTTGCCCAATAAGCGCCAGCGGCAATCATCAGGGTCAGCAGCGGAAATGCAATGCAGATGATCTTGTAGGTCACATTGTCCAGGATATCCGCCGAGGGTAGCATTCTCTGCAACCCTTCGCGTCTCCACAGCAGCAGCAGATACAGCAACCCGGCAACGATTCCCCCAATCATGCCCGCCAGAAGAAATGGATTCGCCGGAAGCGCGGTCGTGAACAGACCTTCTGCCTCAGGAGCGCCATACTGTCCATTCTTTACGCGTGCGATGAAGATCGCCGTCCCCGCCGTCTGCAGCATCAGGGTTACAAACATCGCCTTGCTCGCGACGTCGAACAACGATCCGTCCTTCTTCAACTGCCCCGCGATGTAAAGCACCAGCGGCACCAAAGCCGACAGGAAAACCAGCAGGTACAGCCAGCCAAGATCCGGAATCCGGATGAACAGCGGATGTCCGCGAGAAATCATCACTTCCGATTTCTGTTCCAGGTCATAGGCCGTGACCGCCAGCGATCCCGAGCGGAAGCGCGTAATCAGCATTCCCGCGTAGATTGCAACCATTCCGGACGAAGTCAGCGCCTGGAACGATTCGCTCTTCATGTTGTCCTGAATCAGGAACATCAGCGCCAGCGCAAAGCTCACCGCGCAGGCCGCATACGACAGCATTGCCAAAGTCACATGCACCTGCAGCCAGGTCGACTGCAGCGCCGGAACCAGCGGCCGCACATCGCTTGGCAGCAACTGCATCAGGATCACTGAGACCACCGTGATCGGCATGGTGATCGAGCCAATGATCTTGACCTTGTAGGCCCTCTCGGCGATTAACGTCAGCAGCGCGAGCGTCCACACAAAACTCAACAGCATTTCGTACATATTGGAGAACGGCGGACGCCCTGCGATCGACCAGCGATGGGCCACCGCGGCCGTGTTCGCCAGAAATCCCGCAAATGTCAAAATCGAGGCAGCGTTAACGTACCGCTCAATCCCCGCGACACCGTATCCCATGTACAGCGTTGCAGCTCCGGCATATAGAACCAGTGCCGCGTACAGCATATTGGCTTCGCCGTAAATCGGTCCGGTATGCGCCTTGGCCGCCGCCAACAGTGCAACCAGCAGCGCGAAAGCAATTCCCAGTCCTACCAGAACCAGTAGCGCGGCTCCGGTAGCCTGTTTCTGCTGCTGTTCTACTTGTACGTCTTGCATAACTTTATGGCTCCTGCGTTGACCGTGGCTTTATGCCTTGGTCAGCGTATTCTCTTCGATCTTGTGGTTCGTCTTGGAAACGGCGCTGCTGCCCAGTTCCTCTTGCAGCGCTGCCTTAATCTGCTCAAACTTCGCTTTGAATCGCTCGCGATTCTTATTGGTCGTGCCGCCCACCCACAACAGTTTGCCGTCTTCGGACACTGCCGCCCATATGCGCACATGTTGAGTGTAAAACGCAATCACCAACCCAAATGCCATCAGCACAACGCCGATCCAGACTCCAAACTGCCCCGGCTGATGCGAAACTTCAAGACCTGTATATTTCGCCCACGTCGCGCTCTTGATCGCGAACTCGTACGGCGCATCCTGGCCCTGCGTAGTGTTCGCCTTCGCATATAGAATCCAGAGCTTTTTCGTCTCGCCCTGTGCATTGGTCAAGCCAAGCTGCACAGCCGGATTCTCCGCCTCGTCCGATTTCTTGTAAACTTCGCCGTCCTGCACGTAGTAATCCGGCACCCAGCGCAGAATGCTAAGGCTCTCGCCGTCTGCCAATGTCGCCTTGCCATTCAGGGGAACCTCAACCGTCTCCGGCTCTCCACCTTTGCTCGGAGTTGCGATAAAGTTGAGTGTTCTCGGCGTGCTCGACTGTCCCATGCTCGACTGGTAAATCCGAATCCCCTTGTACACAAAAGGATCGTTCACAATGATCGTTTTCGCGGCGGTTTCCTTACCATTCTCGATCAGCGCCAACTTCGACCACCATTTTTTCGGACTACCGTCAGCGTAGGTCTCTTCTCCCGCTCCATCGCAGCGAATCAGAAATGGCAGCGTCTTCCTGGTCTCGCCGCCCTTATTGTCCCGAAGCGTAATCTGTCCCAGCGCCTGTCCTTCGGGCACCATGATATTGCCGCGGTAGCCGACGAATCCGTCAATGATGTAGCCGGCGAAGATGCAGAGCAGGCTCAGGTGAACAAGGTAAACGGCAAAAACGGAAAAGCGCTGCTTTTCCGCATATAGCCCTGTAGCGCCGTCTTCCGTGACCCGTTCCGGCTTCAGCCCGAAGCGGTTCAAAACACGCTCTACCACAGACAATGCGCTGGCTTCATCTTTGACTGGAATCTTGACCGTTTGCGGCAGGCTCGGGCGGAATGACGGCTGCGCGAAACGCACCGGCTTGGAGTACACCTTCCATGCATTCGGCCAGCGATCCACCGAGACCAAGATCAGGCAAACGCAGAACAAACACAGCAGTAATAGGAACCACCAGGCATGAAAGATATCGGTAAGACCAAGCTGGTCGAGCAACGCCAACGTCTGCGGCGAATACGCACGCTGCAAATCCTCTGGTTCCGAGGTCGGACGCTGCAGAATCACCGTACCAACCGCCGAGAAAACTCCTACGATAATGATAAGAAAAATACCCGTTCGCACCGAAGCGAGCGTCTGATGCACCTTGCTCCAAATCGACTTCAAACCCATGCCGGGCTCCTACTTTCCAGAAAACTACAAACTTGAACTGCAACTAGTATGCCAATTGCCTAAAATCGATCAACTACTCTATTTCCAGACACATGCGATACCGCCGAACCGATTTCACCCCACTGGATGGGGCATATCGCGCAGATTTCGAGTCTATTCACTCACGATTCCAAGCCTGTCCACTAACCTTCGGCACCTGCCGCCTGCTGCGCCAGAATTTCGCCATGTCCCTAACAGACTACTCTCGCAGCCGCACTGAATCGTGTGATCAAAATCACTAGAAGAAAATTGTCCTTGCAGGGTAAAGATGGCACGCGAGAGGCTTTGAACATTCCCGCCCACGAGACCGGGTCAATGCGTGGGCGGGCGATCTGTGTCTACCCAGTTGCTATCCCTGGGTCTTCGACTCAGCTTGCTTCACGCGCTTGATCATCTCCTGCACTTTGTTCTTCTGCGCATGATCAGGATGATATTTCAGGAAAGCTTCCCACGAAGCGATGGCGCCTTTTGCATCGCCCTTGGCCATCAGCTTCACCATTCCGGTGTTGTACAAGGCTTTGTCATTCTTAGGATCGGCCTTTAGCACAATCGCAAGCTCTGCCAATGATTGATCAGGATCGCCCGACCGGAAGTAGGCGTTGGCGAGGTTGGTACGAATGTCCAGATCGTCCTTCACCTTCAGCGCGCGTCCGTAATAGTCCGCTGCCATCTTCGGATCTCCGCCCTTCATCGCCGCGTTACCAGCCTGCGA